>JBCDAU010000028.1:0-68664 GCA_039185015.1 Actinomycetota bacterium
ACACCGGGAGGAGGGCGGGGCTCCGGGGCCCCGCCCGGGTCAGTAGCGCACGGCCCGGGCCGCAGCCCGCCAGGGCGAGGACACCGGGAGGAGGGTGGGGCTCCGGGGCCCCGCCCGGGTCAGTAGCGCACGGCCCGGGCCGCAGCCCGCCAGGGCGAGGACACCGGGAGGAGGGTGGGGCTCCGGGGCCCCGCCCGGGTCAGTAGCGCAGCGTGATGGTGCGGTGATGCTCGCCGAAGTCCGCGGCGTCCGGGCCGAGCACGGCTTCGGACCAGAGGCGGTAGTCGAGCGCCGGCGCGGTCACCGGGTTGCCTCGCTCGTGGAGCGCGTCGCGAAGCTGCGCTCCACAACGGATGGTCGCCCAGCGAATGGCGTGCTCGGCGTCGGACCGGGCCTCGATGAGGCGGCGTCCGTCGACCGTCGACGCGAGCTGGGGTGAGTACACCATGGCGCCGACGTGGCGGAGCACCCGGGGCAGCATGTAGTCGGGGTACACGGGGACGTCGTCGAAGCCCGTGAACCCGTCGGCCGCCCAGCCCCGCCCTGCCGCCATGATCGACGCCGCCAGGTGGGAGAGCTTGTCGAAGCGCAGCTCCCCCGCCGACGTCTCGGTGCGGTCGAAGTAGCCGGGCACCGTCTCG
Organism: Actinomycetota bacterium; assembly: GCA_039185015.1. Taxonomy (GTDB): domain Bacteria; phylum Actinomycetota; class Acidimicrobiia; order Acidimicrobiales; family Poriferisodalaceae; genus JBCBSZ01. The sequence goes on from JBCDAU010000028.1 coordinate 642, forward strand.
GTCAGCAGCGCGGCGATGCGGACGCCATCTCGCCCCGCCTCCTCGACGAGGTGGAGGGCGGAACCGTCCCAGCGATCGAGGAGCGTGGCCGCGACCCGACGCAGCAGATCGACCCGCTCGGGGACGAGCTGCAGCGTTCCCCGGCCGGCGAACAGCGCCGCACCGTCAGCATCGTCCAGCGCAGCCAGGCCCGCCAGATCGAGACCGCCGGGTCCGAGGCGGCGCGTGAACGCGGCGAAGATCCCGGGCGCATCGTCGAGCCACTCGCCGTCGAGCTCGGTGCTCCACATCTCGTCGCCCTCGGGCGGCCAGAGGCAGGCGAGGACCGACACGGCGGTGACGACGTAGTCGAACCACCAGGACTCGGGCCGCTCGTCCGGCGTTCCGGGGTAGTCGAAGGCCGGCAGCGGGAACGCGTCGTCCGCCCAGCGATCGGCGAGACGGGCGATGGCATCGTCGTCGATGCGGACTCCCCACTCGACCGGCGGCGCCGTCGCGCGGAGGTCGACGGCCGCGATCGCCCCCATCAGGAGGCCTCGTCGAGCCCCGGCGGGAGGATGTGGCCCATCCGGTCCCGCTTGGTGGCGATGTAGCGCTCGGCCTCGGGATGGATGGGCACGTCGAGCGGGACCCGCTCCTCGACGACGAGCCCGAGCTCCTGGAGTCCGTCGATCTTCTGCGGGTTGTTGCTCATCAGCCGGAGCCGACGGGCGCCGAGATCACGGAGGATGCGCGCGGCGACGTCGTACTCACGGCTGTCGACCGGCAGGCCGAGCTCGACGTTGGCGTCGACGGTGTCGAGGCCCTGGTCCTGGAGCTCGTAGGCCCGAAGCTTGTGGGAGATGCCGATGCCACGACCCTCGTGACCGCGCAGGTACACGACGACGCCTCGACCGACCTCGGCGATGACGCGCATCGCCTCGTGGAGCTGCGGTCCGCAGTCGCAGCGGATGCTGCCGAAGACGTCGCCGGTCAGGCACTCGCTGTGGACGCGAACGAGGACGGGCTCGCCGTCGTCGACGTCGCCCGCCACGTAGGCGAGGTGGGTGTGGCCGTCGAGCGAGCTCTCGAAGCTGATGCAGCGGAACTCGCCCCATCGGGTGGGGATGCGAGCGGACGCCGTTTGCGCCACCGATTCGCCGACGGCGTCGAAATGCAGGGTCACGAGCCTCCCCTCAGCGGTCCCGATGGCACGACCTCGACCCTGAGATCATCGCCGACCCGGGCGACCGAGTCGATCTCACCACGCCAGAGTTGGTCGATCGTGGGGGCGGCGATCCCGTCGAGACCGGGCCTCGCCCCGGTGCCACCGACCAGCGCGGGAGCCAGGTAGAGGACGTACCGATCGACGATCCCGTGCTCGTGGAACGACGCGGCGACCGTGGCGCCGCCCTCGACCATCAGCTGGAGCACGCGCTCGTCGCCGAGATGATCGAGGAGCTCGTCGAGCGGTCCGTCCCACTCGAGGCAGGGGTGGACCCTGGCGTCAGCGGGCGCACGCCCCAGCACGACCCGGCGGGGGTCGGGGCCCTCGACGTGGCGCACCGTGAGCGCCGGATCGTCGGCGCGCACCGTCCCGGCCCCGACGAGGATCGCGTCGCTCTCGGCGCGGAGCCGATGGGCGTCGCGGCGGGCCGCCTCGCCGGTGATCCACTGCGAGGAACCGTCGACCGCGGCCGTGGCTCCGTCGAGGGTGGTGGCCAGCTTGCAGACGACGTACGGGCGTCCGGTGCGTCGGTGGTGGAGGTAGGCGGCGAGCTGGGCCTCGACCTCGTCGGCACAGACCCCGACCTCGACGTCGATGCCTGCGGCCTCCAGCGTCGCCAGACCGCGGCCGGCGACCTGGTCGTCAGGATCGACGACGCCGACGACGACCCGAGCGACGCCCTCGGCGATGATCCGCTCCACGCACGGACCGGTGCGGCCGTGGTGCGAGCACGGCTCGAGCGTCGAGACGACCGTCGAGCCCCGGGCCGCCTCACCGACCTCGTCGAGGGCCACGATCTCGGCGTGACGGCCGCCTGGCGGCTCGGTCGCGCCGGTGGCCAGCAGCACCCCGTCCGGATCGAGCACCGCGGCGCCGACCCAGGGGTTGGGGGACGTCCAGGGGCGCACCCGGTCGGCAGCCGCCATCGCCGCCCCCATCGCCGCTCGGTCGTCCATGCACTGCCCCGTCCACGTGTTCGGCAGGGCCTGCGATCGTACCGACGAGCCGACAGGAACCCTCGAACACGAGCCTCAACATCGTCCGGGATCGACCGATGCCCGCAGTGGCGCTCTCGCCTCGGGGATCGAGCACACGTACGAGGCCGCCGGCCCTGAACCGGCGTCGACCTCAGCGGACCGTCGCCGACGCCGACGTCGGAGCGGAGTTGTTCTTCGCCAGATCCTGGACGCGGATGGCGTAGGTGTAGCTCCGGCCCGGGACGACCGAGTCGTCGACGAAGGTCGTCCCCCTCGGCACCCAGGCGACGTAGCGACCGTCGCGGTGGACCAGGTACCCACCGACGCTGCGCTCGTCGATCCCCGGGTTCCACTCGACGACGACGGAGCCCCCCACGGCCCTCGCGGTGACTCCGGTGGGTGCCCGGGGAGCCTGCGTGTCGGCCCCGGAGGTGCTGCCGACGGCCACCTGGAGTCGAGCGGAGGGATCGGAGACCGTGCCGTCGGTCCACTGGGCCCTGACCTGGTAGCGCGCGATGTCACCGACGCTCACCGAACGGTCGGTGAACGACAACCGGCCGGGCGGCACGAACGCCAGGAACTCCCAGTCCCGGTGGATCAGCCATCCGGCGAGCTCGCTCTGGTCACCCGGCCGCCACGAGACGGTCACCGAGGCACCGGTGCTGCGCGCCTCGACCGCGGCCGGAGCGACCGGCGCGTCGGGTCCGGGCGGATCGCCGGCACCGATCGCCGCCGGCACGGCGACGACGAGGGCGGTCGGCGCCGAGTTGTTCCGGGCCGCGTCCTGGGAGCGGATCTCATAGCGGTACGACTCACCGGGTGTCGCCGTGATGTCCCGATAGGTCGAGCCGCGACCGACGTAGGCGAGATAGACCCCGTCGCGATGCACGAGGTGACCGGTGACCTCACGGTCGTCGTTGCCCGGCGTCCAGCTCAGCTCGACCGCCTGCGCGTTCGACTCGGCGGTCAGCCTCGTGGGTGCGGAGGGCGCGCTGACGTCCTGCCCACCACCGTCGTTGCCACCACCGTCGTCGTTCCCACCGCCACCGCCGTTGCCACCGCCGTCGTTGCCGCCGTCGTCGTTCCCACCACCGTCGTTCCCACCACCACCGTCGTTGCCGCCACCGTCGTTGCCGCCACCGTCGTTGCAGTCGGGGCCGGGGCTGGCGTTGACGGGCGCGAAGAGGCCGCGGTCGTCGAAGCCGCCGGCGATGCCGGCGATGTCGGCCAACCAGCCCGGCACGGTCGCACCGGTGCCGTCGGCCGGGCCGCCGCGACGGGCGGTGGAGTCGGCATCGAGGGCGGTGAAGTTCCCGGTGGTCTCGACGTCGCCCTGGCCGAGCCCGGTGGACGCCTGCCAGCCCGTGACGGTGGTCGAGGCGATCATGCGGTTCGGCCAGTCGCCGAAGCCGACGACCCATCGGGGCATCGAGGCCGAGTCGCGGTGGAACAGGTTGTGATCCGGTCGCACGTCGAAGTCGTAGGCCGATCGCTGCTGCACGGTGTCGGTGATGAACAGCAGGGGCTTGTTGACGTCGGTGCCGTTGACCAGGACGTTGTTGCGGACGTCGACGTCGTCGATGTTCCACGAGATGAGGTCGGGCACCGGGCCGTACCGATCGTCGTGGGTGAGGCCGAAGGCCGGGTCGCCCTGCCCGCTCGCCGAATCGAGCTCGGCATCGAGCACGGCGATCGCCTGCGACGTCCCGACGATCACGTTGTTGTAGATCCGGCTGTCGTTCGACTCGGCGAACTGGATGCCGCGCAGGTCGCCCTCGGACAGGTTCGACAGCAGCCGGGCCTTCGCGCTGTTCTCGATGTGGAACCCGTACCGATCGTTGCGATCCGTGTGGTTGCCGACGATGTCCACGCCGAGCACGGACTCGTCGATCCAGACGGCGTCGCTGTGGTTCTGCCGGAAGACGTTGTCGCGGATCTCGACCCACCGGCTCGCGGTGACCTTCAGACCGGCGGCTGACGCGTTCATCGCGAACCGCTCGGCGTTGTTGCCCTCGACGAGGTTGTCGGCGAACAGCAGGTTGTCAGCATGGTGGGCGTTGACGCCGAGCTGTCCGTTGTCGACGAACGAGTTGGACGTGATGACCGCGTCGCGCCCGAGCACCTGCAGACCGGTGTTGGCGTTGTCGACGAACACGGACTCGGTCACGGTCACGCGAGCGCTGTCGGCGTCGATGCGCAGGGCGGCCCACTCGTTGGGCTGGCTGGCGAAGTGCCGGAATCCGAGGCCGTGAACCTCGGAGTCGGAGGCGTTGTCGAGGAAGAGGCCGACGGTGCGCATGGCCACCTCGACCGTGCGGCCGCGGGGATCGGTGCCGAGCCGGACGCGCCCCGACGAGTCGACGTGGAACGAGCCGGCGTCCAGCTGGTTGGTCGAGCCGACCTGCTCGAGCTGCACCCCGTCCACGGCCACGATCGCGAGGTGGCCGGCGATGTCGCGGTCGCCGAGCTGCAGGCTCGACCGGAAGAACGAGCGCCGGTCCTGGTTCGTCGGCACCCGGGTCCGGTCGGTGGCCCAGACGCCGTCGATGCGGGTCCAGTCGGTGACGACGTCGCTGCCGGCGACCCAGACCGTCTCGCCCGGTCGGGCCACGATGCGGCGACTCCCGTTCCGGACCACGACCGACTCGCGATAGGTGCCCTCGCGGACGATGACCGTGCCGCCGTTGCCGGCGAGATCGACACCCCGCTGCAGGGTGCGGACGGGTGAGCCGGGCGCGCCGCTGTTGGCGTCGTTGCCCGACGGCGAGACGTGGATGCCCGAACCGGGCTCGCTGCAGGCGCCGGCGGGGGTGGACGAGCTGGAGGGGTTCGCGGTCACGAGGAGGACGACGAAGAGGACGACCGCGGAGGCGATCACACCGATGCGTTGCAAGTTACCGACACTCCTGGAAGGTCACCGCGCGCCGCAGAACGTATCAGGAGGAGCGTTTCGACCACGCCACGTCTCTGTTCAGACTCTGTGTGGTCGCACGAGCAGAGCCGGGGAACCGGGGTCGGTATCGACGGTTAGGGTCCGATCATGCCCCAGGACGAGCGCTCGTGAGGATCGGCATCTCGCCGTTCGCCTCGACACGAGAGACGGTCGTCGAGCTGTCGCAGCTCGCGGTCGAGGGCGGCCTCGACACGCTCTGGTTGGGCGACGGCTACCTCGCCAACCCCGACTTCGCGGGGTGGGCGGGCGGCATGGAGACCATGACGGAGCTGGCCTGGCTGAGCGGCACGTTCCCGTCGGCCCGGGTCGGGATCTCCGCCGCCGTACTCCCGATGCGGGACCTGCCGTGGACCGCCAAGCAGGCCAACACGCTCCATCGCATCGCCGGCGGGGGGTTCGTCCTCGCCGTGGCCGCCGGCTTCTGGAGGCAGGATCTCGAGGCGCGAGGCGTCGACTTCGACCGGCGCGGAGACGTGTTCGACGACGGCGTGGCCGAGCTCCGTGCCGCGCTCGTCGACGAGTCGCTGAACCCCGGACCACCCGATGGCGGACCGCCACCCGTCTGGCTCGCTGGGGCGAGGGCGACCATGCGCAAGGCCGCTGCGCTCGGACTCCCGTTCCAGGCCTCGCGGGCACTGCCCGACGAGCTGGCGCCTGTGGCCGACGAGTTCCGGGACCTCGGCGGCACGGTGCTCACGCATCGGGTTCGCGTCGAGATCGGCGAGCACGACGTCGCCGGCGAGGTGGTCGACTGGCAAGCGGTCAGCGGTTCGGTCGCTCGGGTCGTCGACACGCTGGGTCGGTACCGGAACCTCGGCGTCGCCGATCTGAGCTGCGTCCCCGGGCAGGACGACGCCACCTCGCTCCGCACGGTCGAGGCGCTGGTCGCCGACGTGCTCCCTCAGCTCGGATGATCAGCCGACGGCACGGCCTTCGTCGCCTCGTGCTCGGTGCTCATCACCGACCGGATGCCCAGACCCATCACGACCCGGTTGATGTAGCAGTAGTAGGCGACCATGTTGTTGAGGTCGAGCACGTCGAGGTCCTCGAGCCCCACCGCCCGCAGCTCGTCGACGTCGCCCTCGGTCATCTCGGTGGGGTGCGAGGTGAGCTTTGCCGCATGGGCGCAGATCGCGTCGTAGCGACGGTCGCCGGTCGCCACGGCCGTCGGGTCGCGCTGGATCGCTGCGATGGTGCCGTCGTCGAGCCCGAGCGACCGCAGCTTGAGCTCCAGGCCGGAGGCGCAGTGGTCGGTGCCGTTGATCACCGACGTCACGAACGCGGCCGACTGCCGCTCGATCTGCGTGAGGTCCGACGGGCACTGCTCGACGGCGCGGTAGAGGCGCAGGCGCTCGTCGACGATCGCCGGATAGAGGCTGCCGACCATCGTGAACTCGGCGGGCTCGCCGAGGGAGGCGGCCTGCCAGTCGTAGGCCGCCTTCAGCTCCCCGTCGGCGTCGTCCCGGTCGATCGTGCGGATCCAGGCCATCCCCCGATCGTAGGGTCGGCGCGATGAGCTCACGATCGTTGCGCAGCGGCCTCTGGTTGTTCCCCGATCGCCCGGCGGCCGAGTTGGTCGAGGCGATCGTCTACGCCGAGGAGCTGGGTCTCGACGAGATCTGGCTCGGTGACGAGGGCCCCGCCCGGGAGCCGTTCACGGTCCTGGGCGCAGCAGCGGTGCGGACCGAGCGGATCCGGCTCGGCATCGGCGTGACGAACCCGTACGTCCGCCACCCCGGGATCGCGATCGCCACCGCCGCGACGATCGCCGAGCTCGCCGGCCCCAGGGTGCTGCTCGGTGTCGGTGCCGGCGGGACGCTCTCACTGGGCCCGTTCGAGCTGGAGGCTCCCCGCCCCCTCGCTGCGGTGAGGGACTTCCTCTCCATCGCCCGCGCCAGCCGGGACGGTACCGCCGTGCCGGGGTACGTGCCGTCGGAGCTGTCGGTCACCGCTGCGGCTCCACCGGTGTCGCTCTACGTCGGCGCCCGTGGCCCCCGCCTCAACACGCTCGCCTCCGAGGTCGCCGACGGCGCCTTCGTCGCTGGCATGCCACCGTTCCGGTTCGGCGAGGTGATCGGCTGGACCCGATCGGTGAACCCGATCGACGTCGCCCTGTACCCGAGCGCGGCCCTCGACGACGCGTCGAAGGAACGCAACCGGCCCGAGATGGTGTGGGCGCTCCTCGACTCGCCGCCCGAGCTCTACGACCGCTTCGACCTGCGGCGCTCCGACGTCGAGGCGGCGGCCGAGGCGATCCGGGCCGGTGACCGTGGCCCGGCGGCCGACCTGATCCACGACGACCTGCTGGCCGAGCTGCTGCTGATCGGCGAGCCCGACGTGGTCGGTGGGCGGCTGGCCGATCTGGTGCGAGCGCACCGACCGGCTTCGATCGGCCTCGCCGTGATCACCGACGACCTCCCCGCGACGATCGAGGCCGCCGCGCAGACCTTCACGAGCATGCGCAAAGCGCTCACCCGACGGCCATGACCGGCGTCATCGGCCACATCGCCAACCCCACGATCGACGACAGCGTCGCCCTCGCTCGCGAGGCCGAGGCGGCGGGCGCCTCCTGGATCGGCCTGGCCGACGCGTTCTGGTGGCGCGACGTGTGGATGGCGCTCACCCAGGTCGCCGCCGGCACGTCGACGATCGAGATCGGGCCGGCCATGACCAACCCGTACCTCCGTCACCCGTTCCACACGGCATCGGCGCTCGCGACCCTGCAGGAGCTCGCACCCGGCCGCACCTTCGCCGGGATCACCGCCGGCGGGTCCGAGGTGACCGTCGCCGCCGGACTCCCCCGCACCGACGCTCCCGTGCGGGTGACGGCGTTGGTCGAGACCATCCATCGCTGTGCTGCTGGCGAGGCGCTCGATCCGATCTCGGGTCGGAGCCTCGACGTCGGCCTCGATCGCGTGCCCGTCCTGATCGCCGGCCGCGGCGATGGGATGCTCCGCACGGCCGGCGCCGTCGCCGATCGAGTGCTGCTGTGGGCGATCCCCGACAGCGACCTCGATCGATCCGTCGAGGTCGTCAGGGCCGGAGCAGCCGGTCGCCAGCAGACCCCGACCCTGATCTGGGCACCGCTCGTCGAACACTCCCCCGAGGTGCGCCCGTCGCTGCTCCACGTCGCCGTCTACGCCTCGCTCAACACCCGAGTCGAGGTGCGACGTGAGTGGGGCCTCGACGCCGAGCTGGTCGAGCGGATCCGCGACACACTCGTCGCGGGCGGGACCGCGGCAGCGACGTCGCTCGTGCCCGACGCTGCGCTCGACGATCTCGTCGTCGACGGGACGGACACCGACGCCGTGGCCGCACGCGCCCGCCAGCTCGGCGTGACCCAGCTCGCCGTGCCCGGCTACGCCGTCGACTCGGTCGGCGACCACATCGCCTGGGCCGCCCGGGTCGAAGCGATGATCTAGCCCCTCGCCGCCTGCAGGTAGACGGTCAGCTCTCGCTCGATGTCGGGGCCGGCCGGCTGGTACACGACCTCGGTGATCCCGGCCTCCTCCTGCTGGGCGAGGCGGTCACGCAGCTCGGCAGGTGACCAGGCGACCCCCATCATCGCCATCACCTCCGGCGTGACGATCGCCCGGTCGCGCTCGTTCACACCCACGAGGTGGAGGTCGTGGATGGCCAGGTGGCGCTCGTCCTCCGGCACGGCCTCGTAGGCGGCCGCCCACTCCGCACCACCGGGGAGGTGGTCGACGCCCATGCCGTTCTCGGCGAAGAAGTGATAGCCGACCGCAGCCGAGTGCCCCGCGGCCTCGAAGACCCGCTCACTGCTGGTGTCCTCACCCTCGTCGAGCACGGTCCAGCTGGTGAGCACGGCCTGCCACTCGACCCCGGCCTCCGGCGCTCCTCCGGCGACGATCACCCCGTCGGCGACAGCCCGAGCGACGGCCTGACCCTTCGGTCCGGCCGCTCCGATCACGAACGGCACGTCGATCGGCCGGGCCGGCCCGAACCCCTCCGGGTGCAACATGCCGATCTTCGAGCCCTCCCACTCGGGCGTCTGTCCGGCGAGGAGCGCCTTGACGCACTCGACCCACGCCCGCACCTCGGCCCACCTCAAGGGCTTCTGGCCGAGCGCGAACCGTCCCGTGAAGCCGCTGCCGACGCCGACGTGCACACGGTCGGCTCCGGCGAGATCGACGAGCGTGGCGATCGCCGCGGCCGTCGTCATCGGATGCCGCAGCGACGGGATCAGCACTCCGGGACCGAGCCCGATGCGGGAGGTCCGCTCGGCCGATCGGCACAGCTGGACCCAGACGTCGGGGTACAGCGCCGGTGAGTCGTAGAGCCAGGCCCGCTCGTACCCGAGGTCCTCGGCCAGCGCGACGTGGTGCGGCGTGTCCATCGAGGTCGCGAACGCACAGGAGACGGTGAGCGCCATGGCGCATTCCTAGCCGCTTCCTCCCACGGCGCGCCGCGTCGACGAGCGCGGGGCTACGGCGCGATCGCCTGCGCCCCGGCGGCGGCCAGATCGGCCACGGCGTCGGCGAGCTCGTCGTCGAGTGGCTCACCGGTGAGCAGGAGCCGGAGCCACAACGGTCCGGCCACGGCCTCGATGACGAGGGTCGGGTCGACGCCCTCGGCCACCTCGCCACGAGCGATCGCCCGCTCGACGATCACGCCGGTGATCGCCATCCGCTGCGCCCAGAAGCCGTGGAGCGCCCGGGTCAGCTCGTCGGAGCCCGTCGAGGCGGCGATGAGCGAACGGGAGCGCAACGAACCGGCGTCGCTCGTGTTGGTGGCGATGATCGAACGAGCGAGGAGTCGCAGGTCCTCCCGGAGCGAACCGGTGTCGGGAACGGGGATGTCGACCTCCGCCTGCGCCTGGACCGCTTCGCCGACGAGCTCGGGCTTCGTCGGCCAGCGGCGGTAGACGGTCGTCTTGTGCACGCCCGCCCGGCTGGCGACCTCCTCGATGCTCAGGCCGTCGTAGCCGACCTCGTCGAGGACGGCCGTCGTCGCATCGAGCACCGACGCCCGAACGCGGGCTGCTCGGCCGCCGGGACGTCGCTGTCCGACTCGGGGCTCCTCACTCATGTGACCGACATTACCGCACCACCTGTTGCGTTTAGCCAGGAGGGATGACAGAGTGCTTCGCAACGGAAGTTGCGTTACAAGAGGAGCCCCGAATGGCCCGCGACCTGCAGACCCGGATCGACATCGACGCCGCCCCCGAGGTGGTCTACGCCGTCCTGACCGACCTGGACGCCTACGCCGACTGGAACCCCTTCATCACCTCGTCGGCCGGTCGAGTCGCCGTCGGCGAGCGGCTCGTCAACCGCATGGAGCCGCCGGGCGGCCGGGCGATGACGTTCAAGCCGAAGGTCACCGAGGTCGCCACCGGCCAGGTCTTCGAGTGGCTGGGACGCCTCGGCCTCCCCGGGCTCTTCGACGGGCGTCATCGCTTCGAGCTGGAGCCGCTCCCATCAGGCGGCACCCGGCTGCTCCACGGCGAGACGTTCACCGGCGTGCTGGCGCCCCTGCTGCTGCGCTCGATCGGCGACTCGACCGTCGAGGGCTTCGAGGCGATGAACGCAGCCCTCAAGGCTCGCGCCGAAGCGCAGGTCGGCGCCGGGAAGTGAACCGACCTACGTCGGTGGCGAGGTGCGCAAGTCGCCCTGCCAGCCGTCGACGTGGACGACCTGGTCGTAGCCGACACGGTTGAGCGGACCGAACCTCCGGTCGGGCCACCCCACCGGGATCATGCACCCGATGTGCACGTCCTCGGGGATCGACAGCGTCTCCCGGATCACCGGCTCGGCGACGCCCTGGAAGGTCGTGAACACCGTCCCGAGGCCGAGCGACCGCGCGGCCACGATGAGGTTCTGGGCCGCGGGATAGATCGACGACCAGACGAACGACTCCCTCGGCGCCGCGTACGGATAGACCGGCTTGCCGCAGACGAAGATCAGCACCGGGCAGGTGGCGATGGTCTCGACGAGGTGGCCGGTGCCGTCGAGCATCAGTCGGTGGGTCCGGTCGGGCCGATCCATGGCCGCGACCGCCGGCGCCATGACCGCCTCGATCGCGCCGCCGATCGCCGCCTTCTTGCCGGCGTCCCTCACCACGACGAAGTCGCGGCCCTGCGAGTTGCCGGGACTCGGCGCCCACGTCGCCGCCGTGATGATCTGCTCGACGAGGTCGTCGTCGACCGGGTCGGGCTTCAGGTAGCGCATCGCCCGACAGGTGCTCATCGCCTCGAAGACGTCCATGGACCCGCTCCCCTCAGGCCGTCGAGCCGCCGTCGACGACCAGCACGTGGCCATTGACGAACACCGCGAGATCCGACACGAGGAAGACCGCCGCTCTCGCGATGTAGTCGGGCTGACCGGCGAGGCCGACCGGGTTGGCGGCGATGACGCGCTCGATGTCGAGCCCGCCCGCCTTGAGCGGCTCCATCTGGTCCTGGACGCCCGGGGTGTCGATGACGCCGGGGGCGATCGCGTTGACCCTGATGCCCTGGGGACCCAGCTCGTGGGCGAACGCCCGGGTCAGGGCGATCACACCAGCCTTCGACGCCGAGTAGGCCGAGATGTTGGCCCCACCGCGGAGCGCCGCGATCGAGGCCAGGTTCACGATCGCTCCCCCGTTGGGCATGCGGGCGGCGGCCTCACGGGTGGCGCTGAACTGCGCGCGCACGTTCACGTCGAGCATGCGGTGTACGAACTCGTCGGTCGCCTTGGCCATGGGACCGGTCGTCGGGAAGATGCCGGCGTTGTTGATCAGGATGTCGAGCCCCCGGTCGCCTGCCGCCGTGCCGACGGCCGCTTCGAGCTGCGCCTCGTCGGTGATGTCGCACGGTACGAACTCGCCACCGATCGACGCTGCGACGTCCGCGGCACCGGCGTCGAGGTCGCCGATCGTGACGTGCGCACCCGCCTCAGCCAGGCGGGCGGCCACGGCGGCGCCGATGCCCTTGGCGGCACCGGTGACCAGCGCTCGCTTCCCGGCGAGATCGGTCAGTTCGGACAGGGACGGCTCAGCCATGGTCAGCTCCGGGTCGGCGGGTCGTCGAACAACGCGGAGACCATGCGCCCGACGTGCGCACGAACCCCCTCGGTGTCGGCCTCGATCGAGTCCAGCACATCCAGCTGCGCGAGACCCAGGAGCAGCAGGTAGAAGGCCTTCACTTGCTCGGCGCTGTCATCGGTCGCCTCCTGCCACGCTCGGGCCCGACCCGCGTGCCAGTCGCCCAGGAGGTCCATCAGCTCGTCGTTCCGGCCGGCGGCGAGGTGGAGCTCGAGCTGCAGGCGTCGCGTCTGCACGAAGTCAGGGGCGAGCCATCGCTCGACGATGCCGATCGGTGAGCGGGCACCGTCGGTCATCCCCGACACGGCTCCGAGGCTGTGCCGTGCGGCCTCGATCAACAGCTCGACCTTGCCGGAGAAGTGCTTGTAGGCGGCGGGACCGGAGATGCCGGCCCGGGCGGCGATGTCGGTGATCGCTGCGCCGCTGAAGCCGCGCTCGACGAAGACGTCGACCGCGGCCAGGAGCAGGCGCTCGCGGGTGGGCACGGCTCCGTCTCGCTTCGGAGGTCGACCGGTGCGCCGCACGGTGGTGATGCGATCGGTCGCTTGCGTGGGCACGAGTCAGAAAGTTACTGTGCTCTAACTTTCAAGGCAAGGCCGGCTCACAGGGGGCGAGATGGCCGACGACTTCGACTTCTTCTCCGACCGGTTCCGGAGCGATCCGCACGCCGAATACGCACGGATGCGAGCGGAGTGCCCGGTGGCCCACGCCTCGGAGCCCTACGACTGGTGGGCGGTCACCCGCGAGGCCGACCTCCGTCAGATGGTGCGCAAGTACAAGCTCTGGAGCAGCGCGCACGGCCCGGGGCTCGCCTACGCGGGCGGCGGCGTGCTCGTCAGCGTCGACCCGCCGCAGCACACCTCCGACCGCCGTCTCGTGCAGGCGGCGTTCGATGCCGATGCCCTCGAGGCCATGGAGCCGGACATCCGCACGCTGGTCCACGACGAGATGGACTCCTGGATCGGGCGCGGCGAGGGCGACCTCATGGAGCTGCTCGCGATGCCGGTGCCGCTGATCGTGATCGCGTGGCTCCTCGGGCTCGACGTCGACTACTGCCGTGAGATCCGTCCCCGTGCCGACGGCGTGATCGCCCGACACGCCGATGTCCAGTCCGCACGGCCGGACTCCAGCCAGTCCGGACGCGAAGACGAGGTGGCGTACTTCATGCGGCAGATCGACGAGCGCCGCGAGCTGGCCGCGGCCGACGCCGAGCTCCCGGACGACACCCTCACCGCGCTGCTCACCGCCGAACTCGACGGGCGGGTCCTGACCGACGCCGACGTGCTCGGGTTCATGATGTTCCTGTTCATCGCCGGCAGCCAGACCACCACCCAGCTCATCGGCAACCTGATCTGGCGCCTGCTCCAGTTCCCCGACCAGATGGCACTGGTCCGGGACGACCGATCCCTGATCCCCCACGCGATCGAGGAGAGCCTGCGCTACGACTCCCCGGTGCACGGCCTGTTCCGGACCAACACCGAGGAGACCCAGATCGCGGGCGTGACCCTCCCGGAGAACTCCAAGGTCATGTGCAGCTTCTTCTCCGCCAACATGGATCCCGAGGCCTGGGACCATCCCGAGCGCTTCGACGTCACCCGCGACCTCGCCGAGCTGAAGAAGCACTGGGCGTTCGGCAAGGGGATCCACTACTGCATGGGGGCACCCCTCAGCCGGATCGAGGGCGCGGTCGCCCTGGAGGCGGTGCTCGACCGCCTCCCGAACCTGCGCCTCACCGCCGAACCGACCTTGATCAGCGCGCCGGTGCTCCACGGTGTCGAGACGTTGCCGGTCGCCTGGGACCCGCCGGGACCGAGCTGACGTGGCCTACCCCAACGTCTTCCGACCGCAGCGGATCGCCGGCTGCACGATCCCGAACCGGATCGTGCGCACCGCCCACTCCACCGGTGCCCGAGGCGACGACCTCATCGCCTACCACGAGGCCAGAGCGAAGGGCGGGGTCGGCCTGGCCATCATCGAGATCGCCGGGGTCTCCACCGACTCGCCGACCGGGATCCCGGTGCACTCCGACGAGGTGCTCCCCTGGTACGACGAGCTGTCGACCAGGATGCACGCCCACGGCACCCAGGTGTTCCAGCAGCTGTGGCACGGCGGCATCACCCTGCAGCGGGTGCCGGGTCAGCGCCCGGTCGGACCGAGCGCGATCCCGAACGCGATGGTCGGGATCACGCCACGCCCGCTGACCACCGGCGAGATCGCCGACCTCGTCGCCGCCTTCGCGAGCGCGGCCCGCCGGGTCGTGGCCGGCGGACTCGACGGGATCGAGCTCCACGCCGCCCACGGCTACCTCCTCGGCTCCTTCCTGTCGCCCGCCACCAACGTCCGCGACGACGACTACGGCGGCTCGCTCGAGAACCGGGCGCGCTTCACCCGCGAGGTGCTCCGAGCGATCCGGTCCGAGGTCGGCCCGGCGTTCCCGGTCGGCATCCGGATCTCGGGCGACGAGTTCATCGAGGGCGGGATCGATCACGTCGAGGCCGAGGCCATCGCCCGCGAGCTGGAACCCGACATCGACTTCCTCGACGTCTCGATGGGCACGTACTGGCGCTTCCACAAGTTCCTGTCGACCCTCGACGACCCACTCGGGTACGAGCTCGACAACAACGAGAAGGTGACCAAGGTCGTGGAGGTCCCGACGATCGTGACCGGCCGGATCATGACCCTCGACCACGCCGACCACATCATCGGCTCCGGCGCCGCCGACCTCGTCTCGATCGTGCGGGCGATGATCGCCGATCCCGAGCTCGTCGTGAAGGCCCGCGACGGCCGCGAGGACCAGATCCGGCCGTGCATCGGCACGTCGATGGGGTGCGTCGCCCAGCTCATGACGACGGGCCGCATCCAGTGCGTCGTCAACGTCGCCGCCGGCCGGGAACGCTCGGTGCCGTTCGAGACCCCCGGCCCCGCCGAGACGTCCAAGCGCGTCCTCGTCGTCGGTGGTGGACCGGCCGGGATGGAGGCGGCCCGGACCGCCGCGTTGCGGGGTCACACCGTCGACCTCTACGAGATGACCGGGGAGCTCGGCGGTCAGGTCCGCATGGCCGCCTCGGTGCCGCCGCGCTCCGACCTCGAGGCGCTGACCCGGTGGCTCGCCGACGAGCTGGACCGCCTCGGCGTGCGGGTGCACCTCCGCACGCCGGTCGATCCCGACCTCATCGTCGAGGCGGCGCCCGACGAGGTGATCGTCGCGACCGGCTCGACCCCGAAGGCGCCGGGCTTCCAGCTCTCCGCACCGACCGTCCCGGTAGCCGGGGCCGACCTCCCGCACGTGGCGACGAGCTGGGAGGTCCTCGGCTTCGGCGGCCGGGCCCGGGTCGGCACCGACGCCGTCGTGTACGACGACACCGGCACGTTCGAGGCGATCAGCGTCACGGACCGGCTCCTCGCCGCGGGATGCCGCGTCACCATCGTGAGCCGGCACGAGCAGCTGGGAGCGAGGATCCCGTTTCCACCCGCGACGGTCGAGGCCAGCCGGGAGCGCCTGTTCGCCGCCGGCGTCGACGTCGTTCCGAACATGGCGCTGCGCCGCATCGACGAGACGACGGTGACCATCGCCGGCCTCGGGCTCGGCATCGAGCGGACCATCGCCGCCGACACCGTGTGCCTCGTGACCTACCACGATCTCAACGACGAGCTCGCGACCCACCTGGCCGTCGCGCACCCCGATGCCCCGTTCGGCGTGCACGTCATCGGCAACGCCGACGGGGGCGACACGATCCAGGCGGCGATCCGATCGGCAGCCGACGTCACGCGCTCGATGTAGCCACGCCGCGGTCGGAGGTGCGGTGAGGGCTAGCGTCGTCCACGGCAGACCGCGGGAGCGTCGATGGCCGACATCGCAGACGACGAGCGACCGGTCCCGCTCACCCAGGAGCGGCTGGTCCAGCTCGAGCACCTCAACCAAGAGCACCTCGATCACATCTGGTCGCTCCAGCTGCAGATGTCGGCGGCTCGGGTGCGGTCCACCTCGGCGCGCTGGTCGGCTGCCCTGGGCCTGCTGCTCGTCGCCGCCTTCGTGAACCTCGGCGTGCCCTGGTTCGCGGTCGGAGACGAGCTCGGCAGCGGCTACGCGTTGGTCGACGACGGCGCACCGCTCTGGTGGTGGCTCCACCTCGCCGCCGGCGTGTTCGCACTGATGCTCGTGGTGGCCCTCGCCGCACCGTCGAGACGGCCCTCGGTGGCCGGTTGGTACCTGCTCACGATCGTCGGCGTCCTGATGACGATCACCGCCGTCGGCGTGCTGGGTGATCTGCCGTTCCGCGCCGATCCCCGTGCCGGGGTCCGCGTGGCGATCGCGCTCTCGATGGCGGTGACGGTGGTCGGGGCGGTCGGCGGCTTCCGACTCGCCGATCTCCAGCGGGCCGAGGACCGCCGACGCCGCTGAGGCATGCGCATCGTCGACCTCGAGGCCGGCCACCATGCCGAGGTGCGCGCCCTGATCCTGCGTGGACTCGCCGATCACTGGGATTCGGTCGACGAGCGTCTCAACCCGGACCTGGACGACCTCAGCGCCGCATACCCGGGCGGTCGGACGATCGTGGTGTTCGACGACCACCGCTCGGCGATCGGTACCGGCACGGTCGTCCCCCGCGACGAGGGCACGGTCGAGATCGTGCGCATGTCGGTCGACACGAACCGACGCCGAGGCGGCATCGGACGGGCGATCGTCGAGGAGCTCGTCGCCACGGCGCGCCGCTGGGGAGCGGATCGGGTGGTGCTCGAGACCACCTCGGCGTGGACCGAGGTCGTGGACTTCTACCGGTCGTGCGGCTTCTCGATCACCCACACCGCGCCCAGCCCCTTCGGCGAGGACACCTGGTTCGAACGGAGAATATAGTGGCGGACGCAACCATTGCGTCCGCCAGCGAAGGATCGCCCATGCTGATCGCCCGAGTCCGCGTCACCGCCACCGACGACGGCCGCCAGACCCTCGTCGACGCCCTCACCACCGAGGCCGGTCGGATCACCGAGCGCTTCGAGGGATGCGAGCGCTTCGCCGTCTCGATCGACACGACCGACCCGAACACGGTCGTGCTCGCCGAGGAGTGGACCACCAAGGAGCACTTCGACGCCTACGTCGGGTCCGACCACTTCGCCGAGCTGATGTCGGCGGCCGCACCGTGCCTCGCTGGACCGCCCGACTCCGCCTACTACCTCGGCGAGCGCGTCGGACCGTGAGCGGGTCCTCGGCCGACACCGGCTCCCGCCTCCACGCCTCGGCCGACCTGGACGAGGCGATCGCCTACCGGCTCCACCGCAGCAACCGGCTGTTGCTCACCCACCTCGCACGCGTCCTCGAACGGCGACGTGCCGGCCTGACAGCGGAGAAGTGGTTCGTCCTCGCCCGACTCCACTCCGACGGACCGATGCGGCAGGTCGACCTGACCGAACGGGCGCTCGAGGACGCACCCAACGTCAGCCGCCTCGTCGACGGCCTCGTCGCTGCGGAGCTCGTAGAGCGCCGGCCCGATCCGGACGATCGGCGGGCGAAGCTGCTGGAGCTGTCCGCCGACGGTCGTGCCCTGGCCGACCAGCTCCTCGACGACGTCCGTCGCGAGCGGGAGCGGGTGTTCGCCGGGCTCGACGACGCCGACCTGGGAGCGCTGACCGCAGCGCTCGACCGCGTCGACCAGAACGTGCGATCGCTGCTCGAGCGCTGACGGCGCCGCTCGGATCAGGTACCGAAGGCGCCTCGGAGCAGCGTGGGGTTCTCCTGCTGGTGCAGCGACTCGTTGCGGTGGCGGATGTCGGCCAGGTAGTCGGGGTGGCTGAGCACCCAGAAGCGTCGTTCCCGGATCGCGTCGAGCACGAGCGCAGCGACGTCGGCCGGGTCCATGCCGTCCTCGGCCAGCGCTGCGGCGATTGCGGCGTTGCGCTGCCGAGCCTCGTCGGTCGGGGGGCGACGGGTGCCGCTGCGCCGGAGGTGCTCGGGCCGGTTCCGCTGACTGCTGGTGATGTTGGTGCTGACCTCACCGGGGCACAGCACCGACACGCCGACGTTGGCCGAGTCGTCGGCCGCCATCTCGTGGTGGAGGGTCTCCATGATCGCCACGACGCCGTACTTCGCCGCGTTGTACGGGCCGAGCCCGGGGTTCGCCATCAGCCCGGCGACCGAAGCGGTGCTGACGACGTGGGCATCGTCGGACTCCACGAGGTAGGGCAGGAAGTGGTGCAGGCCGTGGACGACGCCCCAGAGGCTGACGTCGATGACCCACTTCCAATCGACGAGCTGCAGCCCTCGGATCAGGCCGCCGCCGCCCACCCCGGCGTTGTTGCAGAGGATGTCCACCCGACCGAAGCGCTCGATCGTCATCTCGGCCAGCTCCCGGACCGAGTCGGAGTCCGTGACGTCGGTGCGCGCACCCATGACCTGAGCGCCGACCTCGAGCAGCTCGCCGGTCGTCGCGTCGAGCGCGTCCGACTCGACGTCGGCGAGCACGACGCCACACCCTGCGGCGGCGAACGCTCCGGCCAGCGCACGGCCGATGCCGGACGCCGCACCCGTCACGACCGCGACGCGGCCTGAGAACTCCTCCACGACCCCTCCTCGTTCGACCGCCTCACTCTCGCACGCGGAGGATCAGCTCCACGGCGTCGCGGGCCGAGCGTGTGGCGTCGTCGACGCTGCCCCAGTCGTCGTGGCTCGTGTAGGCCTCGCCGGCGAAGAAGACCCGGTCGCCGACGGGCTCCTGCAGGCGAGGTGGGTGCCGCCAGTCGGCGGTGTCCGCCAGGTACGCCTGGCCGATGAAGGGCTCCCGGTCCCAGTCCTGCACGATGTGCCGGAGGTACGACGCCGAGGCGGCGCCGTCGAACACCTCGTCGAGCTCGGCGAGCACGAGGTCGCGCAGGCCATCACCCTCGGCTGCCTGGTACGGCTCGGCGCCGCTGCCGACGGCGAACAGCCCGAGCACGTTGGCCTCGGAGTCCTGCCCGTAGGCGGCGTCGAAGTAGTAGCGCTGACCCGTTCGCGTCTCGCTGTCGGCGAACTCGACCCATGACGGGTAGAACGCCTCGTCGAACTCGAAGAACGCCTTGATCCCGCCCCACACGGCGGCGGCGTCGATGGCCCGCTGCTTCCGGCGAGGAAGCGCCGGCCTGAACCGGAGCCGCTCCTCCTGCAGCAGGCGTAGTGGCACGGTGACGATCACCCGGTCGGCCTCGAGCTCGGACCCGTCGGCGGTCACGAGGCGAACCGCATCACCGCCGTGGTCGATCTCGACGATCTCGGTGTCGAAGGTGATGGCGTTCACGACCTCGGGCACCACGTACCGGTCGAAGACCGCGAACCAGCTCGCTCCGACGAAGTTGAGCGAGTCGAACTCACCGAGCGGGACCAGGCTGGTCTCGCCGTCGTGGTAGGCCGTCGAGTCGGTGGGGTCGTACGGCTCGAGCTCGACGTCGACCTCGTCGACGCCGAGGATCGATGGCAGCTCCTCCGCGGGGGCCTCGAGCCACTGGCCGCCGAGGGAGATCGGGAAGTCGACGAAGTCGGCCGCATGACGAACCCGACCACCGTGGGTCGACGACGCCTCGACGATCTGCACCTCGATGCCGGCCCGGCGGAGCAGGAGGGCCGCGCTGAGGCCGGCCACGCCGGCGCCGACCACCACGACCCGGCCCACGGCATCGCCCACCGGCTCGGACGAGTCGTCGTCCCCGCACCCGATGAGCGGCAACGTCAGCCCCAACGCTGCCCCGGCCTTGAGGAAGTCACGGCGTCGGATCATCTCGCTCCTGTCGTCGTCGCCCGCTGGTGAGGAAGGTACGGAGCCAAGGGTCCGCCGACGCTCCGCCTGACGGTGGATTCCGCCGTCGACGTCCTCCCTCGCCGGGATGATCCGGTCGAGGGGTGCGATCATCCGCCCATGGCGACCGAGCTGCCCTCCACGATGCGAGCTGCGCTCCTCACCGCACGGGGTGGTCCCGAGGTGCTGGTGGTCCGTGACGACGTCCCGGTGCCCCGACCGGGCCCGGGCGAGGCGCTCATCGAGGTCCGAGCGTGCGGCGTCAACAACACCGACATCAACACCCGGGTCGGCTGGTACAGCCGCTCGGTGGTCGCAGCGACCTCGGGCGACGGGTTCGAGGCCGCGAAGGAGGAGGACTCGGCCTGGGGAGGCGGGCTGGTCTTCCCCCGGATCCAGGGCGCCGACCCGAGCGGGGTCGTGGTGGCGGTCGGCGACGGAGTCGACACCGGGCTCGTCGGGCGTCGGGCGCTCGTC
Source organism: Actinomycetota bacterium (assembly GCA_039185015.1). Taxonomy (GTDB): domain Bacteria; phylum Actinomycetota; class Acidimicrobiia; order Acidimicrobiales; family Poriferisodalaceae; genus JBCBSZ01. The sequence goes on from JBCDAU010000028.1 coordinate 21,063, forward strand.
GACCCGTGGATCCGAGATCCCGACGACCCCGCCGACCGGGAACGGGCCGGCTACCTCGGCAGCGAGCGAGACGGCGGCTTCGCTGAGTTCTGCTGCGTCCCGGCCCGCAACGTCCACGCCCACGGCTCAGACCTGCCCGATGCGGCGCTCGCCGCGCTGCCCTGTTCCTGGTCGACCGCGGAGCACATGCTCCAGCGGGTGCGCCTCGGCGCCGGCGAGACGCTCGCCGTCCCCGGCGCTTCCGGAGGCGTCGGGTCGGCGCTCGTCGTGTTGGCGCGGCTCCGCGGCGCACGCGTCGTCGCCGTGTGTGGCGCGTCGAAGGTCGACCAGGTGCGCGAGCTGGGCGCGGAGGCGATCGTCACCCGTGACGTGGACGACGTGCCCGCGGCGGCCGCGGACGCGCTCGGCGGCGAGCTGGACGCCGTCGCCGACGTGGTGGGCGGCGACGATGTCGGCGGCTGGTTGGAGCACCTCCGCCGAGGAGGCCGGTACGTCACCTCCGGCGCGATCGCCGGACCGGTCGTGCCACTGGACCTCCGCACGGTCTACCTCCGCGACCTCGAGCTCCACGGTGCGACGGTCTTCGAGCCGCAGGTCTTCGCCGACCTGGTCGCCCACGTCGAGGCGGGCGAGATCGACCCACCGGTCGCCGCGACCTACGCGCTGGAGGACATCCACGAGGCCCAGGCCGACTTCGAGCGCAAGGCCCACGTCGGCGCCCTCGTGATCGACCTCCGACGGCGACCGGTGCGGACGCGGTGAGCCCCCGCACCGAGCAGCGCGGCCAGCACCGGCACCAGCACGACCGGGACGACGTCGAGACGCTGGTCTGCTGGCGACGTCGTGCCATATCCCTCGTCGAGCGCGAACGAGACCGTGCCGTCATCGGCCAAGGCGCCCTCGATCGCGCCGTCCGCATCGACGAGCTCGACGGCGGTCGACGCCGGGAAGAAGTCCCAGGTCAGATCGATCCGGTCGACGTCGCCATCGTGTGACGTGGTCGCGATCACGAGGACGACCCAGGCCGAGGCGCCGTTGTCGCTCGCGTGGCCGCCGACACCGGGAACTCCGGCAGCCGAGACGTCGATGACCTCGCCGTCCGCGAGCAGCGACATCCGCTCGCGGACCGTGGACACGATCGTGCCGGCCACCGCGGCTTCTTGGGACCGGAGCTCGTCATCATCGATCAAGCCGTCGCCGGAGGTATCGAGGTAGCCGAGCTCGGCGTACGGGACCTGCGCGGCGATGAGGATCCGGTCGGTCTCGACGACGACGTGGAGTCGGCTGTCCGCCGACTCGTGGGCGGCCACCGGCGAGGTGACGCCGAGCAGGGCGACGCCCACGACGGCGAGGAGGGCTGCGGTGGTGCGCAGGGTCATCGTGACACCCGCTCAGCCGTTCCCGGCCGGCGGTCCCTGCGGCGCGCCACCGTCGGTCCCGTCGGAGACGGTCTGACCGATCAGGCACTCGATGACCAGGTTCTGCTCGGCCGGGTTGGCGTGGTAGTGGTACCCGTCCTCGTCGGAGACGTGTCCGCCACACTCGTCGAGATCGGTCGCATCGGGATCCGGCGAGTGCACCGGGACGCCGTCCATGGCGTAGGCGAACATCGACGGTGCACCGTCGTCGGCGTCGCCGTCGAGCTCGGAGCACCCCACCGCGCCGTGGAGGTGATAGCCGTCGACCGGGTTGTAGTGGCCGCCGCAGTCGTCGAAGGCGGCGATCGTGTACGCGGAGAGGATGGCCTCGACCGGCGCGGACGGGGCGATGAGCACTCCGTCGAGGGTGATGCCGAGGTCGCCGCCGGTCGTTCCCGGGGCCTCCGCGAGCACCGGCTCCACAGGGATCAACACCGTCGACGCGACGGGCTCGCCGCCCTCCAGCCACTCGACGCGGCCCTCCACGCAGTGGTTCTGCACGGACTCGTCGACGTCGGGCCGGGCGGCGAGATCGAACTCCTCGGCCGTCTCGGTGACGAACACGTTCCCGTCCTCGTCGAACATCTGCCAGTTGTCGTCGCCGTACAGCTCGGCGAGTCCCTCGATGAAGGCGCCGTCGAGGTCGTAGACGTCCTCGCCGTCCAACCAGAGACCCCCGGCCTCCGCCGTGTCGGTGATCGTCGAGGGGCAGAACGGACCGGCGTCGTAGGTGACCGGATCGCCGGCGACCGTGATCCGCAGGCACATCGTCTCCGCCCCGTCGCTGAGCGTGCACGCCTCGGTCGTGGGGTCCCCGACGATCGCGCCGTCGAAGAAGAGCCCGACGTCCACACCCGACGACGCGGTCGTCTCCGCGGCATCGTCGACGACGTCGTCCGAATCGCTGCAGGCCACGAGGAGCAGCGCCGCGAGGACGCAGAGGGCCGTGATGCGGCGAGAGGCACGACGGCCTCCGGACCCACTCGTTGCGGTCATGGCAGCGAAGGTACGGACCTCCGCTGTGAGGACCCTGTGAGCGACCTCGCCGCTAGAGGTTGACCCCGGTCGGGAACGTCACGGGCAGGTGGCGAGGGCCGCGGACCTGCCCGCCCGCCCAGGTGACGGCGGCCGGGTCCTCGAGCTCGAACTCGGGGATCCATGCCAGGAACTCCTCGATCGCGACCTGCATCTCCATGCGCGCGAGGTTCGAGCCGAGGCAGCGGTGGATGCCGGCCCCGAACGCGATGTGGCGGTTGACGGGACGGTCGATGATGACCGACTCCGGTTCCTCGAAGACCTCCGGATCGCGGTTCGCCGCCGGGAACGACAGCAACACACGGTCACCCTTCGCGACCGGGCAGCCGGCGACCTCGGTGTCCTCCTTGGCGAGGCGGGCCATCGTGACCGGCGAGTAGGCCCGGAGGAGCTCCTCGACCGCGGTCGGGATCAGCTCGGGCTCGTCGACGAGACGCTGCCGGTCCTCTGGGTGGGCGGCGAGGTGCCACAGCGCAGAGCCGATGCTGCTCCACGTCGTGTCGATGCCGGCGATGAGCATCAGGCCGATGTTGCCCCGGATGACGTTCATCGGGAGCGGCTCGCCGTCGAGCTCGGCCTGGAGGAGGAACGAGATCAGGTGGTCGTCGGGCTCCTCGCTCTTGCGCTTGATCTCCTCGAGGAAGAACTGCTCGATGATGACCCGGTACTTCTCCCGGATCTCGGGGTCCTGGCTGCCGAGCTCGAGCACGCCCTGGACCCATTCGGTGAAGTCGTCGGAGCGCTCGGGATCGATGCCGAGGATGTCGGCGATCACCCGGGGCGGGATCTGGCGGGCGTACCCCTCGGCGGCGTCGGCGCGGCCGTGCTCGACGAACTCACCGATGAGACGACGGCACAGCTCGCGGGTCGGCTCCCGATAGCGCTCGATCGCCCTCGGCGCGAAGAACGGCAGCATGAGCCGGCGCTCGGGGGTGTGGTCGGGCGGATCGGAGCTGATGATCGAGCGGATCCGATTGCCGTCGGCGTCGTAGTTCGGCGGGATGTTCACGACGCTCACCTGGAACGACGAGAAGCGATCGGCGTCGTGCGCGACCTCCGACACCGTGTCGAAGGTGGTCGGCATGTGCGAGCCGCCCCAGCGGTCGGTGCGCGGCACGGGACACTCGCTGCGGAGCCCCTGCCAGACCGGATACGGGTCGCGCACGAACTCGGCGTCGAAGATGTCGTAGTCGTCGGTCCAGTCGCCGACCGGTTCCGTCGTCGTCATGGATCCCCCTTCCCCCGGCCCACACGGTACGCGAGCGGCGCGCCTCAGCGCTGGGAGCCGTACTGCTCGACGGGGAGTGGTTCCGCCGTCTCGAAGCCCTCGGGGAGCCAGAGGGTGCCCTCGGTCGTGAGCACGTAGACCTGCCAACCCCAGAGCAGGTCGTAGAGCTCGGGTCGCCCCGCGAGCAGCTCGGCGTAGCCCGACACCGCCTGGACGTAGGCGTCCGAGGGGTTGTAGGCGAACAGCGCTCGGTCGATGTCGTCGGGGGCGCCGGTCGCCGCCAACAGCCGGGCGGCGGCCGGGATCGCGTCCTCGTCGTCGAACGGGTCGCCCCCCTCGCCGTAGAGATCCCAGGTGGACGGGATGAACTGCATGGGGCCCTGCGCGCCGGCGGAGCTGAGCCCGACGATGCGGCCCATCCTCGTCTCGACGAGGTTGACGGCGGCGAGCACCTCCCACGGCGTCCCGGTCGCCGCCTCGGCCTCGTCGTAGAGGGCGCGGAGCTCGGCGATCGGCAGCGGCGGACGGATGCGCCAGGCGGGGATCGCTTCCAGGGGGCGGGCGATCGAGTCGGCGGCAGAGGTCCCGGCGCCGACGAGCGCGACGGTCGTGGCGGCGAGGTCGGGGTCGATGAGCGACGGCAGCTGCGCCGCCCACCCCGGCTCTCGGGCGAGGGCCCGCACGGCCACTTGATGGTGGTGGCCGAGGGACCCGCAGTCGTCGGGCGGCGCGGCGATGCCGCATCCCTGAGCGCGCTCCGTCACGAACGTGAGCCGGCGCGCCACCTCCTGGACCGAGTCCGGTGCGGTCGGTTCGCCCGAGGCGTCGACCGGTAGCGGCGGGGTGGTCGTGGTCGTCGGTGCGGCCGTCGTCGTCAGCGGGAGGGTCGCTGCGACCGGAGCGGGCGCGGTGGTCGACGTCACGGCTGCGGCGGCGGTCGACGCGACCGGATCGGTGTCGTCGCTGCCGCTGCAGGCCGCGAGCAGGACGATCGAGCCGAGCCACGGACCGAGACGACGGAGGGGCACGCCGCGATGGTGGCACCGACGCACGGGCAGGAGGGGGGACGGGCCGGCCGCCCGGGCCTCCGGCTACGGTCGGGATCGGCGAGGGGGCCGACATGCCGTACACCGGGGACCGCGTCATCCACGACGCCGACAGCCATCTGATGGAGCCGGCCGACTGGCTGCGGGAGCACGCTCCGTCCGGCTGGGCCGACCGCCTGCCGCTGCTCGGCGTGAGCGCGATCGGCACCGAGGAGGGTGAGGAGGCCCCCGACTGGCGGGCGCTCACCTGCCCGCTCCACGAGGACCCGGAGTACCGGGCCGACGAGTCCCAGGTGCTCCTGCGGAAGAACTACCACGCCGTCGGCAGCTTCGAACGCGACCACCGGGCGCAGGCCCTCGACCAGCTCGGCTTCCGCAGCCAGCTCGTGTTCAACACCTGGAGCAGCGACGTGCTGGAGGCGGCCGAGCACGGCGACGACCTGCCGCTCCTGGGGGCGATGGCCGAGGCCCACAACCGCGGGATGCTGCACTTCTGCGAGGTCGACGAGCGGCTGTTGGCGACGGCGTACGTCCCGCTGGCCGAGCCGATGATGGCCCGACGGGTCGCGGCGCAAGCGATCGCCGACGGCGCCGCCGCGCTGCTCGTCGCGTCCAGCTGTCCAGCGAACCACTCCCCCAGCCACGTCGACCTCGATCCGGTGTGGGCGCAGGCCGAGGAGGCGGGCATACCGATCGTCCTCCACGTGGGCGGCGGCGGTGAGCTGCTCTCGCCCCGGTACTTCGACAACGGCCTGCCGCCGGTGCCCGACTTCCACGGCGGCGCCGAGAACTTCCGCTCGGTCGACTACGTGGCCATCGGCAACCCGCCGATGCAGACCATGGCCACGCTCATCTTCGACGGGGTGCTCGATCGGTTCCCGTCGCTGCGCTTCGGCGTCATCGAGCAGGGAGCGAGCTGGCTGCCCGGGTGGATGCGGAACCTCGACGCGGCGTGGACCGCGTTCTCCCGCAACGAGGAGCGGCTGCGGAACCTGTCGGCCCGTCCGAGCGAGATCGTGCGACGCCAGGTGCGGGTCACGCCCTACCCGCACGAGGACACAGGGTGGATCATCGCCAACAGCGCTCCGGAGATCTGCCTCTTCTCCAGCGACTACCCCCACGTCGAAGGTGGCCGTCATCCGCTCAAGCGCTTCGACGGCGCGCTCGACGGACGCACCGACGAGGAGGTCCGGCGGTTCTACGCCGACAACTTCGAGGACCTCATGGGGGCCGCCCTTCCCGCCCCACTCGCGGTCGGGGCCTGAGCGAGTGGAACCGGAGCCGGGATCGGACGCCTACCGGGAGCTGGTCGACCACGCCCTGATGACGACCCGCGGGGTGCGCCAGCGGCTCGACTTCGACCGCCCGGTGCCCGACGAGGTGATCTTCGACTGCATCGACGTCGCCGAGCAGGCCCCGACCGGCGGCCACCAGGGCAGCCGACGCTGGGTGATCGTCCGCGACCAGGACACCAAGGACCGGCTCGCCGAGCTCTACCTGTCCGCCGGCGTCAGCTGGGTGATCGAGACCGCCAAGCGGCTCGAGGGGTCCGGTCACCCGAACGAGAAGATGATGGCCGGCGCCCGACACCTCGGCGAGAACATCGCCCGCACCCCGGCGCTGGTGATCCCGACGATCCTCGGCCGCCACGACGGCTCCGGCCGACCCGGACTGTTCGACTCGGTCATCCAGTCGGCGTGGAGCTTCATGGTCGCCCTCCGGGCACGGGGCCTCGGCACGGTGTGGACGACGATGTACCTCAACGAGGCCGACGCGGTCGCGGAGCTGCTCCACCTGCCCGACGACGTCACGCAGATCTGCCTCTTTCCCGTCGCCTACACGATCGGCACCGGCTTCTCCCCGACGTCCAGGCGGTACCCGGCCCGGGAGATCGCCTACGTGGACCGGTGGGAGCGCACCGTCATCGACGGTCCGGGTGTGGTCGTCGAGACCGAGGTGAAGGCGTCGCCCCGGTTCGTCGAGCCCCACCTCGGCGGGCTGTCCGACGATCACCGCACCACGGTCGAGCAGATTCCCGGCGGCACCCGCCTCCGGCTCCACGCCCCGGCCACAGGTGACGACCCGGCGACCATCGCCGCTGACCAGGACCGCCTCCGCGCCGAGCTCGCCGACCGACTCGTCCAGATCCGCACCGCGGCCGAAGCCGACCGCACCCCCCGAGAGGAAGCACGATGACCGAGACCGACCTCCGGCTGCTGTCCACCGTCTCCGCCGACGGACAGCTCCGCCTCGAGCTCGAGGAGCGCGAGCTTCCCGAGCTGGCCCCCGACCAGGTGCTCATCAGGGTCGAGGCGGCGCCTATCAACCCGTCCGACCTCGGGCTGCTGCTCGGCGGGGCCGACCCCCGCGAGCTGTCGGCCGATGGTGATGCGGTCGTCGGACCGATCCCACCCGCCGCGCTGCGCGGCGCTTCGGCCCGGTTCGGCTCACCCATGCCGGTCGGCAACGAGGGCGCGGGCACCGTGATCGCCGCCGGTTCGTCGCCCGAGGCCGAGGCGTTGGTCGGCAAGATCGTCGCCGCAGTCCCCGGCGGTGGCAGCTACGCCCGCCACGTCGTCGTCCCGGCCGCGTCGTGCTGGCTGATGCCGGATGGCACCGATCCGGTCGACGCCGCCTCTCCGTTCGTCAACCCGATGACCGTGCTGGTGATGCTGGAGACGATGCGAGACGAGGGGCACACCGCGATCGTCCACACGGTCGGAGCGTCGAACCTCGGCCACATGCTCCGCAAGGCGTGCGCGGCCGACGGGATCGGGCTCGTCGAGATCGTGCGCCGACCCGAGCAGGTCGCCGAGCTCGAGGCGCTCGGCGCAGCGCACGTGTGCGACTCCAGCAGCGACGGCTTCGCCGATTCCCTCGACGCCGCCCTGGCCGCCACCGGCGCCACGCTCTGCTTCGACGCCATCGGCGGCGGCGGTCTTGGCGGCGAGATCCTCGCCGGGATGGAGCGGGTCGCCTCGGCCGGGCAGGAGTTCTCCCGCTACGGGTCGACGCAGCTGAAGCAGCTCTACATCTACGGCGGTCTGGACCGCGGCCCGACGACGCTCGACCGCGCCTTCGGCATGGCTTGGTCGGTCGGTGGCTGGCTGCTACCCAACCGCTTGGCGACGATCCCGGACCGGGTGCCGGCGCTCCAAGCACGGGTGGTCGAGGAGCTCACCACCACGTTCGCCAGCAGCTACAGCTCGCAGATCTCGCTCGCGGAGGCGCTCGACCCGGAGGTGATCCGGAAGTACGCCCGGATGGCGTCGGGCGAGAAGTACCTCGTCCGTCCGTGGCAGTGACCTCGCCGATGACCCACGACGAGCTCGTCGCTGCGGCCGAGCGGCTCGCGCCGGTGTTCGAGAAGACGGCCCGAGAGGCCGAGATCGCCCGGCGTCCGCTCGACCAGGTGATCGACGCCGTCCGAGACAGCGGGCTGTTCTCGCTGATGGTGCCCCGGCGTTACGGCGGCCACGAGGCCGACCTCGACACGTTCTTCGAGGTCGTCCTCACGCTCTCGCAGGCCGACACGGCGATGGGCTGGCTGACCGGCTTCTACATCGAGCACTGCTTCTGGTTCTGCGGGTTCCCCGAGTCGTTCCAGACGGAGCTGTTCGCCGACCGCGACCACGTGCTCGCCCCCGGAGCGATCAACGTCGGGGCCGGACAGGCGGTCGAGGTCGACGGCGGCTACCGGGTCGATGGTCGCTGGCAATGGGGCACCGGCATCGTGCACGCCGACTGGGTGCTCGCCGGTGCGATGGTGCGGACCGGTGGCGGAGGCATCGACCCGCGCTTCTTCGCCCTGCCCCGGGAGCAGGTCGAGACGGTCGACACCTGGCACGTCGCCGGGATGTGCGCGACCGGCTCGCTCGACATGGTCATCGACGACGTCTTCGTCCCGAGCGAGCGGGCGGCGTCGATGATCGACCTCGTCAACGGCACGGGCGAGGGACCCCGTCTGCACGACGGCGACCTGTACCGCACGCCCCTGATGCCGATCCTCGCCTTCGCGGCCGGGACGCCGATCCTGGGCGCCGCCAAGCTCGTCGTGGAGCAGTACCGGCGACAGACGATGGCCAAGCTCGCCGCCGGTGCACCGTCGATCGGCGGCAAGGACCGTGACGCCACCAAGCCGGCCGTGGCCGCCGAGGCCGCGCTGCACGTCGACGCGGCCGAGCTCGTCTTCCGCTCGGTGCTCGCCGAGGTGCTCGAGCAGCGCGACGAGGCCTCGACGACGACCCGCAGCGCCTGGCTCGCCCGGATCACTCACGCCGTACTCATGTGCCGCGACGCCGTCCAGTCCATCTCGTCGGTCACGGGCGCCAGCGGTGCCTTCCTCGACAACCCGATCCAGCGGGCGTTGCGCGACGTGACCACGGCGTCGAACCACGTCGTGTTCGATCGGGAGTCGCGCTACGCCGACCACGGCCGCCTGCTGCTCGATCAGCCGCTCCAGAACCTCATGGTCTGACGCCCGACGCCCTCGCGCGAGGCTGCGGGGGTGGACGAGGCCCGGATCATCCGCACCTACATGACGCTGGCCGGGCTCTACACGTTGGCGGCCTCGCTGATCTGGAGCGTCAACACGCTGTTCCTGCTCGACGCCGGCCTCGGCATCGGCGAGGTCTTCGTCGCCAACGCCGCGTTCTCGGCCGGGATGGTGCTCTTCGAGATCCCGACCGGTGTCGTCGCCGACACGATCGGCCGCCGCGCCTCGTACCTGATGAGCGTGACGGTGCTGGCCGCCACGACGGCGCTGTACCTGATCGCCGCCCAGGCCGAGGCGGGCGTCGTCGTGTTCGTCGTCGTGTCGATCGCGATGGGTCTCGGCTTCACGTTCTACTCCGGCGCGCTCGAGGCGTGGCTGGTCGATGCGCTCAAGGCGAGGGGCCGCGACGGTGCGCTCGACCAGGTCTTCGCCCGAGGCCAGCAGATCAGCGGCGTCGCGATGTTCAGCGGGACGATCGCCGGCGGCTTCCTCGGCCAGCTCGATCTCGCCGTGCCGTTCATCGCCCGGTCGGTGCTGTTGGTGGCGGTCTTCGTCATCGCCGCCCGGCTGATGGTCGAGATCGGCTTCACCCCGGCTCCCCTGACGCTCGGCGAGGTCCCGGCACGCATGCGGGAGCAGGCGACGGTGGGCATCTCCAGCGGCTGGGGCCAGCCCGGGCTGCGCCGGCTGATGATCGCCGGGCTGGTCAGGGGGTCGTTCATGGGGTGGGCCTTCTACGCCGCCCAGCCGTACCTGCTGGAGCTGCTCGAACGCGACGCCGTGTGGGTGATCGGTCTCGTCACGGCCGGCGTCTCACTCGGCACGATCGTCGGCAACCAGCTGGTCAGCGTGTGGAGCCGGCGCTGCAGCCGGCGTTCGACGATGCTGCTCGCCGCCTCCGCGGCGACGGCGGGAGCGGGCGTGCTGATGGGTCTCACGTCGTCGTTCGCCATCACGGCGGGTGCCCTGATGATCATCGCCGTGTCGATGGGCGTGATCATGCCGGTCCGCCAGGCGTACCTCCACCAGGTCACGGCGAGCGAGCACCGGGCGACGGTCGTCTCGTTCGATGCGATGGTCACCTCGGTCGGAGGCGTCGGCGGGCAGGTCGGCCTCGGTGCGATCAGCGACGCACGTTCGTTCGGCACCGGCTACGTCGTCGGCGGCGCGTTCACCGTGCTCGCCCTGCCCGTGCTCGTCTCACTCCGACGGCTGGGCGAGGCCGCCGATCGCCTGGGACCTGGTGCCGAGGCCGGCGCCGACTCGACGTGTCCCTCCGGGCTCCCCCGGAACACGGCGGTCGAGGCGCACCCGGTGGACGTGCTCGCCGGGGACGAGCGGTAGACGACTCAGGCTCGCTGGGCGGCGAGCGCAGCGCGAGCGTCGTCGATCAGCTCGAGCACGGCGATGGAGCTCGACAGCGGCACCCAGTCGCTCTCGGTCCTGCCGGCGGCGAGGCACGCCTCGACGTGGGCGATCTGGTCGTCCAGTCCTCCCGCAGCTCCGGAGGGCCGACGGAGGGCGGCCTTGGCGACCGATCGAAGCGTCGAACGGCGCATCAGCTGCTCGGTGATCCGGTCCGTGAGACCGGGTGCACCGAGCGGAGGCGAGGGCGTCGCGTTCGGGTCGATGGTCGCCACCCGGAAGCCCGCCGGGTTGGCGAGCGGCTCCTCGAGCGTGATGCGTCCCCTCGTGCCGGCGATCGCCATCCGGTTGCTGCCCATCCGATCGACGGCGACGCTGAGCACGGCTCGGGCGCCGGTCGGCGACTCGAGGATCAGCGAGGCGGCGAGATCGACACCGCTCGACGAGAGGTCCCCGCTGGCGTGCACGAGCTGGAGCTCGGGGCCGAGCACGGCTCGTGCGAGCGCGATCGCGTAGACGCCGCGGTCCAGCAGCGCGCCTGCGCCGGGTCCGTCGAAGAGGCGGGGCATGGTGTCGGGTCCGTGCGGCACGGCGAAGTTGGCCTCCACCTCACGGACCTCGCCGATCGCGCCGTCGGCAAGGCGGGCGAGCACGTCGCGGTAGACCGGCAGGCACAGTGTCCAGAGACCTTCCATGAGGAAGACCCCGGCCGCCTGGGCGGCGTCGACGAGCTCGCGACCCTCGGCGGCCGAGATCGCGAGCGGCTTCTCGCAGAGGACGGGGACGCCGGCGGCGATGCCGGCGAGCACGTCGTCGCGATGGCGTTCGTTGGGGGTGGCGACGTAGATGCGTCGCACCTGCGGCAGCGCGACGAGCTCCTCGATGCTGGAGACGGCAGCCGGGATCTCGAACCTGGCGGCGAAGTCCTGGCCGGTCGAGGCGGATCGCGAGGACACCGCCGCCACCGGCTGGCCGGCGCGGGCCGAGGCGACCGCGAACTTCGATGCGATCGTGCCCGTGCCGACGATGCCCCAGCTCACCGTCTCACGATACCGATGAGCTTCTCCGCCACCGGGATGATCCGGTCCTCGAGCACCGAGCTGCGCTCGCCGCCGGCGACCTCGACCGGGGCGAGATCATCGACGCGCGACCGCACCTGGTAGACGGCCCGCCGTTCGTGCGCGGTGTGGATGGCGAGCGACACCTCGTTGAAGTGGACGCTGAAGTCGAGCGGCACGCGGCTCTCGCGGCCCTCGCGGGCGGCGGTGACCATCTCGACCGGTCCGCGGATGAAGTCCATCTGCGCCGAGCCGGTCTTGGGCAGCTCGAACGGCGGCGGGGTCGGCTTCAGCGTCGTGAACCACGGGGTCAGCATGAACTTGCGGCGCACCTGGAGCCAGCGCTTGTACTTGACCGGGGTGTCGTAGAACCAACTGTCCTCGACGTGCATGACGCCCTCGTCGCCGAAGATGCGGAACTGATGATCGCTCGGAGCGACGACCCCACAGGTGAGGCGGGCCGACATCCCGTTGGCGAACTCGAGGCACGCCACCGTGAAGTCGGGGGCCTCGGCCGCATCGTCGTCGACCGGCTTGCCCGGGTACCGCAGCGAGCCGTAGGCGTGCACCTCGGTGACCGAGCCGAAGAGCGCGATCAGCCAGGTGAGGTAGTAGCCGGCGTGCTCGAGGGTGCAGCCGACGGCGAACTCGTCCTCGTACGGCCACGGCGCACCGGACGGGTTCACCCAGTCCTGGAACGGCGACCGGGCGATGAAGTTGCCGTCCATCTCGGCGTAGGCGAGCAGCGGGCGGCCGATGTGTCCGGCTGCGATGCCGGACCGGAGGGTCGCGAACGCCTCGGAGAGGTGATTGCACGGGGCCGAGGCCAGCGGCAGGTCCTTGTCGAACGCGAGGTCGCGGAGGTCCAGGACCTCGTCGACGTCCATGGCGATCGGCTTCTCGGAGTAGACGGCGTAGCCCCGCTCCAGGGCCGTGCGCGAGACCTCGTAGTGACTCGACGGGTTGGTGAGGTTGAGTACGGCGTCGACGTCGAGTCCGTCGTAGAACGCGTCCTCGTCCGCGACCGACGGCACACCCCAGTGCGCGCTGTACCGCTCCGCGTTGGCCGGGTTCCGGTCGTACGCCCGCTCGATGCGGACGTGTGGGTAGTTGGCCAAGGTGGCCATGTAGTAGTCGGCCACGAAGCCGCAACCGATGATGCCGAACCGAATCTCTCGCATCTCCCGCTCTCACCCACCGCTGTCGTCCGACCTTCCCCGGTGACGAGACTAGACCGCTCGACAGCGCGCTCCGAGCGATGGACATCTCACTTTTCGTGACGGCCCGTCGACCGAGGAGAGCGACACTCAGCGGCTCTCGCTGGTCCCGAAGTCGCCGTCGCCGGCGCGTTCGTCATCGCTCAGCGTCTCCTGGAACAGCGTCATCTGGATGCCCGCAGGTGCGGCGATACGGGAGTTGATCGATCTCCACGGCGTCATGATCGGATCGGCGATGACGCTGGCACCCGCCTCGGCGAGGTGAGCCGTGCCGGCCGCCGTGTCGTCCACCTCGAAGGCGAGTCGGATCGGTGGAGCGACCCGTCGGCCGACCTCCACGTCGTCGATCATCCGGGCCTGGGCCGGGTTGGCGAGCTCCAGCGTCGCCCGACCAGCGTCGAGGATCACGACCGACGCGTCGCCGTCCCCCTCGAAGGCAGCGAGCTCGGGGAGCCCGAGCGCATCGCGGAAGAACCTCACCGCCTCCTCGTAGTCGGCGGCCTCCACGACCACTCGGAGCTGATGGACGGCAGGACGGGGGGCATCGACCATGGTCGCCACGCTATGGCCGACCATCTCGGCCGAGGTCCAGGATCTCGCCGTTCACCACGTGACTGGTCGAGACCGTGACCGGCGACTGCAGCGCCACCTCGGTGAAGCACATCCGGTGGGCCAGACGGAAGACCTCGGCGAGGACCTCGTCTGGCTCGTCGGCGTCGAGCGACATCATGATCTCGAAGCCGTCGCACGCACCGAACGCATCGCCACGAAGCACCGACCCGCCTTCGTGGAACTTCGCATCGACGACGATCCGCTGGTTCCGGATCTCGAGCTTCCGCTTTGCCGCGACCTGCGACAGGTGGGAGCTCAGTCAGAGACCGACGCCGGCGACGAAGTAGCTGAGCGGCGTCGGCGCCGTCCCCTCACCACCCGGCATGTAGGGACCCTCGTCGGAGACGAAGGCGAAGGGGCCGACACCCGGTTGGCCGGCGACCGCCACCTTCCGGTGCCCCTCCGCCCAGGTGACCTCGGCCCGCACCTCGATCCGTCGCTCGTGGTCGTTGGCCTCAGCCATCGATGCCTCCTCGTTCGGTCATCGGGATCCTCCCGCGCTCGGCCATCGCTCCCCGATCGACGATCGCCCCGTGGCTGATCACGGCGGTCGGCGGCGCGTGGAACCGCAGCACGTCGACCATGGTCGGCGCCTCATGGACGACGAGGTTGGCGGGGTTGCCGACCGCGAGCCCGAAGTCGACGACGTTCAGGGCGGTGGCGCCGTTGACGGTGACGAGGTCGTAGACCGTCTCCTGTCCCTCGACGGTCATCATCCACAGCAGGTGGCAGCCGAGAAAGGCGACCTCGAGCATGTTGTTGCGACCGAACGCGTAGTAGGCGTCGGAGATGTCGTCCTGGCCGAGCACGACGTTGACGCCCTGGCCGAGCAGCCCCTCGACACGGGCGTGCAGCGGACCGGTCTGCGGGTCGGACACGATGGACACCTCGGCCTCGCGGAGCAGGTTCACGAGGCGGGCGAAGTACGGGTCGGGGTACAGCTCCATCGCCCGGCAGTGGTGGCCGAGCGCCCGCCCGACCCAGCCGCGCTCCAGCGCCTCGACCGTCATCATCTCGAGCGTGCGGAGGCCCGGATCGCCTGCGTCGTCGAGCAGCATCGACACGTCGGCGTCGTGCTCGACGGCGAGATCGAAGGCGTAGCGGACGTGGGCGGCCATGTCGGCCTCGGTGAGCTCGATCCACGGGATGCCGCCCGCAACGTCGGCACCGAGCTCCATGCTCCTCGCCATCAGCTCCAGCGCACCCGGCTCGCGGGCGATGCCGTCCTGCGGGAAGGCGACGACCTGGACGTCGACGATGCCGGCGAAGCGGTCGCGGGCCTCGCACAGCACCTCGACGCCGCGGGTGCCGGCCTTGGTGTCGACGTCGGCGAACGCCCGGATGTGGGTGTTGCCGTAGAAGGCGGCCATCGCGAGCGACCGGAGCGCGAGGTCGAGCATCTGGTCGGCGTCCTGCGACCGCTTCACGTCGGCAGCGCGCTCGATGCCCCGCATCGCGTCGCCCATCCCCTCGGCCTGGTACGCCTCCATGGCCCGGTCACCGAACGCCGCGAGCGTGAAGACCTTGTCGAGGTGGAGGTGGGTGTTGGTGAAGCTCTCCGTGACCAGCCCACCGCCGGCGTCGATCGTCGTCGCTCCCCCGGTGTCGGCGCCCGGATCGATCGACGTGATCGTGCCGCCATCGATCTCGATGTCGGTGAGCTCCGCACCTCCACGCAGCCGGGCGTTGGCGATGACGAGTCGGTCCTCGGGCGTCGGCACGCCGAGATCATGCCCGGCCAGCTGTCGGCCGTGTTTCGGCGACGAGACGAACGGACGAACTACTCCGCGGTCGGCTGATCCGCCAGCGAGGCGAGCCGGGTGACGACGGCGTCGACCTTGGCCGGGTCCATCGCATCGGGGTGCGGCGACCCGAAGCGACCGGCGTCGTTGTCGAAGTACTGCCCGGTCGCTCCGGCGAACTCGTCGGAGAGCGCGGCCCGGACGAGGACATCCGCGCCGATGCCGATGTCGTTGCCGGCCATCCCGAAGCCCTCCTTGACCATCTTCGTGGCGAGGAAGGAGCCGGGGTTGACGGCGATGACGGCGGGGCCGTCGGGCCCGAGGCGTTGGGCGAGATGGCGCGTCCACATCGTGATCGCCAGCTTGCTCTGCGCGTAGGCGTCCATGTCCGGGGCCTGGCGCTGCCCCGCCAGCGCTCGGAGGTCGACCGGCGCCTGGGCGGCCGAGGAAAGGTTGACGACGCGGCCGGTCGGCGGCACGAGCGGCAGCAACCGCTCGGTGAGTCGGTAGGGAGCGAGGGCGTTGACGACGAACCGGACGTCGAGCCCGCCATCGGTCGTCGGCCGGGCCGCCTTCAGGACGCCGGCGTTGTTGATGATCACGTCGAGGCGGGGATGGCGCGACGAGATGGCCTCGGCCAGCTCGTCGACCTCGGGGAGCGACGACAGGTCGGCCCGGTACGTCTCGACCGTGGCCTCGGGTGCGGCGGCGCGGATGGCGCGTTCGGCGTCGGCGAGCTTGGTCGGGTTCCGGCCATGCAGGAGTACGTGGTGGCCGAGCGTCGCCAGGCGTTGCGCGGTCAGCAGGCCGATGCCATCGGTCGCGCCGGTGACGAGGATGGTGAGGGTCATCGTTCGGAGTCCTCGGTGGGGAAGTCGGGAAGGAGGTCATCGGCCAGGCGGCGGAGGGTGGTCTCGATGTCCGCACGGTGGAATCGGAGGTTGAGGGCCACGTGGTTGACGCCGATGCCCTCCAGGGCGGTGAGGTACTCCCGCAGCGCAGAGACACCGGACCGGAACCCGAGGTGGATCGGCTGGGGTCGGGCGTCGCCGTCGTCGACGAGGTCGATGTAGAGCGGCTGCATGACCGGCTTGTCCTGGAGTCCGGCGTCGGCGATCCGGCCCCTCCAGGCGTCGATCAGGCGAGCCTGCGTCGAGACGTCCCGTGGGTAGATCATCCAGCCGTCGCCGTGCCGCGCGATCCACTCGGGCGACTGCTGGCTGCTGCCGGTGACGAGCAGCGGCAGCGTGCCCGAGGTCGGCTTGGGCAGCAGGTCGATGCCGCGCGTCTCGCCGTAGGTGTTGGCGAAGGTCGGCCGGTCGTCGGCCATCCGGCGCAGGTAGTCGTAGCTCTCGCGGAAGCGCTCCCCGCGCTCGTCGAACGGGATGCCGAGCGCCGGGTACTCGTCGGGTCGGTCCCCGGAGGCGATGCCGAGGAGGAGACGGCCGCCCGACAGCACGTCGGCGCTCGCCGCCGCCTTGGCGACGTGAGCGGGGTGCCGGAGCGGGAGCACGATGCTGCTGACCCCGAGGGCGATCCGTTCCGTCGCGCCGGCCAGGAGGCCGAGGTAGACGAACGGGTCGTGGATGTGGCCCGCGTCGCCGAAGCTCGGCACGTCGAAGGGGACGTCGCGCAGCCACAGCGAGGCGAAGCCGAGCTCCTCGGCGAGGCGAACGCGCTCGAGGTGGTGCTCCATGGTCGGCACCGGTCCGGAGGGGTAGGCCTCGAGCGGGACGACCAGTCCGACGGTGAGTCGACCGGGTCGGAAGACCTGGCCGTAGGCGCGGTTGATCGTGGGGAAGGTCGAGGGTGCGAGCTGGGACAGCACGTCGGGTTCGGTCCTGTTCGTCGTGTCCACCCGCCGCTGATGAGGGGTTGCGTTCGGGTGCTGGAACGATCATCCTCACGGTGGTACCCGTTGGCAAGAAGGCACTCTCACCACTGGTAGGTACCTGATGGAGACCACCTCTGAGCAGGATTGCGGCGCCGACGTCGGCGACCTCTACTCGGCCGCCTGTCCGTGCCGGGACATCCTCGACCTCGTGGCGTCGAAGTGGTCGACGCTGATCATCGGCAAGCTCGAGGAGGAGCCCCACCGCTTCGGTCAGCTCCGCCGGGCGATCCCGGGCATCACCCAGAAGATGCTGACCCAGACGCTGCGCCGCCTCGAGCAGGACGGCCTCGTCGACCGCACGGTGCTCGTGCAGATGCGCCCGCCACAGGTCGAGTACTCGCTCACCCCGCTCGGCGAGAGCATCACCGAGCCCCTCTCGGTGATCCGGGACTGGACCGAGCAGCACCTCGGCGACGTCCGAGCGGCCCGCCGCCGCTTCGAGGAGGCCCAACCGGCGTGACGGACTCCTCCCGCTGATGTGCTACGATGTAGAACATGTCGGAAGTCGGGATCCGGGCCCTGAAGCAGAACGCATCGGCGGTGGTGGCCGATGCCGTCGCTGGTGAGACGATCACGATCACGGATCGAGGCCGGCCCGTCGCGCAGTTGACAGCGATCCCCGCCTCTCCCCTCGAAGCGCTCACCGCCGCCGGCCGCGCCCGTCCGGCGCGGAGCGCCCTGGCCGACCTCAGCGCTCCGGAGCCTGGGCCCGACCTGTCACGTGTGCTCCAGACGATGCGTGACGACGAGCGGTACTAGCCGTGGCGTTCTACCTCGACACCTCGGCACTCGTGAAACTCGTCGTCGCCGAGGCAGAGACCGAGGCGCTGCAGGCCTGGCTCGCCGGAGCAGAGCGGGATCCGGTCGCGTGCGACCTCGTCCGCACCGAGCTCGTTCGAGCCGTACGCCGGAGCGCCCCCGATCGCATGGTGCGGACGCGACAGGTGCTCGACGGACTGACGCTCTTGGATCTCACGGCGTCGGTCCTGGACACCGCCGGACGCCTGGATCCTCCCGAGCTGCGCTCGCTCGATGCCCTCCACATCTCGTCGGCGCTCACGCTCGGAGACGACCTCGACGGGATCGTGACCTACGACGGCCGCCTCACCGCTACGGCCGAGGCCAACGGCGTCCTCGCCCTCTCCCCGAGCTGAACCGGAGCGACGAGCGATGGCGAAGGTGACCGGGCTCGCCGGGGTGTTGGTGTGGACCGAGCCCGCTCGCTTCGAGGCGATGCGGGCGTTCTACGTGGACGTGCTCGGCCTCACGCCCCGGTCCGACCGGGACGAGTTCGTCAACTTCGAGTGGGGCGGACAGCGGCTCACGATCCACACGCACTCCGACGTCAGCGGCTCGACCTCCGAGCCGCACCGCGTGATGCTCAACCTGGCGGTCGACGGCATCGAGGAGCTGGTCCAGCGGGCGGTCGACGCCGGCGTCGAGGTGCTCCGTCGACCTGAGCGGGAGTCATGGGGCGGCATCGTCGCCTCGCTCGTCGACCCGGACGGCACGACCGTCCAGCTGTTCGAGCTGCGCGAGCGCTGAGGCTCAGGCCGACGTGATCTCGACCAGGGACGCGAGGCGCCGGTCGACGTCGTCCAGGTCGCGACCGAACAGGGGCAGCACGAGCTGGTCGGCACCGGCCTCGGCGTAGGCAGCCGCGGCCGACGGGTCGATGCGGTTGCGGCCGGGCGAGGCGACGACGGTCACCTCGTCCCGGCTCCGGCCGGCTGCCTCGAGGTGGGCGTCGAGCGAGACCAAGCGCTCGGCGAGCTGCTGGGGCGACAGGTTGAACCCGTACCAGCCATCACCGAAGGCCGCGACCCGCCGCAGGGCGGGCTCGCTCTCGCCGCCGATGAGGATCGGCGGGTGCGGGTCCTGCGCCGGTTTGGGGTTCGCCTGGGCGTTGCGGATCGCGACGGTCTCGCCCTCGAAGGTCACCGGGTCGGCTCCCCACAGCGCCTTCATCGCCGCGATGTACTCCGAGCACCGGCGTGCCCGTGCCGAGAAGTCCATGCCGAGCGCGTCGAACTCCTCCGCGAGCCAGCCGATGCCGATCCCGAAGTCGACCCGTCCGCCGGAGAGGTAGTCCAAGTCGGCGACTGCCTTCGCCGTGTAGACCGGCTGGCGCTGCGGCACGAGGCAGATGCCGGTGCCGAGGCGGAGCGTCGACGTGTGAGCGGCGACGAAGGTGAGGGCGCTGAACGGATCGAGCACGCCGTCCGGATCGCCGGGCACCTTCCCGTCGTCGGAGTACGGGTAGGCCGAGGCGTACTCGGGGAAGAAGAGGACGTGCTCGGGCACCCACACCGTCGTGAAGCCGGCGGCCTCGATCCGCTGTGCGGTGCCGACGATCTGCTCGATCGGGGTGTGGTGCGAGAAGGCCGTCGTGATGCCGAAGTCCATGCGGCACGGTAGCCCTGCCGCCTCCCACTCAGCCGTAGTCTGCGGTGATCGTCCGGGCTGCGCCGTCGACGGTGATGGTCCCGCCGTGCGGGAGGACCATTGGGGTCGGGTGTGACCGAACGGCACGCCGATGCAGACGACGGCGTCGGGGTTGTAGGTCTCGATGACCCGGAGCGCCGCATCCCGCTGCGCGACCCGGTGCCGGGCGCGCTCCTCGCTGGACGGCCGGCGCTCGAGGTTCGACGCCGGCGGGCGGGCGGGCGGGCGATGACGATGCCATCGACGGCAGCGAGCAGACCCCGCTCTCCCACTGAGCGCAGGATCCAGCCGAACTCATCAGCGGGGATGAGCATCTCGCTGGTCTCGAGGATCAGCACACCGCCGTCGAGCACGGACGGCTCGGCGGGAAACCGACCGGCGGTGAGGATCCACTGGATGACCTCGACGCAACCGCCCCAGGTCGGTCCGGTGACGCTCCGCCGGGGACCGGCCCACGTCCAGGACTCGGTCGGCTCGCGCTCACCGAAGTCGGTCAGTGACTCCGGTGTCGACCAGTCGGCACCGAAGTCCTCGGACTCCCCCGGGTCGACGACCTGCAGCCGGCCGCCGGTGACGAGCGCGGCCACGAGCGACCTGGCGTGACAGTCGTCGACGCCCGGTCCGGCACCGAGGTGGACCTGGGTCGAGCCGCCGTGGAAGCCGACGATGCCGAGACCCCAGAGCCAGTTGAGGAGGTTGGTGTTGTCGCTGTACCCGCAGAACGGCTTCGGGTCGGCTCGGACCAGGTCGGGGTCGAGGTGGGGGACGACCCGGATCTGGTCGTCGCCGCCGATGACGGCGAGCACGGCCCGGATGTCCGGATCGGCGAAGGCGGCGTTGAGGTCTCGAGCTCGTTCCCCCGGTGTCGAGTCACGCCGCGTGCTCGGGTACTCGACGGGCAGCAGTCCGGTGAGCTCGGTGAGTCGTCGCAACGCCTGCTCGTGCAGCTCCGGGCGATGCGCCGGGGCCGCCCACGAGGGCGAGACCACGGCGACCGATCACCCGGTCGGGCCTTGGGCGGATGCAACATCGCCCCACCTCATCAGAGGCGGGGCGATGCGCACCACGGGATGACGAAGCTTGACTCCGGCGAACCGCAACGAGCACGGCCACGCCGCAGCCCGTCAGGGCGAGGACCTGTGGCGGAGGCTGGGGCTCCAGGGCCCCGGCCGGGGGACGAACTCAGACCTGGATGGTGGCGCCGACGAACTCGACGCTGAAGGCCTCGCACCAGACCAGGGCGGTGTACTCGCCCGGCGGGAGCTCGGTGCCGGGCGGCAGCTCGTAGGTCTGGTCGCCGATGTTGCCCTTGAGGGCGCCCAGAGCGATCGAGCCGTCGACGAGGTCGACCTGGTCGGCGCCGGGCACGAGGTAGACCTCGAGGTCGGGGCCGTTCTCGATGTCGAAGTTCTCGAAGCGCAGGACGAACGTGCCGTCCGGGTTGCGGAAGATGCCGGCGTCGCCGGTGCCCTCGTGTCCGGCGAGCCCGACGAAGGAGCCGGCGCCGAGCAGGACGGGGGTGTCGGGCACGGCCTCGGTGGTGGGAGCCGGCGCGGGCTCGGTGGTGGCCGGTGCTGCGTCGTCCTCGGTCGCGGCGTCGCCGTCCGTCGCAGCGTCGGCATCGGCAGCCCCCTCAGCAGCGGCGTCGGCCGGTGCGTCGTCCTCGACCACGACCGGGTCGGCGGGTGCTTCGGCGGTCTGGTCGGCGGCGGCCTGCTGGGCAGCGATCGAGGTCGAGAACTCCTCGTCGACCACGTCGTCGATGAAGTACGGCGAGAGCAGCCACCAGTTGACGATGGCGAACGGCACCAGCAGCACGGTCAAGCGCACCAGCGCCGGCACGCGGAGCCAGAGCATGGCGACGTACGCAGCGGCGGCGAGGGCGGTGCCGCCGAAGGTGAAGAGCAGCGTGCGCTCGTTCTCGAACGGTGCCTCGAGGATGTTGGGCTCGATGATGACGAGCACGAGCATCAGCACCGCGATCGCAGCAGCGACGACGATCTCGAGGCGGGTGATGCGTCCGAGGAGTCGGCGGACGGTCGACGTCTGGTCCGACGGACGGTCGATCTGCGGCGAGGTGGAGGTCATGGTCACGTCCTGGAGAACCGACGGTCGGGTCGGGGATCGTCCCGAATCGAGGTGAACGACTGCGGAACATCGGCCGCCCCCGACGCCCCTCCCGGACAACGCTACGCGGCCGTAGGCTCCGGTCCGTGCCGCTCGACACCGAGACCCGCATCCGAGCCGCTTGGCAGGGGCGCATCTCGGGCTGCCAGCTCGGCAAGCCGATCGAGCTGCTGTCGATGCGTCACGGCCACGAAGCGCTGGCCGACTACCTCCGCCGAGCGGACGCGATGCCGCTGCGGGACTACGTGCCCGACCTCGGCGACGAGCGCGTCGACGCCCGGTGCTGCCGGGATCGGCTCGTCCGAGCCGAGGCCGACGATGACCTCGACTACTCGCTCCTCGCCGTCGAGTTGCTGGAGCAGCACGGCCTAGAGCTCGACACCGTGGATGTCGCCCGGGCGTGGCTCCTGCGGATGCCAGCCGCTCGTACCTACACCGCCGAGCGGGCGGCCTATTCGACCTTGCTCGCCCGGGGCGCGGAGTGGTTCCCCGAGGGCGCGGACCCTGGCTTCGATCTCGCCGAGTGCGCCGACAACCCGTACCACGAGTGGATCGGCGCCCAGATCCGGGCCGACGTGTACGGCTGGGTCCTCCCCGGTCGCCCGGTGGAGGCCGCGGCGTTGGCCGAGCGGGACGCACGGCTCTCCCACCGTGGTGCCGGCGTCGACGGTGCTCGCTTCGTCGCCGCCCTCGGCGCAGCGGTCGCCGTGTCCGACCTCGACCATGCCCTCGACTCGGCGCTGGCGTTGCTCGACGATGGCGGCCGTGCGGCTGCAGCCGTCCGACTCGGCTGGGAGCTGGCGGGTGACGCTGACGGGGGTGCGGCGATCCGGCAGGCGTACGACGGGATGTCGCCCGTGCACACCGTCAACAACCTGGCGCTCGTCGTCTGGGCGCTACTCAGCCACCCCGACGACTTCGGCGCGGCGATCGGCGACGTGGTGGCGGCCGGCCTCGACACCGACTGCAACGGCGCGACGGTCGGAGCCCTGTGGGGCCTGCACCAAGGCGAGGTGCCGGCGGCGTGGACCGAGCCATGGAACGACCGGGTCGCCTTCTCGCTGGCGGGGGTCCCGGAGCTCGGCCTCGACGAGCTGGTCGAGCGGACCGTCACCCTCGTCGACCGTCTCGCCGAGTGAAGCGGCTAGCCGACCCGCACCCCGGTGAACGTCGCGAAGTAGGCCGTGGTGACGCCCGGTCCGGCGAAGCCCGAGTTCCCGCCGATCTCGATCGTGCCGTTCACCGTCGAGCCATCCGGCGACAGCGTCACGGTGACCGTGCCGGCGAAGGCGTTGTAGATCTGAGCAAGCACCGAGGTGCGCAGGTTGAACACGTTCAGGTAGTTGATCCGAGCCGTCGGGAGGCCGAAGGCATCGCCGTCGAGCTGGGCCGTGATCGTCCTGGTCGCATCATCGAACTCCACGATCGAGACGTCCACGTTGCTCGCACCGACAGACGGGCTCGTGCCGATCGCCGCGGAGACGGACGTGTTCGTACCGAACCACAGGGCCCCCGCACTGCCCACGATCGGGCTGACGTCGGTGCGGATGCCGAGATCCACGACGTTCACGCCGTTGCCGCTGATCCCGGAGCGGTCGAGCGTCGGCACGAGGACGAGGTCGCCGTCGACGACGAAGGGGATCCCGGTGCGATCGAAGCCAGCGACGAGGTTGACGAACGCGCCCTCACCGGAGATGCGGATCGCATACTGGGACGGCACGGAGAGCGTCCCGCTCCCTGGTGTCGGCGTCGGGCTCGTGTCCTCACCGAACCCGGGTGCTGCCCCAAAACCGAGGACCTGACCCGACCTCGTCACGACGTTGAAGCCCTGCGCACGCGGGTTGGCGAAGATCGCGACCGCAGGGTCAGTCGAGCTGATGCTCGCAGAGTCCGATGACAGCGCGTCGCCGAACTCGTGGATCACACCGTCGGCGGTCAGGATCCAATACCCCTCGCCCGACGGCGTCGGCGCCATGCCGACCACGTTGCCCGTGCCGGTGCCGCCGAGGCTCCCGTAGAAGTCGGCGTCGCCGAAGCTGAAGATCCCGCCGTCCGTCGCCACCATCCGGTAGCCGCTGCCGCTGGCAGACCGGGTGATCCCGCCGATCGGCGCGTTCAGCGGTGTCCCGCCCATGGAGCCGAAGAAGCGAGCATCGCCGAAGCTGAAGATCCCGCCATCGCGTGCCACGAGCCAGTAGCCCCGACCCGTCGCTGTCGCGGTCATCGAGAAGACGGGCTGGTTGAGCGCGGTGCCACCCATCGAGCCGAAGAAGCGCGCATCACCGAAGCTGAAGATCCCGCCATCCGCTGCGACGAGCCAGTACCCACGCCCCGACGGCGTGGCCGCCATGCCGACGATGGGCGCGGCGAGAGGAATGTCTGCCGCATCTCCACGATGCACCGCCGCTCCTCTCGCCTCGACGACGCCATTGGCCCTGGCCAACCAGAACCCATCGCCGTCCGGCGTCGACGCCCCGGCGATGACCGATGTCGGCCAGTTGTTGGACGCTCCGACGACGTGGACCTCTGCAGCGGGCGCGGCGGTCGGCACCATGACGACCACCGCGGCCGACGCCGCAACCGCGAGCGCCAACACCGTGCGAGACCACCGCCGGCAGCGATGCCTCGTGCCCACGCGAGTTCTTCCCGCTCCCGGCTCAGCCACGAGCCCTCCCCCCGCATCTCCGACAGCAACGCCGGTCTCCCACGCACGTCCTAGCAGCGACGCTGCATCGATACCGATTCGGGCGCCGTGGGCTCACTCCCCCGCGACGGCCTCCAGCACCTTCATCGCCCAGGTCGCCTCGTCGAGCGTCGTGACCGCCGCACGCGGAGTCGCTCCCTCGATCTGCCGGACGAAGTCCTCGACGACGAATCGGTACGGCGAGCCCGGCTCAAAGCGTTGAGTCGCCGACCCCTCGGCGGTCACGACGTCGAGCTGCTCGATCGGTCGCTCTCCCATGCCACCGAACGCCACGATCGCGCCGTCGCTTCCGCTGATCTCCAACGTGTTGCCGTGGTGGGACGCGGCGTGCGATCCCGTCACGGTGACCAGCACGCCGTGGTCGAACTCGATCAGGACGCTCGCCGTGTCGGCGGTGCGAGCGCTTCGGACGGTCGCGGCGAGGCCGGTCGATCGCACCGGCTCGCCGAAGAGATGGATGGCGAGATCGACGGCATGGACGCCGGCGTCGAAGAGGGCGTGGCGACCGCCGAGCTCGGGGTCGAGCTTCCACTTGGCGTTCGGAGCGTCGTGGTCCATCACGAAGGACCACTGGAGATGCGCCGTGCGCACCTCGCCGATCATCCCGGTGGCGAGCTGCTCGCGGAGCCACACGACAGCGGGTTGGTGCCGGAGGTGGTGGGCGACCCCGAAGGGCGCACCCCGCTCACGGACCGCAGAGACGATCCGCTCGGCATCAGCGAGCGAGGCGGCCAGCGGCTTCTCGCAGAGGATCGGCAGCCCGGCAGCGAGCGCCGCCTCGACGTGATCGACGTGGAGGAACGGCGGGCTCGCGACGAACACCGCATCGATGCCGTCGGCGGCGAGCAGCTCGTCGACGCTCGTCGTCCACCTCGGGATCGAGTGGTCGTCGGCGAGCGCTCGGAGCCGACCCTCGTCACGACCGTGGATCGCGGTCACGACGGCGAGCTCGCTGTCGGCGAGCGCCGGGATCGTGCGCTTCCGGGCGGTCCCCGTCGCCGAGATCACGGCGAAGCGCTGCATGCTCGTCTCCCGGTGCCGATCCGGTCCGCCGGGAGACCCTAGGGGAACCTCACCCGGCAGCGTCGCCGAAGGGGTGAACGGTGCCGTTGGCCGCGACCAGCCAGTACCCGTCATCGGTCGCCGTCGGAACGATGCGAGTGATCGGCGAGTCGACCACGGTGTCGCCGAGGCTGCCCTGGAAGGTCGCGCTCCCGAAGGCGAACACCCCGCCATCGGCCGCCACGAGCCAGTAGCCCGCGCCGTCGCAGGTCGGGGCCAGGCCCACGACCGGGGCGTTGAGGGTGGTCCCGCCCATCGATCCGAGGAACTCGGCGTCGCCGAACGCGAACACGCCACCGTCCGGTGCGGTCAGCCAGTAGCCGTCGGTGCCCGAGCACCGGAACGCCACGGAGGAGATCGGACTCGCGAGGTCGAGGCCGGTCGCGCTGCCGTGGAACTCGGCGGCACCGAAGGCGAACACCCCACCGTCGTCGCTGACGAGCAGGTAGCCGTCACCGCTGCGGGTTGTGACGAGGCCGACCGCCGGCGAGCTCAGACCACGGTCCTCCATCGATCCGTGGTGCTCGGCGTCCCCGAAGGCGTAGACACCGCCGGTGGCGTCGAAGGCCCAGCCGCCGCGGCCGTCCCCGGTGGTGGCCACGCCCTGGATCGCGACGTCGTCGGGTGGGACGAACCCGAGGCCCCTCGCGATGTCGAGACCGACGGTGCCGAGCGCCGCGGGGACGGCTCGCCCGGGGAACCCCTCGACGGCAGCCGAGAACGGCGTGGTTCCCGAGGCCGAGACCTCGGCGACCCGGAACAGATGACGAACGCCCGGAGCGAGCCCGGTCACGTCGACGGCTCGGTCGGGACCGGCACCGACCGCGGTCCAGGTCGTGCCGTCGGTCGAGTACTCGACGAGGTGCCCGGTCGGATCGCCTCCCACGGCTGGGGCGGACCACGAGAGCCGCACGCCGGCCTCGATGGTCGACGTGGACACCGATCGGGGCTCGGTCAACGCCGACGGGGCCTCGGGCACCGCGATCGGGGGCACGGTCGTCGGCGGCACCGTCGTCGCCGGAGGCATCGTGGTCGGGGGCGCCGGAACGGTGGGGTCCAGCCAGTCGGCGAGCCCGTCGCCAGTGCTGTCGACCGCGTCGGCTGGGTCGCCGTCGCCGTCGGGATCGGCGCCTTCGAGCGAGGTGGGGATGCCGTCGCCGTCGTCATCGTCGTCGAGGTGGTTCGGTGTGCCGTCGCCGTCGATGTCCGGGCCCGGGTTCGTCGACGGGTCGCCGTCGCCGTCCGTGTCGGCGTCCTCGGCCCAGTCGCGCAGCCCGTCGCCGTCCGTGTCCGGCGGGACCACCAGATCGAGGAGGTACAAGGCACCGCGGTTCCCGCCGCCGTCGTCGTTCTTGCGAGCGCCGACGATGAGGCCGATCGAGCCGTCGCCGTCGAGGTCGCCCAGGCCGGCCACGCCGACACCGAAGCCGTCGCCGTTCCCGATGGGTTCGGTCAAGCCACCGGCGGTCGAGCTGACCTTCAGCTCCTCGTTGACCGAACCGTCGGTGTTCAAGGTCAGCACGTGGACCGCGCCACGGCCGGAGCCCCCGTCGTCGTCACCGTTGGCACCGACGACGAGGTCGGGCAGGCCGTCTCCGTCGATGTCGCCCAGACCGGCGACGCCGATGCCGAACTGGTCCTCGACGTCGAGCGGACCGACGAGGTCGCCTGCGGTCGAGCTGATCTTCTGCTCGGCCTTCACCGTGCCGTCGGCGTTCAGGAAGAGGACGTAGACCGCGCCGTGGCCGTCACCGCCGTCGTCGTCGTCCTGGGCGCCGACCGCCAGGTCGACGATGCCGTCGCCATCGAGGTCCCCGATCGTGCCGATCGCGGTGCCGAACCGGTCGAGGTCGTCGAGCGGCCCCATGAGGCCACCGCTGACCGAGCTGATCTTCTGCTCGGCCTTCACCGTGCCGTCGGCGTTCAAGAACAGCACGTAGACCGCACCGCGCCCGTCGCCGCCATCATCGTCATCGCGCACACCGACGGCCAGGTCGACGATGCCGTCGCCGTCGAGATCGCCGAGCGCCGTGACCGAAGCGCCGAAGCGGTCGGTGTCGTCGAGCGGTCCGGTGAGCCCACCGGCGATCGAGCTGATCTTCTGCTCCGCCCGCACGGTCCCGTCGCGGTTCATGAAGAGCACGTAGACCGCACCGCGCCGCGAACCACCGTCGTCGTCTTCGTAGACACCCACGGCGAGGTCGACGACGCCGTCGCCGTCGAGATCGCCCAGTGCGGTGATCGCGTGGCCGAACCTGTCGCCGTCGTCGAGGGGGCCGGTGAGCCCACCGCTGGTCGAGCTGATCTTCTGCTCGGTCTTGACCGAACCATCCGGGTTCATGAACAGCACGTACACCGCGCCCCGGTTCGAACCCCCGTCGTCGTCCTGGACCGCCGAGATGGCCAGGTCCGTGACGCCGTCGCCGTCGAGATCGCCGATGGCCGCCATGGCCTCGCCGAGCTGGTCGGCGTTGTCGATCGGCCCGACGAGACCACCCAGTGCGGACGTGATGCGGGACTGGTCGTCCAGCTCCAAGAACGCTCGCGTCGTCGGCCGGTCCAACCAGTCGGGCTGCCCGTCGTGATCGGAGTCGACCGCATCGCGCGGGTCGCCGTCGCCGTCGGGATCGGCACCTTCGAGCGAGGTGGGGATCCCGTCGCCGTCGTCGTCGGGGTCGAGGTGGTTCGGCGTGCCGTCGCCGTCGATGTCCGGCCCAGGGTTCGTTGCCGGGTCGGCGTCGGCGTCGAGGTTGGCGTCCTCTTCGCAGTCGACGAGCCCATCGCCGTCGCTGTCGGCCACACCGCACGCCGCGGCCGACACGTCATCGGCCCGGATCGCCCACCAACCCGAGGCGACGAGGGTGAACGCAGCGAGCACGGCGAACGCGGCGCGGACTCGATTCGGGGCGCGACGCGGTGGATACATGTGGTGCCGATCGGCAGACCCGGGTCAAGCGTTGAGCGTTCGGCGCCCAACGGCTGCACCACCTCACGACGCTGTGACGAGCCGGCTGGCTCAACAGCCTCGTCTCGCAGTCGATGGAAAGAGGTGACCTCGTCCACCGCCCTCCGCCATCGAGTCGGGCTCCGCCGCGGCATCGCACTGGCCGCGCTCCTCTGCCTCGTCGCCTGCGCTGACTCGGACGGCGACGAGACCACCGATCCGATCGGGGCCGAGGCGGCTGACACGACCACCTCCTCGAGCACGACCTCATCGTCGACCACGACCTCGTCGTCGACGACCACCACGACCGAACCGGACCCCTGCGCAACGCTCGGCGATCGGGACGTCTCCGTGCTGTTCGACTGCCTCAGCCCCGTGGTCGCCTTCATCGAGACCCCGGCAGGCTTCGGATCCGGCGTGCTCCTCGACTCGGGCCACATCGTGACCAACGCGCACGTCGTCGATCCCTTCGAGTTCGTCTCCGTCACGTTCCCGGATGGCGACGCGTTCACCGACGTCGAGGTGCTCGGCGTCGACCTCGCTGCCGACATCGCCGTGCTGGAGCCCGTGGAGACCGAGCTCGAGGGCCTGTCGTTCTCCGACGAGGAGGTCTCGCAGGGACAGGACCTCGTCATGATCGGCTACCCGCTCACCGGCGAGGAGCCCGTTCCCACGGTCGTGACCGGCATCCTCTCTCGCGAGCGGGCGCTCCCCACCTTCGGGCTCACGATGCTCCAGATCGACGCCGCGATCGCCCCTGGCGACAGCGGTGGCCTGGTCGTCACGCGGGACGGTCAGCTCGTCGCGATCACGACCGGGGTCTTCGGCGAGTCGGCACTGGCGGTCGCCGCGACAGACGCCGCGAGCTCGACCGAGGAGATCCTCGACAACGACGTGAAGAACTGGCAGCGGATGCCACCGCTCGCGCCCGATCGTCCGTTCACCCTCGATGACACTCGGACCCTCGTCGTCGTGCCCGACGCCGACCAGAGCGTCGTCGACGTGGTGGTCGACGGTGATGCTGGGATCTACGTGACCACGCTCGACCTGGAGTTCCCGATCGCCATCGCCGGGACTGGTCCCTTCGGCAGAGAGTTCGTGGACCTGGTCATCGAAGCGATCGAAGCCGACGCCGCGTTCGATCCGGCGCTGGCCGGACTCGTCGGATCGGAGCTGGTCATCGAGCCCAACGCCGACGGCGTGCTGTCGATCGAGGTCGTGCCGGGGCTCCCGTTCCGACTCCTCGCGATCGGTGACGGCGAACGGGTGGGCGTCGAGGTCGACGCCCCGGCTGCGACGTACCGTGATCCCGACATCCTCCAGTCCATCCGATCCGGCGCTCCAGAGCAGGGCGACCTGAACTCGCTCGATCGCTTCGACGCCTTCAGCCTGCAGCTCGAGGCCGGAGACGTCGTCTCCGTGGAGGCCGAGTCGCCGTCGGACATCGCGGTGGACATCGTCTCCGAGACCGGTGAGCAGTTCCTCACGTTCGACGACGGTGCAGGCGAGTTCGGGCTCGACCCGGCCGGCACATTCACCGCCGAGGAGACCGGCGAGTACCTCTTCGAGGTCCGGACCTACAACACCATCGCTGCGTACCGAATCCTCGTGGAGGTGGCGACCGAGGACGACGCGACCGCCGGGTGAGGCCGGGCCGTCGAAGCGGCGCGCAAGCGACCGCTTCCGGGGTCGACGTGGAGACGGTGGGCGGCGCCCTTGCCGCCGTGTGGAGGTGGGCCATGCCGCGGACGTTGCTCCGACTACTGATGACGATGCTCGTGACGGCCCTGGTGGCCACCGCGTGCGCCGGGAATGAGAACGGCGACGCCGGAAAGCAGCCGCCGGACACGACCGTGGCGGAGGTGACCGGCAGCACCGCTGGCCCCACGACCACCGTCGCCCCGGCCACCACCGCGGCGCCGACGACGACCGCCGCACCGACGACCACCACGACCGAGCCCCCGCCACCGTCCTGGACCAACGACGAGCTCGATGTCGTCGGGCGCGTCGCCCACGACGGCGACGTCGCCGTGGTCGTCGCGACCGAGGACGGCGTCACGCTCGAGACGGTGGCCGTCGAGGTGGCGACGGGCCTCGAGCTGTGGCGAGCGCCGTACACACCCGGAGGCCGGTTCGGCGGGATGGGCCTCGCCGGTCTCAACGTGATCGACGGTGTCGCCGTGCATCCCGAGGGCGATCCCGCCGATCCCTTCGGGACCGAGCTCGTGGGCCGTGACGCTCGCACGGGCGAGGAGCTCTGGCGTGACGAGGCGCCGCTCACGTTCGGTGCCGAGGTGTGCGGTGACGTCGCCTGCGCTGCCGTGCTCGACCCGGCGACCGGTGCGTACGTCGCCGTCGGCCTCGACGTCAGATCCGGCACCCGCCTCTGGGCCGTCGACGGCGCCGACATCGACTACGTCACCGACCCGGACCTCGCCGTCGTCCTGACGGTCGGGCCCGACCCCTATATCACCGCGGTCGAGCCGGCGACGGGATCCATCCGCTGGGATGTCGACCCCGAGGAGTTGCTCGGGCAGGACATGACCACCGGCTTCGGCTGGAACTTCGTCCGGCGGGACGGGGTGGTCCTGGCGTACCTGAGCCGGCAGATCGGGTCACCGACGACCTACGCCGCCACGTTCGCCCTCGACGACGTGACCGGGGAGCTGCTCTGGGAGCGGGAGGACGTCCGGATCAACCGCTGGCCGATCGATGCGCTCACCGTCTCGCCGTGGGTGCCCGACGGCGAGTTCCTCCGCATCGAGGCGATCGAGGTCCTCGACGATCTCCGCTCCGGCGCGGCGACATCGATCGAGGTGCCGCTGCCCGAGGACACCGAGTCGCGCAACCAGATCGGCTTCGGGGACGCCGCGTTCGGTCCGGACGGCGGGACGATCTTCTGGCTGGTCGACGACGACTGGGTCGGCCTCGACGCCACGACGGGTCAGCCGGCAGAGATTCCGGACGTCGTCTGGGAGGCGACCGAGACCGAGCTGGTCGACCTGGCACCGATCCTGCCCGCAGACCGGCCGACGGTGTGGCTGAGGGAGGCAGGCTATGCGCCCATCAGCAGCGTCGATCGCTCGCCCGCCGACGTCGACGCGGCGGAGATCCCCGACTTCGTCGGCCGGACCGTCGCCGGGTGGACCGTGTGGATCGACGCCGACGGGGCGCTGAACGGCGTCCGCACCGGCTGACGGCGAGAGGCTGGCGATCCCGCTCGTCTCAGTGGAAGCGGCGGTCGACCGGCGAGAGGTCGGACAGGGCCCGCTCGCTGGCCGTCGGTCGCGCCACGCTCATCGACCGGACGGCCGCGAGGAGGCCCGCGAGGAGCCGTCGCCACCGCGCGGTCGAGCGTCCCGTGGCGGTCTCCGCCGGCGCCTCGGATCCGACGACGACGATGGCGGTGAGCTGGGCGAACGGGAGCGTCGTGGAGGCCATGTCTCCACTGTGCGGCGGGTCGGTGCGTGACTCAAGCGACACGTTGTCACCCGAATCGTGACGACCTGTCACCACCTGCTACGGTCGCTCCATGCAGCTCGACGTCGAGGCCGTGCGGACGCTGATGGTCGTGCTCGACCACGGCTCGATCACCAAGGCGGCGCAGGTGTTGCACGTGAGCCGCTCGGCGGCGAGCTGGCGCATCAAACGCCTCGAGGAGCACGTCGGCCAGGAGCTCCTCGTGCGCGACGGCCACGATCTCCGCCCCACGCGGGCCGCACGGCTCGTGCTCGACGACGCCCGCACCCTGATCGAGACGCACGATCGCATCGCACGACGCCTCGATGGGGCCGACCTCACCGGCTCGGTGAACGTCGCCGGCGACACCGACACCGACGTGGCGACGCTGAGCCGGATCCTGGGGTCGTTCCGTCGCGTGCACCCGGGCGTCGAGGTCAACCTCACCATCGAGCAGGCCCCTCGGGTGCGCTCGGCGATCGACGAGGGTCGCATCGACATCGGCCTCATCGAGGGCACCGACGATCACCTCCGACCGACCGACCGGGTGCTGTCGACCGACGACCTGGTGTGGGTGACGGGCAAGTGCTGCGCCCACGACGACGGTGTGATCCCGCTCGTCACCTTCGGTCGTGACTGCTTCTACCGGGACATCGGCGAGCCGCTGCTCGAAGCGGCGGGCGTCGAGTTCCGC
Organism: Actinomycetota bacterium; assembly: GCA_039185015.1. GTDB lineage: Bacteria > Actinomycetota > Acidimicrobiia > Acidimicrobiales > Poriferisodalaceae > JBCBSZ01. The sequence goes on from JBCDAU010000028.1 coordinate 53,608, forward strand.
GTGGCGCTGTCGATCCCGAGCTCCGAGGGGGTCATCGCCGCCGTCGCCGACGGGCTGGGGGTCGCCCTGCTTCGCAGGAGCTGGCTCTCGGATCGATTGGCGATCTGGGCGCCGGGCGACGACCTGCCGGACCTCCCCCGGGTGCACCACTTCGCTCGCTCGTCCGACAGCGGCTCCGACATCGTGAAGCGCCTCGTCGAGGTCATCGCCGACGAGATGTGCGCGCCGAAGCCGCCGCTCACCGCCGTCTCCTGATCGGCGAGGATCTCTGACCATGGTCCGTCTCTCCGATCTCCACGCCACCGAGGCCGAACATCTCCGAGCCCGTGCGGCGGCCATGCCCGAGCTGCCGTGCGAGCGATGGCTGACGCCCAAGCCGCTCGCCGAGTCGACGGTGGCGCTGGTGTCCACGTGCGGGATGCACCGGCGTGATGATCCGCCGTTCACCCCCGGCGCGGTCGACTACCGGCTCCTCCCCCGGGGCGTCGACTGGGGCGATGTGCTCGTGTCGCACATCAGCGTGAACTTCGACCGCAGCGGCCTGGCCGACGATCCGAACGTCGCCATGCCCCTCGACCGCCTCGAGGACCTCGCCGCCGCCGGCGAGATCGGCGGGGTCTCGCGGTGGCACTACACGTTCATGGGCGCCATGCCGGCGCCGCAGAACTTCGAGGCAACGGGCACCGAGGTGGGCCGACTGCTCGCGGCGGACGGGGTCGACGTCGCCCTAATCGTCCCCATCTGACCGCTGTGCACGGGCGCCGTGGGCGCCCTCTCGCACTACATCGAGCGGGCCGGCGTGGCCACGGCGTCGATCAGCCTGGTCCGTGAGCAGACCGAACGGGTCCGCCCACCGAGGGCGCTGTGGGTGCCGTTCCCACTGGGGCGGCCGTTGGGTGTCCCGGGCGATGCCGACTTCCAGCTCGACGTGATGCGCGCCGCCCTCGGCATGCTCGCTACCGCCACCGAGCCGACGATCGAGGACTACCCGACCGAGGCACCCGGGGCTGGTCCGGAAGCGTGGGCCTGCCCGCTGAACCTCGGCGGCTCAGCCGACGACTCGCTGGCCGGTCGACTCCGGGCCGAGGTCGGTCGCCTGCGCCCGTGGTCGGCCGAGACCCGTCGTCGGCGAGGGCGGACGATGTTCGGCCTCTCGGGCGCCGCCCCCGACCAGGTCGACGAGGTCGTCGAGGCGCTCATCGGCATCGCCGAGTCGGGCGATGTCGCCAGCGCTCCGGCCGGTGAGATCGAGTGGGCGCACACGATGCCGCTCCTCATCCGGCACCTCGTCGACGACCTCCGCGGCCACTACCACGAGGCCATCGCCTCCCAGCCGGGCGAGACTCCACCGAACCACGATGCGCTCAACGAGTGGATCTTCGGCTCGACCATCTTCGGCGAGCTGCTCATCGAGCTCGGCGACCACCTCACCGAGGCAGGTGAGGACCACCCGATGGCCGTCCTCGTCCGCAACTTCGTCATCCCCGAAGGCCACTACCGAGGCGTGGCCAACTTCGAGGGCGTCGCCGGCTACCAGCGGTCCGACGACTGAGGCCGATGCTGCTTCAGTCGATCGGCTTGGTCGCGACCAGATCGATCAGCGCCGACATCCCCACGTGACCGCTGCCCTCGACGATCTCGGTGTCGTAGCTCCGGAGCACGTCGATGCGCAGCTCGGCGAAGGCGTCGCGGAGGAGCTCCTCGGTGTACATGAACGACCGATCGGGCGGGCCGCCGGTTGCGTAGTCGACCTGCTCGGGCCGGTAACCGTGGAGGAGCAGCCGACCGCCCGGCCGGAGCGTGCGGACGAAGCCGCCGAACACCTCGGCCCGTCGATCGGGATCGAGGAACTGGATGAACACTGCGACGACGGCGTCGTACCGCTCCGGCTCCCAGGCCCAGTCGTCGATGTCGCTGACGCGGAAGTCGACGTCGACACCCCGGTCGGTGGCGAGCCGGCGGGCCTTGTCGACCCCGACGGTCGAGGCGTCCATCGCCGTGACGTGCATGCCGTGCTCGGCGAGGAAGACGGAGTTGCGGCCCTCACCGTCGGCGACGGCCAACACGTTGCTCCGCGCGGCCAGCTCCCCGGCGTACCGAGCCACGAAGGCGGCGGGCTCGGTGCCGAAGAGGTAGTCGTCGGTCGAGTAGCGCTCGTCCCACCGGGGTCCAGCCATCCTGTGTCCCTCCATCGACGCCGAGGCCGTGGCGCCCAGGCTGCATCCTCGGGTCGACCTGAGGTCAAGCGGCGCCTGACGACCATCGGGCCTCAGAGCTGGATGGTGGCTCCGGTGAACTCGACGCTGAAGGCCGTGCACCACACCAGCACGGTGTAGGGGCCCGAGAGCTCGGTGCCCGGCGGCAGCTCGTAGGTCTGATCGCCGATGTTGCCCTTCAGCGTGCCGAGGTTGATCGAGCCCTCGACGAGGTCGGTCTGGTCGGCGCCGGGCACGAGGTAGACGTCGAGGTCGGGACCGTTGTCGGTCTCGAAGTTCTCGAAGCGAAGCACGAGCGTGCCGTCGGGGTTCTCGAAGATGCCGGCGTCACCGATGCCGGTGTGGCCGGTGAGCCCCACGAAGGTGCCGGCGCCGAGCAGCTCGGGCATGTCGACCGCCACGGCGTCACCGGGCTCTCCGCCGGCGAGCTGGGCGTCGATCGAGGTCGCGAACTCCTCGTTGACGACGTCGTCGATGAAGTACGGCGAGAGCAGCCACCAGTTCACCGCGGCGAACGGGACGAGGAGGACGACGATTCGCGCCCGCGCCGGCACGTTGATCCAGAGCATCGTCACGAACACCGCAGCTGCGATGGCCGTGCCCCCGGCGGTGAACAGCAGCGTCCGGCCGTTCTGGAACGGGGCCTCGACGATGCTGGGCTCGAGGGCGAGCAGGAGGAGCATCAGCGCAGCGACGCCGCCGCCGACGACGAGCTCGAGGCGGGTGATGCGGGAGACGACGCGTCGCAGCGGCGACTCGGCGGAGGACCGGGGGTCGGTCTCGGCGGGAGGAGGAGAAGAGGTCATGGTCACGAAGGGGGAACCCTGACCTCGGTGTCGGCAGTCCCGGCGAGATGTGAAGGTCTGGGGAACGGCTGGCTGCGCCCAGCGAAGGCCGGCTACGGCTCACGTCCGACCCGGAGCCGCCATAGCAACGGACGCGCGACGCGGCCGAGGCCTCCGGACCGAAGCACTGTCGTACCCTCCAATCGCGTGTTCGTGGCTGCGCTCAGCTCACTGATCCTTGCGTTGGCGATGCTCACCTCGTGCGCTGGCGAACCCGAGAGCACCTCTCCGACGACAACGACTTCGGAGGCCGTGCCGCAGACGGTCATCTCGACGACGACACCGACCACAGCCCTCACGGCGACCTCTCAACCCGCGGCGGCACGGACGCCGAACCTCGACGCACTCCCCGCGGACGGCTACCTCGTGGTCCGGCGGGGCTCAGCTCTGGAGCTCCATCGTCCCGGCATTCCCGTGCGGGTCACCGAGTTCGATCGACCTCCCGAGTCGGTGCGACCGATCGCACGCACGACCGTTGCTCTCGTAACGAGCTTCGACAACGTCGACAGCAACCACTTCGCCGCTCTGATCGACCTCGCCACCGGCCAGACGGTGCGCGAGCTCGACTACGACGCGGTGCTTGACGTCATCGAGCTCGGAACGCCCGAGCGACCCTTGCTGTTGATCGACGAACGCCGGCGCGGCGCATCGGCCGAACTGGTCGAGGTCCACACGGGCGAACTGCTCGACCGATGGACGGGCGTGACTGCCGTGGTCCGATCGCCAGACCGCCAATCGGCCGTTCTGCACGGTGCGTCGTTCGGGGGCGGCTACGTCGCCATCGACGCCGACGGATCCAGCACCGTCGGGCCGGGTTGCGCCGGCTTCCTCGCCGACGGGCGCCGCTACCAGGGGTGCGACGGGTTCATCGAGTTCGTCGACCCTCGAGGCGATGTGGAGCGTGTCGAGGCCGTCCCTGGGCTGTGGTGGCCGATCGGTGTCGATCTGTGGATGCGGGCTGACATCGACCGGATCGATCTCGTCGACTGGGGTCGGCTGCCGGGCCGCGCAACCGTGCATGTGGCGGCGTCACCGACGCAGGCCGGCGTCGAGGTCGACTACGTCGTCGATCCGCTGTTCACCTGCCTCGACTGCGCCTGGCGACTCGGATTCGCCTCGAGTTCGTCGGAGCAGGTGATCATCGACGCTGCGGGCACGACGGTGCTGCGCACCGATCGGTACTCGTTCGGTCCGACCACGTCGCCCTCCCGGTGGGCATGGCCACAGGTCCGCCAGCTCTTCGAGGGGGTGTTTCGGGTCATCGAGGGCGGTACTACCGAGCCAATCCGAGGCCTCGACCTCGCTCGTGGCGACTTCATCGAGATCGACGTCGACATCCCCGCTGAGTGCGATCGTGGCTTCTTCGAGTCGATTCGCCTGGAGGCCCCGGTTGAAGACGCCTTGTTGATGCTCTGCGACCCTGTGCTCGCGACTGTCCGCGCCGATGGCGGGACGACGAGCATCGACTTGGCCGAAGACGATCGACTGACCTGGTTGGCGGACAGGCGAACCAGGCTGATCCTCAACGATGAGAGCTCGTTCCTGGTCGGCTCACGGGAGGGGACACTCACCGACCTCGGCGTGCCGGACGTGGTCGCACTCGTCGGCGCACCTTGAGGTCGTTGCGGTCTGCGTAGAACCCGGGAGCTGCGGTGCGGGGGTCGCTGCGGGAGGCCCGACCGAGATCGTGGTGAACCTTCGCGGCCCACGAGGATCGCTCCAGATCGCGGGCAGCGCGATCAGCACTCGGCGACGAACACGACGAAGCAACCTGCTCCGAGGCCCACGCCCCCGACTCGAAGAGGTCACTCTGTTCATCCGAGAGTGGCTCAGCGAGCACCTCGGCAAGGACCTCACCCGACGACGGTCGGTCGCGAACGTCGACGTCGCCAGCTGCGAACGCCGCCATCGCCACGGATGCGCTGGCCAAGGACGCCCGGAACGTCCTCCGCCAACGAGGAGTACCGATCGACGATCCCAGCGCTGGTAGATCGCCCTGGAAGCGCACACAACTCAGGGTGGTACGCACACCACGATCGCCACCGAGGCGCTGTGCTCGGGCGGCGCCTTTCCTTCGAAGTGACCCGCTGCTGAGGAACTCGCCCGAAGAGGGCGGCTGGCCCTGGTTCACTAGCCGGATGCTCGTCTCGATCAGCTGTGTCGGGCCGACGTCCTCGGATCTCGGCTTCTTGCTGCACAAGCACCCTGATCGCGTTCGGTCGGTGAGCGTCGGTGGTGGACGGGCTCACGTCTTCTATCCGGAGGCCACGGCTGAGCGCACGACGGCGACGCTGCTGGTGGAGGTTGATCCCGTCCGTCTCAGCCGGCGCGACCGTGGTGATCGGTCGACAGCCTCGTTGGAGCCGTACGTGAACGATCGGCCGTACGTGGCGTCGTCGATGCTGTCGGTTGCGATCGGCAAGCTCTTCGGAACGGCACTTGCGGGAACCTGCGACACGAGGCCTGAGCTGGTCGACCAACCGCTCGAGCTGGAGATCTCGGCGCCTGTCGTCGGCGCGCCGGACGGCGGCGAGCTGATCGTCCGACTGTTCGAGCCGCTCGGTTGGAGCGTCGATGCAACGGTCCTACCTCTGGATCCCGCGTTCGAGAAGTGGGGGTCGAGCAGCTACGCATCGCTGCACCTCCATGGACACCAGACTGTGAAGGACGCGCTTGCCCACCTCTTCGTTCTGCTGCCGGTCCTCGATGGCCGCAAGCACTACTGGGTCGACGAAGGCGAGATCGACAAGTTGCTCCGACGCGGCGGCGAGTGGCTCGCTACTCACCCCGACCGTGAGCTGATCACGCGCCGGTACCTGCGCTTCGGCTCCTTGGCCCGGGAAGCACTGGGCCGCCTGGCTGACGGAGGGACCGATCCGGACGAGCGGGACGAGCGGCAGGACGCCGGTGAGGTCGGGCTCGAACGTCCGCTGAGCCTCAACGAGCAACGTCTGGCAGCAGTGATGGACGCTGTCGTTGCAGCGGGTGGTGGCTCGGTGGTCGATCTCGGCTGCGGTGAAGGGCGCCTCTTGGAGCGACTGGTCGCGGAGCCATCTGTTGCGAGCGTGCTCGGCGTCGATGTCTCCCTTCGAGCGCTCGACCGTGCGGAGGCGCGCCTTCGGCTCGATGAGATGTCCGAGCGTCGGCGTGAGCAGATCACGCTGGCGCAGAGCGCGCTCACCTACACCGATGAGCGACTTCGCGGCCGAGAGGTGGCGACGGTGGTCGAGGTCATCGAGCACCTCGACACCGAGCGACTGGACGTCTTCGGTCGGGTGGTCTTCGGCGACGCCACGCCCAGCACCGTCATCGTCACGACGCCCAACTCGGAGTACAACGTGCACTTCGAGCGCCTCCCCTCCGGGCGCCTCCGCCACGGCGACCATCGCTTCGAGTGGACCCGAGCCGAGTTCGGGGCGTGGGCAGCATCGATCTGTGAGACCTACGGCTACACCGCGACGTTCAGCCCGATCGGACCGGACGATCCGGAAACCGGTCCACCGACGCAGATGGCGGTGTTCCGAAAGGCGGCCGCATGAGCGGCGACCGCATCGAGGTTCCCCAGCTGGGGCTCGTCGTGCTCGTCGGGGCGTCAGGCTCGGGGAAGTCGACCTTCGCGCATCGCCACTTCGGTTCGACCGAGGTCGTGTCGAGCGACCGGTGCCGCGCGTTGGTCGGCGACGACGAGACCGACCAGTCGGTCACTGCCCAGGCCTTCGCGCTGCTCCACGACATCGTCGACAAGCGGCTCGAGGTCGGTCGCCTCACCGTGGTCGACGCCACCAACACCAAGCGAGAAGACCGCAAGCCGCTCCTCGAGCTCGCTCGGAAGTGGGATGTGCTCGCCACGGCGATCGTGTTCGACCTTCCGATCGAGGTGTGCCTCGAGCGCAACGAGGCGCGATCGGACCGCACCACGCCGGCGCGGGCGATCCGCCGCCAGCACAAGGCGGTCAGCCGCTCGGTGAAGGGGCTGCGGCGGGAGCGCTTCTCCCGAGTGCACCTGATCGACTCGGTCGAGCGACTCGACGAGGTCGAGATCGAACGCGGCAGACTCTGGACCGATCGTCGAGACGATCCGGGCCCCTTCGACATCATCGGCGACGTCCACGGCTGCGCCGACGAGCTGGTGCAGCTCCTCGAACGACTCGGCTACGAGACCGACGCCCCGGCCTTCACCCACCCCGACGGACGGCGGGCGCTCTTCCTCGGGGATCTCGTCGACCGCGGACCAGCGTCGGACCGGGTGCTCGAGATCGCCATGGCGATGGTCGAGGCCGGCACCGCCCTCTGCATCCTCGGCAACCATGAGAACAAGCTGGGCCGTGCGCTGGCGGGGCGAAACGTCACCGTCTCACACGGCCTGTCCGAGACCCTCGCACAGCTCGACGGACGCCCGGCGGAGTTTCGCCAGCAGGTGGAATCGTTCATCGACGGTCTCGTGAGCCACTACGTCCTCGACAGCGGACAGTTGGTGGTCGCCCACGCCGGGCTACCGGAGCGCTACCAGGGCCGAGCCTCGGGCCGAGTACGCAGCATCGCCCTCTACGGCGACACCGATGGCGAGACCGACGAGTTCGGTCTCCCCATTCGGTACCCCTGGGCCGAGGACTACCGGGGCCGAGCGACCGTCGTCTACGGCCACACGCCGGTCCCCGAGGCCGAGTGGCTGCACAACACGATCTGCCTCGACACCGGAGCGGTCTTCGGTGGCCAGCTCACGGCACTTCGCTGGCCCGAGAAGGAGCTCGTGTCTGTCGACGCGGCCCGCGAGTACTACGAGCCCGTCCGGCCGCTCGTCGAAGAGGCGCCGCAACGGCCAGCACTCGTACTCGACGTCGACGACGTGCTCGGCAAGCACTACGTCGAGACCAGCCTCGCCGGCCGGGTGACGATCGACGCCGAACGTTCGAGCGCCGCGATCGAGGTCATGAGCCGCTTCGCCACCGACCCTCGATGGCTTGTCCATCTCCCGCCGACCATGGCGCCGGTCGCCACCAGCAGGCGACCAGACTTCCTCGAACACCCCGAGGACGCCTTCGACTACTTCCGGAGCGTCGGTGTGAACGAGGTCGTGTGCCAGGAGAAGCACATGGGTTCGCGTGCGGTGCTGGTCATCGCCCGATCCGAGCAAGTCGCCAGCGAACGATTCGGCATCACGAATGACGCCGCTGGCGTGATCGTCACCCGCACCGGGCGGCCCTTCTTCGACGACGTCGCGACGACGAAGCTGCTGCTTGACCAAGTGCGAGCCGCCATCGACGGGGTCGGCTTGTGGGACCAGCTCACCACCGACTGGCTCGTCCTCGACGCCGAGCTGCTCCCCTGGTCAGCCAAGGCAACCGAGCTCCTCACGAACCAGTACGCCCCGACCGGCACCGCGGCGGTCACGATGCTGGGCTCGGCCTCGTCGCTCGTCGCTCAGGCCAACAGCCGAGGCGTCGAAGGGCTCGACGAACTGTTGGCTCGGACGGGACGCCGTCTCGAGCACGTGAGGGGGTACGTCGAGGCCTACCGCCAGTACTGCTGGGACACCGACGGGCTCGACGGCATCGAGATCGCACCGTTCCAGATCCTCGCCGGCGAGGGCGACGTCCACGCCCGCCGACCCCACCGCTGGCACCTCGAACACATCGACCGGTTGGTCGAACACAACTCCGACCTGTTCCGCCGGACCGAACGCAGATTCGTTGACCTCGACGACGACAAGGCCATCGCCGACGCGACCGCATGGTGGCTCGACACCACCGACGCAGGCGGTGAGGGCATGGTGGTCAAGCCGGCGGAGTCGATCACGACGAACAGCAAGGGTCTGGTCCTGCCGGGAGTGAAGTGCCGGGGCCGCGAGTACCTCCGGATCATCTACGGGCCCGAGTACCTCGAACCACAGCACCTCGAACGACTGCGAGACCGAGCCCTCGGCCGCAAGCGGTCGCTGGCCTCGCGTGAGTTCGCTCTCGGCATCGAAGCGCTCGACCGATTCGTCGCGCGGGAGCACCTCTTCCGCACTCACCAATGCATCTTCGGAGTCCTCGCGCTCGAGAGCGAACCAGTCGATCCACGCCTGTAGTCCGCCGCCGCAGGTCGGCGATTGACCTCCGACGCCGGACGCTGCGCCATCTATACACGACTCCGGCAGCGCCGACTCCGCCGACAGATGCTCCGTCTTCGCAGTCGCCCACACATCGGCGCCGGGCGTCCTGGCTCGCAGCCACGTGGACGTCGGGGTCGACGCGATGATCGTGGGGCTCCCAGCGGTGGGGTGTTCACCGATGGGGCGCTCGTGGGTCCTGTAGAGACGTGGTGGCTCGGTGGTGATCGATCGGGGTGTCGTCGCAGGGTCGGTGTCGTCGGCTGCCGAGCGGCTGTACCTCGAGGACGGCGCTCGGTTGGAGCGTTCGATCCTCGGGGCCTTTGGAGATCCCGAGATCGCAGGTGAGGCTGTTGCCGAGGCGTTCGCGCAGCTGCTTCGTCGGGGCGACGAGGTCCGTGATCCGAAGGCCTGGGTGTGGCGGTCGGCGTTCGCCATCGCTCGCGGACTGTGCTCGGGGCCGGTCGCGGCACACGTGATCCCAGACACTCCGGTCGACCAGCCTCAGTGGCCGTTCGATCTCCTTGCTGCGCTCGACGAGCTCTCACCACGGCAACGCGAGGCGGTCGTTTTGCATCACTACGCCGGTTGGCCGCTACGAGATGTCGCCGTGTTCACGGGCTCGACGGTGGGGGCGCTCAAGGTCCACCTGTCGCGCGGACGTCGCCGGCTACGCGAACGACTGGGTGAGGAGGGGATGCGATGACAGCGCTATCCGAACTCGACAACGTGGCGGTCCCAGACCGCTGGGCACAGATCACCGAACGGGCCGCGCAGTCAGAGACCGAGCTCGGCGTGTTCGAGGTCAGCGCTCGTCGGCACCAATGGCTGGTACCGGCAGCCGTGGCTGCGACCGCCGCGCTGGTGATGGTTGGCGCCGTCGCGTCGAGGTCCGATCGAGGCGAGACCGTCACAGCGGGCACGACCCCGCCTCTTGCGGAGGCACCGCCCGAAGCGACCCCGACTGCATCGCCGGAGGGTTCGTTGCCGCTGTCGTCGGGTCCGTTCGCGGTCCCGATCCTGGTCGACGGTGGGATCGGCCGCGAAGGCTTGCTGCAGTGGGTGTGGACCGAGCTGTTGGCGTGGCCCGGCGATCCAAGTTGGGAGGACGTCGACGGCCTACCTCGGGCCTCTCACCCCGAGACCGACAGATCGCCCACGGTGTCGTTGGTGCCGGACGGTGAGGGCTGGGCCATCGTTGGGATCTTCGGCGTGTCCGGCATCCGTCCCCTCCTCGACGATGATGCCAACCTCGCTGGGTTCGCTCGCCTCGGCACCCCGAGCTCGGAGGTCGAGTCGGTCGAGGTGCTCGAGATCGCCTCACCGGCCGACAGCAGATCGCTCAGTCTCACCGGCTGGGACGACGAGGTGATCGAGCTCGCCACCCCGATCGAGGCCCGAGCGGCGAGGTCCTACGTCGTGATCACCCGCGATCAGGCCGGCGAAGCTGTCGACATCAATGGCTGGGCGTTCGGGCGACCCGATCGCCTCGATCTCGATCTCGACGAACTCCTGAGCGAACCGGGCGTGGCCGACCCCATCTCGGTACCTCTCGGCGTCGATCTCGGCGGCCGCCTCGAGCCACCACGCCGCCTGGCGGCGGTGTGGCCCGGCGTGGACGCCTACATCAGTCCGCTCGAAGACCGCAGCGCACTCTGCTTGAGCCTGGTCGAGCCCGACGGCTCTGGGGCACGAACCTGCGCCTACGCATCCGATTTCAACCAGCACGGCATCAAGTTCGGTACCCACGCCGAGGACGAGGACCCGTGGATCGTGCTCGTCGTTCCCGAGAGCGCTCAGCTGGGCGACCTCGGCGATGCCACCGTGCACCCCAGCGGCCTCGTCATCGCTTGGACTGCGCCAGGCACCGCCGTCCAGGTGGGTGACCGGTTCGAGCTCTTCGACGGCGTCCTACAGCCGAGCAGAGACGAGCCAGCCGAACGGGCGATCACACCACCGACCGAAACGACGAGTGATGGCACGCTCGCTGCGCCGGTCCCCTCGCCTGGTGAAAGCGACAGCGACCTGGAAGAACTCAGCATCACAGCGGTCGACGGCGCTGCACCGACCCAGCTGGCAAGCACGGCCGTGGTGCTCGAGGTCGAAGAGGTCGGCGTCGTCGAGGTGGGAGAGCCACCCGCCTCCCTACTCGCCGATGCTCCCGAGCTCCAGGGCGCCGAGTGCACCGCCACGGAGTCTGGCTACACCTGTCCGTTCACTCGTCCGGACGGAACGGGTGGCTCCAGGTCGGGCTCCTCGGAGTCTGGGCCGTTCTTCTCGTCGTCTCGCATCCCACCCCACGGCGCCTACTTCCTGATCGAGGTCGGCCGCGCTGTGGTCATCGGGGGCATCGGCGACGACGTCGCGGTCGTCGAGATCGACGTCGCCGACGTGATCTACCACCTCCGACCAGTCGCCGGTGTGGTCGCTGCACCGCTCGATCCGTCCGTCGATGCCATCACCGTTCGCGCCCGGGACCAGAACGGGACGCAACTCTGGAGCGAGCCCATCACCTTCCCCGATCCAGCGGACCAGGCCGTCTCAGCGGGCTGACCCGTTCTCCAGCCGAAAGAACCCGCTGCGACCGCGCTCCTCGCTGGTCGTGCGGCCCAGCCATGCGGCACTCGGGAGCTCTTGTGGCGTTGGGCCGTCGTTCTGCGAGGCGCTCTGCACGAGTTCATGCGCGTCCTATGCCTGCTCGCGCCAGGACGGACTACATCAGCACTTCTGGCGGGATCCAGGTCGTCGTTGGACTCCGCCCCGCCGAAAACCGCAAGAGGCGCTCCGCAGAGCGCCTCTGAGCTGGATCTGTTGGCACCCCCAACGGGATTTGAACCCGTGCCGCCACCTTGAGAGAGCCCACACCCCGAGTCCAGGGGGTGCCGCACATTGCGTCTGGGGAGGTCAGGACGTTGCAGCTGTCCACCTCGTGCTGCCCAGAATCACCGAATCCGGCAATTCCATGGACAGAGCCATGGACAAGATCTGCGCGCTCGTCGTCGGCGCCTACCGCCGAAGCCGGCGTCAACCCGCGACGCTCGCCCGCCTACGCCAGGCGGCGAGTGCGACTGTCGGGCGCGCATAAGGGCCGAACTGATGCGGAGTTACCGGGCGGGCGGTGCGTGTTCTGAGCGCGCGTTATGGAGCGGGTCGGGTTCGAACCAAGGGCTCGACACCCTGGCATCGACGACACCGGCGGGTGCGCTCGGCGCGTGCCGGGCTCCGACACCAAGCCGGCCTCGGGCATCGCACACCCGCCGACGTCTACGACGCCGCCACCCGAGCGGCCTGACTCACAACCACCCGTGTCCACCGAAGCGGGTGAACTCCAGAGGCCACGCTCGCTGGTGATGTGAGGCACCGCGTCGGGAGCCGGTGGGGCCAGCCGACGGTGCGACAACTTCTGCGAGGCCGTCGACGGCCAGCAGATGCTCACGACTTGCCAACGAACGCATCGAGATTCGGCGGCACGGCCGGGCAGTAGCTGGCAGACCTGCGGCGCGTTCTCCCAGGTCAGGCGTCGTCTCATGGCATCCACTGGCACGGCCTGGCACGGCTACGCAGCGGCTTAACCCTCGGTCTCCCTTGGTGGCGTGCGGGTTCGATCCCCGCCCCGGGCACCGTCACGTCGCTGGTTCCTGCTGAGGTCCACGACCCGTCTCGCGGCCAGGGGCTGCTCGTACCAGCCGTTCGAAGTGTCTGGAGCCGGCGCAGTTCGTTCCTGGCACGGCGTCGCTGTGGTCGTCAGTGCTTGCCGATCCCGATAATGGCCGCACCGAGCACGCCGGTGTCGATGCGAGACTGCCCATGTGCCGGCAGGACCGTCTCCACGTGATCCGCGGGCGGCGGCGACCCGAGCACGGATCGCTTCATGCGCCCTCGATCTGTTCCAGGACCGCGGCTATGACGCCGTCACGACCGAGGACATCGCCCGTGCTGCCGGCATCAATCCGAGGACGTACTTCCGTCACTTCCCGACGAAAGCATCCGTCGTCTTCTTCACGAGCGAGGACGCGATGGACGATCTCGTCCGCTCGCTCCATCGATGCGACCCGCGTGTCTCGCTGATCGATGCCCTGATCGAGGCGATCCTGGCGCAGGGAGCTTCCCAGATCCCCCAGCCGGACGATGTGGCCCGGTTCGAGTTGGTGCGCTCGACCCCGTCGCTGCTGGAGGAGATGCGAAACCGGCACGCACGCTACGAAGCGCACTTGGCCGAGTGGATCGCGCGACGCGTCGGGCGTGACACCGCCGACGTGGACGTTCGTGTGGTCGCCGCCTGTCTGATCGCGATCCGCCGTGTCGTGATGGAGGACGCCATTCGCACCGGAGCTGACCTCGCGGAGGCCGAACGGCTTTTGCGTCGCGCGCTCGGCATGCTGCATCCACCCTTCGACTGATCCGCCCGCCGCGGCCTCATCCGTGTCAACGAACGCCACCGTCGTGACGGACACGACGTCGTGACGCCGTCGCCAGTCACTGGCATATGCCAGTGACTGGCGATACGTTGACAGGCGTGCCTAACGACGCAGCGCCGTTCCAGCGATCCCCGCTGATCCGCCGACTCGCACCCCTCGCCGTCGTCCTCGCCGCCGCCGCGGGGTGCAGCTCGAGCGACGATGCCGACGTCAACCCGTCGTCCTCGGTCACCGCGCCAGCGCAGGACAGCGGCACGAGCGGACCGGATCCGGAGCCGGAGCGTGCGGCTGCGACCTCGACGTCCACGACTGCGGCACCGGCAGCGACCGACGGGGAATCTGAGGCGGTCGATGACGGCGGATCCCCGGAGACCGCCACCTTCGTCGACGGCGCCGGGGTCGAGGTGACGCTGCCAGTCACCTCCGAAGGGGTGCTCGCGCTGGACTTCAGCACCGGGCTGACGCTGCTCACCCTCGACGTGGCGCCGATCGCGGTCGAGATCTTCGACACGAGCAACCCTGCGCTGGCGATACTCGACGAGGAGGGGGTCGAACGCATCCCCACCGGCAACCTCGAGGCCACCGCCACCCTGGATCCGGAGTTGATCATCGGCATCTCGAGCCCACGACTCCTCCAGGTGCGCGAGGAACTCGAAGCAATCGCGCCCGTCGCCTATCCGGACTTCCTCCTCCCCTGGGACGAGCAGATGGCCGTCATCGCGGATCTGACCGACAGGGCGGACACGGCGAACGTCGTGCGCGAGCTGATCGGCGCCCGTACGGAAGGACTTCGGGCGGCCCTCGCCGACGCCGGGCTCGCCGGCGCGAGGGCGTCGATCATCCAGCTCCAGGCCGGCGCCTACTACAGCTACGACCCGACGTCGTTGGTCGGTGGACTCTTCGAAGACCTCGGCTTCACGCGATCCGAACTCCAGAGCGGAGCGGGCGCCTTCGGCTTCATCGTGCTCTCCGAAGAGCTCGTCGCCCAAGAAGCCGATGCAGACGTCCTGTTCGCGATCGGCGACAACCTGGGCGACGCCGGGTCCGTCCTCGACAACCCGACCGTCGATGTCGGCGACACGCCGACGGGCTTGGTCGACATCACGTGGTCCGGCGTCGGTGGCTTCCCGGCCTGGCTGATGCTCGACGACATCGAGTCGTTGCTCCTCGGCGACGGCACCGTCACGTCGCCCGACGAGCTCGTGGACACCTGGCGCGAGTTCACCGCAGCGATCGACGAATCAAGATGAGCCGGCAGGGCGTCGGCATCGCCCTCGAGGCGACCGCGGCGGAACTGCAGGCATGGCTGTCAGAGTTTGATCCGACGGCGCACACGGTCGAGGTCGTCGTCGCGTTGCGACACCGACGGCAGCCACGACAGCTCTCCGGCTGGACGAGTTGGATCCTGTTGCTCGGGCCCGAGGGCGCCGACGACGGCGAGGATCGACGACTCGCGCGCTCGGTCGTCGCCTCGAACCCGGCCGGCC
>JBCDAU010000029.1:0-68520 GCA_039185015.1 Actinomycetota bacterium
CCGGTCGCTGCGGGCCGGTGATGCGGCTCGCATCCTCGACGCGGTGTGGGCGGGCATCGCCGTCGGTCCGAGCGCCTGACGGCCACCTCGATGGAGGCCGAGCCTGCCGCCTAGGGTCGCCGGGAGCGTTCCACGGCGCGGCAGGAGGGGACATGAGCTACGACGGTCAGACCTGGTGGATCACCGGAGCCTCGAGCGGGATCGGTGCCGCGCTCGCCCGTGCGCTCGGAACGCGGGGGTCGAAGGTCGTGCTGTCGGGCCGGGACGAGGCTCGGCTCGCCGAGGTCGCCGAGGGGTTGTCGACGGACACGCTGACCCTCCCGTTCGACGTGCGCGACCACGACGCGATGCTCGCTGCCACCGAGCGGGCGATCGAGTGGTCCGGGGGCATCGACGGCTTCGTCGCCAACGCCGGCGTCTCGCAACGCAGTCGGGCGACCCAGACCGACATCTCCGTCTACCGCGACATCATCGACATCGACCTCGTCTCCCAGATCGCCGCCACCCAGGCGCTACTGCCGCACCTGACCGAGCGAGACTCGGGCCGGCTGGTCTACATCTCCTCGATCGCCGGCAAGCTCGGGATCCCGATGCGGACCGCCTACTCGGCGGCCAAGTTCGGGCTCGCGGGCTACGCCGATGCGCTGCGGGCCGAGCTCTCTCAGGGCGGCGTCCAGGTACACGTGATCTACCCGGGCTCGATCGCCACCGGCGTGAGCCGGAACGCGCTCACCGGTGACGGCAGCGCTCGCGGCCGCAGCGACGACATCATCGACAACGGCCTCGACCCCGACGAGTCGGCCGCCACGATGCTCGACGAGATCGCCGCCGGTCAGCGGGAGATCATCATCGCCGGCGGCGCCGAGCTGCAGATGGGCGAGGCCCGCCGAACCCCGGATGCTCTGCTCGATCAGGTCGCGGCCATGGTCGGCGCCGGCTACATGGAGCGCATGGAGGCCGAGTGAGCGCCCTGCTCACTCCTCGGGCTCGGCGTTGACGATCTCGATGATCTCGGACACCTCCGAGAGGAAGCGCACACCCTCGATCGAGCTCTGCTCGGTGAGGTGATCGACCATCGTCTCGATGAAGGCCGTGCCCGCCTCGATGATCGCGTCGATCTCGGTGTGGCCGGCCCGGGTGAGGCGCACTCGCTTCTCCCGGCCCGAGTCCGGGTCCTCGAAGATCTCGATCAGCTCGTGAGGGGGCTGTGCGAGTGACCGCAGCGTCTTCGACACCGCAGAGTTCTGGAGCTCGAACCAGGACGTGAGCCGCCGCTCGATGGCCTTGCGGCGCAGCTCACCGGTGTCGGGCGCCTCGGTCCGCAGGAGCCACATGACCGCCACCTGGTGGCGGCTGAGCTTGCCGCGTCGCATGGCGTCCTCGATGCCGATCCCGATCCGGTAGTGGACCGGATAGAAGAGGTCGAGGAACTCGCGGGCGTACTTCTCGCGCCGTTGCGGATCGTGCCGCAGCAGCGCGTCGTCGTCCGGCTCCGTCACCGACGAGAGGCTAGTTCGACCCCCTGATCTCACCCGCCAACACGGTTCACGCTTGACAAGATGTCGAGACGACATAATGTCGCGACGACAGTGATGTGGGGACGGAGGGGAACATGGGGGACTCGTCGAGTCGCGTCCGGGTGGAGGATCTGACCGCTCCGGAGGTCATCGCCGACCCGTATCCGGCGTACGCCGCGCTGCGGGACTCGTCCCCACACCTCGGGTTGGTCGACTACCCGCCGGGGACGATCCCGGGGCAGGACCCGCCGGTGACGGCATGGGCGCTGCTGCGCTACGCCGATGTGGACCAGGCGGTCAGAGACCACGCGACGTTCTCGTCGAAGGACCCACGCCAGGAGGCCTCCGAGGCGCCGACCCTCATGCTCGTCAACCACGACGAGCCGGAGCACGGACCGCTCCGGCGCCTCTTCTCCGCCGCCTTCACCAAGCGGAGGGTCGAGCTGCTCCGGCCGTGGTTGACCGAGCACCTCGGTCCCATCGTCGACCAGCTCGGGGAAGCCGAGGAGATCGAGTTGATCGAGGCGGTCGCCGCCCGCGTCCCCGCCCTCGTGATGACCCGGCTCCTCGGCTTCCCGCCCGAGGATGCAGCGCTGCTCGAGCGGTGGGCGCCGGCCTTCATGCTCTCGGCCGACCTCACGCCGGAGGAGCGCAACGCCTCGAACGCCGAGATGGCCGAGTACGTGGTCGGCCACGTCGGCCGGTGCGCGACCGGGGCCGGGCCGGACTGGGACAACCTGACGACGGCGATGCTCGCCGCCGAGGTCGAGGGCCGTCGCCTCGCCCCGGAGGAGGTGGTGCTCTTCTGCATCACGCTGCTGGTCGCCGGCGCCGAGACCACCACCGGCCTGATCGGCAACGTCGTGTACGAGGTGGCGACCCGTGAGCCGCTGCGCCGCGCGCTCGTCGCCGACCGGTCCCTCATCGAGCCGACGATCGAGGAGACCCTCCGTCTGACCGGCCCGCCGCAGCGGCTGTTCCGCGTCGCGACCCGCGACGTCGAGCTCGGGGGATTGACGATCGGCGCCGGCGACTGGGTCGCGCTCTTCTTCGCCGCCGCCAACCGCGACCCCGAGGTCTTCGACGAGCCCGACACCTTCCGGTTGGGCCGGCCGAACGTCGGCCAGCACCTCACCTTCGGTCGGGGCAACCACTTCTGCCTCGGCGCACAGCTCGCCCGGCTCGAGACCGCCGCCACGCTCGACGCCCTGCTCGATCGGGCACCGGACCTCCGGCTGGGATCGACACCGCCCCGCAAGCAGTCCGTGAACCTGCTCAACCACTCCTTCGCCTCGCTGCCGGTCCACCTGGGTGGGCAGCGATCGGCGACCTCACCGAACCGCGACCCAGCCATCGGAGGAACCGCCATGCCCGACACGCCCAACATCGCCCTGACCCGTGAGATGTACCGAGCGGTGCCCGCCGGCGACGCCGAGACCGTCTTCGCCGGCATGCACTCCGAGGTCGAGATCACGTACTACGGCAACGACGTGATCCCGTACGCCGGCACCTACAACGGTCCGGAGGGGGTCGCCGCGTTCCTCGGTGCCGTCGCCGAGTCCGTCGAGGTGATCGCCATGGAGCCGGAGCTGTTCATCGAGGACGGTGAGCACCTCGCCGTCTTCGGCCACTTGAAGTTCCGGACGACCGGTGGCACGGACTTCGAGTCCGACTTCGCCCACATCGTCGAGATCCGTGACGGCAAGTGGTACCGGTTCCGCGACTTCGCCAACTCTGCGCTGGTCGCCGACGTCTTCAACGCCGAGGCACCGGTCGGCTGAGATGCGGGCTCAGGCGGCGACGGCTGCAGCGTCGAACGGCCAGCTCGCGCTCAGCGACCCGCCGGGCTGGACGGCGCTCCACGCCGCCTCCAGCTCGTCGAACGCAGATCCGACCGGCGTCGGCTCGTCGCGTGCCCACAGCGTCTGGTGTCGATGCGCCAGTCGGTCGGCGTCGGCGAGCTGGGCACGGTGCTCGGCCACGATCGCCCGGCCGGTCCGGGTGGGCCGCTGATCGGTGCCGTGGTCGAACGTGGCGCCCTTGGCGAGGAGACCCCAGAAGCCGTGGTCGAGCCCGAAGTGCGCCTCGACGGCGAGATGGGCGAGATCGCCGGGGATCCGACCGCGCCCGATCGGCGTGTAGCCGCCCGAGACGCGGCTGCCGGTGCGTCGGACGGCCGTCCACGACGAGAAGTCCGGCCGGTCGGCGATCCGGTGGAACGTGATGCTCAGGTCGGGCCGACGCATGGATCCAGCGTGGCTGATCGTCGGCTCGACCGAGTGGTCATTTCTTCGATGTCGCTGTCCATCTCGGGGTCCGCCGTTCGTCGTGGTGGTGATGGGGCGGCATGGAGCAGCCCGGCGAGCAAGGGACACCGTCATGAACAACTACCTCCTCACCTTCCACGGTCCGATGGAGCCGATGTCCGAGGATCCGGCAGAGATCGAGGCGTTGAAGCAGGAGTGGGGCATCTGGTTCGCCGAGATCGGCGATGCGGTCGTCGACGGCGGGGCGCCGGTCGAGGTCGCGGCGTCGATCGATCCGTCGGGTGCGGAGATCGAGAACCCGGCGTCGATCTCCGGCTACACGATCATCCGCGCCGAGCACCTGGCGGCGGCGGTCGAGATGGCCCGTGGTTGCCCGGTCCTCCGCGAGGGCCACTCGATCCAGGTCTCCGAGGGCATCGACATCTGATGTGGGCGGTTCGTCCGGCTCAGAGCGTGAACAGTCGATCGGCCAGGAGGTTGAGCGCCTCGACCCCGAACTCCTCGTCGCCGCCGAGCGCGACGTCGAGCTGAACACCCCGGCTCGCGTCGATGAAGGTCCGAGCCCGGAGTCGGGCGACGTCGGGCGGGAAGTCGGCGCTCTCGAGGAGGCTGGCGATGCGCTCGACCCAGTCCTCGATGGTCGCCGTCCAGAGGTCGAGGTAGGCGCCCTGATGGCGGAAGGCCATCGCGCCGACCTGGATCATGAACCGGACGACCGGGCGGTGCCCGGACGACACGAGCTCGTCGAGCTGCCACGGGGTCGATGAGTCCAACCAGCCCGATGCGTGGCGCTCGTGCAGCCGATCGAACGCGAGGCGGATCACCTCGTCGCGGGAGCCGAAGCGATGGATGAGCATCCGAGCGCTGACGCCGATCCGCTCGCCTCCTTCACGCAAGCTCCACTCGAGCGGACCGTGGGCGAGCAGGTCGTCCACCACGGCGTCGAGGATCTCCTCGTCGCTCGGCAGTGATCCCCGCCGCCCCGGCGTCCGCGCCCCGACCACGCGAGAACGGTGGCAGACACCGGGGTCTGCGATCCACTGGGACCGCGGACCCCGGTGTGGAGGGTCCGATGGTGGGGTGGCTCAGCTACCGGGGTTGAGCGGGTTGGGGGAGACCTCAGCCGGGTCGACCCCGGCGAGGTTGACGAACAGGTCATCGAGGATGGCGTGGGCGGCGTGGAAGCCCCAGCCGACCCAGTGGCCGTCGACCCGGGTGAAGTTGTCGTTCTGGATCGCCTCGAGCGTGCCGAACAGCGGACTGTCGACGATCTCGTCGAACGCAGCGTCGGCCTGTGCGTCTTGTTCGGCGTCGGGGGTCTGGCTCCAGAAGAAGATGTGGTCGGCGTCGATCAGCTCGATCTGCTCGATGGAGATGAACGCCCCGATGTCGCCCTCGTAGATCTCGATCGCCTCTTCTGAGGACAGGGCTTGGGACTCGGGCCGGCCGAGGCCGACGTCGGCGAGGACGGCGGACGGGTACGACGCGACCATGTTCATCATGACCTCACCGGGGTCGGTCAGGACTCGCACGACCGAGACCTCGATGGCGGAAGGATCTCCGAGGGCCTCCTGGAGGTCGGCGACACGGGCCTCGTACTCGGCGAAACGTTCGGCGACGACGTCTTGGCGGTTGAGGAGCTCGCCGGAGAACTCCATCCCTTCCTTCCACTGGCCGGAGCCACCGGACTGGAAGAAGACCGTCGGAGCGATCGCCTCCAGCTCGGCGCCGATGTCGCCTCGCATGAACTCGCCGGAGATGATCAGGTCCGGCTCGGCCAACGCGACCGCCTCGAGGTTCACCGGGTTGAAGCCCAGATCAGCGATGCCGTCGAGCGCAGGGGCGAGGTACGGGAAGTTGGTGCCCATGATCCCGGTGGCCCAGGACTGCGTTCCGACCGGGGCGTCACCAGTGGCGACCAGCACCTCGAGCGCGTCGGTGCTCAGGTCGACGACGCGCTCGGGGGTCTCAGGGATGCACAGCGGTCCGTTGGTCATGAACGGATGGTCGAAGCTGCGCAGGCCGGTCTCGCAGGCGGCTGCGTCGGCGTCGTCCATCGGCTCCTCGGCCTCCGTCGTGGCTGGGGCCTCGGTGGTCTCGGGAGCCGCTTCCGCGGTCGTTGTCGTGGAGTCGGCGGTCGTCGGTGTCGTGGACTCCGACGATGAGTCGTCGGAGTCGCCGCACGCCGCGGCGACGAGCGCCAAGGCGAGGAAGACGCCGAGCAAGCGGACGACGGAGCGCGGGACAACAGGGTGGTGCACGGTGTTCCTCCGGGGGGCGGGGAGCACCATCAGGTGCTCCAGAGGTCAGGTGTCAGGGCACCCTAAGCGCGATGTAACGATGGTTACAAGACCTCGCGTCGAGCGAGCGCTCACCGCTCCGGGTCGACCTCGTGGCCGTGGTCGTGGTGGGCATCGCGGAGGTGAGGATGGGCGTGCCGGTCGCGCTCGTGACCGTGGCCGTGTCGATGGCCCTCGGTCGAAGCCCCGTCCTCGTCGGCCTCGTGGTCGTGGTCGTGGTGGGCGTCGTCGTGCACGTGATGGTGGTCGTGATCGATCTCGACGTGGTCGTGCTCGTGCCCGTGATCCAGCGCGGGTGGGAAGGGACGCACTGCACGAGCGAGCACGGCGACGAGCAGCCACGTGCCGCCGGCGATCGCAGCGGCGAGCGTGAGGGTCGCACCGAGGTCGTCCTCGTCGACCAGTGAGAGCAGGAGCAGGACGCCGGCGTAGGACAGGCGGCCGGCGAAGCTGGCCATGGACAGGAACGTCGCTCGGTTCCGGGGTCCGACGAACCCGGCGACCAGCGGCGGGGCGAAGACCGACACCGCCGCTCCCGGCAATCGTCGGAGCGTGATCAGCGGCAGCAGCAGGGCGCTCGTGACCGAGGCCATCGCCGTCAGGATGGTCACGGGGACCAGCGCGAGGGCGAGCAACGTGGGTGCCAGGCCGAAGCGACGAGCCATCGGCACGATGACGTGGAGGGCCAGGGCAGCCACCGAGGCGACGACCGCGGCGACGGCGCCGTTCAGCAGTGCGGCAGCGCCCGGGTCGTCGGGGTCCGCGTCGAGCACGGCCGTGAGGTAGGGCGCCGTCAGGTCGGCCGAGAGGTGCGCGCTGACGACCGTGACCGCCACGAAGGCGGTGATCCAGCCGAGCAACGGCGTCCTCAGATGGCCGAGCGTGACGGCGATCTGGCTGCGGTCGTCGTCTGCTGTGCCGGCCATGGCCTCCGGGTCGACCAGCCGGGTGGCGATGACCAGCTGCACCGCTGCAGCCGCCATCGCCGCGGCGAACGGCAGCCGGAGGTCGATCGTCCCCAGGGCGCCGCCGGCGAGCGCGCTGGCCGCCCCCGACCAGAGCAGCACGCGGCGGATCGCCGCCTCCCGATCGTGGTACTCCCCAGCCCGGCCGAGCGCTTCGAGGGTCTCGAGGTGGAAGGTCGTGTCGCTGCCGGACAGGAAGGCGTAGCCGGCGGCGAGGATCACCTGCGCTGCGGCGATGCCGGCGAAGCCCGGATCGGTCAGGAAGATGGCGTGGGCGACGAGCCAGGCGACGGCCACGATGCGCAGCGTCACCACCCGTCCGAACCGATCGCTCGCCCAGCCGGAGGGGACCTCGAGCGCGACGACGGCGACGTAGTAGACGACCTGCGCCTGCAGCGCGGTCGACAGGCCGAAGCGGGAGATGAAGTAGAGGAAGGTGGTCGGTGCCCAGAACAGCGCCCCGGCGGCGATCTGGTGCCAGCGGAACCAGCGGAGGTTGCGCTCCATCATCGACCACGTTCCCACACGACGTGCCCGTTCGGTGTCGCTCGGGCGTCAGGCTCTGTGTTGCTGCCACGACTACCTTCCTGGCGTGATCAGGCTTGCCTCACGACATCGCTTCCTCGGACCTGCGCTCGGTGTGGTGCTGGTCGTCGCCGCGTGCGGAGGCGACGCGGACGACGCCGGCGACTCGACGACGACCGTCCCGACAGCGACGACCGCCGACGTGACGGTTGCCCCGACATCCGCAGCTGACGCATCGGCGACCTCGGGGCCGGCCGAGACCGAGCCGGTCGGGGAGACCTTCGTCGTCAGCACCGAGTTCGGCGACTTCGAGGTTCCCGCCGACCCGGTGCGGATCGTCGTGACCGACCCGATCATCGCCCTCCCGACGGCGCTCGACCTCGGGGCACCGGTGATCGCCACGACCTTCCCGGAGGAGGGATCACCCAACGACCTCCTCACCCCAGGCGAGGTCGAGGCACTCACGTCGGTCGGCACCTTCGGGCTGCCGACCAACCTCGAGCTGATCGCCGCGGCCGAGCCCGATCTGATCCTCGCGTCGCCCGACTCGGCCGAGGAGTTCGAGCTGATCGCCGAGATCGCTCCGTCGGTGCCGACGGTCGTATCGGGCCAGTGGCGCGACGACGCCCGCGTCGTGGGTGAGGCGCTGGGGGCGACCGGCCAGCTCGAAGCGCTGATCGCTGCGTACGACGAGCGCGCCGCCGCCCTCGCCGACCGGCTCGACGAGGAGCTCGGCGACGAGACCGTCGTGATCGTGCGGGTCCGGCCCGATGTGGTGCGCGTCCACACCAACCTCCACTTCGCCGGGAACGTGCTG
Organism: Actinomycetota bacterium; assembly: GCA_039185015.1. Classification (GTDB taxonomy): domain Bacteria; phylum Actinomycetota; class Acidimicrobiia; order Acidimicrobiales; family Poriferisodalaceae; genus JBCBSZ01. The sequence goes on from JBCDAU010000029.1 coordinate 8,392, forward strand.
ACCGACGTCGGTCTCGCGATCCCGGAACAGTGGGTCCGTGAGGACGAGGGCGATTCGCTCGCCAACCTCCGGAACCGGGTGATCGACATCAGCCCCGAGCTGCTCGGCGACCTCGACGCCGACCACATCATCCTGCTCATCGAGGGCCGGCCGACCGACACGCCCGAGGAGGAGCAGGCGGCCTTCGACGCGATCGCGTCGTCACCTCTGTGGACCTCGCTGCCGGCCGTGCAGAACGACAACGTCCACGTCGCGGACCGGTATTGGCTGGCGGGGTCGTTGCGGGCGGCGGAGGCGGCACTCACGGACCTCGAGTCCTGGTTGCTCGGCCCGTGACGACGGCGCCCGCCGCGGTGCCCACGTCGTCGTCGGTCCCAGGTTCTGCAAGGATCTGACGGCGTGAGCACCCCCGACGAGCTGCCCCCCGTTCGGTCGGATCTGGTCGCGCCGATCCGACCTCGCGACACCCTCGGACGATCGCTGCTGTTCGCCGAGCTGGCGATGTTGTCCTACCTCGACGACGAGGATCTGCAGACGGTCCTCGGCGGGATCGACAGGCCCACGCCCGAGGCCGAGCTCATCGACCGCGACGGAGCGCAGGCCTATCTCTTCGTCACCGACACCGACCGGGTGGTCGCCTGTCGGGGCACCGAGCCACGCGAGTGGAACGACATCAAGGCCGACGCCAACGCGCTCCACGATCTCGCCGAGACGGTCGGGCGGGTGCACCGTGGCTTCAAGCAGGAGGTCGACGACCTCTGGCCCTGCATCGACGAGCGCCTCCCCGACGACGGCAAGGACCTGTGGTTCACCGGTCACTCCCTCGGCGGTGCGATGGCGACGATCTGCGCCGGCCGCTGCACGCTCTCGTCGAGCAACGTCTCGCCGGTCGAGGTGCACTCCTACGGCAGCCCGCGGGTCGGGACCCGCAAGTACGTCAAGCACGCCGAGGTCCGGCATTTGCGGTGGGTGAACAACAACGACATCGTGACCAAGGCGCCGCCTGCGCTGTTCGGCTATCGGCACACCGGGATCCTCCGGTACCTCGATGCCGACGGCGATCTCCGCCGCCTCGACGACGCCGCCCGGCGCCGTGACCAGTGGCAGGGCTTCGTCCGGGGGCTGAAGCGGCGCTCGTTGGATCACTTCGCCGATCACGCGATCGTCGCCTACGTCGACCACATCGCCCGCGCCGTGGAGGAGGGGCCCAAGCGACGCCGCGAGGGTCTGGTCCGGCGAGGCTTCCTCAAGCGCTGAGTCGGCGGCGGTGGGCGCCGATCGGTCAGCCGAGGTGTCGAAGGAATCGGTCCGGCGTTTCGAGGAACGACCGCCACAGCTCGACCACCTCGAGGTCCTCGTAGGTCGTGGGGCGCAGCCCGTCTTCGTCGAGACACACGAGGTGCGCACCGGGCAACGCCATGAGCACGGGGGAGTGGGTCGCGAGCACGAACTGGCCTCCGGCGGCGACCCCTCGACGTATGGCATCGATCAAGGCGAGCTGGCCACGGAAGGACAGCGCCGCCTCGGGCTCGTCGAGCACGAAGAACCGTGCCGCCTCGAACCACTCACGGGCCACGGCGAGGAACGATTCGCCGTGCGACACCTCGTGGTACGAGATCTCTTCGCGGGGGCTCGGGTTCCGGTCCCGGTGGGACGCGACGTTGTAGAAGCTCTCGGCGCGGAGGAACCACCCGGGCGGCAGGCGGCCGTGCCAACTGATGCGGAGGCGGTGGGCGAGCGGCGAGTGCGTCGCCTCCGTCTCGAAGGCGACCTGCCAACTCCCACCCTCGGGGTTCAGGCCGGCGGCCTCGGCGATCGCCTCGATCAGCGTGCTCTTGCCGCTCCCGTTCTCGCCGACGAGCACGGTGATCTCGGGGCCGAGGTCGAGTGGAAGACCTCGCACCGCGGGCAACTCCCACGGGAACCCGCGGCCCGGGGCATCGCCCACCACCTCCACCCGTGTGGCGACCATGTCGGCACCCTACGCAAGCGCGCTGAGATCGCTCGATCCACCACCCCACGCCATCAGGCTCTCTTGGTGGCGACCCGGGAGTCGGCGGATGCCGCCCGGCCACACCGCTCGTCAGTCGTCGAGGACGGCGGTCGCCTCGATCTCGACCATGAGCCCAGGCAGCGCGAGCGACTGCACGCCCAACAGGGTGCTCGGAGGCGGCTCGCCCGGGTCGTAGAAGGCCGCCGTCTGCTCGATGACCGTCGGCACCATCTCGGAGGTGTAGTCGACGATGTAGATCCGACCTCTCACCACGTCGGCCGGAGTCGCTCCGCCGGCGGCGAGGGCGATGCCGAGGGCCTTGAAGCACTGGGCCATCTGGTCGGCGAGGTTGTCGCCGACGATGTTGAGGTCGGCATCCATGGACACCTGACCGGCGCAGTGCACCATCCTCGTGCCCGCGCTAACGACGGTGCTCGTGTAGCCGTGCACGACGTCGGGGAGGATGCCGTCTGGGTGGATGAACGTGTTTGGCATCCGTGAGACCTACCGCCTGCGGTCACGGCGTACAACGGGCCGAGACGGGTGTTCACACTGCCGTATCGGTGTCGATCGCGGCCGACGGAAGATCAACCCGGAGCGAACGCCCCTCGGGCATCATGATGCCCGTGACGACCTCGATCCTCGAGAGGCCGGTGTACGGCATCGGAGAAGCGGCGGCCATTCTGGGCCTGCGCCGTGATCGCGCCTGGGCGTGGCTCGACGGATACGAGCGAGCCGGCACGAGGTACCCGCCGGTGGTCCGAGCCGATCAGACGGGCGACGAGATCGTGACGTGGGGCGAGTTTGTCGAGCTGGGGTATCTCAGGGAGTACCGCCGAGTCGGTGTGCCACTGCAGCGTCTCCGACCGGTCGTCGACGAGCTCCGGACGGAGCTCGGTACGCCCTATCCGCTCGCCGTCGCTCGACCGTACGTCTACGACAAGGACCTCGTCCTCGAGGTCCAGGAGCGTGCCGGGCTTCCACCCGCCATCGCCATGGTGGTCAGGACCGGCCAGACGATCGCACTCGCCAGTTGCGCTGACCGGTTCTTCAAGAAGGTCGAGTTCGAGCCCGGCGGAGCGGGCGAGGCGATCAGGCTGCGCCCGGCGGGCACGACCTCGCCGGTGGTCATCGATCCGCTGGTCCGCTTCGGTCGGCCGACCGTCGAGGGCATCGCCACGGAGCGGCTGTGGGAACTGGTCGATGCCGGTGACGCGGTCGATGAGATCGCAGAGGCGTACGAGATCGAACCCGACCTCGTGCGCAGTGCTGTTGCGTACGAGGAGCAGCAGCGGACCCTCGCCGCGTAGAGGTGGCGCCGAGGTTCTTCTCCGACGAGACGGACCTCGCCCTCGCTCGGGCGCTCGAAGCTCTCCACCCTGGCGAGATCGTCTACCCGGGCCACCCTGATCTGTCCCAGGTGCCGAGCGGCGCTCCGGACGATGCGCGGCTCCCTGAGATCGGTCGACAACGACTCGTCGTCATCACGCGCGACGCCAAGATTCGCCGTCGTCCGGTCGAGAGACGACTGTGGATCGTCCACGGCGTCCGAGGTTTCGTTCTCACGGGACGCACTACTAGCGAACGGAAGACAGCCTCGGGCTCCTCGTGGCCCACTGGCAACGGATCAACAGGTTTGGTGGAGGAGCGGCGCAACGGCGCATGGATGTACGCCGTTGCGGCATCCGGCGTGCGGGAGATCGGGCTCTAGCTCACCGACCGGGCACTGGTCGTTGACCGTCCCCGAAGCCGGCGAACGCCGGTGCGGCGAGCACGTCGTGGCGAGGACACGCAATGCGCTGAACGCCGGCTGCTCAAGCAGCGCCCCCGGCAGGATTCGAACCTGCGACGCACGGTTTAGGAAACCGACGCTCTATCCCCTGAGCTACGAGGGCTGGGTGGCCGAGGGTAGTGGCGTCACCCGCCGACGCACTTGTCGACCACGCCGAAGATGGCGGACTGCTCGGCGCTGGTCGGTTCGTACTCCGGGTCCTGCAGGTCGTCGAGGTCGAAGATGTCGAGGATGCCGTCGCCGACGCACCGGGCCTCCTCGACCGTCGCCCCGCCCTCGAAGAAGCCGAGGCCGGCGTAGGTGCGGGTGATCGACGCGACCAGCGCCGCCTCGGAGGCGTCGCGGGTGATGCCCTCGGCTCCCTCGCCCGGGTCGCAGGACTCGAAGCGCAGACCACCGTCCCGGTCCTCCACCGAGGCTGCGCCGTCGGGACCGGCAGCGACCCAGGCGTCGAGGGCGCCGCGCATCTGGGCGACGTCTGCCTCGGTGTCGCCCTGCCAGTCGACCCGGACGCACACGACACCGTCGCGCCGGAAGGCGACGTAGGCGTCACCACCCCAGCCGTCGGCGGCCTCGAGCGCGACGTCGACATCGACCCGCTCGGCGAGCAGCAGCAGCCAGCTCGGCGAGCCGACCTCGCCGGCGTCGATCTCCTCCTCATCGTCCGCGAGCGCCGGAGTCTCGACCTCGATCGGATCCTCGTCACCGGCGAGGATCCACGGGTCGAGGAGCGCCTCCTCGCTCGGCGGTGGGTTGCGCAGCAGCTCGTCGATCCCCTCGGTCCCGTCGATCGCATCGACGACGGCGAGCATCGCCTCGCCGTAGACGTACGGCGTCGCGAAGAACGTCTGGAGGATCGTCGGCACCTCCTCGATGCCCTCCTCGAAGTCGGCGAGGTTCGCGTCCTCCTCGGCGACGAGGTCGTCGAGCTCGTCGCCGGGCAGTGTCTCGCGGTAGGCGAACTCCACCCGCTGCGCATCGCCCTCGACGACGGCGGTGAGCACCGCACCGGAGACCGAGTCGTCCACGTCGATGCTCAGGAAGCGGTCGCCGATCTCGAAGTGCTGGTCCTGGAGCGCGTGGGTGAGCTCGTGGACGAGCGTGAGTTGGACGAACGGCGTCAGCTCGGTGCCGCGCATCGTGATCGACTGGTCGTCGAACCGGTAGAAGCCGAGCGTGCCCTCACCGGTGAGGTCGTTCGTGGCGGCGAACAGGTCGAGCTCGCCCTCGATCAGCCCGAAGGCGCGGAAGAGCTCGGTGGTCTCGTCGATCTCGGCGCGATCCTCGTCGGTCAGCTCGGCCTCGTCGGCGGTGACGTCGGCTTCGAACTCCTCGTCGGTCAGGAAGCGGACCTCCACGGGGTGGAGGAACTCCAGCTCCCGCTCCTCCTCGACGAACTCGACGAACGGGAGCACGGCCGCATCCCACTCGTCAGGGAAGGAACGGTCATCGCCCCCGGAGCCGACGATCACGATCGCGGTCAACACGACGGCAGCCAGCGCACCGACGCCGAGCGGCCACCAGCTGCCCAGCCGGCTGGGCTCTCTCGTCTGCTCGTCCGGCTCCACCTGGTCCACGGGCGCCGAGGGTACGGGTGGTCACATGACCCAGGACGTCGCCCGGGCACGGAGCGTGGACGGCGTCGGCCCGCTCAATCGATGACGTCGCCCGCCGCGAACAGCAGCTCGTCCAGCTCGTGGCGCGCCGCGTCGACCAGGGCCAGGAGGTCGGGGACCCGTTCCCCGTCGGCGATCGCGCCCAGGCCCACGACGCCCGGTCCGGCCTGCACACCCAGGCTGAGCGGTGTCGTCTCGCTGAGGCTCAACACCGGGTGCGCTGCCCGCAGCGGGCGCCCGGCGAGGTGGACCTCTCGCCGGGGACCCGGCACGTTGGTGATGGCGAGGTTGATCGTCGGGCTGACGTAGCGGCGATGGGGGAGGAGGTCCATCGCCCGACCAGCGAGGCCGGTCACCGCCGGCGGTGCGAACATGGCGATGTCCTGGCGGAGCGAGGCGGACTGCCCGAGGTCCCGGTCGAGCGCTCTCGCGACCGCCTCGGCGGTCAGCTCCAGCCTGCGCATCGGGTCGTCGACGTTGGTCGGCAGCTGGACCATCAGCCCGCTGACGTTCGCGTCCCCCACCCGGTCGCCCTGCACGAGGACCGGCACGATCGCCGTGATCGGCGACGACGGCAACTCCTGTTTGATGGTCAGCCATCGCCGCACGGCGCCTGCGCAGACGGTGAGCGTGACCGCGTGGAACGAGCGGCCCGTCAGCTCCTTGAGGCGGATCAGGTCCCCGGTTGGCAGCGTCGACGCTGCGTAGCTCCTCGTCGGACCGATCGGCTCGTTGAACGACAGTCTCGGTGCCCGCCCGGTCGGGTGCTCGATGGCTCCGGGACCCGGTTCGGTCGGCGGGAGCAGGCCGGCGAGGCGACCCACACCCGGAGTGCGCCGAGCCGTCTCGGCCGCGGTCTCCCGGAGTCCCGGCAGCTGCTCTCCGACGGCATTCGCGGCGCGCCCGGCGAGCCGGACCGGGAACCCGAGCCCGCGGCGGATCTGGTCGGGCACCGGTCCGACGACCCGCTCGGCCATCGATGGCGGTTCGACCTCCTCCACCCTCGGCGTGACGTGCTCCATCGTCGGGTCGGGGCCGCGCTCGGTGTCGAGCAGCGCGGTCATCAGGTCGACGCCGGTGCTGTCGTCCATCGCTGCGAGGTGGACCTTCGCGTACACCGCGACCTCGTCGTCGCCGAGCCCCTCGATCACGAGGATCTGCCAGAGCGGCCGTCGACGGTCGAGTCGCTGGGCGTGAGCGGCGGCGACGGCGTCGTGCAGTGCGCCACGCGGCTCCCGATCGGCTGGAAGGCGGAGGGAACGCACGTGCACGTCGAGGTCCACGCGGTCGACCGTCCGCCACCACGGCCGCCGGAGCCCGCCGAGGTCGCCGTCGATCACCCGGCGGGCGGTCGGCATCATCAAGAGGCGTTCGACCAACGCTGACCGCACATGATCGATGGTCAACGGCCCCTCGTCCGACGGCCCGAAGATCATGAGGGTCCCGACGTGGCTGGGTTCCGACGGACGCTCCATCGCCAGGAACGCCGCATCGACCGCCCGCATCGGCGTGGTCACGTCGCCGCTCCGCCCGGAGGGTCCGAGGTGCGATACGGACCGCGGCGGATCACACCGCGCGCCCACCGGGGCGGCTCGAACGGTTCGTGCTCACCGGCCGGTTGGGCGAGCCGGTCCGCGACGACGTGCAGCACCGCCGGGTTGTGCAGCAGACCGATGTGGCTGCCGATCACTTCGATGTTCTCGGCCTGCGGTGCCGCTCTGTCGATGCACGCCCGCCACGACACCACGCCGTCGCTGCGGGAGAAGATGGCGGTCGAGGGCATCGGCAACGGAGAGCCGAGCCGTTCCATCGTCTCCTCGGGGATGCTCGAGATGCGGGTGCCGGTGGCCGCCTCGTACATGGGCCACACGACGTTGGACTTGAGATCGCCGGCGAAGGGGCTGCCGATGGTGATGACCCGCCGCACCAGGTCGGGGGCGGCTCTCGCTACCTCTCTCGCGTAGAGACCACCGAGGCTGTGCCCGATCAGGCTGACCGGGCCACGTGCGCCCTCGACCACCTCGTCGAGTCGGCGCAGGGCGATCGTGGAGAGGCGGTGGAACGCCAGGATCTCCGGCCGGCCCCACGGGTGGACCTCGTAGCCCAGACGGGAGAGGTACGACCGCAGGATCGTCGTGAACGCGTCGCCGGCGCCGAACGGCGGGATGGCGATCACGTGGTGGCCATCACCCTTCGGCCCGCGCAACAGACCGGGCAACGACGGCACCAGCGCCGCCGCCTCGATCGGAGCCCTGGCCTCGGCGAGCAGCAACCAGAGCCCGGGGCTGCGCTCTTCGACATGCTCCCCCACGGTCCCAACCTAGGTCGGCGGCGACGCTGCGCGTCCAGCTCGTCGTGGCGGCGCCTACCCAGGTGCGACGATGGGCCCGTGGCGGATCTCGACGTCTTCGACTCGGCGGACGTGTGCCCGAAGCACATGACCCACGGGCCGTGCGGTGACGTCCGCCTCGACGGCTCGTGCGAGGTGCCCGGCGTGCGGTGCCCGTTCGTCGAGGCGGCGACGGTCCCGTGGCTCGGTACGAGTCCGGCTCGTCGCGAGCTACCGGAGTGGCTGCAACAGGACCGCGTGATCCTCGTCGACTTCCCGGATCCGGGACCCGACGCCGGAGGCGACGCCGCTCGCCGCGCCGCTGCCTCACTCGCCGACGTGATCGACGCCGCCCTCCTCGGCGACTCGAACTGGGCGCGCGTGCGATTCCCGCCCTCCTACCGGGCGTCGCTCCTGCTGTCGGAGGGGCTGCGGCCCTGGCCCGGGATCAACGCCCGGGATCGCAACGCCGTCGCCCTCGAAGGCGAGATGGCGGCGCTCGCCGATCTCGGCGTCGAGGTCGTGCACTGCGTGACGGGCAACCACCCGGTGTCGGGTCATCGGCCGGAGGCGACGCCCGTCTTCGAAGTGGACTCCACCCAGCTCGCGGCGATGGCCACTGACGCCGGTCTGGTCTGCTCGGTCGCGGCGAGCGCGCTCGCGGTGCCCGTCGAGCGGCGGCCGGCTCGGGTCGCCGAGAAGGTGCGGGCCGGCGCGTCGCTCGTGATCGTCGACAGCCTCCCGGACACGGCGCTCCTCGGTGACTTCGTCGCCAAGATCATCGAGCGCAGCGACCACACGCCTGCGTTCCTGTGCGTCGTGCCGGTGCCGACTTCGGCCGACGATCTCGATCGCCTCGCGAAGTACCCGAACGCCGTCGAGCCGCCCGGCTGGCGCGACGCCCTCGACGCCGCCGTCGACCCGGAGAGCCTCGGCATCCGCCTCGCCGCCGAGCTCGCCGACTCGATCCTCGACGTCGACGGAGTGTCCGGCGTCTGCCTCGGCCTGACCGCGGGTGACGCCTCCTCGCTCGAGGCCGCCGTCTCCCTCACCGCGGTCGCCCGGCACCTGCGAGGCTGACTCCACAGATCGGGTGCAACCGATCCGGGTCCTCGCGACCCGTAGCCATCGAACGGGTCCGGGGACTGGTGGCTGGGAGGCAGCGATGGTGGGAACACGAGTCCTCGGGCTCGTCGCCGTTACGTGCATGTTGTCGGTGGGGTGCAGCGGTGGTGGCGATGGGGAGGGAGGCGATCGCGCAGCCGCCGCCCTGGCCGAGTCGACGACGAGTGTCGGTGGGGCCACCTCGGAGCCGGCGGTGCCGCCGGCGGCCGACGTGTCGTCGACGACCACGGTGGAAAACCTCGCGCTCCCCGCACTGCCGACGAGTGCAGATCCGTGTGTGACCCCGGCTGCTCATCGGGTTGGCAGGGTTGCTGCTGAGTACGGGTTCGAGTTCGACGGCGAGGTGCGTCCGGTGGGGATCCGCATGCTGGATCCGGTCCCGTCGCAGCAGACCGTCTGGGTGGTGTTGCACGGCGCCGGCCTGACCTGGCACGAGCAGCTCGGCTTCATGGACGATGTCATCGACATCATCGGTGACGAGTCCGCCACGATCATCGTGCCGCAGGCGAGTGGCCAGTCCCCCTTCTGGAGCGCCAGCCCGACCTTCAACCCCGACTACGTCGGCGAGCTCTTCCGCGTGCTGGAACAGAGCATCTGCCTGGACGGTGGGGTGGTCTTGGCCGGAACGGGGCAGGGCACACTTGCGGCCGCGCAGGCGTACTGCGAGGCCGAGCTGCCAATCGACGCGCTGTACTTCAACCTCGGCATGGTCAAGATGGAAGAGTGCGCGCCAGCGGAGGCCGTCCCGCTGTTCACGCTCGACGTGCTCGAGTTCGTCGAGGGCGTCGGGAACCACTGGGACGGCAGCTGGGACCCCCCGGTACAGCTGGAACAGGCGCTGACGGGCGGCATCCGCTCGACGCCGGAGGACCTGTCCGTCTGGGCCGAGCTGTACGGCTGCGCTGACGACGCGGTCGAGGAGACCAGCGACGTCGCCTCGGAGTTCAGTAGCCGGCAGACCATCAAGCTCTCGCACCGCGACTGCGCCGCACCGATCGTCGCCTACGGGGTGCCCAGCGCCGCGTTCGAGCAGCCCACGCTGTTCGGCAGCGCGCTCGCGGGGATCCGTGACGAGCTCGTTGCAGTGCTGGGGCCGTGAGGAGCGAGTCCACCACCGGCGGTCCTGCTGCGCCGCGGGCACCCGTCGAGGCCGTAGCGGAGCAGGAGGCCGGGCTCCGGGCGCTCTTCGCAGGGGAGTACGAAGCGATGGTGCGACTTGCCTTCGTCTTGGTCAACGACCGGCATGACGCCGAAGAGATCGTGCAGGACGCCTTCGTCGATCTGCAGGCCCGGTGGAGCGCCGTGCTCAACCCCGGCGGCTACCTCCGCACTGCGGTGGTGAACGGCGCCCGTCGACGGGGCCGACGAGAGCGACGACGCAGTGACATCCTCCACCGCTTCGAGCGGACGATCGTCGGTGAAGCGGCGAGCATCGATGTCTATGACCACACGCTCGATGCATTGGAAGTCCTTCCCGAACGGCAACACACCGCGCTCGTGCTCGCCTACTACGTGGGTCTGAGCTCGAGCGAGATCGCCGAGGTCCTCGGGTGTCGTCCAGGCACTGCCAAGTCACTCGTCCACCGCGGTCTGCAGCGGCTTCGCAAGGAGATGGACCGATGAGCGAGTTCCCCGACGCTCCTCGCCTCGCCGAGGCGTTGCAGCGGCAGGCCCAGTCCATCCAGATCGATCCGGCGGAGCGAGCAGCGGCGGAGGAGCGTCTCCTCGGCGGAGATGTCACCGTGCTGCGTCTCCGCTCAGAGTCGCCTGTCGGCCCGCCGCGCCGCAACCGGTCGCTCGCGCTCGTCGCCGCCGCGCTCGCCATTGTTGTGGTCGCAGCCCTGCTGCCGCAGCGAGACAGCGGGACGGGCGAGGTCGCGACCGAACCACCCGAATCGGTCGACGAGTCTGCGGTGGTACTCGGCCTGCCATCCCTTGTGCCCGGGCACTGCCAGGCGCTCGACGGCGCAGTGCGTCGGTACTCGGTCGGAGGCTCCGAGGTGCTGGTCGGCGGGACCTATCTGTCCGCGATCGACGCGCGGTCGGTCGTGGTCCTCGTGCCTCCCGGTCTCCCTGGGGGTCGACAAATGGTGCTTGACGGGCTCGCCGATCAGGATGTGATCGCGTACGTCGTCGACGCCGGAGAGGAGATCCGGCCAGTGCTCGAAGAGCTCGTGCCCATCGCGTGTGGGCCGGGTCGACAGCTCGTCGATCTCGGCACCGGACGAGCCTCCGAAGTGGCCTGTCTCGATTATGGCGGCACCGGCTTCGCCGGCTTCGTCTTCGTCGGTCCGACCCAGCCACCCGTCGGCTGTATCACCAAGCAGTTCACCTTGGTTATCGACGACGAACCGTTGGCCGACGAGCCTGGCTGGCTCGACGTCTACGGCTGCGACGGTGGGTCGGTCTTCGGGCTCGACGACGAACGGAACGTCCGGAAGACCTACTACGACTGCGACTCGCAGCTGTTGTTCACCGACACCGAGTCGGACCCGCTGGAGTCGACCTTCAACGGCGAGCCCCTGCTCACCTTCATCCGCCGCAACGTCGGGTTGAACTAGGCGCTCCACCACCCTCGCCTGCGAGGCTGGCGGCGTGACGGGGGTCAAGGGGGCCGAGGTCGACTCGGCGCGCGGGTGGTTGGTGACCGCCGCCGCCGTCCTGTCGATGTTCACCGTCTTCGGTGTGGCCTACAGCTTCGGGGCCTTCTTCGAGGAGATGGCCGACGAGTTCGACGCCGGCAGCGGTGCGACCGCCCTGGTGTTCTCGATCACCATCAGCGCCTCCTTCGCATTGGGCCCGATCACCGGGCGCTGGGCCGACCGCTTCGGCCCACGGCCGGTCCTCCAGATCGGCGCAGCGAGTCTCGCCGTCGGTCTCCTCGCGACGACGGTCGTGCCGAACCTCGTGCTGGGCTACGTCACCTACGGCATCGGCGTGGGGTTCGCCGTGGCCTGCGGCTATGTGCCGATGGTGTCGACCGTCGGCGGCTGGTTCGTCCAGCGCCGCACGCTCGCTCTCGGCGTGGCCGTCGCCGGCATCGGACTCGGCACCCTCATCGGCAACCCGGTCGCCGCAGCGCTGATCGATGCGACCACGTGGCGGACCACCTTCGTGGTCTTCGCCGTCGTGGGAGCGGGCCTCATGCTCGCTGCCTCCAGCGTCGCCGTGCCCGGCCCGGCGGCGGTCCCGAGTGCTCGCCCCCGAAGCCTGCGCGAGCTGCTCCGCATCGAGGACTTCGCCCGCCTGTACGGGTCGAGCCTCCTGATCACCTTCGGCCTGTTCGTGCCCTTCGTCTTCCTCGCCACGTACGCCGAAGACGAGGGCATCGGCGAGGTCGCTGCCGCAGCCCTCGTCGGGGTGATCGGCGCGTCGAGCGTGGTCGGCCGACTCGGGCTGGGGGCCCTCGCCGGCCGCCTGGGTGAGCTGCGGCTCTACCGGATGACGGTCTTCGTGATGGCCGTGTCGCACCTGATCTGGCTCGTCGCCGGCGCGAGCCATGCTGCCTTGATCGCCTACGCCGTCGTTCTCGGCGTCGGCTACGGCGGGTTCATCGCCATCTCGCCCGCGGTCGTCGCCCAGCGCTTCGGGATGGAGGGCATCGGCGGGGTGCTCGGTGCCGTCTACACCTCGGCGGGCATCGGTGGCCTCCTCGGCCCGCCCATCGCCGGCGTGCTCATCGACCGCTCGGGATTCTCGACTGCGATCGTGTTCGCGACGGTGATGAGCGTTGCCGGCTGGTCGCTGCTGCTCCGCTTCGGCCGGTCGGCCCCGGCGCAATAGAGTTCGAGTCGATGACGGTCACGATCTACCACAACCCCAACTGAAGCTCGTCGAAGCGTGCCTTGGCGGTCGCCGAGGAGCAGGGCAACGAGGTCGACGTCGTGCGGTACCTGAAGGAGCCGCCCGATCGAGGGACCCTGGAACGCATCGTCGAGATCCTCGAGGATCCGGTCGAGGACCTGGTCCGCAAGGACTCGGTCTTCAAGAAGCTCGAGCTCGACCCCGACGACTTCGTCGGCGATCCGAGCGCCGTCGTCGACATCCTCGAGGCGCACCCGAAGCTGCTGCAGCGGCCGGTGCTCGTCTCGTCCGACGCGGCGATCATCGGCCGTCCGGGCGACCGGATCGGCCCCTTCCTCGACGCCGCCTCGTAGGACCGGCGCCGCGGAGTTGCGCGGCTGTCGTCGGTTCGTCGGTTCGGACGTGGGCGCGCCCACACCAGTGTGGGTTCCACGTGACGCGGGCGCGTTCGTGGCGAGACCCACGGAGTCGATGGTGGGCGGAGCAGGTGGCTCCCAGTGGTGCTCTCGGAGGTCCTCATCGCAGGACCTCCGGAGCCACTGGTGTCAGCCCGCTGACGAGGCTGACCGCTCGTCGGCCAGGCGGCGATGGGCGACGTCACCGACCCGGAGCACCCACTCGAGCGGGCCGCGCCCGACGTAGCGCCGCCAGACCAGCGCCACCACCGTGAAACCGGCGATGATCGCCGCGCTGTACCAGTACTCCTGGACGATGTCGGTCTCCTCACGCGGCCACCCCCGGTCGTGCAGCAGGACGTGGAAGACGTAGAAGGTCAGGGCCATCTGGCCGAACACGATCGCCGGATGCAGCAGGCGAGGCCCCACGCGTGCGACGAGCAGGCACAGGCCGACCGCGGCCAGGGACGTGCCGGTCGCCCCGAGCACCCAGGCCGGCATGTCCGAGTGGCCGGCCGCATCGAGGAGACGGCTCGGTTCGAACGTGCCGTCCTCGGCCCACGGCTCGGCGTCGATCCGACCGACCCACCAGCGGGCACCGGGGTAGCCGATGAGCGCGAGGACGACCCCGGCACCGAGCAGCCCGACGGCAGTGCGCACCTCGCCGAGCGGGAGGCGGGCCACCCACATGCCGACGAGGAAGAACGCCAGCGTCGGGAGCACCGGGTAGTAGCCGTTGAGCAGGAGGGTGGAGCCGAGCGCTCCGAGCTCGTCGATGCCCACCCATCCATCGGTGGTCGGCAGGTCGGGTGCCAGGGTCTGTGCGGTGATCCCGCCGACGATCATCACGGCCACCGCCGAGACGAGGAGGCCGGACGTGGGCAGTCGACGGAGGACGATGGCGAGCAGGAAGAACACGCCGTAGTACTGCAGGATCACGGCGATCGCGAGGCTGTACTCCTGCAGCACCAACCCGGCCGGGAGCAGCAGCGCCGCCCTGGTCGCGAGCGCGACGTCGGGCGCGGGCGAGCGCCGGGTGAGGAACTCGACGCCGACGCCGCCGAGGAGCACGAACAGCGGCATCGCCCGCCCGTTGGTGAACAACTTCACCGACGATCCGAAGCCACCGTCGGGGTCGGCCTCGACGAAGTGGGCGATCACCATGCCGACCATGGCCAGGGCGCGGGCGAGGTCGATCCCGATCAGGCGACCGGGCCGGTCGGCGGCCGGTGTGTCGGCCGGAGCCTCGGTGGCGAGTGCGACCACGCCACCGTTGTACCGGCCGCGGTGTCAATCTGGGATCAGGGCCGGTGGTCCGCCAGGAAGTCGACCAACGACCGGGGCCGACGCCCGAGCACGCCTGTCAGTGCTGCGGTCGAGCCGACCAGGCCGCTCTCGTCGTAGAAGCGGAACATCCTGACCAGGTCGTCCGGGGCGTCCGGCCAGTCGTCGGGTGCGACCCGCTCGACCGACGCGCCGATGCGCTCGGCGACCTCGAGGTGGGTCACCCCCGCCTCACCACACAGCTCCCAGGTCGCGTGCACGTGCCGGTCGGCGAGCACCGCCGCGGCCGCCGCACCCACGTCGCCGAGATCGACCATGGCCAGCGGTTGCGCCGGGTCGTACGGCAGGCGGAACCGACCGTGCTCGTCGGCCTCGGCGAGGAACGGCAGCAGGTTCTGGAGGTAGGGGGCCGGCTGGAGGATCGTCCACGCGACGTCCGGAGCGGCGCGCAGCATCGCCTCGACCCGTGCCTTGCGCCAGTGGTGCGGCATCGCCTCGATCGAGGGAGCGAGCACGGAGTGGAACACGAGCCGCAGCCCGTGCCGGCGGGCGGCAGCGAGGGCGTGCGCCCCCATCAGCTCCTCGTCCGGCGACAGGTTCGGGGCGAGGTGGTAGAGCGCATCGGCCCCATCGCCCGCGTCGAGCAACGTCGTCGGGTCGCTCAGGTCGCCGTCCGCTCGGCTGAGGCGTCGGGTGTCCCACCCGGCCGCGTCGAGCGCATCGGCCACCGCCCGGCCCGTCTTGCCCGACGCTCCCGACACGACGACGCTGGGACGGCCGGGACTGCTCACGAGGGGACAGCATGACCGAGATCCAGGGCCGATGCGACGAGCAGTTCGCTCCCGTGCGGGACGCGTTCGCCACCAACTTCTCGAAGCGGAACGAGGTCGGGGCATCGGTGTGCGTCGCGATCGACGGCGAGGTGGTGGTCGACCTGTGGGGCGGGTTCGCCGACGAGGACCGGACCACGCCCTGGACGGCCGACACCATCGTCAACGTGTACTCGACGACCAAGACGATGTCGTTCCTGTGCGTGCTCGTGCTCGCCGACCGGGGCGAGATCGACCTCCACGCCCCGGTGGCCCGCTATTGGCCCGACTTCGCCGCCGAGGGCAAGGACGGCATCGAGGTCCGGCACCTCCTGTCCCACTCGGCCGGTCTGCCGACCTGGGACCAGCGCCTCGAACCGACGGAGCTCGCCGACCATCGCCGCGTGGCCGCCCTGCTCGCCGCGCAGGCGCCGCGCTGGGCGGCGGGCACGAAGTCGGGGTACCACGCCGTCACCCAGGGCAACCTGCTCGGCGAGGTCGTCGAGCGCGTCACCGGGCGCAGCCTCGGCACCTTCTTCCGGGAGGAGATCGCCGAGCCCCTCGGCGCCGACTTCCACATCGGCCTGCCCGCCGAGCACGACGATCGGGTCGGCGAGATGATCCCTCCCGGGGTGGTCCTCGGCGAGGGTCGGGATTCGAGCGGCGGTGAGTCGGGCGCGTCGCTGGTCAACCCGGTCCTCGACGCGCTCGAGCCACGTGAGACCTGGTGGCGTCGGGCCGAGATCCCCGCCGCCGGTGGCATCGGCAACGCCCGCTCGGTGGCTCGGGTGCACGCCATGACGGCGGGAGGTGGCGAGGTCGACGGCATCCGGCTCCTCTCGCCCGAAGGTGTCGAGGCGATCTTCGAGGAGCAGACCTACGGCACGGACATCGTCCTCGGCGTGCCCATGCGCTACGGGATGGGCTTCGGTCTCACGTCGCCCGACACGCCGGTGAGCCCGAACCCGCGCACCTGCTTCTGGGGCGGCTGGGGCGGCTCGATGGTGGTCGCCGACCTCGACGCCAACATGTCGTTCGCCTACGTCATGAACCGGATGGAGGCGACGCTGACCGGCGACTCGCGTGGCGCGGCTCTGCTGCTGTCGACGCTCGGGGTGCTCGCCGCCGACTGAGCGGGCTCAGGCCGGAGTCGCCATCGGTCGGCGCTGGGCGAACGCCGTGGTGGCCGCCACGACGAGCCACGCCACGAGGCCCATCGCCACCAGCGTGGTGCGCAGGCCGATGGCGTCGGCCAGCGCGCCGAGCGGTGCGGCGAAGATGCCGAAGGCGGAGAAACCGAGCATCAGCAGCGACTGCATACGGCCGTGGAACTCCTCGTCGGCCCGCAAGAGCACGAGCGAGTTGCTGAGCGACTGAAAGGCGGCGTTGCCCGCACCGGCGGCGAACGCCGCACCGAGCGCGAGCCACAGGCCTGGCGCCACGCCGAGCAGGATCACCCCGCCGCCGAAGGCGAGACCGGCCACGGCGAGCTGGACGTCGGTGATGGTGCCGTCACGGCGCCCGGCGATGCGGAGGCTGACCACGACTGCGCCGACCGCGCCGGCCGACGACAGCGCGCCGAGCCAGCCGGGACCGCCGCCGAGCACGTCGTCGACGAGGGAGGGCAGGAAGCTGACGTACGGGAAGGCGACGGCGACGACCAGGAGCGCGAGCACCGCCGGGCGCCCGATCTCCGGGTGGGCACGCACGTAGCGGATGCCGGCCTGCAGGTCGTCGAGCGGCGTGGTGTCGGAGTGGTCACCCTTGGGCTCCCCGGCGGGCAGCCGAGAGGTGAGCACGACGGCGGCGACGAGGATGACGGTGAGGATGACGTACACGCCCTCCGGGCCGATCGTGGCGATGCCGATCAGCGCACCGGCCAGACCGGGGCCGATCACCCTCGTGGCGTTCATCGAGATCTGCGCGAGCAGCACGGCGTTGACGAGTCGGTCGCGTCCGACCAGCTCGGCGGAGAAGGCGAGTCGCGTCGGTGCGATGAACGCGAACGCCGCACCCTGGAACGCGGCGGACACGACCAGCATCCAGAACTCCAGCGAGTCGGTGATGAGCGCCGTCGCGATCGCCCCGGCGGACAGCGCGAGCACGCCGTTCGCGAGCAAGAGGACCATCCGCTTCGGGAGTCGGTCGGCGGCGACACCGCCGAGGGGGGTGCACACGAGCATCGGCAGGCCCATGCCGAGGAACACCAGCCCCAACGACGAGTTGGTCCCGGTCAGTTGGAAGGCGACGAACCCACGGGCGATGGCCTGCATCGGCATCGCCGCGAAGGCGAGCGCGCCGGCGAACCAGAGCCGTCGGTAGTCGGGGAGCTCGAGCGAGGCGAACGTCCGCTGCCATCGCCCCTGGGGTTCGGTCGCGGCCGCCGTCATCGACGAGCTGCTCGGAGCTCGTCGCCCACGGCCTCGGCGAACCGGGGGAGCAGCTCGGCCAGCTGCGTGCGCTCCTCGGCGGTGAAGTGGCCCAGGACCCCGTGGAGGAGCTCGCGCCGTCGTCGGCTCAGCTCTTCGTGGGCGCGTCGTCCCGTGTCGGTGAGCACGACCTCCACGCAGCGTCCGTCGCCCTCGGCCCGGCGGCGGTCGGCGAGCCCACGCCGCTGGAGGCGGTCGATGGCACGGGTGGCGGTCGACGGCTCCACCCGGAGCGCCTCGGCGAGCTCCTGCATCCGGCAGGGGCCGTGGGCGCCGATGACGGCGAGCGTGTCGAGCTCGCCCGTCTCGAGCGATGGGCCGCCGTCCTCGAGCAGGTCGTGGCCGATGGTGCGCAGGCCCCGCAGCCGACGGAGATCGCGCCACGCGGCGCCGACCGTCGAGGACTCGGCGTCGGTCGTGGGCTCGTCGGTCACCGGCATGACTTGCAGGCTACAACTATTCTCCCGCGGTTCGGTCGGGCAGGTCGAAGCACAGTCCGAGGTGGTCGCTCGCCCAGGTCTCGCCCGGAGGCCGACGCCCGATCACCCGATGATCGATCGAGCTCCACCCGCCGTGGCCGACGGTGAAGAGGTAGTCCAGGCAGAAGCCGGCCTCGTCACCGGTCGTCACGGCGTTCTCGCGGGCCCGGAACCGCTCGTCGGAGCCGGGGAGGTGGGGGTTGGCCGAGGTCATCGTGATCTCGTCGACGGTCCCCCGCCGGTCGCCCCACAGGTCGACGAACCCGATGTCGAGCGCGTGCCGGTGCTCCGCCTCGTCCGGGAGCATGTTGCAGTCCCCACCGACCACGGGTCGCCGGTCGAGCGGCTCGAGGCCGGCCAGTAGCCCGCGGATCTCGTCGAGCTGGCGCATGCGCATCGGCGCGTCCTCGCGGAGGTACGTCAGGTGGACCGAGGCGTACCACCGTGGTCCTCCTGGCTCGTCGATCCGGGCCGCGACGATCTGCCGGGTACCGCCGTCGTGCGGTGGCTTCGGCAGCGGCACGACGACCGAGTCGAGGATCGGCCACCGGGACACCACGGCGTTGCCGAAGGGGACCTCGTGGGGTCCGGGCGGGAAGCGGTCCGGTGCGACGAGGCCTCCGCCCCAGGCCGCAGTACCGCCCAGGCGGGCCGCCAGCGCGTCCGCCCGGTCCGGCGCGACCTCCTGCAGGAGGACGACGTCGGGCGCCAGGTCGAGGAGCACGTCCGTCGCCGCGACGTATCGGTCATCGGGGTGGGTGAACTCCCACCAGAGGTTCCACACGACCACTCGCACGGTCGCCAGCCTCGCGGATCGTGGGATCACTGGCAGCACAACGCTCCAGTACCGTTTCGTCGTGCTCTCTCAGCGGCTCGGTCAGCGTGCCGAGCTCGTGGTCACGGTGGCTGCCCTCATCGTCGGTCTGCACCTCGGTGCGCTGGCGATCCTGCTGACGCGAACGACCGGCGACGAGCTGCTCGCCCCGGTCGCCGCGGCGCCGATCACCACCGCGCCGGCCGTCGAGGACCCGCCTCCCCCGGTCGAGGGACGGTCGTCCGAGGCGGACGAGCCGGCGACCATCCTTGCGGTGCCGGTCAACCCGCTCGGCCGGATCGCGTCGAGCCGCGCCGCCGAACCGGTCGAGATCGACGCGCCTGCACCGACGCCGGCCCCCGCTTCCGAGCCCGCCCCGACTCCGGCTCCGGTCCCGGCTCCCGAGACGGCAGCCGCGCCGACGACGGCGGCGCCCACGACCACCGCTGCGCCGATATCGCCCGAGACGACCCGAGCCCCGGCTCCGGAGCCCGAGGTCGAGGTGGCCGACGAGGCGACGGTCGATGACGCTGCGCCGACGACCGAGCCCGTGCCGCCCGACGTCGAGGAGGTCGACGAGCCGGAGGACGGTGTCGTCGACGGCACCGAGCCCGACGGCGAGGGCGACGGTGAGCCCGACGGGGACCAGGGCGACGCTCCGGGCGAAGACATCGACCAGCCGGACGATGGTGACGCTCCCGTCGACGACCCACCCGGCGACGGCCCGCCAGATCGCGACCCGCCGGGAGCGGGTGACGGTGGCCCAGGCGGTGGTGAGCCCGGGGGCGATGGCGACGACGATCCGCCCCGGGACGGCGGGGGTCGACCCCGCCCGATCCGTGACCTCATCGACTGCCTGATCGAGAACCCCTTCGACCTGCGTTGCATCGCCGGCGCTCCCTGATGCCCGGCGGTCGTCCCGACTGCGCTGGAGCACTCGACGGGAGACCTCCCCGGTGTGGGCGGAGCGGCGGACCGAGTGGGGCGCTGCGTGATGTCGCCACTAGTTTGTGCCGATGCCCTCCGCACGGTCGCTGCTCCAGGCGCGATTCGTGGTGCCCGCGCTCGTTGCGGTCCATGCGCTGGTCATCGCTGTCGCGCTGACCCAGGTCGATTCCGGCGATCCGACGGGGAGGCCGCCGGGCGCGGACGAGGTGGTCGTCGCGGCCTCGGACGTCGAGTCCACGGCATCCGCCGTCGAGGAGCGGCCGATCGAGACGGTCGAGCGCATCGGCGTCTCAGACCTGCCGCTGCCGGTTCCGGAGCCGACCGTCACGATCGTCCCGCTCGAGATCCTCACGGCTGACCCGACCCCCGTGGTCGACGTGGAGGGCGAGGATCACGGTCCGCCGCCGACGACCGGCGCGGAGGATCACGGTCCGCCGCCGACGACCGGCGCGGAGGACCACGGCCCCGCGGTCGACGAGGCCGCCGCGCCGACGACCGCGGCCCCCGCGCCGGTGGAGCCGACCGACACCACCGAGGCCGCTGCGACCGACGCGACGACCACCAGCGCGGCGCCCGACCCCGTCGCCGACCCCGTCGACGAAGCGACCGACGAGCCGACCCCGCCCGGCGACGAGCCGCCAGCCGAGGCCACGACGACCACCGAGGTCCAGCCGCCGCCGGTTGAGCCCGCCACGACGACCACCACCGTGGTCGAGGCGCCACCCGAGGAGCCCATCACCACGACCACCACGACGACCACCGAGCCCGACGAGGCGCCCGCCGAGACCGCGCCGGAGCCCGCCGCCGACGACGCCGAGTCCGAGGTCGTCGAGGCCGCGCCGAGCGAGCGTGAGCCGTCGTTGCGAGACCGGCTCCGGCAACGTGCGGAGGAGCTGGGGCTGTCGTGGTGCCGCTGGTGGGACTGCTGATCGGCCCGCAGCGCCGGTGAGCCCCGGCGCTCAGCCGGCCGCCGGTTCGGCGACCCGTCCGTAGAGCGTGGTGCGCTGCACGAGCCGACGACCGAGGGGCTCGACGAGCTCACGGAAGTCCGACTCGGTCAGGTGCTGTCCGTGCTCGGCGCCGGCAGCTCGGGAGATGTTCTCGTTCATGAGCGTGCCGCCGAGGTCGTCGCAGCCGGCCTGGAGGAGCTGCCGCATCCCGTCGAGGCCGACCTTCACCCACGAACCCTGAATGTGTGGGATGAGCTCCCGGTAGGTGATGCGGGCCACCGCGTGCATGAGCAGCAGCTCGCGGAACGTCGGGCCG
The DNA here is from genome assembly GCA_039185015.1 of Actinomycetota bacterium. GTDB lineage: Bacteria > Actinomycetota > Acidimicrobiia > Acidimicrobiales > Poriferisodalaceae > JBCBSZ01. Next base: position 29,475 of record JBCDAU010000029.1, read on the forward strand.
CGCCGGGCCTTGCGCTGCAGGTAGATCGGCGACGCCATGTGGACGAACGGGAGGCCGACGAACTCGGTGAAGCCCCCGGTCTCGCGCTGGAGGTCCCGGGTGCGGGTCAGGTGTCGGGCCCAGTGCACCGGCTGCTCGATCGAGCCGAACATGATCGTGACGTTCGAGTGCAGACCGACGCCGTGGGCCGTCCGATGCGCGTCGAGCCACTCGTCGGTCGTGACCTTGTCAGAGCAGAGCACGGCCCGGATCTCGTCGTCGAGGATCTCGGCGGCGGTGCCCGGCAGTGACCGGAGGCCGACATCCATGAGCCGTCGCAGGTAGTCGCCGAGCGGCTCCTCGAGCCGGCGGGCTCCCTCGGTGACCTCCAGCGCGGTGAAGCCGTGGACGTGGATGTCGGGGTTGCGGTCTTTCACGGCGCGTGTGACGTCGATGTAGTAGCCGCCGTCGAAGTTGGGGTGGATGCCGCCCTGGAGGCAGACCTCGGTCGCTCCCTCCTGGACCGCCTCCGCCGCACGCTCGGCGATATCGTCGAGGGTCAGCAGGTACGGCGTGCCGCGGAGGTTCAGCGACAGCGGTCCCTTCGAAAAGCCGCAGAACTTGCACTTGAAGGTGCACACGTTCGTGTAGTTGATGTTGCGGTTGGCCACCCAGGTGACCTCGTCGCCGACGATCTGCTGGCGGAGCTCGTCGGCGACCGCTGCGACCGCGGCGACCTCCGGGCCGCGAGCGGAGAAGAGCGTGACGATCTCGTCGACGCCCACCTCCTGGCCGAGCCGGACTCCGTCGAGCACCTCGGCGACCGGGCCACGAACGTCGGCGTGCGCCGCGGGCACGAGGTCGACCGGCGGCCGTGGCGAGCCCGAGTACCAGGCCGTCGACGGGCGGCCGATGACGAGGACGTCTGCGCCGTCGTTCGCCTTGGCGTTCTCCATCGTGCGCTCGGGGAAGACGGCGCCCGGGTCGTCGCGGCCGAGGCCCTCGGCGTCGCTGCGGTCGAGCACGGCGAAGTGGAGGCCGTCGTCGAACCAGCGATCGGGGTCGAGGACGTACTCGGGGTGGGCGGTGAGGCGTGGAGCGAGGGCGTGGCCGCTGGCCTCGGTCACCTCGGCGAGGCGGTCGAGGTCCGGCCACGGCCGCTCCGGGTTGACGTGATCCGCCGTGACCGGCGAGACCCCGCCCCAGTCGTCGATGCCGGCGTCGAGGAGGACACCGAAGTCGTCGGACAGGTTCGGGGGTGCCTGGAGGTGGATGTCCGGCGGCAGGATGTGGCGGGCCAGCGCGATCGCGTCGAGGTACTCGTCGGGCGGGCACGGGCGATGGTTGTGCATCGCCGTACCGGCCTTCGGGAGGAAGTTCTGGACGATCACCTCCTGCACGTGGCCGTGGCGACGATGGGAGTCGGCGATGGCCTGGAGCGCCTCGACCCGGTCGGCGCGCGTCTCGCCGATGCCGACCAGGATGCCCGTGGTGAACGGGATGGCCAGCTCGCCGGCCGCCTCGAGGGTGGCGAGGCGTCGAGCCGGTTCCTTGTCGGGGGAGCCGTGGTGCGCGCGGATGTCGGCGAGTGTCTCGATCATCATCCCCTGGCTCGGCGAGACCTCGCGCAGTCGGGCGAGCTCGTCGGGGAAGAGCGCCCCGGCATTGGCGTGGGGGAGCAGTCCTGTCTCGTCGAGCACCAGGCGGCACATCGCGACGAGGTAGTCGACGGTCGACTCGAAGCCGTGCTCGGCGAGCCACTCGGCAGCGACGGGGTAGCGCTCCTCGGGTCGCTCGCCGAGGGTGAACAGCGCCTCGTGGCACCCGACCGCTGCGCCGGCGACGGCGATCTTCACCACCTCATCGGGCGTGAGGAACGGGTGGTCGAGCCGTGCCGGAGGCTGGGCGAAGGTGCAGTAGTGGCACCGGTCCCGGCACAGCTGGGTGAGCGGGATGAACACCTTCGGCGAGTAGGTCACTCGTGTGCCGTGGTGCTCGTCGCGGATCCGTGCTGCAGATGCGCACAGCTCGTCGAGTGGTCGGGCGAGCAGGTCGTCGAGGTTCACAGAAGGCTCCCGGATCGGCTTCGAACGTGGGTCGGTGCGACGCTCACGTCGCAGGACGGGCACCGGAGCTCGAGCTCGAGCTCGGTACCGCAGTGGTCGTGGACGAGGACGGTGGGATCGGTGTCGTCGGATTCCCACTCGTCGCCCCATCGGATGAGCGCGATCAACGCTCGTGAGAGGTCGGCGCCCTTGGGCGTGAGGCGGTACTCGTGGCGCAGCGGCCGATCGCAGTACGGCACCTTCACCAGCACGTCGTGCTCGACGAGCCGGGCGAGCCGCTCGGCGAGGAGGTTGCGGGCGATGCCGAGGCTCTCGACCAGCTCGCTGAAGCGCCGCACCCCGCGGAAGACGTCGCGGAGGATGAGCATCGTCCACCGATCGCCGACGACGGCGAGCGTGCGACCGATCGACGACTGATCGGTGTCCCCCTGAGACATGGCGGCACTGTAGGTCGGTTTCGATTCGAAACCAACTCGATCGCCGCGCTCGTCACGCCGTGTGACGCTCCCAGCGTTCCAAGCGCCCGGAGCTGGGACTTAAGGTCCGCCCGCTGTCAGTCGACGCAGTTCGATGTCCGCGCTCGGGAGGTGCTGCCCCATGAAGGTCCGACTGTTCGTCCTCGCGGCGATCGCGTTGCTCCTCGCCGCCTGCGGTGGCGGTTCCTCCTCCGGGTCGGCCGAGGAGTTCTGCCAGCAGGCCGAAGCGCTCGAGAACCAGACACTCACGGGCGACATCGACGTCTCCGACGATCCCGAGGCGTTCGAGGAGGCGCTCGGCATCTTCGACGACCTCGCCGACGCGGCCCCGTCGGAGATCTCGGCCGACATGGACCTGTTCCAGGAGGTGCTGTCCAGCTTCGCCGCCGTTGCCGGCGCCGACGAGGATGACCCGGCTGCGGCCTTCGCCGTGCTCGGCACGCTGTTCGAGCGGGCCGATGAGATCGAGGCGGCGAGCGGTCGCATCGAGACCTTCCTGTCCGAGGAGTGCGGCCTCGAGTCCGACGCCTTCGACACCGATCTCAGCTTGGGCGGCGACGGCGACACGGACCTCTTCGGCGGCGGCGCCACCAGCTACGGCGACGATCCCGGGCTCGACGCTCTGCAGGACTCCTGCGCTGCCGGCGACCTGGACGCCTGCGACGAGCTGTACCTCACCTCGCCGTTCGGTTCCGACTACGAAGCGTTCGGCAGCACCTGCGGCGAGACGTCCACCGAGACCTTCGGTGGCTGCGCGCTCCCGCAGGGGGGAGCGGACGACGATGCAGCCGCCGGCGACACCGACGTCGTCACCGACAACCCCTCCGACGCCATGTTCTACGGCGACGATCCTGCGCTCGACGCGCTCTGGGACTCCTGCGCTGCCGGCGACCTCGACGCCTGCGACACGCTCTACCTGACCTCGCCGTTCGGTTCCGACTACGAGGCGTTCGGCAGCACGTGCGGCGAGACCCAGGGCGACACCTTCGGCCGGTGCTCCGCTCCGGTCAGCGCCGGGGGCTCGTACGGCGACGATCCCGCGCTCGATCTGCTGTGGGACGACTGCGCGGTCGGGCTACTCGACGCCTGCGATGAGCTGTACCTCACGTCAGGGTTCGGTTCGGAGTACGAGGCGTTCGGCAGCACCTGCGGCGAGACGTCCGCCGAGACCTTCGGCAACTGCGCCGACGCCGGCCGCGAGGCGGCCATGAGCTACGGCGACGATCCGGTGCTCGACGAGTTGTACGACAGCTGCCGACTCGGCGACCTGATCAACTGCGACGAGCTGTACTTCGTCAGCGCGATCGGTTCGGAGTACGAGGCGTTCGGGAGCAGCTGCGGCGGCACGACCGAGCCGACCTTCGGCAACTGCGCGAGCGGCGACAGCGACGCCAACGACTACGGCGACGATCCTGATCTCGATGCGCTCTGGGACGCCTGCGAGGGCGGCGACGGCGTCGCCTGCGACGACCTCTACTTCACGTCGCCCATCGGGTCGGTGTACGAGGAGTTCGGGAGCACCTGCGGCGGCCGCTTCGAGCCGTTCGAGGTGTTCTGCGAGGACGAGCTCGGCGCCGGCTGACCACTCCTCCTGCGGACCACTCGTCCGGGCGTTAGACCAGATCCGTGAGCGTCACGGCGCCGTTGGGGCTCTCGACCTCGGCGACCAACACGGCGGCCTCCGCCGCCGAGATCCTCAGGTCGAGGCCCAGGATCTCGACGAGGCCGCGCAACGGACCGGGATCCGGATGGCCGATCGACAGCTCTCGCAGCGTGCAGCCGGTCGGCGTGGTGCCCGCCGGGCTCGGCGCGGCTCCCCAGTCGATCAGGAAGGGCTGCACGGGGTCCGCTCCCTCGCCCGGCGGAAAGGTGAGGCGCCAGCGCAGCTCCCCTCCCTCCGGGAGCTGTCGGCTGATGGAGACCACCGGTCCGAGGTCGTAGCCCGCCGAGCGCGCCGCCTCGGCCAGCGCGTCGATGTCCGCGCCGTCGACCGGGTGGACGGCGAAGCTGACGAGCTCGACCGCGCTGTCGTCGGTGACGCCGAAGGGTCGTCCTCCCGGGGGCACGGGCTGCTCGGGGTCCGGGACGATGATCTCGAGATAGGAGGTCGGTCCGAGCGAGAGCAGGGCGTTGCGCGTGCCCATACCGGGGTGCGCGCCGCCGAACGCAGCGGTCACGCCGGTCCTCGCTTCGAGCGCCTCGATCCCCGTCTCGAGCGACGGCGCTCGGACGACCAGGTGGTCGATCTCGACGCTCATGCCGTCGCTCCGACGGCGGCCGGGAGCCCGAAGAGCTCGCGGGCGTTGTCGCCGAGGAAGCGGCGGCGGGCGTCGTCGTCGAACATGTCGGCGAGCTCCTCCAGGTCGTGGACGTACTCGGGTGTGTGGTCGGCGTGTGGGAAGTCGGACGCCCAGAGGAAGCGATCGGCGCCGTAGCGCTCGGCCAGGGCGGGGATCGTCCGCTCGTCCGGATCGCACGAGATCCAGGTGCGGGTGCGGAAGTAGTGGCTGGGTGGGTGTTCGAGCGGCATGAGCTGACCGATCGGGGTGTGGGCGTGCACGGCATCGAGCCGGTCGAGCCAGTAACCGATCCACCCGCCGCCGGACTCCAGGATCAGCACCTTCAGCGTCGGGAAGCGGTCGTAGACGGCGTGGTCGAGCAGCGTCGTCCACTGGTGGCGGACGCCGTCGGAGGCCTGCACCGAGGCGAGCAGACGGAGCTGCTTCACCTGGTCCCACGTCCCCATGCGGTCGCCCTTGACCGAGGTCGGCTCGAAGGTCGGGTGGATCGCGAACGGCACGTCGAGGTCCTGGCACGCGGCGAACACGGGATCGTTGTCGGGATGGCCCAAGGGACGCCGGTCATGGGTGAAGGGCGCGACGTAGGCCCCCTTGGCGCCGTCGCCCACGGCGCGCTCGAGCTCGGCGGCGGCGACGACGGGGTCGCTCAACGACAGGTGCGCCGTCGGCACCAGGCGTCCGCCGGAGTCCGAGCAGAAGTCGCAGATCCAGCGGTTGTAGGCCCGGGTGTAGGCCTGCGAGAGCTCCGGGTCGTCGAGCTCGGCCTCCCAGAGCAGCCCGACCGTCGTGTAGAGGATCGCCACGTCGATCCCCTCGTCGTCGAGGAGGCGGAGCCGCTCAGCCGGATCCATCGAACCGAACGGCGCCTCCCGCACGTAGGTCCGCTCCGGGTCCCTGGCGATCGCACCCAGATCGGGTGCGCCCATCGCCCCGAGCGTCGAGGGGAACCCCCGCCTGCTCATCTGCGAGCGTCGCCCGCCGATCTCCAGCTCCTCGAGCCCGTGCTCGTCGATCCGGAGCCGGAGCGCCCGATCGCGGTACGCCGGCTCGAGGTAGCGCTCCCAGAGATCCGGTGGCTCCAGGATGTGGCCGTCGGCGTCGACGGCGCCGTCGTACCGGAGCCGGTGCGCTGCGTGCGACCTGGTCATCGGGCCCCCTCCCCTCGGCGACGCCGAGTCTGGCATGTCGCGTCGCGACGTACCGGAGTCGGATGCGGATGCTCGCTCGCGTGGCCGAGTTAGTGTCCGGCTGGACCGGGTGATCGGGGGAGCTCGTCCCTGCGCCCGCCGTCGACCGACCGGGAGAGGCCGCACCTCGCCCGCATCCGCACCGGGGAGTGACGCGCTGATGGCCTACGACGAGGACCCCTCCACCGACGAGCCCGACCTGCCGGACGGCGACTGGTCGTGGCACAAGCTGATCGATGCCGGCGAGGTCGACGAGGGCCGGGTCACCACCCGGACCGTCGGGCACGTGAGCCTCGCCGTCACCAACGTCGACGGGGCGATCGGCGCCCTCGACAACCGGTGCCCGCACCAGGGGGGACCGCTCGGCGAGGGCTCGATCGAACAGGGGTGGTTGCGCTGTCCCTGGCACGGGTACGACTACTCGCCGTGCAACGGCCGCCCGCCCGGCGGGTTCGACGACCGACCCGCCGCGTTCCGGACCGAGCAGCGCGAGGACGGCGTCTACGTGGCCCTGCCCGACGAGACGCCGCGGCGCCGCACGGTGTCCGACGCGATGGTCGAGACCCTCACCGCCTGGGGCGTCAGCCACGTGTTCGGCATGGTCGGCCACTCCAACCTGGGCTTCGCCGACGCGATGCGCGAGGCGGAGGAGCGAGGCGACCTGACCTACGTCGCGATCCGTCACGAGGGAGCGGCTGCCTTCGCGGCGTCGGCCTACGGGAAGCTGACCGGCGAGCTCGCCGCCTGCTTCGGCATCGCCGGACCCGGCTCGACCAACCTGCTCACGGGGCTCTACGACGCGAAGGTCGACCGGGCGCCGGTGCTCGCGATCTCGGGCAGCGTGCCGTCGAAGGACGCCGGCCGCGGCGCCTTCCAGGATCTCGACCTCTCCAAGGCGTTCCAGGACGTGAGCGCCTACTCGGTCGTGCTCCAGGAGGACTCGAACCACGTCGAACTGACCGACCTCGCCTGCAAGACCGCGCTGATCGAACGCGGGGTCGGTCATCTCGTGCTGCCCGACGACGTCCAGGTCGTGCCGGGCGACGGCGTTCGCGCCGGTGGTCCGGCGGGCCGCGTCGGCGAGCGCACCATCGCGCCGCCGGAGACGTCGCTGGCCGCAGCGATGCGCCAGATCAGCTCGGCGAAGCGTCCGGTCTTCGTCGTCGGTCATGGCTCGCGCTTCGACATGGCGGCGATCACCGAGCTCGCCGAGCGGCTCGGTGCCCCGGTGGTGACGACCTTCAAGGGCAAGGGGCTCATCTCCGACCGCCACGAGCTCGGCTGCGGGGTGCTCGGCCGCTCGGGCACGCCGATCGCGTCCTGGTTCATGAACGAGTCCGATCTGCTCGTGGTGTGGGGGGCGTCGTTCTCGAACCACACCGGCATCGCGCCCTACAAGCCGATCGTCCAGGTCGACTACGACCCGATGGCCCTCGGTCGCTTCCACGCCGTCGACGTGCCCGTGCTCGGCCACGTCGGGGTCACCGCCCGGGCGATGCTCGACCGGCTCGACGACGACGTCGCCTGCCTCGACCACCGGGCCGAGGTCGCCGAGCGCTGGGCGATCTGGCGGGCCGAGAAGGCTCGGCGGCGCGAGGACGATCGAGGTGAGGGCGTCTCGGCGGCGGCGCTGTTCGACGCGCTCACCGACGTCGTGCCGGCCGACGCCGTCCTGCCGGTCGACGTCGGCAACAACACCTACAGCTTCGGTCGGTACTTCGAGGTCGATCGCCAGTCCGTGATCATGTCCGGCTACCTCGGGTCGATCGGCTTCGGGTTCCCGGCCGCGATGGGTGCGTGGGCGGCCGTCGGCGGCCGGCGCAAGGTCGTCAGCGTCAGCGGCGACGGCGGGTTCGGCCAGTACGCCATGGAGGTCACCACCGCCGTGCGCCATGACATGGACCTGACCCACGTCCTGATGGTCAACGGAGAGCTGGGCAAGATCTCGAAGGAGCAGCGCAGCGCCGAGCTCGACGTCTGGCAGACCAGCCTCGTCAACCCGGACTTCGCCGAGTTCGCTCGGTCGTGCGGTGCGCTGGGCATCCGCGTCTCGGATCGGGCCGAGCTCGCCGGGGCGCTGCGGTCGGCGATCGACCACGCCGGACCGGCGCTCGTGCAGGTCGACACCGACGCAGCATTGGTGTGAGCCGCCACGGTGAGCGCCCGTTCCCGGCCAGAGGACCAGGCGCGGTTGCCTAACGTCGAGGCTCGAGAGGAGACAGCAGCATGGCGGGCAAGGTCGGACCGGGCGATCTCGGCACGGGCAGCGACCCAAGCGACTTCGACGCGTCGACCGAGGGCATCGTGATCGCCGGTCCCGCCGAGGGCATCGTGATCGCCGGGCCTGCCGAGCGGTTCGCCGCGAAGGGCGAGTCGACCCAGGGGGCGGGCCGGGGCGACGACGCGGCGGCCGAGCTCGGCTCGACCGGCCGCTGGGAGCAGGACGAGCGCGCCGATGCGGCCGCCGACGATGTCGATGATCCCGTCGAGGTCGCGGCCGTCGAGCTCGTGACCGAGGACGTCGTCGAGGAGCCGAAGCCGTGGACACCCGACGACCTCGTCGACCGCGGCGACATGGTCGAGCAGATCACCGTCGAGCCTCCCTCCCTCGGTGCGGACAGCGACGTCGGCTTCGACGCCTGATTCCACTCCTGGTGGTCGGATGCCCGCAGGAACCGTGGCGACCTGGCACCCTGTCGCCCACATGACGGACGGGGCCGAGCAGCCGGATGGGGCCCGGGCCGGCGCGCCGACATGGTCGTCCCGTGCGATCGGTGGCGTTAGCGTGCGTTGCCATGAGTGAGGAGTCGGTCGACGTCGCCGTGCCCTACACGATCTGGCAGGCGACGATCGATCCTGCGGTCGATACGTGGTCGAGCCAGCAGGGACTCCCTCGACCGGAGATCCGGGAACGGGGCCGCGGCCAGCAGGTCGTCTACCGGGTCCCCAAGGAGACCGCCGAGGCGATCTTCGATCGGATCGACCACCAGTCGACCGGCCTCGGTGACGCGGTGCTCAGGACCCGGACCCGGGCCTGGGTGCGCAAGGCCAGGGGTGCGCTCACCGGCGCACCGCAGGCCGCCCCGCGGCGTCGGCGGGCAGATCGTCGTTCCGAGACGCTGTCCGCGGAGGTCAGCGATGCCGTGCGCCACTACCTCGAGCTGGTCGACACCGGTGCACCGCCGTTGCGGACGTCCGGCCGGTCCGAGGCGACCGTCCGCGACGAGCTCGCCGAGGTCGATCAACGGCTCGAGGTCACCGACGACGTCCTCGCTCGTCTCGATCTGCTGTCGACCCGGCGCCGCCTGCTCGACGAGCTCGAGCCCCATCCGGTCGGCACACCGGACGAGCTCGAGACCGCGTTCGTCCGCCACGCCGCTCGCTTCGCCGAGGCCAAGGGATACGGCGCGGAGGTCTTCCGCGACTTCGGCGTCACCGACGACGTGCTCCGACGGGCCGCGCTGGTGACCGACACCGAAACGGAGGGAGCGTGACCGACACGCTGGTCGTCCTCGCCGCCGGCCTCGGCAGCCGATTCGGTGGCACCAAGCAGCTGGAGTCGGTCGGCCCGGACGGTGAGGCCTTCCTCGACTTCGCGATCCGTGACGCCCGCGCCGCAGGGATCGAGCGCGTCGTCGTGGTGGTCCGTACGGACATCGAGGACATGGTCAGGGATCACCTCGCGCGTCATCACGCGGCCGACGCGGCGATCGCGCTCGAGTGTCAGGACCGGCTCGGTCCGCCACGGGCGAAGCCGTGGGGCACGGTGCACGCCGTGCTCGCTGCCGCTCCGTCGATCGAGGGTCGTTTCGCCGTCGTCAACGCCGACGACCACTACGGACCGGAGAGCTACCGACTCGCCGCCGCGGCGCTGCGCGACGTCTCCGCCGACCAGGCTGCGCTCGTGGCGTTCCGGCTGGGCAACACCGTGCCCGAGCGCGGCTCGGTGTCTCGGGGCGTCTGCGTCGTCGACGGCGGCCGGCTGGTGGCCATCGACGAGCACCGCACGATCGAGCGCGACGACGCAGGGCAACTCCGCTCCGAGCACGGTCCGCTGGCCGACACCACCCCGGTGTCGATGAACCTGTGGTGCTTCGATCGGCCGATGCTCGACCTGCTGCAGGCGAGGTTCGACGCCTTCCTCGATGAGCACCGTGACGAGGCGAAGGCAGAGTGCCTGCTCCCCGTCGAGGTCGGGGCGCTCATGGCGAAAGGGCTCACCGTCCGCGTGATCGACTCCCCGGAGCGGTGGATCGGCGTGACGAATCCCGAGGACCTCGAGCTCGCTCGTGAGCTCCTCTCAGGCCGGACGGCCTGATCGCGTCGACCTCGACTCCTTCACGGCGTACATCTGCTCGTCGGCCAGGCGGATGGCCGCGGCGACGTCCGGGATGTCCCCGTTCAGCTCGACGATGCCGATGCTGATCCCGACCGAGACGGCCGTCGTGCCGATGTCGATCGGGCGGAGGATCGCCTCCTCGATGCGGTCGGCCACGAGCTCGATGGTGGCCGGCGGTTCGACCCCGGTGACGAGCACGACGAACTCGTCGCCACCGACCCGGCACGCCAGATCGTGGGAGCGGATGGCCTGACCGAGCCGCGTGCCGACCGTGCGGAGCACCTCGTCGCCGGCCGCGTGGCCGTGCTCGTCGTTGATCGGCTTGAAGCGATCGAGGTCGCAGTAGAGCAGCCCGGCCCGACCACCGGTCTCGCGGAGCTGCACCAGGAGCAGCTCCAGCTCCTCCTCGAGCACCGTGCGGTTGGCCAGACCTGTCAGGTCGTCGTGGTTGGCGGCCCACCGCAGCTTGCGCTCGGCGGCGCGGAGGTCGGAGATGTCCTTGGCGACCAGGGAGTAGGTCTCCCGCCGGGTTCCGGGATCGACGCCCTTCATGATGTTGACCTTGCACGGCACCCGGTACTGCGGGGCCGGCTCGAGGTCGAGCAGGCCGGTCCACGCGCCGGAGACCTCGATCGCCTCCATCACGGAGCTGATGTCCTGGTCCTCGGGCAGGATGTCGTCGATCCCTCTCGGGATGCCCGGAGCGAGGCCGAGGATGATCGTCGCGGTGTCGTTCGACCAGAGCACCTCGCCGGTCTCGAGGTCGGACACGACCACGAGGTCGGAGGTCGCGTCGACCACGTGCCGGATCCGGCGCAGCTCGGCGTCGACGTGCACCTGCTGGGTGACATCGCTCGCCGCGCAGACCCAGCGGTCACCGTCGCGGCGGCCGTGGAGCTCGACCCAGACGTCGCCGCCGGCAGCGCGGAGGCGGCTGCGGAGCTCGAGCCGGTTCGTGTCGGCGAGCTCGGTGAGCAGCGTCGCCACGTCGACGGGGTCGAAGGCGTCACGCCAGTCGTCCGACTCGAACGCCCGGTCGGCGAGGCCGGCGGTGGCGCCGTTGCAGCGGATCAGCGAGCCGTGCTCGTCGAGCACGACCAGCACCACGCCGGCCAGCGTGGCGAGCGTGGCGACGTCGCCATCGTGCTCTCGCCTCCCCGCGCTTCGCTGCGTCACGCCCACACCTCCACCCCGTCCATCGGAGCGCTCGGCGGTGATGTGAGCGGTTCGCTCAGGCGGTGGGACCCAGGGGGACGGCGATGGTGACCACGTTGTCGGAGTAGCTCCGCTCGCCGGCGTCGAAGTCACCGCCGCAGGTGACGAGCGCGAGCGCGTGCTCGCCCTCGCGTCGGAAGAGCTCCTCGATGGGGAGGTCCTCCTTGGTGTACTGCGAGGTGTCGACCGTGCGATAGCGGTGCTCGCTGCCGTCGTCCATCACGACGGTCACGATGCTCCCGATCGGGAGGTCGAGCAGCTGGAAGAACGGCCCGGGCGCCCCGGCCCAGTCGACGTGGGCGGCGATGACCGACGAGCCCAGGTCGTCGCCGGGCATCGGTCCGTGCTTGTACCAGGCCGCTTCTTCGGCACCGGGGAGCTCCATCTCGCCGTTGTCGGCGACCCCAGCGGTGATGATGGGCGCCTCGACGCCGATGGCATCGATCCGGAGGGACGCCGGGCGGCGAGGGAGCTCGAGGTCCTCGAAGCGTGCAGACGACACCGGGACGGCATCGACCGCGATGGGGACGCCGGAGGTGCGCTCGATCCCGTCCTCGGCCAGGTCGATGGTCGAGGACAGGGCGATGGGCCCCGGCCCGGCGCCGTCGTCGCCGCTCTCGGTCGACCCGCCGCCCTCGGCGCCAGGAGGCGCCGGGGCGACGGCGTTCAACGGGTCAGCGCCGCAGGCGGCGAGGAGGAAGCCGCCGAGGACGACGGCGACCAGGAGCCACCGCCGTCCCTCGACGCTCGGATGCACCGTCTCAGTCGCGGCGGCTGAGGCGGACGGCGGCCGGCACGGCCAGGAGACCGAGCGCCAGCACCACGCCGAGGCCGACGACGGCCACGACGACACCGGTCGAGCCGGAGTCGGCGGCGAGCCCGCTGTCACCGGCGTTGATCTGCTCGGGCGGGTCGGCCTCGGCCTCGGCCTCGCCGCCGAGACCGTCGAAGGTCTGGGTCAGGAGGGCGAAGGAGCCGTCGTCGAGGGAGCCGATGGCGTAGACGACGAGGTTGACGCCCTCGACGACCGTGATCGGCGCCTCGACCAGCACCTCGGTGGTGCCGGCGGCGGCGATGCCGGTCATGTAGTCACCGGCGGGCAGGATCGCCGCGGACTCGCCACCGTTCTCGATGCCGTCCAGGCCGGCCACGGCCTCACCACCGGCGACGATGTCGACGGCCGGGGCGGCGGCGGTGTGGCGAACGGTGACACGGCCGTTGCCGGCGTCGATCTCGCTCAGATCGTTCACGAAGGCGCCCAGCGTCGGGTTGCCCTCGGCGTCGAGGTGGGCGATGACGCTGATGCTCTCGCCACCCGGGATCGGGGCGGTCACGTCGATGACGGCGGTGTCGGCTTCGGGATCGGCACCGGCAGCGAAGATCTCGATCTGGTAGTCGCCGGCGGGGAGCTCGAGGGGACCGGCGACGGTCTCCGGCTCGAAGGCGGGCAGGGTGGCCTCGCCGTTGACGTAGACGTCGACGGTGACGCCCGGGATGCCGTGCAACACGTGCACTTCGCTCGTGTCCTGTGCACCTGCCGGTGCTGCGACCAGCATCGCCGCAACGGCGACGAGCCCAGCGACCAAGATCCGCTTCATCGGGTGATCCTCCTCATGGGGTGCTCTCCATGTTGCCGCGCGTGGCGACCTCACTGGTGACATGACGGCCGCGCAACGTGCAAATTGACGCTTTCCACGCAGAAGCCGCCCCTCCGCCACTCTTCGCAGGTACCTCAGTATCCTGATCTCACCGTGCGTGAAAGGTCTGGAGTTCGAGCGCTGGCGTTGCGCGTCCCGGTGCTGGCTGCCGCGCTCCTCGTCGCCGTCCTGACGCAGGCCGGCCCCGAGGCAGAGGCGCAGAGCCTCTCCGATCTACGCGAGGAGAAGGAGCGCATCGAGGCGGAGCGGGACGAGCTCCAGGAGCAGCAAGCGGTCCTCGCCTCGGAGCTCGATGCCGAGCAGGCCGAGCTCGACGACATCATCGATGCGCTCGACGCCATCCAGGCCGACCTCGACGCCAAGGAGGAGCGGCTCGCCTCCGCCAACGAGGCGCTCGGGCGAGCCGAGGACCAGGTCGACCTCGCCATCCTCGCCGAGGACCGCACGCGCATCGAGGCCGAGCAGCTCGAGGGCGAGCTGCAGAACCTCGCCGTCGAGGCCTACGTCAACCCGGCGGGTGACGAGGTCGTCGAGGCCCTGATCTCCGGCGACGTGCTGGAGGCGCCCCAGCGCCGCGTCCTCCTCGACGTCACCGCGCAGGTGCAGGTCGATCTCATCGACCGCTACCGCGAGGTCAGGGCCGAGCTCTCCGATCGGGCTGACGTCGCCGCCGATGCCGTCGCCCTCACCGAGCAGCGGCGTGAGGCGGCCGATCGCGAGGTCGCTGCGGTCGAGGAGGCCAAGGCCCGCCAGGAGGACTTCGCCGCCGACGTCGAGGCCCGCATCGAGCACCTCGCCGGTGAGGCGGCCAGCCTCGAGGCGATCGACGACACCCTCGCCGCCGAGCTGCGCTCGACCAACTCCGAGATCACCGAGCGGGTCCGCCAGATCGAGGAAGCGGCCCGGCGCCGCGCTCCCAGCTCGGTCGGCGCACCTGCGCCCCCGTCCGAGATCGTCAGCGTCCAGGGCATCTGGGTCCACCAGTCCATCGCCGACAACGTCGACGCGCTCCTCACCGCCGCAGCCGCCGACGGCATCAGCCTCGGTGGCGGTGGCTACCGCAGCGCCGAGGGCCAGCTCGCCGTCCGCCGTCGCAACTGCGGCACCAGCGATTACGCGATCTACGAGATGCCGGCCTCCAGCTGTCGTCCGCCCACCGCTCGTCCCGGCTCCTCCATGCACGAGCGCGGTCTGGCCATCGACTTCACCTACAACGGCCGAGGCATCGGCACCCGCTCGAACGCCGCCTACCAGTGGCTGGCCGAGAACGCGAGCCGCTTCGGCCTCTACAACCTCCCCAGCGAGCCCTGGCACTGGTCGACGAACGGCCGCTGAGTGTCGGGCTGATCAAGTGGGACGGGTCGGGCTGATCGAAGGCTCCCCCGATGGGGATCAGGAGTCCGGGCTCCCTGCGTCCGCGTCGTTGGTGCTGTTCCGGCGCCCGGTTCGCTCCGACGGGATTGCCGTGCCGTACCCGGGCCTACGCTCCACGTCGTGGAGCGGCGCCAGCCATCAGAGCATCCGTTCACGGAGAGTCCGACCGAGGAGTACGTCGGTCTGATCTGGATCGGGGACGAACCGGGCAGACGCTTCCGTGTCCGTGCACGAAGCGCAGGCGAAGCTCGGCGGCTGGTCGAAGCCGAGCACGGAACCGGTCATGTCATCACCGTGCACAACGAACGAGACGCCAGCCGACCCCGCGGCGGGCGCAGCGGCCGGAGCGATCCCGAGTGACCGATCCCGACGACGCCGACCGGCCGCTCACAGACGACGAAATCGCCGCCCGCAACGTGCTCGACCGCACTGAATACGTCCTCGACATCGACTGCGACGCCCCCACCATCCGGTTCGTCCTCGGCGGCCGCTGCGACCACCTCGACCGCACCGTCGAGAACATCCTGGATGGCCTCCACGGCGACCGTCTCGTCGCGCACGTCGCTGTCGCCGCGCGCTTCGCCGTCACCTCCGCTGGCCGCTCCGCTCAGGACGAGGCACGGGCGTGGACCTTCACTGTCACTGTCACCTTCCATTCCGACAGGCTCGGGATCTGCGCCGTCGGTCACCTCACCGATGACACAGTGCTCAGGACCGGCGACTGCTCCCGCGTCAACGACGACCCCGAGCTTCGCCATCGTGAGCTGAAGCGGGCCGCGTGACCGGCAAGGGGGATGCGTCCGATTCCGTTCGGGACGAGGAGCGAGTCGTCCGAAGGCACCTCGCGGCCTTCAACGCCGGGGACGTGTCGGGCCTTGCGGGGACGCTGGCTCCTGACGTGATGTGGTTGACCGGTCAGGATCGTCTCGTCGGCCTCGCCGAGGTGGAGCCGTTCTTCGCCCGAGCGATGGCGGCGCTGCGACCGCAGCTGGAGGTCCATCGGCTGGTCGCCGACTCCGGTGTTGTCATGGCCGAGCTGATCGAGCGGCTCACCCACGACGGCGAGGCACAGACGTACCCGCTGGTCGGTGTCTACGACA
This sequence comes from Actinomycetota bacterium, assembly GCA_039185015.1. GTDB lineage: Bacteria > Actinomycetota > Acidimicrobiia > Acidimicrobiales > Poriferisodalaceae > JBCBSZ01. The sequence continues at coordinate 45,169 of JBCDAU010000029.1, forward strand.
TCGCCGACGGTCGGATCGTGCGTGCCGCCATCTACCGCGAGGGCACCGCCGACCTCTGACGGGGGAGCTGCGTGACGCCGGAGACGCCGGCGCGCCGAATCGCCCGGCGGGGCCGGGTCGTTCGTCGGGCGAAGCGTTGGTCGGTCGGTGGCGTCCGAAGGACCGGAGTCTGATCAGACCGGTGGGCTCATTCGCGTGGTGGGGTGATGCCGGCTCGTTCGAGCCATTCGTGGTCCCAGCCTGGTGGTGGGTGGAAGCGGAGTTCGGTGTTGGGGGTGCCGGTGGTGGTCCATCCGGATTCGTGGAGGAATCGGTGGTGGTGGCGGCAGAGGTGGACGAGGTTGTCGAGTCGGTGTTGGCCGCCGTCTGATCGGTGCCGTAGGTGGTGGATGTCGCAGCGGTGGGCGATCACCTGGCAGCCGGGGAAGGCGCAGACCGGGTCGCGCACGAGCAGCGCGCGTCGTTGGCCGACGGTGATCGTGGGGGTGGCGGCGGTGACGTCGAGGATGCTGCGGGCGGATCGGGTGACGGTGCAGATCGAGGCGCCGCACAGCAGGCGTTCGGCGGTCGCGGCGGGGATGGGTGTGCCGCCGACGTCTGCTCTCGGTGCGAGCCGGCCGCCGGGGCTGGGTGACGCAACCGGTGCCGAGCTGCCGTCGTCGCATGTCGGGTTTGTTCGTGCCAGGTCGTGATCGATCACAACCGTGACAGACACCGCTTCGTCGCTGGTGGCCAACGCGACGAGCGCATCGGCGTTGCGTCGGGCGAGGGTGCGGGGTGGTCCGCCAGCCGGGTCGGGGTCGTTGCGGTGGGCGGTGATCGCCGCAGACAACGCTGCGGCACCGTCGGGGACGAGGCGGCCGGTGAGCCCGACGCCGCCGAACAGGTCGGGTCGCATCAGGAACCGGCGGTCGGCCCAGACTTCCTCGGCGTCCTGGCGGGCGAGTTCTCGGTCGCAGTGCTGGCGCCAGGTGGCGATGGTTCGTTCCCAGGTCGGGGCTGCCTCGTTGCGGGCAGTGTCGAGCAACGCATCTTCGTCTCGTTGCGCGCACTCGGCTCGCCGGTTGCCCACAGCACGGGCGAGTGCGTCGAGGTGGGCGCCGGCGATCTCGCCGGCCCGGTAGGCCACGGCGAAGGCGGGCAACAGGCCGCAGACCCGTGCTCGTTCGGTGAGGCGGCGGGCCTCGGCGCCATCGAGCTGGGCGAACAGACCCAGCCACTCCTCGGCCGAGCGGGACCCGTCGAAGCGCCACCACTCGGTCCCCAGCCACGACTCCAACCGGGCGGCCACGTCGGCCTGGGCGGCACGCAACGTGTCGCAGGCGGCGAGCAGGTCACGGGTCTCGGCCCGCACCGCCTCGACGTCCACGACCGCTGCCACGTACGTGACAGTACGAAGGGGGTGTGTCACCGAACGCCCGCATCGGCGCCGCCCGTCAGCCGCCCCGATACGACGCGACGAGCCACCGCCGACCGGTGACGATGTCGGCCCAGCGCTCCCGCACCTCAGGTGGCGCAGGCCGGTACGCGGGCCGCAGCGCCTCGACCAGCTGCCGGGCATCGGCCCGGCCGAGGACGTCTGGAGGAGCGAGCGCGATGAGCGCCGCTCCGAGCCCCACCACCTCCAACCCGAACCGCTCCCGCAGCATCTCGGCCACCAGCCGGTTGGCCCCGGGATCGAGGTCGCCGTCGAAGTACCCGTTCGGATGGGCGGCGATGGCATCGCACGGCTCGGGCGCCTCGATGGCGAAGCACCTCGCCACGGGACCGAACACCGCAGCGGGGTCGCCCGAGGTCTCGACGATCTCCCCGCCCGCTTCATGAGGTGCGATCAGCCGCCCGCCGAACCGGTCCAGGCCGGCCTCGTCCGCCAGCCGCCGGACCCCAGCGACCACCGTCTCCGCCCAGCGCTCGGGCGAGAGCACCAGCTCCGACTCGTACGCCTCCCGCTCGTCGGCCGAGAGCAGATCGAGGTCTGGCACGTCCAGGTCGTATCGCTGGACGCAGTGCATCGACGTGTAGGCGGCTTGTTGGTGGTCGTCGAGGAGGAACAGGAGCTGCTCATCCGGCGCCGCCGCCCGTCAACCGCCCCGCTGCGGCGCTGTCGGCCGGCATCGGACCCATCACCTAACGTCGCAGCGCCGACATCGGCTGGGGACACGAGGGGACAGCAATGGGTGCAGCAGACGTGGGGATGAGCAAGTCGCGCCTCGACCGGATCGAGCCCGGACTCCGGAGCTTCATCGACCGAGGAGTCGTCGCCGGGTCGAACGCCGTCGTGAGCCGCCGGGGCGAGATCGTGCACCGCTCGAGCCTCGGCCACCGTGATCGCGAGGCCGGCGTGGCGATGACCGACGACACGATCTTCCGGATCTACTCGATGACGAAGCCCGTCGTGGCGACGGCGCTGATGATGCTGCAGGAGGAGCACGGCTTCCCGCTGACGTCGCCGGTGATGGCGTTCATCCCGTCGTTCGCCGCGACGCAGGTGGTGAACGCCGACGGCGAGCTCGAGCCGCAGGCGCGGCCGATGGACCTCCGCGACATCCTGACCCACACCAGCGGACTGACCTACGACTTCCTGCTCGGCTCACCGGCGGACGATGCGTACCGGGCCGCCCGCATCATGAACGACGCGACCCGGACCCTGGAGGAGCTCGCCGACGCCATCGCCGAGCAGCCTCTTGCGTTCCAGCCCGGTGCCGGATGGCGCTACAGCGTCGGCATCGACGTCGTCGCACGCGTCGTCGAGGTGATCTCGGGTCAGCCGCTCGGCACGTTCCTCCAGGAGCGGCTGTTCGGCCCGCTCGGCATGACCGACACGGCGTTCGGCGTACCCGACGATCAGCTCGGCCGCCTCGCTGCGATGTACGGCCTGCCGGATCTCATGGGCCGCGACTACTCCGCGGCCCAGCTCCTCGAGGCCGCCCTCGCTGGTGTGAACGAGCGGCACGACGTCTCCGAGACCTACCCGACGGACCAGCCCGACACCTTCGTGCGCGGCGGCGTCGGCCTCTTCTCGACGATCGACGACTACCTCAGCTTCGCCACGATGCTCCTCAGCGGCGAGGCGAACGGCGAGCGCTTCCTCGGGCGCAAGACGCTCGAGCTCATGCACACCAATCACGTGCCGGCCGAGCTGCTCCCGTTCGACCTCATCGGACAGCCGTTCAACGGGTGGGGCTTCGGCCTGGGCTCGCGGGTGTTGATGGACGTCGGTCGCATGGGTGGCCACGGATCCGTCGGTGAGTTCGGCTGGGCCGGCGCGGCGAAGACCTACTTCTGGGTCGACCCGACCGAATCAATCGTCGGCGTGTACATGAGTCAGTACATGACCGGCCTGGAGCTGCCCGAGCAGGTGCTCCGAGCGCTCACCTATCAAGCGATCATCGACTGAGGCGCTCGACGACCGTCCGGGTGATCCGGTCGATGAGGGGGTCGGCGCCGAGGCCGTGGACCCAGTCGGTCGAGCCGGCGTGGAACACCGCGCCGGCCCCACGCCGGCACGATGCCAACACGCATCGCCCCTGCGCGAGCCGGGCGACGGTCGCCGGCTCGGCGTCGCCGAAGAGCATCCACGCCGTGCCCTCCAGGTCGCCGGGTGGGTCGACGCTCGCCCAGAGCGGCTCGGGGGCCTCGCACACGTCGTCGGTGATCGAGATGAGCCGCGCCGGCGCGCTGGCGATGATCTCCAGATCGGTGGGCGTGCCGTCGGCGCCGGTCGGCACGGGCAGCCCGTCGCGCAGCTCGACCTCGCAGCCGTCGACCTCATAGCCGACGACGCCGGCCCCATCGCCGAGTTGGTCGCCGAGGCGGAGACCCGTCCCGGTGAGCGCCCAGTGGTCGGGTCGGTGGACGGTGTACCCGCCCGAGCCTCGGGGCACCGCCTCGCCGATGCGGTGATAGCCGCCTCGGGTGAACGACAGACCGAAGGTGCGGTTCTCGGGGCGCCCGATGAGCGGATCGGACCACATCGAGGTGAGCAGCGACCGGTCCTCGATCGGATCGTCGAACCGGGCTCGTCCCTTGTGGCAGACCATCACGTCGTCCTCGATGCGCACCTGCCAGAAGCAGGTGTTGCCCGAGAACACCGCGACGTTCCCACCGGCAGCGAGGAACGCGTCAACGTGGTCGCGCATCGCCGCGCTCCAGTACTCGCTGTGGCCCACGACCAGCAGGAGCGAGCGTCCCGCGAGCAACTCGCCGTCCGAGTGGAGGTCCAGGTCCGTGGCGACGTCGAGCTCGACGCCCACGTCCATCGCCCAGCGGGCGAAGCGACGTTCGAAGGAGAACCAGCCCGAGGACGATGTCCAGAGGGGGAGGTCGTGGCGTCGCTGGTAGTCGATGACGCGCTGGTGGGTCGGGTCGTGGGCGCTGGCGGCGAGGCGGCCGTCGTAGCCGTCGGAATCGACGGGTCGCTGCAGGTAGCCCGGCTCGAGCGGGCGGCGGAACGACATCTCGGCGCCGCCGGTGTACATGCACCGCCCGCCCCACTGGTTGTAGGCGTTCCAGGTGTTGGTGGCCAGGAGGAGCACTGGCCGGTCGCTGCCGGGCGTGTCGCCGAGGGCGAACCACGCGTGCGCGGTCGGCGCCCCCGGGTCGTCGTCGACCAGGTCGACCAGGTAGACGCCACCCGGCCAGGCCGGGTCGGTCGGGATCTCGGAGGCGACCGGCCAGTCGCAGCCGACCCGCCACGCCTCGTCCGGTGTCGGATGGTCGCCGACCGCGACCCGGTCCGCGGTCCAGACGACGACGCCGGTCGTCGCGTGACGCACACGGAGCCCCACGGCGCCGGAGCGGCTCGTGGCGTGCAGCGGCACCAGCTCTCCGCCGCGCACCCGACGGCCGACCGTGAACCCCTCGGTGGGCGGCCGCCTGGTGTGGTGGGGGTGGTTCACACCTCGGTGCCGAGCTCGTCGACGAAGCGACCGAACGAGTCGTTCGCCTCGGCGAACTCGCCGACCGTCCGCACCTTCTCATCGGTGCCGCGCAGCACGGCGAGCGGGTCCTGCTGGTCGCCGACGTAGCCCAGAGCGAAGGCGCCCTGCTGGTACCCCATCATCTTCAGCAGCTCGTCGTCGAGGGTCCTCGCCACCTCGGGTGGGCAAGCGAGGAACTGGTTCTCCTCCTGGCGCACCCAGCCGACCGCGTAGGTGATGTTGACGCCCTGTCGGACGCCGTCGCTGTCGTTGCCACCACCGCCGTGGAGCACCTTGCCGTCGTAGAACAGGACGCTCCCCCGGCGCATCCGGACCGGGAGCGCCGGCACCTGGGCGGCCTCGTCGTCCGACATCCCTGACGTACCCGGGCTGATCTGCGTGCCGCCGTTCTCCGCCGTGAAGTCCGTCAGCGCCCACATCGTGTTGCACTGCGCGTGGTACTCGGCCGGGAAGGGGAAGTAGTCGAACGCCATCTGGTCACGATGGAGCTTCTGTGCCGTCTCGCCCGGCTCGATGGTGATGATCTGGGTGAGGTGCAGCTGCACGGCGGTGGCGTGGGCGAGGAAGGCGCGCACCGAGTCGACGACCGTGGGGTGCATCACGAGGTCGCGCGCCGTCGGGCATCGGGCGATCAGCGAGCCGGTCCGCCGGGTGAAGCGGCCGTCGTACTGGTCTCGCCCGGTCGCGCTGCCGTGCACGAACGGCGCGGCCTCGGCTGCGAGCGCGTCCATGACCTCGTCGTCGACGACGGCGTCGACGATCGCATAGCCGTGCTCGGCGAGGTGGGCGGCGATGGCCCCGGGCGGCGTGTCGGGAGCGAGGTGCCTGAGCGCGCTCACGGCGTGACGCCGAGGAGCGGTGACACCCATCCGTCGAGCTCTCGACGGTCGAGCTCGACCGCGTCGAAGTCGGCGACGAGCCCGTCGGCGTCGGCAGCGAGGATGCCCGAGAGCACGAGGCGGGCGTCTGCTCCCATGCGGGCCACGAGCTCCAGTGCCAGGTTGCGCAACGTGCCAGGCAGGATGTTGGCGACGACGAGATCGAAGTCGATCGGCAGCTCGTCGAGCGGTGCGGTCGACGCGACGAACCGGTCGGCGACGTCGTTGCGTCGGGCGTTGCCCAGCGCCACGTCGATGGCCTCCTCCTCGATGTCGATCCCGACCACCCCGCCGGCGCCGCACTGCGCCGCCAGCACGCCGAGCACGCCCGTGCCGGTCCCGACGTCGAGCACGCGGTCGCCCGGTCTGGTCAGCTCCCGGACCCACGAGGCGGCGAGCCGCGTCGACGGGTGGTTGCCGGCGCCGAACGACCGGCCGGGTTCGATCAGCACCGAGATGGCCACGTCGTCGGGCACCCCGCACCAGGTCGGCACCAGGGCCACGTCGCCCACCACCACCGCCTCGGCATGGGGGCGCCAGGCATCGGCCCAGGAGTCGTCGGCGACCCGGGTGAGCCGGGCGCGGGATCCGAGCCACGATGCGGCCTCCCGCGCCGACCGCTGATCGGCGAAGCCGGCGACGAGGATGCCGTCACCCTCCTCGACGGCGGTCGGTCGCGTCTCCCAGATCGCCGCGACGATCGGGTCGTCCTCGTCGGCGAGCGTGACCTCGACGAGCCAGTCGTCGCTCATTGGTCAGATCTTCGAGCGGAGGAGGTCGCGCGTTCGCGCTGCGTCGTCGCCGGTGGCGAACTCCGACGCGAGGAACGTGTCGACCCCCAGCTCGCCGAGGCGGTCGATCTGGCCGCCCACGGTCGCTTCGTCGCCGATCAGCGCGAGGTCGGCGGGTCCCCCGAGACCCTCGCGGTCGAGCATGGCCCGGTACGACGGGAGCTGGCCGTAGATCGCGAACACCTCGGCGGCGCGAGCTCGGGCGCCCTCGACGTCGTCGGTGACGCACACGGGGAAGCCGGCGACGACCTGCGGCTGTGGACGGTCGGCCTCCTTCGCCGCCTCGCGGATGACCGGGATCGTGTGGTCGGCGAGGGTCCCCGGCCCCACCATCCAGGTGATCGTGCCGTCGCAGCGCTTGCCGACCGTCTTGAGCGTCTGCTCGCCGAGCGCCGCCACCAGGACCGGGCAGGCGGGAGCGTCACCGAGGTCGATGGGCCCGCGAGAGGTGACCATCTCGCCGGACACGCTCGCCGTCCGGTCGTTGACGAGCGGGACGAGGGCATCGAGGTACTCCCGGAGGTGGCGCACCGGTCGCTCGAAGGGGATGCCCCACATGCCCTCGACCACCGGCTGATGGGACAGGCCGATGCCGAGCAGCAGCCGGTCGCCGATCGCCGCCTGGACGGTCAGCGCCTGCTGGGCGAGCATCATCGGATGCCGCGGGTAGGTCGGGACCACCGCGGTGCCGAGCTTGATGTCGGGCACCTCGCGCCCGGCCACCGCGAAGGCGGTCAGGGCGTCGGCCTCGAAGATCTGGGCCGTCCAGTACGACCCGAACCCGTCCTCGTGTGCGGCGCGGATGGCTCCGACGAGCGCGTCGACCTTGTTCGGTCCCGGTCCGCCGGTCCCGAAGATCCCGATCTCCATGGCTTCCCCTCCTGGTCAGGTAGCCGAAGCTACCGGTCGACCGCTCGGTCGTCTGCAGGCGCTAGACCGTGGGGGGACGGGTGCGGATCAGGCAGGAGGAACCGATGACGGCTCGACGGCTGCTCGCCCCCGCGCTCGCGGTCGTGCTCTTCGCTGCGGCCTGCGGAGGCGGTGGTGGCGACGATGACGACGCTGGTGGCGAGATCCGGGCGGTCTCCGATCCGGCGACCCCGGTCCAGGCGATGGTCGGCGACGTCGTCGAGATCACCCTCGAGGCCAACGCGACCACCGGCTTCGTCTGGGAGCTCTCCAGCCAGCCCGAGACCGCGGTGATCCGGTACATCGGCGGCGACTACGAGGCTCGGGACGAGGTCGTCACCGAGGAATCCGACACCGAGGGCGAGGAACCCACCGTCGCCGGCGGAGGTGGCGTGCAGCGCCTCCGCTTCCAGGTGGTGGGGGCCGGAGCCACGCAGATCCAGCTGCGCTACGTCCAGCCGTGGATCGACCCGCCGGCGCCGGCCGCGACGTCGTCGTACACGGTGCGGGTCAGCGCCGCAGCCGACACCGGCGACGAGTAGCGCCCGAGCGAGCAGCACGGCCACGCCGGGCGTGAACACGGCCCGGCCGCAGCCCGTCAGGGCGAGGACCTCGGGCGGAGGCGTGGGCTCCGGGACCCACGCCGGGCATGAACACGGGAACACGAGGCGCTCTCACCGCGTTCTCTCCTTCGAGAACGCCGAAGTTGCGGCCCGAGGCTCGTCCACGACGGGGCCACTGGCCGTAGCCTGGGAACGAGACGAGGAGGAAGCCCGTGTTGTTCTCCCGCAAGCAGCTCGAGATCCCGACCGCCGAGGAGGCCCTGCCGGGCCGTGACGTGGCGATCCCGGTGCCCGAGCGCCATCACGTCAACGGCAACCCGCTCCAGGGGCCGTTCCCGGAGGGGCTGAAGACGCTGGTCGTCGGCCTCGGATGCTTCTGGGGGGCCGAGCGCGCCTTCTGGCAGACGCCGGGCGTGTGGACGACCGCCGTCGGCTACGCCGGTGGGTCGACGCCCAACGCGACCTACGAGGAGGTGTGCAGCGGGATGACCGGTCACACCGAGGTCGTGCTGGTGGTCTACGACCCCGATCAGATCGACCTGGAGGGCGTCCTCAAGGTCTTCTGGGAGTCACACGATCCGACCCAGGGCATGCGCCAGGGCAACGACCGGGGCACCCAGTACCGCTCCGCGATCTTCGTGAGCGACGAGGCCGAGCTGGCCATCGCCGAGGCCTCCCGTGATCGGTACCAGGAGCGGCTCGACGCCGCCGGCTACGGCCCGATCACCACCGAGCTGGGCGTCGGCAAGGACTTCTACTACGCCGAGGACTACCACCAGCAGTACCTGTCGAAGGTGCCCAACGGCTACTGCGGCCTGGGCGGCACCGGCGTGTCCTGCCCGGTGGGTGTCGCCGGGGCCTGAGCCTCGTGGGGGACACCTTCCGCCTCGGTCGGATCGCCGGCGTCCACGTCGGCTTCCACTGGAGCCTGCTCTTCATCGCCGGGCTGCTCGTCGTCCAGCTCGTCGGCCTGCTCGACTCGGACGGGCCGTCGGCGTGGTTGCTCGCCGTGGTCGGCGCCGGGCTGTTCCTCGGCTCGGTGCTGCTGCACGAGCTGGGTCACTCGGTCGCGGCCCAGCGGAACGGCATCGAGGTCGACGGCATCAGCCTGGTGTTCTTCGGTGGTGTCGCTCGCCTGCGCGGCGAGCCGAGGACGCCGGGCGCCGAGTTCCGGATCGCCGCGGCCGGTCCCGCGATGAACGTCGTGCTGCTCGGGGTCTTCTGGGCCCTCGCGGCCGCCATCGACGGCGCCGTCGAGAACTCGATGGTCGCCGACGTGTTCTGGTGGCTCGGGATCGTCAACCTGATCCTGGCGGTCTTCAACCTGTTGCCGGCGTCGCCGCTCGACGGCGGCAAGATCCTCAAGGCCGGCCTGTGGCGGTGGTCTGGCGACCAGGCCCGGGCGCTCGTGCTCGCCGGCCGGGCCGGACAGGTGCTCGGGTGGGCGCTGGTCGCCGTCAGCCTCTGGCGCCTCCGGGTCGACGGCGCCGTCGCGCTCTGGATGGCGATGATCGGCTGGCTGATCATCGCCGGTGCCGGCGCCGAGGTGCGTGAAGGACAACGGCGGGCTCGACGCCAGGCGATGGGCGGGCTCCCCGATGTGGTGCCGGGGCTCCCGTGGCCGCCGCCACACGATCGAACCTCCGATCGACACCCCTGATTCGCGCGGGCGGTGTTGCCCGTACATCAAAGCGTAACCATCGTGACCTGGGGAGAGCCGAAGTTCGACCCGAAGTCGTTCATCGGATCGAAACCTCGATTAGCTTCCACGGCAGCAACTCCGTGGAGGTCACGATGAGCAAGCAGTGGAGGGCGGTGCGCCGAGTGGTGGCGCTCACCGCCGCCATGATGCTGGCGGCGGTCATGCCGACCGTCGCCGCAGCACAGGACGGCGGCGACACCGTCGAAGCGGCGGTCGCCGAGCGCGGCTACATCGCCGTCGACGCCGACGGCCGGCTCGCCGGCTTCGGTCTGTTCCCGAGCGAGGGCGATGCCGAGGGCATCGTGCTGGCCGAGCCGATCGTCGACGTCGCCTCGACGCCGACCGGTCGTGGCTACTGGATGGCCGCCAGCGACGGAGGTGTCTTCTCCTTCGGCGACGCCACCTTCCTCGGCTCGATGGGCGGCATCCCGCTCAACCAGCCGATCGTCGCCATGGCCTCGACGGCCACGGGCGACGGCTACTACCTCGTCGCCTCCGACGGTGGTGTGTTCGCCTTCGGTGACGCCACCTTCTTCGGCTCGACCGGCGACATCACGCTGAACTCGCCGATCGTCGACATCCAGCCGACGCCCACCGGCCTCGGCTACTGGATGGTCGCGGCCGACGGCGGCATCTTCGCCTTCGGCGATGCCGGCTTCTTCGGCTCCGACGGTGGCACCGCCAACGCGGCCCCGACCGTCGGCATGGCCGCCACCTCGACGGGTGCCGGCTACTGGCTCGTCGACGGGCTCGGCAACGTCTCGAACTTCGGTGACGCCGCGGACCCGGTCGACCCGGTCGAGCAGGGCATCACCGTCGGCTCGGGCATCATCTCGGTCGCCCCGGCCAACGACGGGCAGGGCGCCTGGCTGTTCAACGCCGAGGGCGCTGCCTACGGCCTCGCCGGTGCGTTCGTGGCCACCGACGTGACCGCGGCCGCGGACGGCGACCCCTTCGTGGGCGTCGACATCGTTCCGGATCCGTTCACCCTGACCGTGCTGCACAACAACGACGGCGAGTCCTCGCTGTCGCCGGACGACGCCGGCACGCCCGACGACGCCTCGGACGACTTCGGTGGCATCGCGTTCTTCGCCAACACCGTCACGGCGCTGCGCAACGGCATCGAGCCCGGCGACAACGCTTCGATCCTGCTGAACTCGGGTGACAACTTCCTCGCCAGCGCAGCCCTCACGGCCAGCTTCGAGCTCGCCGATGCCACCCCGGGCACGCCGTGGTACGACTCGGTCGCGCTCGACGCCATCGACTACGACGCCTTCGCGCTCGGCAACCACGAGTTCGACTTCGGTCCGGACCGTCTGGTCGAGTTCATCGAGGGCTTCGACGGCGGCGACGAGCGCTTCCTGTCGGCGAACCTCGACTTCTCGGGTGAGGCCGGGCTGCAGGCGCTGGTCGATGCGGGCACGATCGCCCCGTCGACCGTCGTCACCGTGGCCGGTCGTCAGATCGGCGTCGTCGGTGCGACCACGCCGGGCCTGGCGTCGATCTCGTCGCCTCGCAACGTCGTGATCGACCCGATGGTCGCCGCGGCGATCCAGACCGAGGTCGACACGATGACCGGCAACGGTGTCGAGATCATCATCGTGATCTCGCACCTGCAGGACGTCGACTCGGACATCGCGCTCGCCGCCGAGCTCACCGATGTCGATGTGGTCATCGCCGGTGGCGGCGACGAGATCCTCGCCAACGAGGGTGACGTGCTCGCTCCCGGCGACGAGGCCGAGCGCCCCTACCCGATCATCGGCGAGGACGCCGACGGCAACGACGTCCCCGTGGTCACCACCGCCGGCGACTACAAGTACGTCGGTCAGCTGATCCTCGACTTCGACGAGGACGGCAACCTGCTCGGCGTCGTCGACGACTCGGGTCCGGTGCTGGTGCAGGCCTCGGCCGGTGCCAACGCCGACATCCAGACCAACGCGGTCGATCCGGTCGAGGCCTTCGAGGCCGGCCTGGCGACCACCGTGCTGGCCTCCTCGGAGGTCGAGCTGGAGTCGGATCGGGGCAGCGAGTTCGGCACGGACGCCGGCAAGCGGGTCCAGGAGACCAACCTGGGCAACCTGATCGCTGACGCCATGCTGTTCGAAGGTCAGCGCATCGCTGCGGCCAACGGCGCCGACTCCCCGCAGGTCGCCATCCAGAACGGTGGCGGCATCCGCGAGGACGACTTCAGCGACGGGGCGACGACGCCGTTCGACATCACGGCGCTCGACACCTTCAACCTGTTGCCGTTCGCCAACTTCCTCACGGTCATCGAGGACGTGAGCGGTGCCGAGCTCGAGGCGCTCCTGGAGTCGGCCTACCGCGAGCTCCCGGGTTCCAACGGCGCCTTCGCCCAGGTCGCCGGCATGACCGTCACGGTCAGCTTCGACTCGACGCAGGCGCCGGCGGACGGCGGGGCCAACCCGTCGGTCGATGTCACCGACATCACCCTCGACGGCGGCACCCAGATCCTGGTGGCCAACGTCGATCAGGGCGTGACCGTTGACCTCGTCACCAACTCCTTCTCGGCCGGCGGTGGCGACGACTACGTGATCCCGGCGATGGCCGACCAGGTCAACCTGCCGGCCTCGTACCGCGACGCGCTGGAGAGCTACCTCACCGACGCAGCGGGGGCCAACGGCACCGTCGCGGCGGCCGACTACCCGGTCGTCGCCGTCGGCGGTGGCGCTCGGATCCTGATCACCGACGTCGGCTGATCTGATCTGAGCTCAGTACCTGGCCGGGCCCGGGGTCGCTCAGGCGGCCCCGGGCCCGGTCGCGCCTACACGAGCTCCGTCTCGGCGTAGGTGTGGATGGCAACGAAGCCGAGGGCTTCGTAGACGGCACGGGCGGGGCGGTTGTCGGCGTGGACGTTGAGTCCGATCACCTCGACCCGCCCGGCGAGACGCTCGACGACGCCGGCGGTCACGGCCCGACCGAGTCCTCGACCGCGCCGGTCCGATCTGGTCAGCACGCCACCGATCGCTGCGACCCCCTGGCGTTCCGACACGACGTGGGTCCCGGCCACGGCGATGAGCTCACCTCCCTCGTGGGCACCCACGAAGGTCTGGTCGTCGAGCATGTGCGGGAGGAAGAACGCCGCCCCCGGTTCTGTGGCGTACAAGGCCTCGATGGCCGGCAGGTCGGCCGGACCGAGCGCCACGACGTCCGCAGCGGCGGCTGCGGCGCTCGGCCCGGCCATCTCGTAGCGGACGTGCGGGCCGAGCGGTGCGACGGGCCGGACCGCTCGCAGCGCCTCGTCCATCCCGGTGGGACCGGTGATGAGCTGGCCGGCGGGGAGCTCCGAGGCGAGCTGGCACAGCAGCTCGATCGAGCCCTCGGCGTCCTTCGTGCTGACGGCGTAGACGGCGAGGCCGTCGCCGTCCGGGAGTGCCACGACACCGACGACGGCCTGGTCGCGCCGGAACCACGACGATCCCTCCCAGAAGGGCGGCTCGAGGTCGACCAACGCGTAGATGTGCGCCGCTCGTCGATCGGAGAAGAACGCCTCGAGCTCGCCGGGATCGTCGACGAGCCGGGCGCCCGCCGGCGTCCTCACAGCCGACCGGCCTCGATCACGCGGGCGAGGAACTGGCGGGTGCGCTCGTGCTGCGGTTCGCCGAACAGCTCGGCCGGCGGTGCCGCTTCGAGGACCCGGCCCTCGTGGAGGAAGCAGACCCGGTTGGCGACGTCGCGGGCGAAGCCCATCTCGTGGGTCGCGAGCACCATCGTGAGCCCACGATCGGCGAGGTCCCGGATGACCGACAGCACCTCCCCGACGAGCTCCGGGTCCAACGCCGAGGTGACCTCGTCGAGGAGCAGGATCTCGGGGTCGCCCATCAGCGCCCGCACGATCGCGGCCCGCTGGTTCTGCCCGCCCGAGATCCGGTTGGGGTACTCGTCGACCTTGTCGCCCAGCCCGAACCGCTCCAGCAGGTCGCGGGCGCGACCCTCAGCGTCGCGGCGGGACATCTTGAGCGCCCGACGGGGCCCGAGGGTGACGTTGTCGAGCACGCTCATGTGGGGGAACAGGTTGTAGGACTGGAAGACGATGCCGATGCGGCGCCGCACCTCGTTCGTGTCGGTGCCCCTGACCGTGATGTCGACGCCGTCGAGGTGGATCGAACCCCGATCGATCGGGTCGAGCAGGTCGACGCAGCGCAGGAGGGTCGACTTCCCGCAGCCGCTCGGGCCGATGAGGCAGACCACCTCGTGCTCGTCCACGGCGAGATCGATGCCGTTGAGCACGCGCTTGTCGCCGAACGACTTGTGCACAGCGTCGAGCGCGAGCTTGGGCGTGGGGCTGCTCATCTCACACCTGTGCCTGTGATCGTCGGGCCCGGTCGCGGGCGGTGTACCAGTCGACGAAGCGGGTCAGCGGGATCGACAGGGCGAGGAACAGCAGGGTCGCGACCACGAAGCTCGTGTAGTTGAAGGTCCGCGACGTGTAGATCTGCGCCTCGCGCACCGCCTCACGGATGCCGAGCACCGAGATCAGCGCGACGTCCTTCTGCAGGCTCACGACCGTGTTCATCAGCGCGGGGACCACGTTGCGGATCGCCTGCGGGAGGATCGCGAACCGCAGCGACTGCCACTGGGTCAGGCCGAGGGCCCGCGCCGAGGATCGCTGGCTCTCGGGCACGGCGTCGATGCCCGACCGGTAGATCTCCGCGGTGTAGGCCGAGTAGCTGAGGGTAAGCGCGGTCAGCCCCCAGAACTGCGCACCGTTCGGGAGGCCGGCGATGTCGAGCGCAGGCACGCCGAAGCCGAGCAAGAGGATCAGCAGGATCAGCGGGATGCCGCGGAAGATGTCGGTGTAGAGCACCGCAAGGAGCCGGATGGGGAAGAACGCCGGCCCGCGGAGGCTGCGCATCACCGCCACCGCGAGCGCCACCACCGGGATGAGCAGCATCGAGTAGGCGAACAGCTCGAGGTTGAGCCAGAACCCGTCGATGACGTCCGGCGCCGACTCGCGGAAGTCCTCGGGGTTGAAGAACTGGTCACGGACCCGTGGCCAGTTCGGGCTGTTGAGCACCAGCGCCGTCGCCACCCCGAAGAAGGCGACCGTGGAGACGACGGCGATGATCGCCGCCGTGGCGCCCTCCTCCTGGAGGAAGGCCGAGGTCGAGGAGAGGAGCCGCCGACGTGACGGCTCCTCTCCTTCGATGTCGACCTCGGTGGCGGGCGGGCCGTGCCGGCTCACCGCCGGGTCCGTCCCACCCGCACCCGCGGGCTCAGTTGGACAGCGTCGGGACGGAGCCGCCCTGGTTGAGCCACTCGTCCTCGATCGCGTCGATCGTCCCGTCGGCGAAGAGCGCGGCCAGGGCCTCGTTCACGCACGGCACGAGCGGGCTGCCCTCCTCGAAGAGCATGCCCAGCTCCTCGGGGGCGTCGCCGGTGCGGGGGAGCACGCCGATGACCGACGCGTCGGTGATCTCGACCGCCGTGATGAAGTACGCCGTGGGCAGGTCGACGACGATGCCGTCGACCTGGCCGGCGTCGAAGGCAGCCTTCGCCGCAGCGGTGTCGTCGTAGACCTGAGCGTCGCCCTCGGGCTCGATGACCGAGTCGATGTAGTCCAGGCTCGTCGTGCCGATGGCGGCGCCCAGGCGCAGCGACTGCAGGTCGGCGAGGCTGGTCGCCGAGGCGGCCGGGTTGTCGGCGGCACCGATGATGGCCTGCTCGACCTGGTAGTAGCCGTCGGAGAAGTCCACGACCTCGTCGCGGTCGGCGGTGATCGTGTACTGCTGGATGTTGAAGTCCCAGTCCTTCTCGCCCGGGGCGATGGCCTCGTCGAAGCCGGTGCGGACGAACTCGACCTCCAGGCCGAGGCGGTCGGCGAGCGCGAACACCAGCGCGCCCTCGAACCCGGTGCCGGTGGTGGGATCGTCGAAGTCGTCCTCGCCGGCGCCCATCCACGGTGGGAAGACGGTCTCGCCGGTGGCGACCGTGAGCGTGCCGTCGACCTTGGTCACGACCTCGTCGCACGAGCCGCTGCTGCCGGCATCGCCGGAGTCGTCATCGTCATCGCCGCAGGCCGCGGCGATCAGACTGAAGGCGAAGAGGATCGCCAGGAGCTGCTTGAACCTCATGTGTCCCGTCCTCGTGTCAGGGGTGCGAAGTTGGGGAAGTGGCAATCCTAGGTCCGGCTCGCGGGAGCGGTCACCGATGGAGCCGCCAGAGGTGGAACGCCGGCCCGTCGCCCGGCAGCCGGACGAGCTCCCCGTCGGGGGTGAGGTCGTCGCCGACGAGCCCCTCGAGCGATCGTGCCGCGAGCGCCGTCGCGTCGAGGGCGATCGGCTCGTGCGCCGCTCGCGCGGCGAGCACGATGAGACGGTCGTCGGGCGTCTCACGGAGGAAGCAGAGCGCGTCGTCGCCGACGTACACCCACCGCAACCCACCGTCGGCGAGCGCGGCGGTGTCGCGCCGTAGCCGGAGCAACCGGCGATGCGCGTCGTAGAGGCGGCGGTTCCAGCGCTCGGGGCGATGCCATGGGAAGGGCACCCTGGCCTGGTCCGAGTCGCCTCCCTCGACGCCGATCTCGTCGCCGGCGAAGACGCAGGGCACGCCGACCAGCGAGACGAGGAGTCCGAGCCCGACGATGGTGGCGTCGTCGGAGCCGGCGACCGTCCTCCATCGCGGGGTGTCGTGCGAGCAGAGCTGGTTCTGGTGGGCGGTGGCCACCGACCAGGGCACCGGTGCGTGGAAGGCCCGCATGGAGCGGACGACGGCGTCGCCCGTGCGCCGCGGCAGCGTCGTCGAGGTGCCGAGGAAGCTGGTGTCGGCCTCGGGGTCGCGCAGCCACGACCAGACCGGCCGGGTGAACCCGGCGTAGTTCATCGAACCGTGCCACCCGCCACCGTCGACGTCCCCGGTGAAGTCGTGGGCATGCTCGGCGATCAGGTAGGCGTCGGGCCGCGTCGCGTCGACCGTACGTCGGACCGTCCGGGCGACCTCGTGGTTCATGTCGAGCGGGCCAAGACGCCCCGTCATGTTCGCCACGTCGATCCGCCAGCCGTCGAGCGCTCCCGGCGCGAGCCAGCGGGCCACCACGGACTCCGGCCCCTCGGTGAGCCGACGCCGGAGCTCGGCGTCGGTGTGGTCGAGCTTGGGCAGGCTGCGGACGCCGAGCCAGCTCTCGTACTCATCCGGGTGCTCGTGGAACGTGAAGAAGCCGGCCTCCGGAGACGTGGCGTCGGCACGGGCGGTCCGGAACCACTCGTGCCCGACGCCGCAGTGATTCGTCGTCAGGTCGCCGATCACCCGGAGCCCACGCTCGTGAGCGGCGGCGACCAGCGCGGCGAAGGCCTCGTCGCCGCCGAGCAGCGGATCGACACGGTCGAAGGCGGCAGCGTCGTACCGATGCGAGCTGCGGGCCGGGAAGAACGGCGTCGTCCAGACGACGGTCGCCCCGAGGTCGGCGATGTGATCGAGCCGGTCGCGCAGGCCCCAGAAGCTCCCGCCGAAGACCTGGCGGACCGCTCGCTCGTGGACATCGGAGATCGGATCCTCCCAGTCCGCAGGCTCGGCCCACTCCGGCAGGAGATCCACGCGTGGGCGGCCGTCGGATCCCGGTGCGAACCGGTCCGGGAACACCTGGTAGACGACGCCCCGGCGCGCCCAGTCCGGCGCGCCGCCGTGCGTGCTGATCCGGAAGTCGTCGACGTCGGTGGGGTCGTGGTCGACGACGCCCCGACCGGTGACCCAGCGGAGGTGAGGCCCGGACCGGATCGACCAGCGGTAGTGCTGCACCGGGTGGTGGAGACGCAGCGTCGCCCGCCACCAGCTGTCGCTCGAGTCGACTCGATCGAGGGTCGCCTCCTGTTCGTGGGGCTCGCCGTCGTCGACGGTCCGCAACGCGACCCCGTCGACGGGCGAGCCGTGTGGCACCCGCAGCCGCAGGGTGACGACGTCGCCGAGCGCCGGCTCGGCGGTCTCCACGTGCAGCGCGGAGCCGTCGTGATGGGGGAGGAGCGCGGCGCGGTCTCCTGACTCGTGATGGGGGAGGAGCTCCCCGGCCGGTCGGCTCACCCCTTCTCGGCGCCGGCGGTCAGGCCGGAGATCACGTACCGCTGCAGGAACAGCCACAGCACGATGATCGGGATCGCGCCGAGCACCGCTCCCGCGGCGAACGGACCCCAGTTCGCTCCGAAGCGTCCGTCGATGAAGCGGAAGAGGCCAACGCTCAAGGTGAACTCATCGACGTCGTTCAGCATGAAGCTGGCGATCACGAAGTCGTTGAGCGTGATGATGAACGTGAGCAGCGCTACGACCGCCAAGATCGGTGCGGCGAGCGGCAGGATGATGCGGCTGTAGATCTGCCAGTGGGTGGCGCCGTCGATGCGGGCCGACTCGTCGAGCGATCGGGGGATCGTGTCGAAGAAGCCCTTCATCAGCCACGTGTTCACGCCGAGCGCGCCGCCCATGTAGATGAGGATCAGGCCGGCCTGCGTCCCCAGCCCGATCGCCGGGAAGACGTCGCCGATGTTCTGCATCATCGTGAAGATGGCGACCATCGCCAGGAGCTGCGGGAACATCTGCACGAGCAACACCAGCAGGAGTCCGGTCCGCCGACCGGTCCATCGCAGGCGCGAGAACGAGAAGGCGGCGAGCGCGCACAGGAACGTGTTGGCCAGCGTGGCGCTGCTGGCGATCACGATCGTGTTCACGAACCAGCGGGCGAACGGGACGTTCGGGTCCTCGAACAGCGTCCGGTAGTGACGCAGCGTGGGCTCGTCAGGGATGAGCTGCTGGCCGCGGAGGCCGCCGCTCGGGTTGAACGAGGCCGACACGATCCAGACCACGGGGAACATCGCGAAGGCCAGCGCGATCGCGAAGACGACGTAGCGCCAGCCGACCTCGCGCCACCAGCGGCGGCGACGCACGTTGCGCTCGTCTCGGGTCGGCGGGCGGGGCGGGGTGGTGTCGACGGGCGCGGGTGCGGTGGCGGTCATCAGATGAGCTCCTCGAACGCCTTGGTCCGCTTGAAGCTGATGGCCGAGATCGTCGCCACCAACAGGAAGATCACCACCGAGATCGCGGCGGCGAACCCGAAGTCCTGGCCTCTGCCCCCCTCGAACGCCAATCGCCACGTGTAGCTGATCAGGATGTCGGTATGGCCCGCCGGGGTCTCGCTCCCCGCCACCGGAGGTCCGCCCCGGTTCAGCAGGTAGATCACGTTGAAGTTGTTGAAGTTGAAGGCGAAGGCAGCGATCAGCAGCGGCGACATGCTGATCATCAGGAGCGGGAAGGTGATCCGGCGGAAGATCTGCGGCCCGCTGGCGCCGTCGACCCGAGCCGCCTCCTTGAGCGACGACGGGATGCCCTGCAGCGCGCCCGTCGCGATCAGCATCATGTACGGGAAGCCGAGCCAGGTGTTGACGAGCAGCACCGAGAAGCGGGCCAGCCACGGATCGCTGAGCCAGCCGATGTCGGCCCCGAGCAACCGGTTGACGGCGCCGAGATCACGGTTGAGCAGTCCCTGCCACACGAGCGCGCTCATGAAGCTCGGGATGGCGTAGGGGATGATCAGCAGGCTCCGCATGACCCGGCGGCCCTTGAGTCGCTCGTCGTCGAGGGCCAGCGCGAGGAACAGCCCGACCGCGAGTGCCAGGACCACCGAGAGGATGGCGAAGGCGAAGGTCCAGATGAACGTGCGGAGGAACGGTCCACGGATCGCGCTGTTGTCGACGATCCGCTCGTAGTTCTCGGTACCGACGCCCGACCGCCAGCCCGGCTGGAGCTCTCTGCCGTCCTCGCTGACGTACCGGCCGCCGGTCGGCGAGAACTCGACGCCGGTGGCCACCTCGACCATGACGTCACGCTCCTCGTCGTACACGATCGACTTGGTGCGCTCGGAGGCGGTCGTGAACGAGGCGAACTTGATGACGCCGCGGTCGGTCGGGACCTCGAAGTCCTGGACCTCCTGCTGGATGTCGGCGAGATCGCCGAGCGCGGCCACGGCGAATTCGCCGACGGCAACGACCTCGTCGCCCTCGGTCGTGAGGTCGGCGTCGTCCAGCTGGGTCAGACCCTCGGCGGTGCCGAGGAACAGCGCGCCGGACTCGTCGGTCAGGAGGTAGGCGATCTCCTGCTCGGGCGAGAGGAGCACCTGGAGGTCGAACCGGGCGGACTCCTCGTCGCCGACCTCCGCGGTCCGCAGGATCTGGTCGATCGCCTGCTCCTGCGACAAGAAGTTGCCGGTGCCGAAGTTCGTCGTGGACAAGAAGACCGTGTACCCGACGGGGTACGCGACGAAGAGCAGCAGCAGGACCGTGCCCGGCGCCAGATACTTGGCCGGCACCGCTCCGGGGATCAGGTAGATGACGTTCAGCGTGATCGTCACCACGGCGACCATCGCCGCGGCGAACCACTGACCGTCGTCGAGCAGGCGAGCGAGCGCGAAGAGCGCCACGGCGTCGACGACGGCGAGGAACGCGAGGCGGGCGACGAGCCCGCCGGTCGAGGTCGGGTCGCGGTGGGCGCCGCCGGGCGGTGCTTCGGCTCGCTCGACCGCGGTGTCGGTGATGGTCATCCGGAGTCCCCTCAGCCCGGCGCCGTCACGAGTCTCGCGGGGACGATCGGCGCGTGCGCCGGCCGTCCCCGCGGCTCGTCAGGCGGTCAGATCAGCCCTGCTCGATCAGGTTGCGGATCTGGGTCGCGGCGTCGGTGAACGCCTGCTCGGCGTCCTCGCCGGCGAAGACCAGCTGGTAGGCGTCGGTCCACGCCTGCCACACCGAGTTCATGGCCGGGATGCCCGGCATGGGAACGCCGTTCTGGCCGGCCTCGCCGAAGCCGACGATGTCGGGATCGTCCGACACGGCGGCGAGGGCGTCGAGCTGCGCCGGCGGCCGGGGATCGGCCTCGAACAGCCCCAGCGCGGCCTCTTCGGTGGCGAGGAAGTCGACGACGAAGGTCTGGGCGAAGATGGGGTTCTCGGCGAAGGCCGAGACCACGAAGCCCTGGACGCCGATGAACGGCTGAGGCGTGCCGCCCTGCACCGCCGGGATCGGTTCCACGACGTAGTTGACGTCGGAGAAGTTGGGCACGGCCCACGGGCCGGTGATCGCGAACGGCGCTGCGCCACTGGCGAACGCCTCGATCATCCCGTCGAAGTCGAGGTCACCGTTGATGAGCCCGTTCTCGGACCAGGCGCTGAACGCAGCAGCGGCGGTGAGCCCGCCCTCGCTGTCGATGCCCAGGTCGTCCGGCAAGAAGTTGCCGCCCGCGTCCCGGCCGAACACGTAGCCGCCCAGGGCGGTGAACAACGGGTAGTTGTGGAACGGGTCGCCCGGGTTCTGCTGGATGGCCAGCGGCACCTCGGCCTCACCGGACTCGACCAGACCGAGCGCGACCTCCTCGAGCTCCTCGAAGGACGCCGGGGCATCCGGCACCAGGTCGACGTTGCGGATGAGCGCGATGTTCTCCACGGAGTACGGCAGGCCGTACAGCTGGCCGTCGAAGGTCAGGGCGCCGAGGGCGGCCTCGCTGTAGGAGCCGGCCTTGTCGCCGAGGTCGATCGGAGCGACGACGCCGCTCTCCACCAGCCCGCCGAGCTGGTCGTGGGCGCCGATGAAGATGTCCGGACCCTCACCGGCCGGACCGGCGACGAGCACGCGGTCGTCGATGTCCTGGAAGGGGGTCAGCTCCTGGACCGTGACCGTGATGCCGTTCTCCTCGCCGAACTGCTCGGCGAAGGGGAGCAGCGCCGGGGTCCGCGTGTCGTCGGCCCAGATCACCAGGTCGCCGGCGCCACGCACGACCGGCTCGGTCGTGGTGGTCGTTGCCGCTTCCTCCTCGGCAGGAGCCTCGGTCGTCTCGGCAGGCGCCTCGGTCGTCTCCGCGGGGGCCTCGGTCGTCTCGGCCGGTGCTTCGGTCGTCTCGGCGGTCGTCTCCGCCGCCGGTTCGGCGTCGTCGCCGTCGTCACTGTCGCCGCAGGCCGCGGCGACCATCACCAGGGCCAGCAGCAGCGCCAGCCACCTCCAACGTGCTCGCATCCGGGGTCCCTCCCATTCGTGGATGGCCGGCGTCGTCGACCGGAGCCGACGGCCGGTGGCTGGGCATCCTAGGAAGATCTTGCAAGATCTTGCAAGGACTTGCGGCCTGATTTCCGAGGCGGGGTCGTCCGGGCCCGGCTTTGGAGCGCTCTACCTGGCCGAAACCCGTTCCAAGCAGGCGACACCGCCTTGCAAGAACGCGCGGATCCTTGCAGTTCGGGGGTCCCGCTCGTTACCGTTGCATCCCGATGCGCCCGCGCCTGAACGAGATCGCCGAAGTGGCCAGCGTGAGTCCGGCGACGGTGAGCCGGGTCCTCAACGAGCGACCCGGGGTGGCCAGCTCGACGCGCGAGCGCGTGCTCGCCGCCGCCGAACGCCTGGGCCTCCGTCGTTCGACACCCACCCCTGGGGTCGTCGGGGTGATCACCCCCGAGCTCGACAACCCGGTCTTCTCGCTGCAGGCGCACACGATCGAGAACCGGCTCGCGCGGCTCG
Source organism: Actinomycetota bacterium (assembly GCA_039185015.1). Lineage (GTDB taxonomy): Bacteria > Actinomycetota > Acidimicrobiia > Acidimicrobiales > Poriferisodalaceae > JBCBSZ01. Next base: position 67,443 of record JBCDAU010000029.1, read on the forward strand.
GTCTGCTGCCCATGCTCTGCGTCGCGACCCAGCAGGCGGTCCACGAGGCGGCCTACCTCGAGCACCTGCTCGACGTCGGCGTGGCCGGGTTGGTCGTGGTGTCGGGTCGCTACGCCGAGGACGGTGCCGATCTCTCGCTCTACGACCCCGTTCGACGGGCCGGCGTGCCGACCGTGCTGGTGAACGGCATCGACAGCGATGCGATGTTCCCTGCGGTGTGCGTCGACGAGCGGGCGGCGACGGTGATGGCCGTGCGTCATCTCCGCTCGCTGGGCCACGAGCGGATCGGATGCCTCCCGGGCCAGCTTCGGTACCGGTCCTCCGAGTACAAGGCCGAGGGCTGGGGGTCGGCGACCGACGGCCGTCACGGCGACCTGCTCGTCGAGACCCCCTTCACGGTCGAGGGCGGGCACGCCGGGGCCATGGCGCTGCTCGACCTCGGGGCGACGGCCTTCACCTGTGCCAACGACCTGATGGCGCTCGGCGTGATCCGCGCGGTGCGCGATCGCGGGTTGTCGGTACCGGACGACATCTCGGTCGTGGGGTACGACGGCACACCGGTCACGCAGTTCACCGATCCCGCGCTGACCACGGTCCGACAGCCGTTCGAGCCCATGGCGGCCGCGGTCACCGAGCTGCTCGTGCGCGACCACAACTCGGCGGCGCCGAAGATCCAGTTCTTCGCTCCCGAGCTCGTGGTCCGGTCGTCCACCGGTGCGTGTCGGGGAGTGACGCTCTCCGCCGTCGACGCCGGCTGAGTTTCTTGCCCGAGCGGGGACCCCGGAGCCCCGCTCTCCTCCCGGTGTCCTCGGCCTGACGGCCTGCGGCCCGGGCCGTTGTCAGCTCCGGCAGTCGACGCTCGCTGAACCTCTCGGGTCAGGCCGAGGTGGGGACCGCCTCGGGATCGGCACGATCGGCCTCCTCGATGTCGTCGCGGCTGACACCGAGGAAGAACAGGATCACGTCGAGGTAGGGGACCGAGATCGAGACGTTGGCGGCGTCGCGCACCGCGGGCTTCGCGTTGAAGGCGATGCCGAGGCCGGCGGTCGCGAGCATGTCGATGTCGTTGGCGCCGTCG
>JBCDAU010000030.1:0-68174 GCA_039185015.1 Actinomycetota bacterium
GCCTTCGCCGCCCAACGCCTCGACGATGGCATCGGACCACGCCTTGAAGCGGGTGCGGTCCTCCGGCGGGACGCCGAGCAGCTCGGCGATCGCGATGGTCGGGAGCGGGTAGGCGAGCTCGGTGACGAGGTCGCCCTCGCCATCGGCGACGAACGCGTCGAACAGCTCGTCGGCGATCGCCTGGATCCGGGGCCGAAGGCGTGCGATCGCCTTCGGGGTGAAGGCAGGCTGCAACACGCGGCGTTGGCGGCGATGATCGGGATCGTCGGCCGAGCCCAGCACGCCGCCTTCCTGGAACTCGACGCCGGGACCCTGAGCGTTGCCCCAGTCCTGGTGGTCGCGGAGCATCCCGAAGACGTCGTCGTAGCGGCTGACGACGTAGAAGGGATGGTCGAGCTCGTCGACCCGGTGGACCGGAGCTTCTCGGCGGAGCCAGGCGTGGCCCGGGGCCGGTTCCCGGCGCTGCTCGGCCGAGAGGTGCTCGTAGGTCACGAGCTCGGGCGCCGCGGCAGGTTGCCCGGCAGGTCGCGACCCATCCCGCCGGCGGCCCGGAGGCCTCGTCGGGCGATGCGCCACCCCTCCGCCGTGCGCACCCACTCGTCGTCGTAGCGGCCCAGGAGCGTGAAGTCCTCGACGCCCGGCTCGACGTGGCGGTGCCAGGCGATCACGTAGCTCGTCGCCGAGGCGTGGTCGTCGTCGGCGAAGTCGATCTCGATGTTGGAGACGTGGTGGCTGGTGGCCGAGTACTTGGAGAGCGCCTCGGCGAGGAACGCGCTGATGGCCGCGCGGCCGCGCAGCTCGCCGCGGCCCCAGTCGGCGACGCCGTCCTCGGCGAACAGCTCGGCCTGCTCGTCATTGTGGTTCTGGTCGGCGCACCGGCAGTAGGCGTGCATCACGTCGGCGATCGACTGTCGGGCGAGGAGCTCCTCGACGGCGTCCATCACGCGACCGTCCAGCCGCCGTCAACGGCCAGGGTCTGGCCGGTGACGTACGAGCTCATCGGCGAGCAGAGGAAGAGCACCGAGGCGCCGATGTCGTGGGGCGTGCCGGCCCGGTCGAGGGGGATGCTCGAGCTACGCCTCGGTGTGATGCCGCTCATGAGGCCGGTGGCCGAACCCGGCGTCCAGACCGGGTCGAGCTCGCCGCCCTTCATCCTCCTGAGCGTCTCGACGTCGATGTAGCCGGGGGCGATGCAGTTCACCCGGATCTGGTGCGCCGAGAGATCGAGCGCCAACGAACGGGTGAAGTGGATCACCGCGGCCTTGGCCGAGTCATACGCGGTGCCGAGGCAGGGGATCAGGCCGTCGACGGAGGCGATGTTGACGATCGCACCACCGTCGCCCTGCTCGACGGCTCGCTCGGCGAACGGCTTCGTGGCGTGGAACACCGAGTGGTAGTTGACCTCGACCGCCCGCACCCACGAGTCGTCGTCCTGGTCGAGGATCGAACCGGCGACCCCGCGGTAGGTTCCGGCGTTGTTGACGAGCACGTCCACCCGCCCGCCGAGCTCGGCGGCCCGGTCGACGAGCGCTCGACACGACGCCGGTTCGGTGACGTCGACCTCCGCGCCCCAGGCGGTGTGACCCTCGGCCTCCAGGCGCTTCGCGACGACCTCGGCGCCCTCCGCATCGAGGTCGGCGACCACCACCGACGCCCCGGCCGAGGCCAGCACCTCGGCGATGCCCTCGCCGATCCCGGTCGCCGCCCCGGTCACGATCGCAACGCGACCTGTGAGGTCGGTCAGCGCCGACAGCCCCTCGTCCATGTCCCCTCCGTCCCCGTCGTGACGAGCCCCTAGGCTGCCACGCCGACGAGGGGGGAAGCCCATGCGGGAACGAGTCGTCGTCGTGGGGTCGGGCGTCGCCGGGCTCTCGGCTGCCGTCGCCGCGGCCGAGGCTGGTCGTGTCGTGACCGTGTTGGAGCGTGCCGATCGGTTCGGCGGCACCACGGCGATCTCGGGCGGCGTCGCGTGGCTGCCCGGCAACCACCTGATGCCCGAGGTCGATCCGCCGGGCGACGCCATGGCCTACCTGGCCGGGCTGGCCTTGGGTGACAGCGATGAGGCCGCGCTGGCGACCTTCGTCGCCGAGGCCCCGAGAGCGGCCGCCTGGATCGAGGAGCACACCGAGCTGCGATGGATGGGCATCCCGTACCCCGACTACCACCAGTCGATGCCAGGGGCCCGTGAGGCCGGCCGGGCGGTCGAGCCCCAGCCGTTGGTCGTGCCGTCGGAGGTCGAGGCGATCGTCGGGACCTCACCGCACGCTCGGGTGCCCGTCACCTACGGCGAGGGGATGACCGGCGCGGTCGACGCCGCCGAGGTCGGCCGTCGGGTCGAGGCCGGGATGCAGACGATGGGTCGTGCCCTGGTCTCGGCGCTCGTGATGCGGCTCCGGGAGCTCGGTGCGGACCTCCGAGCGTCGATGCGGGTCGATCGCCTCCGGCAAGAGGGTGACGTCGTCACCGGCGTGACCTGCGGTGCGCAGCACTTCCGAGCCCGGGTCGTCCTCGCCTCCGGCGGCTTCGATCGCGACCCCGAGCTCGTGCGGCGGTTCCTGCGGGGTCCGATGGACGCCCCGGCCGGAGCGGCCCACCTCACCGGCGACGGGTTGCGCATGGCGATGGCCGTCGGCGCCGATCTGGGCAACATGAGCGAGGCGTGGTGGATGCCGGCGATGGTCGTGCCGGGACTCCAGCACGACGGCGCCCCCGTCCATCGCCTGTTGCTCGCCGAGCGGGCGATGCCCGGAGGTCTGATGGTGGATCGGACCGGTCGCCGCTTCACGAACGAGACGCAGAACTACAACGACCTCGGCCGTGAGATGCAGGCCTTCGACGCGGCGACGTTCTCGCACTCGCGTCTGCCGTGCTGGCTGGTCGTCGATGGGCGGTTCCGCTCTCGGTACGGGTTGGGTCCGCTCCGCCCGGGTTCGGACGACCCCGACTGGCTCGCCCGCGCCGACGAGCTCGGCGCGCTGGCCGACCGGATCGGCGTGCCGGCGGACGCGCTCGCGTCGACCGTCGAGCGGTTCAACGATCACGCCGCGCGGGGAGAGGACCCGGACTTCGGGCGGGGCACCTCCGCCTACGACCGGGGCATCGGTGACCCGACCGCACCCCATCCGAACCTCGGCCCGCTGACCGAGCCGCCGTACTACGCCATCGAGGTCCGTCTGGGTTGCCTCGGCACGAAGGGCGGCCCGCGCACCGACGACCGGGGGCGGGTGCGGAGCGCCTGGGGGGAGACCATCCCCGGCCTGTACGCCGTGGGCAACGTGGCCGCCTCCCCCTTCGGATTCGCTTACGCCGGCGCCGGCGGAACGATCGGCCCGGCGCTGGTGGCCGGGATCCGCGCCGGCGAGGCGGCCGCGTCCGATGAGGGGTGAGCGGCGAGGGGGTTGGTGCCGACGACGGCTCGGTCGGTAGCGTGCCGTCCGTCACACGACGCAGCGGAGGGGTTCCGATGGGCAAGCTGGACGGCAAGGTCGCGGCGGTCACCGGCGGCACGCGGGGGATCGGTCGAGGGATCGCCGAGGCGTTCCTCGCCGAGGGCGCGAAGGTCGTCATCAACGGCCGGTCGCCGGAGAAGGCCGAGGCGACGATCGCCGAGATCGGAGCCGGTGACTCGCTGGCCTTCTACGCCGGGGACGTGACCGATCAAGCCGTGTGCGAGGGGCTCGTGGCCTACACGATCGAGCACTTCGGCCAGATCGACATCATGGTCAACAACGCCGGTGGCGGCGGCGAGTCGTTCCCGCTCGTCGACCTGCCCGACGCCGAGTGGAACCACGTCCTGGACTGGAACCTGAACCACCCGATGTGGTGCACCCGTGCGGCCCTCAAGGACATGCTGCCGCGGGAGTCGGGCCGCATCATCAACATCTCGTCCATGTACGGGAAGATGGCCATCCCGATGGTGAGCCCGTACGTGACCACCAAGCATGCGCTGAACGGCTTCACCAAGGCGGTGGCTCACGAGGTCGGCGCGCAGGGCATCACCGTGAACGCGATCTGCCCGGGGTTCGTCGAGACCGACATCCTCAAGGCCAACGGCCCCCAGGTCGCCGAGGCCTCAGGCATGAGCTACGAGGACTGGCAGGCCGCCGTGCTCGCCCCGTCGGCGATCAAGCGGATGAACACCGAGGCCGAGGTCGGCGCGATGGCCGTGCTGTTGGCCAGCGAGGAGGGGGGCGGCATCACCGGCTCGCTGATGAACGTCGACGGGGGCACCTCGCCGTACTAGATCGTTGACCCAGCTGGGGCCCCGGAGCCCCAGCTTCCTCCACCGGTCCTCGCCCTGACGGGCTGCGGCGTGGCCGTCGTCGAGGTCAGCGCTCCCGGCGGAGCGACTCCGCGAGGGTGCGGACCTGTGTGAGCAGGTCGTCCTCGTGCCAGTGGTAGACGGTCGGGATCCCCGTCGCACGCTCGTGCGCCGACGCGATCCACTCCATCACCCGGTGGCAGTCATCGCGATCGGTGATCCTCGTCAGCTGCCCCAGCTCGCAGGCAGGCGCATGCCGATCGAGCGCGATCGCCACCGGGAGGATGTAGTCGCACGACGTCATCAGCGTGATCGTGCCGTCGTAGAGGGGCTGGAGGTGCAGCGTCGACGCCGCCTCTGGTGGTTCCTCGCCGCGCAGGTGGAGCCAGCTGTCCCGGGCCCGCTTGGCGAGGCTGCCGGCGAGCGGGACGTCCTGGGACCCGCTGGCCGCCATCAGCACCATCTGACCGCCCGTCGCCAACTGCTCGTCGAGCTCGTGGCGCATCACGATGTTGTTGGCGCGCACGAGCTCACGGTCGAGACGAGCCCGGCGCCGGCTCGCGGTCTGCGGGATCGAGAGGAAGGTGCGGCACGCGGCCTGGAGGACCTGAAGGGCTGGGATGCCGAGCGCCTGCCGGGTGGCGACCATCCGGGACACCAGCACGTTCGAGCGAGCGGCGATCTCGTCGAGGTCGACCCGATCGCCGAGCACCCCGAAGGTCCGCTCCGGGCGGCACAGGCTCGTGAGCAGCGCGGCCAGCACGAGCGCGATGTCGATCGTCTGGCCATGGTTGGTGACCAGCGCGACGTTGGCCTTGTCGTGGAGCAGGAGCGTCTGCAGGTGGTTGAGCAGGTCGTCGTGCTCCGGGTCGACGAACGCGTCGAGGAGGACGCGATCGAAGTCGGGGAACGCGGCGCGAGCGTAGAGGCCGATGGTGTCGAGTCCCTGAGTGTCGGGATCGATCCGGACGCAGCGCGGGTCGTGGAAGTCGTACGTCGAGTCGAACGGGAGCTCCTGCAGCACGTCGCTGTGGCCGGTGCGCGTGAGGCTGAGCATCGCCCGGTAGGTGGTCTCGGGATCGGCGTCGGCGAGGACCTGCCTGGCCTCGTCGACCGACATCGCCGGGGGTTCGGCCACGCGGCGCCTACGGCAGCGAGCCCGTGTGGGCGAGAGCGAGACGCACGAGGCGGTCGTGGCCGCCGGTCATCTCGGCCCGCACCTCGGGGCGCACCGCCTCGGACGGCGTGAGCCAGGCGACGTCGAGCGCATCCTGGCTCGGGTCGGCGTCGCCCTCGATCGGCACGACGTAGGCGAGGCTGACGGCGTGCTGACGGGGATCGTGGAAGCCGCTCACCATCGGGTCGGGGAAGTACTCGACGATCGTGAACGGCGCCGGTGACGGTGGCACCTGCGGCAGCGCGAGCGGGCCGAGGTCCTTGTCGATGTGGCGGACGATCGCGTCGCGCACCCGTTCACCGAAGAGCACCCGCCCCGACACCACGGCCCTGCTGATCGTCCCGTCGGCCATGGCCCGGAGGAGGAGGCCGACGTGGGTGACCTCGCCCGACTCGTCGAGTCGCACCGGGACGGCGTCGACGTAGACCATCGGCACCCGTCCGCGGGCGAGCTCGAGGTCTTCAGGGGTCAGCCAGATGTTCTGCGTGTCGAGGTCGTCGCTCATGTCGGCGTCAGAGTCTTCCAGGGTCGACGTCTCGCGGCCACACCTACCGGTGGTCGTGGGGGAGGTCGGACCGGGGCGCCCGGAGGTAGGCGTACGGCGTCGCGAGCCCCAGGTTGGACGCACGTGAGGTGTAGACGTCGGCGTAGCGCTCGACCTGACGGGCGAAGATGCTCTTGTCGATCCCGGCCCGCATGATCGGTCCCCAGCGTGCGTTGGTGAGCTCGCCGGACTCCTTGGCGAGCGGCGAGATCTCGTCGTCGAGCTCTCGGATCGCCTCGATCGTCGCCTCGAGGTGGTCGTCGACCTCTTCGCCCCGGGTCTTTCGCGCTCGGGTGACAGCGAGCTCTCGCTCGAGGGCGCCCTTGTGACCCATCAGCGACACGAGGTGATCCTCGGTCTGGGCGAACTGCTCTGCGTCGCTGATCTCGTCCTCGATCTCGCTGACGATCAGCGCGGTCCGCCAGCGCAACGTGATCTTGGTGACGTGCACGTCGCCGAAGAGGTGGTCACCGACGTAGAGGATCTCGTCGCCCCGAAGATCGAAGCTGCGCTCGACGAGCGTGGCGTCGCCCCCGACGTACAGGCCTCCGCGCTCGAGTGGGCCGTAGTGGGGCTCCAGCAGACCGCTGTCGTCGTCGACCACGCGGAAGCAGGCGTGCGGTGCGGTGAAGAAGCCCGGTTTGCGGGCAGAGACGATCACGACGTCGAACAGGTCGCGCCACGTCTGCCCATCGGGGACGAAGGGATCGACGGCGATGGCCATGACCTGCTTGGTGTAGGTCCAGTCGCTGTTGGTGATGAGCATCGTGAGCTTCCCGGCAGCCCGCTGGTCGAGCAGCGTCTGGGCGATGTCGGGGTCGGGATCGATGAAGCGCTCCGGGTCGGCGAGGATCCCGGGCTTCAGCTCGGAGTGCACGTGCACGTGGTCGATCGCCTTGCCGACCGCGGCGTACAGGTCGCCGTAGCTCATGACCCCCGGCAGGCGCCCCGCGTCGAGGTGGTCGACCAGCTGGCCGTACAGGCTCGACTGGGAGAGTGAGAACATCGTGTTCGTGAACTCCCACCGGGGCTCGGACAGGTCGACGTGGGCGCCGGCGTAGGCCTCGCGCAACTCGTCGTAGGTCAGCGGCGTCGTGCCGTGGCAGGCCCGGATGACGTAACCGAAGCGGGTGGCCTTCACGAGGTTGCCGAGCTCGAGGTCGAAGACGAGGCCCTGGGTCACCTCGCCGGGATCGAAGCGCAGCCCCTCGATCGGCCACCCTCGCTCGGCGATGAGGGGGACGGCGTGGTCGAACGCCGCCCGCTCCCACTCGTCGGTGCAGTAGGGGACCAGGGTGTAGTCCATGTCGTAGCCGACGGCCTTGATGCTGCGGAGGTTCAGCGTGCGGTTCGGCCAGACCCGTCGCTCGGGCACGACGTTGGGGGAGAGGTCCATCGCCACAGCGTGGCAGACCTACGGTGGCCGCCATGGCGGATGCGTTCTTCGCGACCGAGGACGGCGACTGGTTCGTCCCCACGCACCACAGCCGCGGTCCCTGGGACGCCGACTCCTGTCACGGCGGCCCGCCGACCGGACTGATCGCCCGGGCGCTCGAGCGGGCACTGCCGGACGTCCGTCTCGCCCGACTGCAGGTCGATCTCTTGCGGCCGGTGCCCATGGCCGGGTTCCGGATCGAGACCGAGATCGTCCGGCGGGGGCGGACCGTCGGGTCCACGCGGGCCCGCCTCGTCGACGCCGACGGCAAGGAGCGGGCGACGGCGGCCGGGCTGCACGTCTCGGCCCGAGACGTGGGTGAGGTGCCATCGCCCGAGGTGCCGATCCCGATGCTCGCCGACGCCATCCCGGGGCCGTTCGTGTTCGACCGGCCGTTGCACGGTCGGCCGGCGTTCATGGGTGCGGTCGAGATGCGGTACCCGCCGGGAGAGGATCGGTCACCGGGTCCGACGACGGCGTGGATGCGGACGGTGCCGCTGCTCGCCGACGAGGAGATGTCGCCGTTCCAGCGCGCGTGCCCACTGGCCGATTGCGGCAACGCGATCTCCCGCAACGCCGGCATCGAGGAGCTCGGCTTCGTCAACCCGGACCTCACGCTGATGCTGCATCGGGATCCGGTCGGGGAGTGGCTGGGGTCCTCGGCCGTCTCGCACTGGCAGCCGAACGGGGTCGGGCTCGCCGATGCGCTGCTCTTCGATGAGGTCGGTGTGGTCGGCCGGGCGCTCCAGACCTTGCTCCTGACGCCGCCGTCGGGCTGAGCCTCGCGGTCACTCCTCGACGTTCTCGCTGGCGTGGACCAGCTCGACGCAGTCCTTGGCGACGTCCCACGGCCCGCGCTCGTTGTCGGTGAGGTCGTTGTGCTCGAAGGTGCCAGCGCCGCCCTCGTGCACCCAGATGGCCTCGTAGAGGTTGCCGTTGATCTTGTTGAACCTCATCGTCGGGTTTCCGCCGGACTTCGTGATGACCCCGGCGTTGGCGTTGCCGACGATGGTGTTGTGCTCGAAGGTGCCGAGCCCCTCGGAGCGGACGAGCACACCGCCGGATTCGCCCTCGCCGATGTGGTTGCCGGAGAGGATCGGGTCAGCGCCGTCGGCCAGCTCGACGCCGGCGAGGGTGTTGGCGGTGATCTGGTTGTCCTCGATCAGCCCGATCGCCCCGTCGTAGGCGAAGATGCCGCCGCCGTCCTGGTAGTGGATGGTGTTGTTCCGGAGGGCGCCGTTCGCTCCTTCTGCGAGCACGACGCCGGCGCCGAGGTTGGCGGCGATCTCATTCGCCTCCAACGTCACGGTGGCGCCGTGGACGAAGACGCCCGACTGCACGTTGGCGTGGATCTGGTTGTTGCGGATGATCGGACCGGCGCCGTCGGAGATCGCCAACCCGTGGAGCACGTTCCCGCTGATCTCGTTCTCCTCGAGCGTGCCTCGGCCGTCGGCGTAGATGACGAGGCCACTCTGCGCGCTGTCGTGGATCCGGTTGCCGCGCAGGCGGGGATCGGCACCGGAGTGGATGCCGACGCAGGCGAGCGCACGGCTGGAGATGTCGCACTGCTCGAGCTCGAGCCGTCCCTGCGAGATGTCGACGGCGTACCACTCGCCGCCGCCGGTCTGGCGCAAGGTCAGGTTCGAGATGCGTCCCATCGACGCCCGGAACAGGATCACGTCGGCACCGAACGCCTGCACGATGATGTCGTCGCGCGGGCCGTCCCCCACGATCTCGAGCGGCTTGTCGATCTCGAGCGCCTCCTCGTACAGCCCCGGACGGATCAGGATCCTCGTGCCCGGAGCCGCGGCCTCGACGGCCTCGCTGATCGTGGCGTGGTCGCCCCGGTGCATGGAGTCCACGATCAGGGTCGGGATCTCGGTCCGCTCCGTCGGCACGTGATCCGCCCGTTCGTGTGTCGGCGCGGTGGCTGCCGACTCCGTCTCGGCCTTGAACGTGCTGCGACCGAGGAAGCTCTGTGCCGGCGCAGGGTCCGGCGCTGGAGCGGCCGCCGGGGCGGCGCTCACCCGATCGAGCGCGTCACGGACCTGGATCGCCATGGAGGCGAGCTTCTTGCCGACCAGCCCGGAGGCGATCGGTTCGAAGCGCAGCTCGCGCCAGTCGATCATCTGACGGCTGCTCAACGCCGCCGCGAGCTCGTCGTCCGCTCGGCGGGCTTCGTCGCGAAGGACGCGGCAGTCCACATAGTGGAGCGGGAGCACGAGGTCGCCCCGGCCGAGCCGCTCCTCGTTCGCGAGGAAGCGAGCGAGCTCCGCCCGGCACCACTCGCTCTTGAAGAAGCTCGGCGTCAGGATGGGGATGAGGAACGTCGCTTCGTCGATCGAGTCCTCCAGGCGGCTCTGCCAGGCCTGGCCCCACGCGATGTCCTTGCGATCCTGGAAGATCTCGAACGGCTCACCCGACTGGACCTCGACCTCGGCGCTCAACCGCTCGCACAGCTCGGAGAGCTTGCCCCGATCGTGCTGATCGTTGATCCGGGCGTAGCTCAGGAACGCGACGGGTGGACGGTGGGCCATGGTCTCGGTTCTCCGGGCGGTCATCTGATCGCCGGGTAGCTTCGCGGCGTCGGACCGGTCCGTCCACCGATCCCGATGCGCTCGAACGGACGAACGGCTGCTCATCCGCTCGACACATTGGTCGGTCAGACTCGCCGACCATGGACGAGCTGGTGATCATCCGGGGCGGGCACGTGCTGACGATGGGCCCGCTCGGCGACCTGGTCGATGGGGCGGTGGCCTGCGCTGCCGGGCAGATCGTCGCCGTCGGCCCGTTCGTCGAGGTGCTGGCCGCGCATCCCGACGCTGAGGTCGTCGGCGACGAGCACGGCATCGTGCTCCCCGGCTTCGTCAACGCGCACACCCACCTGTCCGAGGCGCTGATCCCCGGGATGGGGGAGCGGTGGGCGCTGCCGGAGTGGATCGAGCGGATCATCGTGCCGGTCGGACGGGTCCTCGATGGCGAAGCCGCCCGGGTCGGCACCCGACTGAAGGCCGCCGAGATGCTCCTCTCCGGCGTCACGACCGTGAACGACATGTGGGCGTACTCAGCGGTGCAGCACCGGGCGAGCCTCGGCGTGGTCGACGGCTTGGAGTCGATGGGGCTGCGGGGCATCGCCTGCTTCGGCGCCACCGATCTGGAGGGCGGCGAGGCGCTCCCGGCGGATGGCCGGGCCGAGCTGCTCGCCGAGCAGATCGACCTCGCCGACCGATGCGGTGGCTCCGAGCTGGTCGACATGCGGCTCGGCGTCGGCGTCGTCCACGGTCAGAGCGACGAGCTGCTCGCCGACAGCGTCGCCCTCGCAGAGGACCGGGGATGGAGCGTCCACACCCACCTCGCCGAGGTGAGGGAGGAGCTGACCCTCAGCCGGATCCGCTGGGGTGGGACGACCACCGCCCGAGCCGCTGCGGCCGGCCTCCTCAGCCGCCCACTCATCGCCGGGCACGGGGTGTGGCTCACCGAGCCCGACATCGAGCTCCTGCTCGCCAACGGCTCGGCGATCGTGCACAACCCGGTGGCCAACATGATCCTCGGCTCCGGCACCTGCCCGGTGGTCCGCCTCCGACGGGCCGGGCTCCCCATGGCGATCGGCACCGACGGCGCCGCGTCGAACGACTCGCAGAACATGTTCGAGGCCATCAAGCTCACGGCCCTCCTGCAGAAGCTCGACGCCCTCGATCCGTCCGTGTTCGAGGCTCGTGATGCGCTGACGATGGCGACGATCGAGGGAGCCGCGGCGCTCGGGATGGACGACCGGGTCGGGTCCCTCGAAGTGGGCAAGCGGGCCGACGTCCAGCGCCTCGACGGTCACGGCATCGGCCTGGCCTCCGTGCACGACCCGTACCAGCAGATCGTCTACTGCTGCGGCCCGGGAGACGTCGCCGACGTGTGGGTCGACGGCGTCCGGCGTGTGGCCGACGGGCGGCTCTGCGACATGGCGGTGGCCGAGCTCGTCGAGGAGTCGAAGGCCCATGCGCAGCGGATCGTGCGGGACGCGAAGCTCACCGAGCTGAGCGCCCTGGCCTGACCCTTTCGTGCGTCCGGTTCATGAGGACGGCTGGTACGATCGTCTGGCCGTACCCCACGGGGTGCGAGTCCACGTCGGAGTGGCGGAATTGGCAGACGCGCTAGATTAAGGATCTAGTGCCCGCGAGGGCGTGGGGGTTCAAGTCCCCCCTCCGACACTGCGTTGACCGAGCCCTCGCCGCGCTCGAGCAGGTCGTCGATGGGAAGCTCAGCGAATGCACGTTGGCGTGGCCCATCACCTGGGGTGGGCGGTGCTGGTCGCCACCACGAGTGACTCCGCGGTGATCAATCGACGCCGCATCGAGCTCATCGACGCGGCGCTGCCTGCTGCGCCGATCCACCATCACGGCGGCGCTCACACCCTGCACCGCGACGGTGTCCAGCTCGATGACGGTGAACTGAGCGAACTCGTCGGCCGCGTGCGGGCCTCGGCGGCATCGCACGCCGAGGCAGCACTCGACGCCCTGAGCGAGGATCTCGGGACCCGAATCGCCACGCTGTCGCTTCGTGAGTGGCCGGCTGACTTCCCGACCGACATCGCCGTCCTACGCCAGACGCCGTGGGAGAGTCAGGCCGATTCGGTGATGTACCGCCAGGTACTGGCAGATGAAGCGGTCAAACGCGGATCGGTGGTCGCCTTCTTCGATGCGAAGACGGTTCAGGACACGGCCGTCAGCTTGCACGGTGACAGCGACGTGCTCATCGCGCCAAGAGCGATACTGGGAGCGCCGTGGAACCACGATCACCGGATCGCGTTCGCTGCCGCGATCGTCGCAGCATCGGAGAGCGAGTAGGTGGTGACGGCTACCCCTCGGCGAGGTCTCGCATCCAGTTCGCCGGGTTGCCCGGATCGATCCCGTGTTCCTCGAACCAGCCGAACATCACCTCGCCTTGCCACGACAACCACTTCGTCGGCGTGATCTCGATGGTGACGTCCTCGTGCGCTTCGAGGAACCGACCGATGGTGCCCAGCCCCTCGTCGCTCAGCAGGCGCTCGTACACCCCGCGATTCAGATCGGCGGCCTCCGAGCCGTCGATGATCCGGGCGTGGCCGGTGCAGGACACCCAGCCGAAACCGACGTCGACGAGCGCGGTGACGTCAGGGCGATCGATGATGTTGCTCACCTTCCGAGTGGCCCGGTTCGTCGGAATGTGGACCCGGTCCGACTCGCCGAGCGAGAACTGCACGACGGTCATCTGCGGCACGCCGTCGGGGTTGATGGTGCCCAGGGACGCGGTCGTCGCCTGCCCGAGCAGGTCTCGGAGCTCGTCGCCCAAGCCGTGCGGAGTCCGGTACGTCTCGGGGATCGATGCCATCGGCGGATGCTAGGACACGACGGCTACCGCAGCTCCGGATCGGCGGCGTCCCACTCGACCGATCCGGAGAGCCAGTGCGTCAGCTGCTGCTCTTGGTCGTTGGCGTGGAGATGCCGCGGCGGGGTGGCGAAGGTGGCGTAGGGGCGGCAGCGGATGAGGAGGCGGTCCTCGTCCTCGGCCATGGCCTCGACGAAGGGACGGGCGGACTCGTCCAACTCGGTCCCCGACATCCGACCACCCACCGCCATCATCACCTCGACGGTGGACGACCGATCACGGTCGACGACCGCATCGCAGTAGACCTGCAGGTAGCCGACGGGCCACTGCTCGTCGAGGACGCACAGGCTCACCTTGCCGTGTCGCTCGGCGGCCTTGGCCTTCGCCCGTCCCGCCATCGTGGTGATCAGCAACTCATCGTCGGTGGTCGGGATGTAGTACACGACCGACATCGCCGGGCCGTCGGTCTGGCGGGCGTAGCCGAAGATGCACGTGCGGTGGGTGCGAACGAAGTCTCGGCGCTCTGACGGGAGCATGTCCCGATCCTGGGGGAGCGCGAGCGGGGTCGAGGCGATGGGCAGGAGCGTCGTCACGAGGCGGCTCCGATCCGTCGGCCGGGCGACACCCCGTCGGGCGGCCACGGCGGAACGCCATCCTCGAGCGGGACGTCCAGGCTCCGGACGAGCTCGGACATCATCTTCCAGCTGCCGATGGTGGTCACGAGCTCCAGGCGCAGGGCGTCGCTCGGGAACGCTGCCTCGCACTCGGCCCACGTGCTGCGCGAGATCACGCCGTCGCCGAGCGTCTCGTCGGTCGCCGCGAGCGCGGCTCGGTCCGCGAGCGACCAGTGGTCGTGGGCCTCCCAGTCCCGGGTGGCGAGCAGCTCGTGCTCCTCCAGACCGAAGCCCTGGGCGATCCGCCAGTGGTGGCTCCACTCGTAGACGCCGCCGTTCACCCACCCGATGCGCATGATGATGAGCTCCCGGAGGCGAGCGTCGAGCTCGGTCTCGGTCGCGGACATCAGCGTCTCGATCAGGTCGTTGATCCGCTTGGCGACTCGGGGCTGGTGGAACAGGACCCGGTACAGGCTGGTGTGGGCCTTGAGCTCCATGATGTCGACGTCGGCGGCGACGCTGACGGCGTCGTCGATCGAGAGCAGGGGAGCGCGCTGCGAGGGCATCTGTTCAGACCAGGAAGCTGTGGATCGGCTCGTCGAGCAGCGTTCGTCCGTAGTCGGCGTACCGCGACTCCCGGTCGAAGATGATGTGGTTGGAGCCGGTGGTGATGTCGCGCAGCGCTCGCTGGATCGGGCTCTCCAACCGCAGACCGCCGGCCCCGGTCACCGACACGATGTCCTGGACGGCCGATCGGCACATGAACACCGCGTGCGCCATCCGGGTCACCCATGCGCCTCGGGTCTCGGGTGGTGCGGTGTTGCGCAGCTCCATGACCTCACGGAGCACGTCGCGGAGGAGGAGCTCGGCGGCCTCGATCGTGAGCGCCGCCTCGGCGACGACGGCGGGCTTGCCGCTGTCGGTGATCGGGCCTGCGCCGGGGCGAGCGACGTTGGCGGCGATCTTGGCCTTGGTCTGGGCGCAGTACTCCTGCACCGCACCCTGGGCGGCACCGAGCGCCGACAGCGCCGACGCGAACCCCAGGATCGGGACGAGCGGGGTCCGGTACAGCTCCCCGTCGTGGAACTCGCCGGCCGCGGTGCCGTTGATCAGGGCGAGCAGGTCCACGCAGCGCTCTTCGGGGACGAACGCGTCGTGGACCTTGATGTCGTAGGAGCCGGTGGAGCACATCCCTGCCACGTACCAGGTGTCGATGGCCTCGACCTCGTCGCGAGGGAGCGCGAAGAACCGTGGCGCCAGGTTGCCGTCGGCATCGGCCAACATGGCGCCGACCATGACCCAATCGGCGTGCACGATCCCCGTGCCCCACTGCCAGGAGCCGCTCAGGCGGTAGCCGCCTTCGACTGCGTCGGCGCGGCCGTCGGCCAGGCTCAGCGAACCGGGCGCGAGCACGTACGGCTGGTCGGCGAACAGCTCCTTCTGGAACTGCTCGGGGAAGCCACAGAACCAGAAGCAGTGCTCGATGTAGAAGGCCGTCAGCCAGCCCATGGCGGCATCGGCGCGTGAGATGGTCAACACCACGTCGAAGTACGTGTCGAGATCGGCTTCGTGGCCTCCGTAGGACTCCGGGACCATCAGGGCGAAGAGGCCGCTCTCCCCGATGGCGTCGATGACCTCATCCAGCGGCCTGCGGGCGACCTCGGCGTCGCGTGCCTTCTCCCGCAGCAGCGGGACGAGATGCTCCGCCGCTTCACGGAGCTGCGTGGGCGTGAGTCGGGTGGTGGACATGCGGGACTCCTGACGGCTCGTCTCCAGGCGGCCGGTCGGGCGGCGATGCCTGGCCGTGACAACGCAACGTACGAGTCGCATCTGCGCCCGTCCGCGCCATGGGCGACAACGGCCGAGCCTTCCCCGCCAGGCCGCCTCTCAGGGCGGGCGGACGTGCCGGAGCGGCGTCAGCGGGTGGCGGCGGTCAGCGACCGGCGGTACCCGGCGGGGCTCTGTCCGGTCCAGCGACGGAACGCCCGTCGGAACGCGCTGTCGGTGGAGTAGCCCAGGGTCAGGGCGATCACGTAGGTGTTGAGCTCGTCGTTCGCGAGCATCTCGCGGGCGGCGACCTCCCTGACCTCGTCGATGATGGACCGGATGGACCGATCGAGCTCGCCGACCCGTCGTTGCAGGGTGCGCTCGCTCATCCCCAGCTGCGCGGCCAACGCAGCGCCGCTGAACTCGCCGTGGGCCGCGTTGCGCGCCGCCGCGTCGCGGATCTCCCGCAGCTCGGCGGGATCCCCCTGCTGTTCGAGCTGCTGACGGACGAGCTCGAGGTGGGCTCGGAGGATCCGAAGGCGAGCACCTGCGTCCGGGTCGATGGGGTCGTCGAGGCGATGCGCATGGAAGAGGAGCGCGTTCCACGGCGCCTCGAATCGCACTGGCACCGAGAGCGCGTCGTCGTAGCGTCCGAGCGGGGCGCTCGGAGGGTGGCTGAACCACACACCGCGGAGGGCCATCGGCAGACCGAAGGCCTCGGCGATCGCTCGCACACCCATCGCCACGCCCATTTCCGCGTTCTGCGGTCCGTACAGCTCGTCGTTCGGATGTTCGAGGCGCAGCATCGGGCCCGGCGGCTCCTCGATGAGCTCCATCACGGAGTTCGTGGACAGCACGGTCCGGAAGTCGACGAACATCTCGATCCCCGCCCGCAGATTCGGCACCAGCTCGGCCATGTGCTGGAAGGGCCCGAGGAAGTGCAGGGGCGCGGCGGCGACCATCTCGAGCGCGACGGGCTCGTCGGGGAACCGGCGCTCGAGCAGCTCGAGGATCCGTGACACGGCGTCGTCGGGCACGCGCTCCGGCGGTGCGACGAGCTCGTGGGGTTCGAGGCCGGCCGCGTTCGCGACCGCGTCCAAGGTCACTCCCCGCCGCACCGCGTAGGCCGCGCCGACCGTCATGAGGTTCGCCAGCATCGACGAGTCGGGTGGGTTGGCACCAACGGCGCGGTTGTTGTCGTCCATGGCGCGGGCCCCGTCCATCGGACTTCCTACGTTGCGATGGTCGCTGTGATTCTACGCAGCGGCATCTCACCCGATCGGTGGTTCGAGACCTCACCCGGAGGCGTTGACCCACCTCAGACCGCCTCTGGAGATGCCATGACCGACACGAACGATCCCGCCGAGATCCTGAAGCTGATCAAGATGCTGTCGCCGACGACGCTGCCGCGGTGGGAGTACATCGGGCGTGAGGATCTGACGCTCACCAACGTCCGGGAGGGAGGTGTCCGCGACGATGCGCCGATCACCTCCGACCTGCGGTACCCGCAGCCTGCCGAGTACCCGCTGGGGGCAGAGAACGCACACGGCGAGGTCGAGCTGATCGACGGCGTCGAGTTCACCCACTGGTACGCCGACGCCGACGGCATCACGTGGCACTTCGTCACGACCGGCGACCCGGGCAACGAGCCCTTCGTGCTCGTCCACGGCTTCCCGGAGAGCTGGTTCACGTTCCACAACCAGATGCGTGACCTGTCCGACCAGTTCTACTGCATCGCCGTCGACACCTTGGGCAACGGTCAGAGCGACAAGCGCCTCGACCTCGACTACCGCTACTCGGCCATCGCGGCCTCGTTGGGCACGTTGCTCGACACGATCGGCATCGACCGGTTCAACCTCGGCGGTCACGACCGCGGATCGGTGATCTCCGATCATCTGCTCAACGTCGACGGCATGGAGGGGCGCGTGATGCGCTACGTCCGGATGCAGCAGTCCGCCAACGAGCCCCACGGCGACCCCAAGCCGCCCCACGACATCTTCGCTCAGCCCTGGTTCCCCAAGCTCATGAAGTGGACCGGCTTCCCCCGGGTCGCATACGCCGCAGGTGGCTACCGAGTCGAAGGGATCACCAAGGAGGTGCTCGACCGGCTCGACCACGAGGTGAAGTTCCAGGGGGTCGCCGAAGCATCGCCGCGGCAGTTCGACACGACCGGCCTGCAGCAGGAGCTCGACGACCGGCACAACCTGCTGTTCGTCAAGATGACCATGCCCGTGCTGTTCC
The DNA here is from genome assembly GCA_039185015.1 of Actinomycetota bacterium. Lineage (GTDB taxonomy): Bacteria > Actinomycetota > Acidimicrobiia > Acidimicrobiales > Poriferisodalaceae > JBCBSZ01. The sequence goes on from JBCDAU010000030.1 coordinate 17,398, forward strand.
TGCAGGGGAGGAACGATCCCGGCCAGCACGTCGAGGAATACGAGAACACGCCGGACTTCGTCACCAACGGGCGGGTCCAGTTCGTCGACGGCAACCACTTCTTCCAGCTCGAGGCCATCGAGGAGACCGAGGCAGCTATGCGGGCCTTCCTCTCGGAACCGCTGCCGCCGCGTCGGCCTCACGGCTCCGTGGACCGTTGAGCAGGGTGCCGACGAAGGTGTACCGGACCCCGTAGCGGTACGACGCCGCCAGGACCGTGACGACCACGGCGCAGATGACGGCGAAGCCCAGCATCGGGGAGAGACCGAGGCGGGCGACGACGCCCTGGGCCACGTAGATCAGCGGCAGGTGCATCAGGTACATCCAGTAGGCCGAGTCGGAGAGCCAGCGGACTCGGTGGCTCGTCGCCGACAGGCACCGGCGGAAGGCACCGAGCAGCCCGAAGCTGATGGTCCAGGCGAAGGCGGTCTGCACCAGCGCCGACGCCGACCAGTGATCGTCCATCAGGGCCAGTCCCACGGGGAAGAGCACGAACGAACCAACGGCGAGCTGTGCCGGCCACCACCGCCCGACGGCATCGATGAGGGCGACGTCGCTTCCAGTACGGCGGTCGAAGGCGAGTGCCCCGAACGCGAACAAGCACGCGTAGTAGGCGAGGACGGCGCCGTCCGGGACGAGTGCGTCAGAGGTGTCGGGTCCGAAGATCGGTTCGATCATCCGATCGGCGGGAACCGCTGCCAGCGGCGGCAGGATCAACAGCACAGCGGTCACGAGCCGTGCCGAGACGGGGCGATCCCTCCCGCGGAGCTGCGCGAGACGGCCCACGGTCCATGCGACGGCTGCGTATCCGGCGATCAGCCAGACGAGGAACCACAGGAACCACAGGTGGGCGAAGCCGAATCCCCCGTCGTCGAGGGTCGCGTCGGTGACGCCCTCCCACTCATCGAGGTAGGTGCCCGAGGCGTCGGCCGCGTCGATGTCCGCTCCGCTGATCTCGTAGCCGACGAGGATCCCGACCACGACCAGCGGGAGCACGATCACGACGCTCGCGAGCAGCGGCAGCCCGATCCGTCGGAGGCGATGGCTGCTGAGCTCGCGGAGCCCTTGGCGACGCCAGAGCTTGGTGGTGAAGTAGCCGCTGAGGATGAAGAACAGCGGCATGCGGAAGCCGTGCACGAACTCGAAGAACCCGAACAGGAGCCCGCCGCCGGTGTCGCCGGGGCGCCAGTAGGGCACGTCCGGGAGGGCGGCGTGGAGGGCGATCCCCAGGAGCATGGCGAAGCTCCTGAGCGCATCGAGGTCGTAGCGCCGAGGACTGGGGGGTGGTTGGGGTCTGTCGGCGAAGGTCGGCTGGGGGAGTGGTGGCGTCGTCATCGGATGCGTCCGCTACGCGGTCTGGCTCGGTGCGGCATCGTCGGGCAGCTGCCATCCCGGGGGGTTCCACAGCCGCGCCCAACGAGTCGACCAGTCGGCGTCGGCTCGGAGGTCCCGGATCAGCCGTCGGAGCTCGAAGAACTGGATGTCGATGGGGTTCGAGGACTCGATCTGGGTCGTGAGGCCGTAGATCGGCGTGTCGAGCTCGGGCTGGAAGGTGCCGAACAGCCGGTCCCAGATGATGAGGATGCCGCCGTAGTTGACGTCGAGGTACGGCTCCTCGGCGCCGTGGTGGGCTCGATGGTGAGACGGCGTGTTGAAGATCGCCTCGAACCAGCGGGGCATCTTGTCGATGACCTCGGTGTGGATCCACGTCTGGTACCCGAGGACGAGGGCGGTGCTGGCCAGTGCGAGTCCCGAGGAGAAGCCGACGACGATCATCGGCAGCGTGAAGACGATGGTCAGGAGGGCATCGAAGATGCCGAGGCGGAGGCTCGTCGTCTGGTCGAATCGCTCCGAGCTGTGGTGGACGGAGTGATACAGGTCCCAGAGCAGGCGCTTCTCGTGGGCCAGCTTGTGCTGCCACCAGTAGATGAAGTCGGCGACGACGATCGCGATCGGAACCGACCACCACGCGGTCGGGATCGACCAGGGCACCGCGCCCTCGACGACGTCGAAGACTCGTGTCCAGACGATCACGCCGACCAGCCCGGCGGCGAGGTAGAGCAGGTAGGTGGTGCCGTTGGCGAGCATCTCCTTGAGGCGGGGCCACCGGAGCCGCTGCTGGCGCCGCAGCACGACGAGCTCGATGAGCAGCAGGGGGATGAGGATCGACTCGAGGAGCGATGCGGTGATCTCGAGATTGTCAAGCATGACGTCGATTATAAAAGTGACTCCGATATTCCGCATCGTTCTCAAGTAGGAGGTCACTGCCGTGTGCGGGTGAGTGCTCTGCTGGCCCACCCGACGGCGAAGCGGCCCCGCAGCGTCGCCGAGGCGGTTTGCTAGCTTCGCCGCGTGGCGCACGAGCACGGGCATGATCAGCCGCACACGCTGCTGCCGTCGGAGCCGGCGTTGCGGGTTCGAGCGATCGAGTCGCTGCTCGTCGAGAAGGGTCTCGTGGACCGGGAGGCGATCGACGAGATCGTCCAGCTGTTCTCCGACGAGATCGGGCCCCGCAACGGCGCCCGCGTCGTGGCCCGGGCGTGGGTCGACCCGGACTACCGCCAACGACTGTTGGCCGATGCCACCTCGGCCATCGCCGAGCTGGGCTTCTCCGGCATCCAGGGCGAGCACATGGTCGCCGTCGAGAACGCCGACGCGCTCCACCACGTGCTCGTCTGCACGTTGTGCTCGTGCTACCCGTGGCCGGTGCTGGGGGTGCCCCCGGCGTGGTACAAGTCGTCCGAGTACCGGGCACGCGTCGTGCGCGACCCGCGCGGGGTCTTGGGGGAGTTCGGGCTGGTGCTCGACGACGACGTCGAGATCGTCGTCTGGGATTCCACCGCGGAGATCCGGTACCTGGTCATCCCGAAGCGGCCCGAGGGCACCGATGGGATGTCCGAGGACGAGCTCGCCGCGCTCGTCGACCGTGACTCGATGATCGGGACCGCCGTCGTCGTCGGTCCCGGAGGAGCGTGATGGACGGCGTCCACGATCTCGGCGGCGTGGAGGGTTTCGGTCCGCTGCGAATCGACGCCGACGAGGCCCCGTTCCCCCACGAGTGGGAGGGCCGGGTGATGGCCATGCGGCTCCTCATGGGCTTCTGGGGGGCATGGAACACCGACCGCGGTCGGCACTCGATCGAGCGACTGCCGCCGGTCGACTACCTCTCGATGACCTACTACGAGAAGTGGCTCGCTTCGCTCGTGAACCTCAGTGTCGAGACAGGGTTCGTCACGGGCGACGAGGTCGCGACGGGCACGGCCGACCCTGGTGTCGATCCGGTCGAGGGCGCTCCCGACGCAGCGGTCGTGCGCAAGGTGTTCCCCCGAGGCGGTCCCAGTCTGCGGGCGGTCGACGATCCACCTCGGTTCCGCGTGGGCGACGCCGTTCGGACCCGCGAGCACATGCACTCGGGTCACACCCGCTTGCCTGGCTATGCACGTGGCAGGGTCGGAGAGATCACCTCCGATCACGGTGCGCACGTCCTGCCCGACAGCAACGCCGCCGGCGAGGGTGAGCAACCCGAGCACCTCTACACCGTGCGGTTCCGGGCGCGCGAGCTCTGGGGCGATGGCGGCGGCGACCACGCCGTCCACCTCGATCTGTGGGAGAGCTACCTTGCGCCCGCCGGCTGAGCCGGAGCAGCCCTTCGCCGAACCCTGGCACGCAGAGCTGTTCGCGACGACCCACGCGTTGGCGCGGGCGGGCGCCTTCGCCTGGAGCGAGTGGTCCGACGCCTTCGCGGCAGCGGTGGCCGCCGACCACGCCGCCGGCGGCGCGACGGACGGCTCCGGCTACTACGAGATCTGGCTCGGCGCGCTCGAGGGCTTCCTCGTCGAGCGAGGCATGGCGGATGACGGCGCGCTTGCCGAGCTCCGCCAGGCCTGGACCGACGCCTATCTGTCGACGCCCCACGGCGCTCCCGTCGAGCTCGACCGCGGCCGGCCCTGAACGGCGCCGGCGCGGGCGACGACGCGCATCGGGTTCAGCGTTTGCGGTGCTCGGGACTCCAGGGAAGGTCGCCACGACCGAGCGACGCCAGCAGGCCCCGGACGTGCGATCGAAGAGCCCAGTCGAAGTGAGCGTCGGGCTCGAGGTCGGCCATGCGGTCGAGGAAGGCTGATTCTGCGATCGTCATCGCCGGAAGCGGCCGTACGGTCGCTGAGCGGGATGCCTCCGCGATCAGCGCGGCCGAGGTCACGAAGAAGACGACGTCGCTCCCGAGCAGGATCGACACGTCGGGATCGGCCCCTTCTGCGGTGAGGGCCGTGCTCCCCTCTTGGGCCTTCTGTCGGATGGATGGACGGTCCGGGTCTCGGAGCATCGCGGAGGCGAGCCCGGGGTTCGCCAGGGTGAGCTGACGGGCGGCTCGGCCGAGCTCGAGGAGCGCCTCCTCGATCCCCTGGCCCCGGGGCTGTGGAAGCTCCAGCTGTCCCACGAGCTGGTCGACCACCCGTCCGATGAGGTCGTCGCGATCATCGACGTGGTTGTAGAGCGCCGAGACGCCGGTGCCGAGCCGAGCGGCGACGTCGCGGAGGTTGAGGTCCAGGAGTCCGGCGTCGATGGCGGCGGACACGATCTGGTCGGCCGAGAGGCCTGCGGGCCGTCCTCGTCCGCGCTTCGGCGCGCCACGCTCCGCCATCGCCCGACCCTAGTGCCGGCCGACGTCGTCTTCGCAGTGGTCCACTGCAATTCACGAACACAGTTCATTTTGTGTGGTAGGAACTCCTAACGCCGATGCCGGAGGTACTGATGAAGCGACTCGTGGCCGTGATCCTCGCCCTGGGTGTGTTCGCGAGCGCGTGTGGCGACGACACCGATGACGGTGAGCCGAGCTCGACCTCGGCGGCCGCCGAGGTCCAGGCCAGTGGTAGCTCGTCGGCCTCGGAGTCGACCGCCGACCCCGAACCCGAGGACGCGCCGGCCGCAGGCGAACCAGGAGGTGGCGAGGAGGCCGCCGTCGACGGCGAAGCGGCCACGTTCGAGGTCGAGACGTTCCTCGGACGCCAGGAGGTGTCGGTGGCGACCGACGGCATCCTGGCCCTCGACGAGACGACCGGTCTGGTGTTGTTGGCCCTGGGCGTGGCACCGCAGTCGGTGACCGTTCGCTTCAACGACACCATCAGCCTCGGGATCATGGCCGACGCCGGTGTGGCGGCACTCGAGTTCGACAACCTCGAGCAGGTGGCCGCCGACGCACCGCAGGTCATGATCGGGATCGACGCCGGTGACGACGCAGGGGAGAACGCAGCGCTCTACGCCGAGATCGCCCCGTTCCTGACGCCTGTCGATCCCGCCGACACGCCGTGGCAGGAGCAGATCCGGTTCATCGCCCTGATCACCGGGACCGAGGCGCGGGGAGAGCAGCTGATCGGGCGGATCGAGGGCCGGCTCGCCGCTGTCCGGGAGCAACTGGCCACGAGCGAGTTGGCCGGCGCCTCCGTGTCGCTCCTGAGCGATCTCGGTGACGCGGGGGTCGTGTCGATCACCGAGCCGTTCATCGCGCCCGAGTTCCTCGCTCAGATCGGTCTGACCCGGCCTGCCGCCCAGCAGACCCCTGCCGACGGAGGTGTCCTCTTCGTCTCCGAGGAGTTGGTGCCGGATCAGGTGGCCGACGTGCTGATCGCGGTGCGGAGCCCGTTCGCTCCACCAGGTGAGCCGGCGGCCATCCTCGACAACCCACTGCTGCCGGAGTACGACCTCGTCGCCGAGGTCGAGGGCATCGCGTGGGCGACACCCGGCCTGTTCTCGCTGTGGTGGGTCATCGCCGACCTCGAGGCGATCTTCGTCGGTGTCGGCGACGTCACCGGGGTCGGGGACGTCGATGCCCTCTGGTCAGAGCTGATCGCGCCGTAGGTCCAGGCGATCGGCATGGGCGGGCGCGTGCGGAAGCCCGTGCTCCCGGGCTCATGGTGTGGACTACCGTCGATCAGGCGGGAGCACTCGTTCCGCCGAGCCCAAGGGGTGTACGTGACATTCGCTGTCTAGCGGATCGAGCAGGCGGGGGCGCAGCGACCTCCGCGCGCTGATCTGGACCCTGGGCGTCGGCCGCTTCGCCGGGACGTCACTCGGCAGGATGTTGGCGCCGCTGCTGGGCGTCATCGCCGTCGGCCTCGACGCTGACCTCGTTGCCGTCGGCGTGGCCGTCGCGCTCTTCGAGGCCGCCGGGCTCGTCTCGCCGCTCTCGGGATGGCTGATCGACCGCATCGGGCCGCCGCGCGTCGCACTGGTGGGACTCGCGCTCTTCGCCTCGGCGAGCTTCGGCGCCGCAGGCTCGCCGAACGTCGTGGTCTTGGCGATCGCGCTCGCCGGCGCAGGCGTGTCGTCGAACCTCGTCGAGTCGGCGGCGACGGTCTGGGTCTCTGCCCGCTCGTCGTTCGCCGAGCGGGCCACGTGGCTGGGCCGGCTCGACCTCGCGTGGCCGGCCGGTCTCCTCATCGGCCTGCCGATCGCGGGAGGGCTGTCGCTGATCTCGTGGCGGTTGGCGTTCGTCGCGGTGAGCGCGGTCGCGCTCGGGTCCTGTCTGCGGCTCGCCGCGTTCTCGGAGCACACCGCCTCGCCCGTCGAGCGAGCGACGACCGGATGGACGTGGGCATCGGTCAGGAGCGGCCGGTCGACCATCATCGCCTTCGCGTCGATCGCCGCAGCCATCCAGCTCGTCATCGTGTCGTTCGGCGTGTGGCTCGGCGACGTCCACGGGTTGTCGACAGCGGCGATCGGGGCCGTCGGCTTCGGCCTCGGCGTCGCCGACCTCACCGCCAGCGTGCTCAACATCCGGATCACCGATCGCATCGGCAAGTCATCGGCTGCGACGATCGGCGCGACGGTCATGGTCGCGGCGGTGGTCGCGCTGGCTGCGTCCAACTCCCTCCTGATCGTCGGGGCGCTCGCGCTCGCGTTGGCGATCGCTGCTCATGAGTTCGCGCTGCTCGCCACCAAGCCGCTACTGGCCGAGATCGACCCGGAGCACCCCGGTCTCGGGATCGGCCTCGGTTTCGGTGCCGCGGCGGGAGGTCGAGGCGCAGCCGCGATCGGTGGAACCTGGCTCTACACGGTCGGAGGCATGACCCACGTGGCGCTGGGCGCAGCGGCCATCGGCCTCCTCGCGGCTGTCGTCTACGCCACGTCGGTCAGGGATCCCGAGACCCGAGGAGCGCGTCCGTGAAGACCGATCTCCTGCTGAGCCCATCAGGTTCCGGCGCAGGGACCCTGTTCTCGAGTGGGCGGGAGGCGAACCGGGCGGCCATCGGAGCACCGGTCAGCTCGTCGGCGGCTCCTCCCGGAGGTCGTCGATGATCTGCCGGGCGAGCACCCGAGCCGTTTCGCCGAGCTCCGGGTCGAATCCCATCCGTTGCATGACGACGTTGTGCTCGGCGAGGCACAGCACCTGATACGCCGCGGCGCGAGCCGGCGCATCGTCGCGGCCGAGCAGCTCGAGCATCTCGGCCATCGAGTCGCGGTAGTCGTGGGTGATGCTCGAGGCGATGGCTTCGTCCCGGCTCGCCGACATGAGCAGGACGCCGAACACGTCGTCGAGCTCGGCGTGCTCGAACACGTAGGTGCGAGAGAAGTAGTGGTCGACGACGGCGTCGATGTCGGGACTGCTCCCGATGCGGCGTTCGCGGCTGCGGTCGTGTCGTGCGCAGATCTCGTCGAGCGCAGCGGCGACGAGCGCCGCTCGGTTCCCCACGAAATGGCGGACGGCCGAGCGGTGGACGCCCGCCCGCTCCGCGATCTCTGCGATCGTCACCGTGGCCGATCGTCGCTCGGCCACGAGCCGGAGGAACGCGTCGACGATCTGATCGTGGCGCTCCCGCGCCACCGAGGGGCGGCCAGGCGTGGCGGGACCTTCCCGACGTTGTGCGGTATTGTTTGTACTCATGACAATCAACTCGCGGGACGGTGCGCCGGGCCAGCCTGACCCCATGGTGGCAGCGTCGTCCGGGATCAGTCGACGTCGCTTCCTCCAGCTCGGTGGGTTCGGTCTCGCCGCGTCGTTCCTGACGGCGTGTGGGGCGCTCTTCGAACGTGAGCCGGGCGGTGCGCTCGGCGAGGGTGAGGTCGAGGGCTCAGTGATCGTCATCGGGGCCGGGCCGGCAGGCATGACCGCCGCCCACCTGCTGCGCCAGCGGGGCGCCGACGTCCGGGTGCTGGAGGCTCTGCCGACGGCAGGGGGTCGGATCGCCCACACCCGGGACTTCGTCGACTTCCCGATCTCGCTCGGCGGCGAGTGGCTGCACGTCGAGCGCACGGTGCTCGACGACATCGTCGCCGACGAGGCCGTGCGCATCGAGACGGTCACGGTCGGGTACGACGAGGACGGTGACTTCGCGATGGTCGACGAGGACGGCGAGCTGGTCGCCGTGTCGCGCGAGGACAGCGGCTTCGACATCGACCAGAAGTTCGTCGGTTCGAGTTGGCTCGACTTCTTCGAGACCTATGTGCTGCCGGGCATCGAGCCGCTGATCACGTTCGACACCGCGGTCGAGCGGATCGAGTACGGCGAGGGTGGTGTGCGGCTCACGGACACGAACGGCGGTGTGCACGAGGCCGATCGCGTCGTGGTGACCGTGCCGGTGGCGATCCTGCAGCAGGGCCTCGTCGAGTTCGACCCACCCCTGCCCGACGAGCGCCTCGACACCCTCGACGACGCCCGGGTGTGGAGCGGTTTCAAGGCGTTCGTTGAGTTCGACCGTCGCTTCTATCCGACGCTGCTCGGCCCGGCGGACTCCGGAGCGGGTGGTGGTCAGCGACTGTTCTACGACGCCGCCTACGGGCAGGACTCCGATGCCCACGTGCTCGGTGTGTTCTCGGTGGGCGAGGAGGCCGAGCGCTACCAGGCTGCCGGCGACGGTGCGATCGACCTGATCCTGGCCGAGCTCGACGAGATCTACGACGGGGTCGCCTCCGAGTCCTACGTGCAGCACCTCACCCAGAACTGGAACGACCAACCCTGGGCCCGGGGCGCCTACCTGACCGACGACGAGGACTTCCGGATCACCCGGCGGCTCGCCGGTCCGATCGACGACGTCGTCTTCTTCGCTGGTGACGGCTACACGGCGTTCGACGACTGGAGCAGCGTCCACGCCGCGGCCTGGTCGGCCCGTGACGTCGTGCGCGACATGCTCGACTGAGCTCGGTCACCGCCTACTCCGACGGGAGTAGCGACGAAGCCTCCCGGTGAGGGATTCCTGATCGATCGAGATCGCTGACGATCGGTGCACGGACGCACGTCGTCATCGCACAGCTCGAATCCGCCGGCCGGTCCGGTTGCGGTGCGACTGCGCGATGGCGGTGTGCGCCGGCCAACAGTCAGTGACGGCGCTTCGCGTCGTCGACCGGAAGGAACCCTGGGATGAAGAAGACGATCACGCTGGCCGTGGCGATGGCGCTCGCGCTGGCCGCGTGCGGCGACAGCGACAGCGACGACGGCGAAGCGCCGACGACGACCGCAGCGCCGACCACCGAGGCGGCCGAGACGACGGACGCACCTGCCGCCACCGACGCACCGGCCGACGCCGCCGGCGGCCAGGGCGCCGCGGGTGAGTTCACGCTTTACGACCTCCGCTACTGCGAGATCCTCCTCACGCTGACGAACGAAGACGGCGAGGAGATCACCGAGGTGTGGGGCACGCCCGGCGTGGACCCGTGCACCGACGAGGCCTGGGACGCACTCGATCCGGCCGCCATCCAGGCCGAGAACGATGCGTCGTTCATCCAGATGAACGGCCCCCGACACTTCATCGTCGACGGCACCGTCGACGTCGGCGGCGGCTCTGGGCAGGGCACCGCAGCCGGCGGCGAGGCCGTGGGCCGACAGTTCGGCGACATCACGATGACGCTGTTGGCCACCACCGAGGCGTCCGAGGAGAGCGCGGCGTACGTGCCTGACCTCGTCGAGCGCACCACCACCTGGGCGTTCGATGCCGGGACCGAGATCTACGAGCTGACCGATCCCGAGGGCAACGTCCACGTGATGCAGTCCTACTCGTTGATCGAGGACCGAAGCATCACTGCGGCGGATCTTCCGACGCTCGGCGATCGGCTCGAGCTGCCCGAGGGCTGGTCCTACAGCTCTCGAGTGCTGGATGAGCCGTTCGTGGTCGACCTGGCACCAGAGGGCGCCTTCGTGGTCCAGGACGAACTCCGCAACTCCTACCAGCGCATCGGCGCAGGATCGGCAGGGGACGAGGCGGCTGCCGGATCGGCGTCGGACGATGCCATGGCCGGGGAGCAGACACCTGAAGGCGGGATGATCGTGGTCAACGACTTCGGGCCGTCGACACCCGAGCAGATCGCCGAGTTCCAGGAGCCGGGTCCGGACGGGCCGATCTTCATGGTCAACCTGCTCGAGTTCAAGGACCAGGCCGAGTACGAGGACGGTCGCGAGACCGACCTCACCGGTGCGGAGGCGTACGCGATCTACGAGGAGGGCGTCTCCGAGCTCATCCAGCAGTTCGGCGGCGAGGTCGTGTTCGAAGCGGACGTCACGTTCCTGACGATCGGGCAGGTCGGTGAGCTCTGGGACGCGGTCGGCATCGCTCGGTATCCCAGCCGGGCCACGTTGGCGGAGATGTCCAGCTCGCCGGAGTTCGCGGAGCTGTCGGTCCATCGCACCGCGGGTCTCGCCGGACAGCTCAACATCGAGACCGTCGAGCCCGTCGGTTGACGGCGCCCGGAGGCGGCTGCCCTCGGGCGGCCGCCTCCGCGGCGTCACCGTCGATCGTGATCGTGAGGTAGACGGAGGGACCGGACGCGACGAGGAGCAGCCATGAGCGACGAGCCAGATGAGTTCACCGAACGCATCGCCGGCGGCAAGGGCGACGCCACGACGATCATGCCGGCGGCGACGGTGGTGCTCCTACGAGAGACCGTGCAAGGTCCTGAGACCCTGATGCTGCGGAAGAACTCGAAGATCGCGTTCGGCGGGATGTGGGTGTTCCCTGGTGGCCGCGTCGACGACGACGATGCGCCAGAGGCGAGCGATGACGATCGGGCACGCGCCGCAGCCGTTCGCGAGGCGATGGAAGAGGCCTCACTCCAACTCGATGCGGATGACCTCGTGTGGTTCTCGCACTGGACGCCACCGCCCGTCGAGATCCGCCGGTACAGCACCTGGTTCTTCGCCGCTCGGTCGACCCAGGACGATGTCACCGTCGACCAGGGGGAGATCACCGACAGCCAGTGGATCCGACCGGCGGTCGCGATCGAGCGGCACCGGGAGCGCGAGATCGAGCTCGTCCCGCCGACCTTCGTCACGCTCCACTACCTCGCCCAACACGACTCCGTCGACGCAGCGTTGCGGGACCTCGTCCCCGCAGGCGGCCCACGGCACTACGTCACGCAGCTCGCGAAGGCCGAGGACGCCATGGTGGTGATGTGGGAGGAGGATGCGGGCTACCAGACGTTGGACGCCTCGGTGCCGGGCCCGCGCCATCGGCTCACCATCGGAGCCGGGGGCTACGAGTTCGACGACTCAGCGGTGGTTGCCTAGAGCATGGGGGCCCGATCCGAGCATGGTCTCGTGGCGCATCGGCTCGTCCACCCAGGGCCAGAGCAGATGGCCGCCGCGCTCGGCGCCACCGATCGGACCGCCGGTCTCGGCCTCGGGCCGTCGGGCGTCCTCGGTCGACGACTAGCTTCGGCCCATGGGGGAGCCCGTCAGGGTGATGCTCGAATCCGGCAAGAAGAAGCGCGTCGTGGCATGTGCCTTCGACTGGCCCGGGTGGGATCGCAGCGCCCGTCTGGGTGACGACGCCGTCGCCGTCCTCGAGGCCTACCGGCCCCGGTTCGCGAAGGTCGCCGAGCTCGCCGGCTACGGCGAGGAGTTCGAGCGGCTCGGCCACCTCGACGTGGTGGAGGAGGTGGAGGGAATCGGCATGACCGACTACTACGGCGTCTCCGGGCGGCCTGCCACCGCTGAGCTCGAGGCCCTCGCCGACGCCGACTTCGAACGGAAGCTCGCCCTGCTCCAGGCCGCCTGGCGCACGTTCGATGACACCGCCGCCCGCGTCTCGAACGAGCTCCGGAAGGGTCCTCGGGGCGGCGGTCGGGAGAAGGCCGACATCGTCGGCCACGTGAACGGCGCCGAGATCCACGAGTTCGCGCCCAAGGTCGGCGTGAAGGTCCCCCCGGAGACGAGGGGCGACCCAGTCGCCCTCCTCGCGTACCGTGACGCCTTCGCCGAGGCGATCCGCGAGCACCACGACCGGGGCGAGCCGGCCCGCTCCTGGGCGTTGCAGTTCCTGATCCGTCGGTGCGCCTGGCACCTGCTCGACCACGCTTGGGAGCTCGAGGACCGGGATCTCGGCGGCGCGCAGCACGACGGATGAACGGAGGACCATGAAGACCGCGATCATCGGCTCCGGCAACATCGGGACCGACCTGCTGATCAAGGCGACGCACTCGGATCGGATCGACGTCGTCGCCGTCTGCGGGATCGACCCCGAGTCGGACGGCCTGGCGCGAGCGGCACAGCTCGGAGTCGCGACCACGGCCGAGGGGGTCGACGGCCTCGTGGCGATGGACCAGTTCGCCGACGTCGACCTCGTGTTCGACGCGACCTCGGCCGGGGCACACGTCCATCACGACGAGGTCCTGCGTGCCCATGGCAAGCGGGTCCTCGACCTGACGCCCGCTGCCGTCGGTCCCTACGTGATCCCGCCGGTCAACCTCGAAGAGCACCTCGACGCCCCCAATCTGAACATGGTGACGTGCGGCGGTCAGGCGACCGTGCCGATGGTCGCCGCGGTGAATCGGGTGGCGTCGGTGGAGTACGCCGAGATCGTCAGCTCGGTGTCCTCCCGCAGCGCGGGACCGGGCACGAGGGCGAACATCGACGAGTTCACCGAGACCACGGCCAAGGCCCTCGAGGTGGTCGGTGGGGCCGCCCTGGGCAAGGCGATCATCATCCTGAATCCGGCCGAACCACCGCTCATCATGCGGAACACCGTGTTCTGCCTCACCCAGCTGGGACAGCCGGACGACTTCCGACGGTCGATCGCCGACATGGTCGCCGAGGTCGAGACGTACGTGCCCGGCTACCGCCTCAAGCAGAACGTCCAGATCGACCAGATCAGCGATGCCGAGCCGGTCCGCATCCCGGACCTCGACCGGAAGTTCACCGGCTGGAAGATCTCGGTCTTCCTCGAGGTCGAGGGCGCGGGCCACTACCTGCCGCCCTACGCCGGCAACCTCGACATCATGACCAGTGCGGCGCTGCGAACCGCCGAGCAGATCGCGTCGAGGGTCGCGGCATGACGACCGAGCTGTACATCCAGGACGTGACGCTCCGCGACGGGATGCACGCGATTCGCCACCGCTACGGCATCGAGCAGGTCCGCGAGATCACGGCGGCGCTCGATGCGGCTGGGGTCGATGCGATCGAGGTCACCCACGGCGACGGGCTCGGCGGCTCGTCGTTCAACTACGGCTTCGGTGCGCACACCGACTGGGAGTGGATCGAGGAGGCCGCCTCGATCATCGACCGTGCCGCGCTCACGGTGCTGCTCGTGCCGGGCATCGGGACGATCGACGATCTCGTCCACGCTCACGCGCTCGGCGCCACGTCGGTCCGCGTCGCCACGCACTGCACCGAGGCCGATGTCGCCGCCCAGCACATCGCCACGGCCAGGGACCTCGGCATGGACGTGTCGGGCTTCCTGATGATGTCCCACATGAGCGAGCCGGGGCCGTTGGCCCAGCAGGCGTCGCTGATGGAGTCCTACGGCGCGCACTGCGTCTACATCACCGACTCCGGCGGCCGGCTGACGATGGGCGACGTGCGCGACCGCATGCGGGCCTATCGGGACGTGCTGCGCCGCGACACCGAGATCGGCATCCATGCCCACCACAACCTGACCTTCGGCGTCGCCAACTCGGTCGTCGCCGTCGAGGAGGGCTGCTACCGGGTCGATGCGTCGCTCGCCGGCATGGGCGCCGGCGCCGGCAACTGCCCCATCGAGGCGTTCGTGGCCGTCGCCAACCTGGAGGGATGGTCGCATCGGTCGGACGTCGGCGCGCTGATGGACGCCGCCGAGGACCTCGTCCGACCGCTGCAGGACCGGCCCGTGCGCGTCGACCGCGAGACCCTCACCCTCGGCTACGCCGGGGTGTACTCGAGCTTCCTCCGCCACGCGGAGTCGGCTGCGGAGCAGTACGGGCTCGAGACCAGGGACATCCTCATGGAGCTCGGTGAGCGACGGATGGTCGGCGGCCAGGAGGACATGATCGTTGACGTCGCCCTCGACCTGGCCAAGGAGGCCTGACCGCCGCTGTCAGGACTGCGGGGGCGCACATGGGAGCAACCTCACGCCGGCGCAGCCGAGGGGCCGGCGAGCTCGCCGCGTCGCATGGCGCGAGTGGTGAGGATCACGGCAGCGACGGCGCTCGCGACGACGAGGATCGTGCGGACCGTGTGGTACGTGGCCCAGTCGTCGAGCGTGCTCAGGGCGTCGGCGTCGCTCAGCGTCTCCGAGGAGAGGTCCGGGTTGAGGACGACCGCGTAGAGCGTGAAGTTGAACGCCTGTGAACCGAACAGGCCGACGACCAGCACGATCCACGTCACCGCGTCGGATCGCGCTCGTCGCCGGCTGGCGACGAGCGCCATGACGGTCGTCACGATGGCGAGCAGGTGGACGGGGACCATCATGATGCTGAACCGATCGAAGTGATCGGCGAACCACCGCTGGACCTCGGGCCCGGAGAGCGTCTGCCAGTACGGCACGATCGCGACCGCGAGGAACACGTAGACCGCGGCGTTCGTCACGATGAACAGCTGCGACAGCGAGCGGAGAGTGGCTTCGTGCGTTCGTGACATGCTGGTGCTCTCCGACGGCGTGACGCCGTGACCGACGATATGGTTGATCGGAGTCAACCAGAAGTAGTTGACTGGAGTCAATCACGTGGTGCCTGCCGAGAGCGACGTCCTGGCACTCGCGCTGGACCTCGATCGCCTGATGCGGGTGCTGCACTGCACCACCCGGCAGCGGGCCGAGGTCGTCGATCGGGCGCGCATCGGTCCGTTCGGCGCGATGACGCTGATGACGATCGCCGACCGCGAGCCCCTCCCGATCCACGGACTCGCCCGCGAGCTCGACCGGGACAAGGCGCAGGTCACCCGCACGGTGAAGTTGCTCGAGGACACCGGCTTGATCGAGCGAACCCGGAGTCCGAGCGACGGGCGAGTGTGGCTGGTGAGCCTGACGGACGAGGGGCGGCACCACGTCACCGGTTTCCGGGAGCTCCTCGCCGACGTCGTCAGTGGACTGACCGGTCGCCTCGACGACGACGAGCGCCGCCAGTTCGCGGCGATCCTGGCGAAGATGCTGGCTGCAGAACGACAGAACTTGACTCGTCAAGGAGATGGTTGATAGGGATCAAGTGGCTGCAGGACCGGAGGGAGCACTCCATGAGCTCGAACCCGCTCGTCGTGATCACCGGCGCATCAGGCGACATCGGCGCCGCGCTCGCCGAGCTCCACGCCGTCGACGGCTGGGACGTCGTCATGGTCAACCGGAGCGTCGAACGTTCCCGTCCCGTGGTCGATGCCATCGTCGGCCGGGTCCCCGGCGCCTCAGTGGAGGTGGTCGCCGCAGACCTCGCGGATCACGACTCGATCACCGAGGCGGCGGCGACGCTCCAGGCCCGGGGCCACATCGATCGGTTCATCAACAACGCCGGCGTGCTCCTCGGCGAGCGGGTCACCTCGGCTCACGGCATCGAGATGCACGCCCAGGTGAACACCCTCGCTCCCTATCTGTTCGGTCGTCTCCTGCGTCCCGTCATGGACGGCGGCACCGTCGCGCTCGGCTCGACGAGCGGCATCGACCGAGCGAAGGCGGTGGCCGTCGACGAGCTCGCCGACCCGCCGACCTTCAAGAAGCTGTTCGGGCCGTACGTGCAGTCGAAGCTCGCGGCCACGGCGATCATGAGCGCGTTCGCCCGTGAGCACCCGACGACGACGTACCGGTCGGTCGAGCCCGGCGCCGTCAAGACGTCGATGACGAGCGGTGATGGCATGCCCCGGTGGCTCGTGCCCATCCGGAACCTCTTCTTCTCCAGTCCGGAGCAGGGGGCCCGCAAGCTCTACGACTCGATCGCCGCGACCGGCCACCCCAACGGGGCGTACCTCCGGAGCGGGAAGCTCCGCCCGCTGCCGGCCGACGCCGGCGATCCCGCGGTGCAGGCGACGTTGCTCGAGTGGTGCCGGGAGGCGACCGGGGTCTGAGGAGCCACCTGCGTCCCGGCCGGTAGCGTCGCCGTCGAATCGAGCCGGGAGGCGAACGTGCAGGATTCCGTGAGCGTGGTGATCGCCGCCGAGGTCGCCGACGTGTGGGCGCTCGTGTCCGACGTGACCCGCATCGGCGAGTTCAGCCCCGAGACGTTCGAGGCGGAGTGGCTCGACGGCGCGACGGGTCCGGTGGTGGGTGCCCGCTTCCGCGGCCACGTCAACCGGAACAACCGGGGCGTGACGTACTGGTCGCAGTGCCTCGTGACCGAGTGCGTCGAGCACGAGGTGTTCGGGTTCGCCGTCCAGGCCGGCGGCAAGACGCTCAACAACTGGAAGTACGAGCTCCGCCAGGTCGATGGCGGGACCGAGGTGACCGAGTCCTTCCGGCTGCAGCCGACGCTGGCGAACCGGATCTACTGGGCCGGCCTCGGCCGTTGGCGGGGTGAGACGAACCGCCGCGGCATGCGGGAGACCCTGGAGGCGATGCGCGCCGTGCTCGAGTCCGACGCCTGACCTCGCCCGAGCTCATCCCGGTGGCGCTGTCGGCGAGGTCGTAGCGAGGTGGAGTCGGTAGTGCGACACGGCTCGGCGCAGCAGGAACGGGGCGTGGCGTGTGACCAGTCGGTAGGGGAGCGGCATCCGGTCGACGATCGACCGGTCGGCGTCGAGGAGCGTCTTCGACTCCACGAGCTCGAGCCCGATCGCCCACGACTCGATCACCTGAGGGTCATCGCAGGCCCAGACGAACCACGAGTCGCTCGACAGGTGCTTCATCGCATCGTGCCTCACCTGGCCGTCGATCATCGTCTGGTCGGCGGTGTCGAACGCCAACCAACTCGGTGCGAACCGCTCGGCGATCTGCGACATCGTGCGGCGGACGTCGGGCTCGTCGAGATAGATGAGCACCGCATCGGCCACGAACATCCACGGCCCGCCGGTCGCCTCGACGGCATCCATCCAGCCGGTGTCGACCACCGACGCCGCGATCATCGTGCGCCGGGGCCCGTCGGTGAAGAAGCGCCGACGGAGCTCGATCACGTCGGGCAGGTCGATGTCGATCCACGTGGCCCGTCCGTTGTCGAGACGATCGGCGCGGGTGTTCAGTCCGCATCCGAGCTCGACGACGGTGCCGTCCGGATCCCGCGCCAGGAAGTGCTCCACCCACGTGTCGAACATCCGCGTGCGCACCGTCGCTCCGGGGAGGCTGCGTCCGCCCTCCCACTTCGAGAAGTCGTAGTCGAGGCGCTCGACGATCTCGACGGCCTTCGGGTCATCGATCAGTCCGTTGGACTTCTCGGTCTCCCGCGCTCGTCCGAGCAATGGGATCAGCAGCGTCTCCTGTACGGCACCGAGCTGCACGGGCACCCTCTCCGCCATCGCCTCACCCTCCTCATCCCCGAACGGAGAGTATGAGGCAACCCTTCCAGACGGACGGCGACCGTGGAAGGATCGGCGGCGATGGTCGGCGTTGCCAGTGATCGAAACGCAGATGGCGACACGGAAGCCGCGGCGAAGAGTTCGCCGGCGGAGCTCCTGAGACCGGTCCGCGGAACGCTCGGCCTCGGCGTCTCGATCGCCGTCGTGTCGGCGCTGCTCGAGTTCGTCCCCTACATCGCCATCGTCGAGATCGGCCGCGAGCTGCTGCGGGATGACCCCGGCTCGGTCTGGGGCTGGGCCGTCGTGGCCGTCGTGAGCGCGCTGCTCAGCTTCCTGCTGAGCTGGACCGCTGTCGCGGTCTGCCACCGGGCCGATGCCCAGTTCCGGTTCACGACCCGCCGCGACGTGGCCCGGCACATCGGTGTCGTGCCGATCGGCTGGTTCCTCACCGGTGGCTCCGGACGGGTCGAGAAGGCGGTCTCCGATGACGTGAAGACGGTGCACACGCTGGTCGCCCACGTCATCCCCGACTTCACGACCACGGCGTTGGCGCCGCTCGTCGGCATCACCTACCTGTTCATCGTCGATTGGCGCTTCGCGCTGCTCCTGATCGGCTACATCGTTCTGGTCGCCGGCGTCGGGATGTCGCGCACGCGACGGGCCATGGAGGCCTACGGGCCGGCCGTCGACGAGGCGCAGCAGACCATCGCCACCTCGACCGTCGAGCTGGTCGACGGGATCGTCGTGGTCAAGGCGTTCGGCACCGTCGGGCGCACCTTCGATCGCTTCGTCGATGCCATCGAGCTGCTCGTGAACGCGACCACGAAGTGGATGCGCGCGCTCGGGAACCCGATGAACTTCATGCTGTCGGCGCTGGCCCCCGGGACGTTGGTGGTCGTCATCTCGGCGATGGGTCTGGTGCAGCTCGACCGCGGGTGGATCGACGTGGGAGACCTGGTCGCCTTCCTGGCCGTCGGTGTCGGTCTGCCCGTGTCGTTCACGAAGCTGTCCCGGTTCAGCTACCCGATCGCGGCGGCGGGCGACGCCACCACGCGGATCCTGGAGCTCCTCGCCCAAGAGCCCCTACCGGTGTCGCCGGCACCGAAGACCCCGGTCGATGCGAGCGTCGAGTTCGACAGGGTCACCTTCGGCTACGAGGACGATCAACCCGTCGTGCGCGACGTCTCGCTCCGTCTCGAACCCGGCACGGTCACGGCGCTCGTCGGGCCCTCTGGCTCAGGCAAGTCGACGCTGGCATCGCTGGTCGCTCGGTTCTTCGACACCGATGAAGGTCGGGTGCTCGTGGGTGGCGTGGACGTCCGCGACGTCGACCAGGGGGTGCTGCTGAAGCAGCTGTCGATCGTGTTCCAGGACGTCGTGCTCATCCGGGGCACCATCGCCGACAACATCAAGCTGGCGGTTCCCGACGCCGTCGACGCAGACGTCGAGGCCGCTGCCCGTGCCGCGTCGATCCACGACGAGATCGCCGCGCTGCCCCACGGATACGACACCGTCATCGGCGGCGTGGACGGCGCCAACCTGTCGCACGGTCAGCGCCAGCGGATCACCATTGCGCGGGCGATCCTGTCCGACGCTCCGATCGTCCTGCTCGACGAGGCGACCGCCCACGCCGACCCCGACAGCGAAGCCAATGTCGGCGCGGCGCTGTCCGAGCTGCTCGCGGACCGGACGGTGCTCGTCGTCGCTCACCGCTTGCACACCATCTCCGGCGCCGACCAGATCGCCGTGCTCGAGGCCGGCCGCCTCGTCGCCGTCGGCACCCACGAGGAGCTGCTCGACGCCGGAGGTCTCTACGCGAACCTGTGGCAGGCGGACGGGGGTCTTCGATGAGGGAGCTCATCGGGCGACTCGACCGCCTCCTCGGTGGGGACAGCGGCCTCCGCCGACAGGTGGTCGGCTACGCGATCGCCGGCGTGCTGCAGGGGATCGCCTATGCGGCGATCTTCCCGATCCTGCGCGCCGTCGTCGACGACGACCTCGCGACCGCGTGGTGGTGGCTCGGCGCCGCGGCGCTCGCGATCGTCGGGCACGGCATCGCGATCTGGGTGACGACCACCAGCGCGTTCGAGATGACGAGCCGCCGGGTGACCAGCGGGCTGATCCGCCGGATCGGCGAACAGGTCATCACCCTGCCGCTCGGCTGGTTCCACGGTCGCCGCACCGCCGACGTGTCGGTGTTGATCAAGAAGGCGATGGTCGATGTGGGCAACATGGCCTCGCTGGTGATCCAACAGGTCGTGGTGTCGGTCTCGACGTTGGCGACGGTTCTGGTCGTCATCGCCTTTGTCGATCCCCTGATCGCGCTCGTCTTCGTCGCCATCGTGCCCGCCGCTGCGCACCTCTTCGGTCGGATCCGTCGCGCGACCGCTCAGCACACCGACGGCGGACAGGAGGTCACCGCTCGCCTGCTCGAGTACGCCCACGCCCAGCGGATCCTCCGGGCCTCGCAGCGGACCGATGCGGGGTGGGACCCGCTGATGGAGGTGCTGCAGGACGACAGCCGCGAGTTCGTCGAGCGACTCGATCGAGAGCAGCGGCCGCAGAGCATCTTCTTCGGCGTCGTCAGCCTGGCCTTCGCCGCAGCGATCATGCTGTTGGCCGCCCGGTCCCAGGACGGTCTGGCTGCCGCCGACGCGATCGCACTGGGCATCCTGACCGTCCGATCGGTCGAACCGCTCATGATCCTCGCCGGCTACGCGAGCGGCGTGGGCTTGGGTGACCTGGCGGCGACCGAGATCGCCGAGGTGCTCGATGCCGAGCCGCTCCCCGTCGTCGAGCCGAAACAACATCCCGATCGAGCTCATCCAGTAGCCCTCGAATTCGAACACGTCCACTTCGCCTATGCGGATGATCCGGTGATCCGCGACCTGTCGCTGACGGTGCCAGCCGGGTCGGTCACGGCGATCGTCGGGCCGTCCGGCTCGGGGAAGACCACGATCACCCGCCTCGCAGCGCGCTTCTACGACGCCGACGGAGGAGCGATCTCCGTCGGCGGCGCGGACATCCGGAGCATCGAGCCCGAGGAGCTGATGGCACACCTGTCGATGGTGCTGCAGGACGTCTACCTCTTCGATGCGACCATCGCCGACAACGTGCTGCTCGCCCGCCCTGACTCGTCGCAGGTCGAGTTGGAAGAGGCAGCTCGCCAGGCCCGGCTCACCGATGTCATCGAGCGGCTGCCCCAGGGGTGGGACACGCGGGTGGGTGAGGGCGGCTCGCTGCTCTCGTCGGGGGAACGGGCCCGGGTGGGGATCGCCCGTGCGCTGCTGAAGGACGCTCCCATCCTGCTCCTCGACGAGGCGACCGCTGCGATCGACACGATCAACGAGGCGGCGATGACCAACGCCATCGAGGCGCTGGCCGGACGCTGCACCGTCTTGGTGATCGCCCACCGTCTCTCGACCATCGTCGGGGCCGATCAGATCGCCGTCGTCGTGGACGGATCGATCGAGCAGCTCGGCACCCACGGCGAGCTCCTCGCCGGTGGGGGCACCTACGCCGGGTTCTGGGAGGAGCGGCAGCGCTCGGCGGGCTGGCGTATCGCACAGGCTCGGGTCGAGAGCGAGTGACCGGCGATGGTCGCGGACCTCAGTCGATGGCACGCTCGATCAGGCTGGCGATCGAGGCGAAGTAGCGACGGGCGTCGACGAGGAGCAGGTCGTTGTGGCCGGCACCGTCCACCAGCTCCATGGTGACGTCGCTGGCCGTCAGCGAGGCAGCGGTGGATCGGGCGACGTCGACCGGGACCAGGTCGTCACCGAGCCCGTGGATGATCAGTGTGGGCAGCTCGATCGTCGCGAGCTTGGCGTCGTGGTCGTCGGCGAGGTCGTCGAGCCCGGGGGAGTGCTGGAGCCCCAGGCGGTCGACGAAGCGCCGGACGCTGGCAGCCCCGCTCTCCAGCACCACGGCGCGGTAGCCGGGCACCCGGGCCGCCACCTCGAGCGCAGGGTTGGCCCCGAGGCTGCGCCCCATCACCAGCCGAGGACCGTCGAAACCGTCGGCGTCGAGCAGATCGAGTGCACGTCTCCCGGAGATGGCACCGTCGCCGACGAGGTGCTCCATGGTCGGAGAGCCGGTGCTCCGGCCGTAGCCGCGGAACTCGAAGACGAAGAGGTTCGCCCCGATCGAGTGGTAGAGCGGTGCGATGCCGTCGTGGTCGCCGATGACCTCGCCGTTGCCGTGGAAGTAGACGATCGTCGGCCCGGACCGGTCGATCTCGTAGCGACGGGCGGCGATCACCACGTCGTCGTCGACCTCGATCGGGTGGTCGGTCGCTCCCGGAGGGGTGGGGGAGTGGTCGGGGCGGGGGAAGAAGACCTGGGCGCTGGCCCCGCCCCGATCGAGCAGTGAGTAGTCAGGAGGGCCGGCCACGACCGCGAGCGTAGGTCTCGTGGTCGTCCGATCTGAGCTTCGATCCGGTGCGGTGTTTGTGGCGGTTGTGGGTGGGGCAGAGCGGGAGCGCGTTGTTCTGGTTGGTCCGACCACCTTGGTGCCATTCGGTGTGGTGGTCGATGTCGCAGCGGGTGACGGGCCGGGTGCATCCCGGCCATCGACATCGTCGGTGGCCGAGGAGGGCGGCGAGTCGTGCGGGGCCGGTGAAGAGTCGTTGGGTGCGGCCGAGGTCGATGGTGACCGAGTCCGCGGTGAGCACGGCTCGTCGGACGTGGTTGACGAGTGCTGTTGCGACGGTTTCGGTGGGGTCGAGGTGGTGGCCGTCGAGGGTTTCGCAGCGGTAGCCGTCGTCGGTGCCGGGGGTTCGTTCGGCGGGCTGGCTGTCGGCGAGGCGGGTGAGCTCGCGTTCGAAGGTGGCCTGGTCGATGACGATGGTGGTGACGAGTTTGGAGCCGTTGGCTCCGGGCCTGGCCCCTGCTGCGGCTCGGGCCATGTTCAACAGGCCGTCGGCGCGTCGCTGGGCGTGGGTTCGTGGCAGGTCGTCGAGCGTCGCATCGTGGCCGAGCTCCTGGCGTGCGGTGCTGAGGTCGGTGTGGAACTCGGTGTCGATGAAGTGTTCGAGGATGGTGTGGAGTTCGGCGCCGTCGAGTGCGGCCCAGCCGCCGGTGAGGGTCCAGGTGCCGTCGTAGTCCTGGACCAGTCGGGCGTCGCGTCGTTCGTGGGCGCGCTGGTTCGCGTCACGGGTGCCATCGGGATCCGCGGCGCGGACGAGGTCGGCGAGCCAAGCGGAGAAGTCATCGAAGTGTGAGGTGGTGGCCTGTTCGGCGATCAGCTCGTCGCAGGCGGCCAGGCCGTCACGGGCCCGCGGGTTGGCCATCGCGGAGGCGATGCGGTGGGCCTGGTCGACACCGAGCTCACCGGCACCGAGCCGCTCGCTGACCGCGGGCAACCGGCGCAGCGCGCCGGTGAGTCGACCGGTCCGGCGAGCGGTGGTGGGCGAGGACCTCGCAACATGCGCGCAGAACGTCTGCGCCGAGCGGTGACCGTCCTCGGCGAACACCCCCGAGACCTGTACCGCCTCTTGGAGTTGCACCTCGAGCCCGGTGATCTTGGCCGCCAGCGACGCGGTCAGCTCGACCAACGAATGGGCCTCGGGCAGCGATGCGGGCTCGAGATCCGAGGCCAACAGCACGTCGAGATCGGCGCCGAGTCGCTTGAGCGCAACCACCGGATCCAGCGCCGCCTCCATACCCCTCAGTGTATCGAACGTATGTACGATCACACAGAAGAATCTCCAGGTCAGGCCGCGTTCTTGTCGGCCTCGGCCTCGGTCGTTTCTTGGCTGCGCCAAGAGGAGAGCCGGTACCTCTCGTGCCCACCCGATGTCGCCCGGGCCTTCCCCACCGAGCTCCGCCGTCTGATCGGGGACTCGCTCGGCGGTCCGGTGCTCGGAGTCAGTGGCCCTCGCCGAGGACGCAGAACTCGTTGCCCTCCGGGTCGGCGAGCACGACCCACGGCACGCTGTCGCCCTGACCGACGTCGATGCGGGTCGCGCCGAGCTCGAGGAGGCGGTCGACCTCGGCGGCCTGATCATCGGGTCGGAAGTCGAGGTGGACCCGGTTCTTCGAGCGCTTCGGCGACGTCGACGCGAGGAACAGGATCCCGGGCAGCTGACCGGGAGCCGGTTGGATCTCGAACACCGGTGGGCTGTCGTCGACGACGACCCACCGGAGCGCCTCGGCCCACCAACGTCCGAGCGCGGTGGGGTCCTCGGCCTCGACGGTGACCTGCTCCCATGCGAGGTTCATCGCGCGCCACGCTACGAGGGCGTCGCCGTCCGGTCGGGTGAATATCCGCCCCCGCCACCTGCAACGATGGGGTCGATGCCCTCCCCGCGGGTCCCGAAGTACCAGGCGATCCACGCGGCACTGCGCCAGCGCATCCTCAGCGGCGAGCATCCGGCGGGGTCGAAGCTGCCCCCGCAGCAGGAGATGGCCGAGTCCTTCGGCGTGACGCTGATGACGCTCCGCCAAGCCGTCGCAGCGCTCGAGGCCGATGGTCTCGTGCACACGCGGCGAGGGCGGGGGACCTTCGTCGCCGATCGGCCGGTGGACATCCGCTTCGACAACCTGTCGAGCTTCGCTGGGCAGATGCGGGCGGCGGGGATCGCCATGACGACGGAGGTGTTGGCCGTCGAGGAGACGCACGCCACGTCGGCGGTGGCCGCCGGTCTCGACGTGCTCCCCGGAGGACCGGTGGTCTGCGCGACCCGACGTCGGTCGGTCGATTCGGTGCCGTTCAGCCTCCAGCGGAGCTACTTCGCCCCGGGGGTGGTGAACGTGCACGAGCCCGCCGATCTGGAGGGCGTCTCGCTGTACGAGCTGTTCGAGTCGACGGCCGGCCTGCTGGTCGCCGAGGCGAGGGAGTCGATCACCGCCGTCGCGCTGTCCGCCCCCGACGCCGACGCGCTGGACGCAGCGGCCGGCCAGGCCGCGATCTTGTCGGTCCGGACCTCGATCGCTCAGTTCGGTCGACCGTTCCTGTTCGACGAGGCGCTGCTGGTGGGGGACCGGTGCACGATCACCGCGGATCGGACGTCCGACCGCCTGTCTCTCCGCTACGGCGTGGACGGCGAAGCGGGCTGAGGCCGGCCGGGGTTGCCCCTTCCTTCCGTCTCTTCTAGTCTTCTAGAAGACGAAGGAGCGTTCCATGACCGTCCACAACGTCGCATCGCCCATCCACATGGGTTCCCCCGACCAGCTCGGGTTCTTCGGCGAGTTCGGTGGCCGCTACGTCGGCGAACCGCTGATCGGCGCATGTGAGGAGGTCGAGCAGGCCTTCGTCGATGCGTGGGGCGACCCGGAGTTCCGCCGGGACTTCACCGAGATCCTGCAGTCCTACGGGGGCCGGCCGTCCCCGATCACCGAGTGCCACAACCTCGGGCCCCAGCTCGGCCTCCGGCTCTTCCTCAAGCGGGAGGACCTGAACCACACCGGCAGCCACAAGATCAACAACGTCCTGGGTCAGGCGCTGCTCGCCAGGCGCATGGGCAAGTCGCGTCTCATCGCCGAGACGGGCGCCGGCCAGCACGGCGTCGCCACGGCGACCGCTGCGGCGCTCATGGGCATGAGCTGCACCGTGTACATGGGGGAGGTCGACATGGAGCGGCAGGCCCTCAACGTCTTCCGGATGCGCCTCCTCGGCGCCGAGGTGATCGCGGCGACGTCGGGCAGCAAGACCCTGAAGGACGCCGTCAACGAGGCCATGCGGGCCTGGGTCTCCGAGACCGAGGAGGCCCACTACTGCCTCGGGTCGACCATGGGTCCCCACCCGTACCCGTGGATGGTGCGGACCTTCCACGAGGTCATCGGCATCGAGGCGCGGGCGCAGATGCTCGAGCTCGCCGGCGCGCTCCCCGATGTCGCCGTCGCCTGCATCGGCGGCGGGTCGAATTCGGCCGGCCTGTTCAGCGGGTTCGCCGACGATCCCTCCGTCCGTCTCGTCGGTGCCGAGCCGGCCGGCGGTGCGGCGACCGGCCGGGCCGTGCCGGCGATCGTGCACGGGATGCGGGCGTACTTCATGCAGGACGAGTTCGGTCAGGTCCTCGAGGCCGAGTCGATCTCCGCCGGGCTCGACTACCCCGGGGTCGGCCCGGAGCACTCCCACCTGGCGATGACCGGTCGCGCCGAGTACGAGTCGGTCACCGACGACGAGGTGCTGGATGCCTTCCAGCTCCTGAGCCGCACCGAGGGGATCATCCCGGCGCTCGAGTCGGCGCACGCCATCGCCTGGGTGCAGAAGAACGCCGCCGGCCTGCAGGGCCAGTCCGTCCTCGTCAACCTCTCCGGGCGAGGGGACAAGGACGTCGAGCAGGTCCAGAAGATCCTGGAGGGGTGATGTCGGCTCCCGGCCTCCAGGCCCACCTCCAGGAACAGCGGACCCGACATCGGCTGGTGCTCCCGTACGTCACCGCCGGCATCTCGCCGGACTGGCTCGACCTCGTCGAGGCCGTGATCGATGCCGGCGCGGATGCGGTCGAGATCGGCATCCCGTTCTCCGATCCGGCCATCGACGGCTCCACGATCCAGGAGGCCAGCGTCGTCGCGCTCGACGCCGGCATGACGCCGGCCAAGGCGCTCAGCGAGCTCCGCGAGCGCGAGTTCGGCGTGCCGTTGATCGCCATGACCCACGCCAACCTCGTGTACCGGTACGGCTACGAGCGGTTCGCCGCCGATCTCGTCGCCGCCGGCGGGCGGGGCACGATCCTGCCCGATCTCCCCATGGAGCACGCAGAGCCCTGGCGGACGGCGGCCGATCCGCTCGGGATCGACAACGTCCTGCTCGCCGCGCCGCTCACGTCCGACGAGCGCCTGAAGCGGATCGCCAGCGAGTCCCGTGGCTTCGTGTACGTCGTGTCGACGATGGGCACGACCGGTGCCCGCGACGACGTCGACGACGCCGCGACCGTGCTGGCCCGCCGGGTGAAGGAGGTCGCCGACCTCCCGGCGATCGTCGGGTTCGGGATCTCCAACGGGGAGACGGCCGTGACGGCGGCCGCCGAGTCCGATGGCGTCATCTGCGCCTCGGCGCTCATGCGTCGGATCCTCGACGGCGGCTCGATCGAGGAGACCGCTGCGATCGTCGGCGAGATCCGCACGGCGTTGGACGCCGCCTACGCGAGCTGAGCGGTCGCAGCGCTCGTCGGTCGCTGACCCGGGTCAGGCCCCGGTCGGCGGCCAGTGGTCGGGCACGCGGTCGCGGAGCCAGGCCACCAGCGCCGCGTTGACCTCGTGCGGTCGCTCCTGGGCCATCCAGTGCCCGGAGTCGACGGTCCGCTCGGTGAGATCGGCGCATGCCGCCCGCATCGGCTCGAGCAGTCGCTGGTTCCTCGTGCACTCGAGGGTGGCGTCGAAGCGAGCGGCGAGGAAGAGGACCGGGAGGCTCAGCGCACCGTCGTCGACCGCCTCGGCGGCGTAGCGCTCGTTCGCCTCGTGGTTGAGGTACCAGCTGCTCGGCCCGAAGAAGCCGTTGCGGTCCATGGCCGCGGCGTAGTGCCGGAGGTCGGCCTCGGTGACCACGTCGTCGTCACGAGGGATGTCGGGCGCCACGTCGGCACCGCCGAACCAGCCGCCGGCGGCTCGGATCGATGCGGTCACCGCGGGCTGGCTCGCACCGTCTGGGTTGCCCTTCCGGAACAGCGCCTTGGCGAGGAGGTAGGTGTCGGCCTCCATGACCTCGACCGCTCGGTCCAGGTCGTCCCGGTAGTAGAGCTGGTAGTCCCACTGACCGACGGGGAACTCGTCCTCGGGGTACACGTCACGGTCGACCAGCTCGATGAGCCGGTCCCAGCCGGCCTCGATGGTGCGGTACGGCACGCAGAGGTTGGCGACGGCGCGGCACCGCTCCGGGTGGTGGCTCGCCAGGTTCCACACGACCGGCGCACCCCAGTCGTGCCCGACCCAGACGGCCCGGTCCCGTCCGAGGTGGTCGAGGAGCTCGATCATGTCGGCGACGGCCTCATCCTGGGCGAAGGCGCTCGACTCCTCGTAGGTCGACGATCGGCCGTACCCGCGCATGTCCGGGGCGACGGCCCGGAACCCGAGCCCCGCCATCGCCGGGAGCTGGTGCCGCCAACTGATCGACAGCTCGGGCCAGCCGTGCACGAAGACGATCAGCGGTCCGTCGGCCGGACCGGCAGCGAGGTAGCCCGTGGTGTGGCGATCGGTCCGCAGCGTGTACTCGGCGATCTCGGTGCTCATCGCCGCAACGTAGTGCCGGCCGGTGGCCCGTGTCGGCGGTCCCGTGCCAGGCTCCGTGCGGAGTGAACGAGCCCGGAGGCGACGCATGACGGTGCCGACACAGCCCGGAGACATCCTGATCGAGGCGGAGGAATTCGCCGACTTCGGGGGCTGGCTGCTCGACTCGCAGTTCGACGCCGAGATGGGATCCCCGTACCTCCTCGCCCATGGCTACGGCACGCCCGTCGCGGACGCTCGGACGACCGTCGAGATCGCCGAGCCCGGTACCTACGCCGTGTGGGTGCGGGCGAAGGACTGGGTGCCATCTCATCACCCGGGCCGCTTCGCCGTCTCGATCGGTGGGCAGCGGGTGGACCGCGAGCTCGGCGCCGACGGACTCGACTGGAGCTGGGAGTCGGCGGGGAGCCTCGACCTCCAGGCGGGCCCGCTCGATGTCGTGCTGCACGACCTGACAGGTTTCGACGGGCGGTGCGATGCGATTTACCTGAGCTCGACCGGCGCCGAGCCGGTCGAGGGTGCCGGTGCCTACGCTCGGTCGTGGCGCCGACGCCTCCGTGGACTTCCCGCGGAACCCACGCCGGCGGGTGAGTACGACGTCGTGGTCGTCGGCGGTGGCGTGACCGGATCGGTCGGAGCGCTCGCCGCAGCCCGACTCGGCCTCAGCGTCGCCCTGGTCCAGGGGCGGCCGGTGCTCGGCGGCAACGCCAGCACCGAGATCGGGATCGGGCCCCGCGGTGAGAAGGGTGCGCTCGTTGCCGATGCGATCGCCCGAGGTCCGGAGGGCGACCTCCAGGTCGGACGGCTGCTCGAGGCCGAGCCGAACGCAGCGCTCTTCCTGGGGCACCTCGTGTTCGACGTCACCATGGAGGGCGACTCGATCGCATCGATCGACGCCCGTGAGGCCCGATCCGGTCGCGAGGTTCGCATCGCCGGCTCCCAGTTCATCGATTGCTCGGGCACGGCGATCCTCGGCATCCTCGCCGGTGCTCCGACGATGTTCGGCGTCGAGGCCTCCTCGGAGTTCGGGGAGGGGCTGGCACCGCCGGAGCGGCTCGACCAGCACCACGGTCACACGGTGTTCTTCCGGACCCGGATGGCCGACCAGCCCGTGGAGTTCCCCGACGTGCCGTGGGCGGTCGATGTGGCCAAGGACTGGGCAGACCTGGGTGGCCAGGCCGTCGAGCCGGGCACCGACAACGGCGAGGGGCCGGTCGTCGAAGCCTTCCGGCCCGCCGAGGAAGAGCGGTTCGAGCGGCTGACCCGCCGCCTGACCCACTACTGGGAGTACGGCCAGTGGAACGACCCGTACACCGAGGGCGAGCACATCCGTGACCACCTGCTGCGGGCGATCTACGGCACGATGTGGAACGTCAAGACGATGGAGCCGGAGGCCTGGGCGAACCTCGAGTTCGACTGGGTCGCCCACGTCGCCGGGCAGGGCGAGTTCCGCCGGTACATCGGCGATCACGTGCTCACCGAGAACGACATCCGCGACCACGTCGAGTTCCCCGATGCCGTCGTGAAGAACTCGGGGGCCTTCTGCCTCCACCATCCGATCCACGAGGACTACGACTTCCGCCTCGAGAGCTGGACCTGGGACACCCGTGACGACGAGCCGTTCGACGTGCCGTTCCGCTGCTTGTACTCGGCCCACGTCGACAACCTGATGATGGCCGGCAAGCACATCAGCGTCACCCATGTGGCCGGCTCGGTCACCAAGTTCATGGGCAACGGCGCCCAACACGCCATCGCCACCGCTGCCGCCGCGGCGGTGTGCCGGAAGCACGGCGCCACGCCCCGGCAGGTCCACGACCACCATCTCATCGAGCTGCAGTCCGTCATCGCCGAGATCCATCCGAGCTGATGGACCGAGCCGACGCCTCGGTGGAGACGGTCGGCGACGTCGCTGGGACAGGATCCTCCGGGCGGGATTGGTACGTTGCCGTCGTGGCCGATCTGCTCGCCGAACTGCACGCCCGGCTCGATCCCCAGCGGATCCAGACCGACGCTGACGTGATCGGCGCCTACAGCCAGGACCGGGCGATCTTCGAGAGCGGCGGGATCGCGGCGGTGTTGGTGAGCCCCGACTCCACCGAGGAGGTCGTCGCCGTCGTCGAGGCGGCGAAGGCGGCCAACGCCATCATCGTGCCGCGGGGTGCCGGCACCGGCCTGACCGGGGCGGCCAACGCCGTGGACGGATGCATCATGCTGTCGCTGCACCGGATGAACCAGGTGCTGGAGATCGATCCGGTGAACCGGATGGCCCGGGTGCAGCCGGGCGTCATCAACAGCGACCTCAAGGCGGCCGTCGCCGAGCACGGGCTCTACTACCCACCCGATCCGGCCTCGTACGAGATGTCGAGCATCGGGGGCAACGTCGCCACGAACGCCGGTGGCCTGTGCTGCGTGAAGTACGGCGTGACCCGTGACTATGTGATGGGACTCGAGGTGGTGCTGGCGAACGGCGACGTGATCACCACGGGTCGCGACACGATCAAGAGCACCGCGGGCCTCGATCTCACGGGGGTCTTCGTCGGCTCCGAGGGCGTGCTCGGGATCATCACGGAGATCACGGTCAAGCTCGAGCCGGCCCCTGCTGCTCCGGAGACGGCCGTGGCCTACTTCGACGAGCTGCCGGCGTGCGGCGAGGCCATCGAGGCGATCTTCGCCCGGGGCCTGCGGCCGACCGTGATGGAGATCGTCGACCAGGCATCGCTCCGCATGGTCGAGCGGGTGTTCCCGATGGACCTCGACACCGACGCGGCGTGTCTGATCCTGATGCAGTCGTCGCCGGCCGATCAGCCCATCGAGGAGCTCGCCGAGGTGTGCGTCGAGCACGGCGCGAGTTTCGTGTATCACGCCGAGGATCCCGCCGAGGGGGAGATGCTGCTCGAGGTCCGGCGTCGGGTGTGGCCCGCCGCCGAGCGCCTCGAGAAGGCGTTGCTGCCGGAGGACGTCGCCGTCAAGCGCCAGCACCTCCCCGAGCTGCTCCAGGGCATCGTCGACATCGCGGCGCAACACGACGTCACCATCCCCACCATCGGGCACGCCGGTGACGGCAACATGCACCCGATCCTGATCTTCGACGCCAACGACGCCGACGAGGTTGCCCGCGTCCGCGCGGCCTTCGCCGAGATCATCGAGCTCTCGCTGTCCCTCGGCGGCACGATGGCGGGGGAGCACGGCGTCGGCACCCTCAAGCGCGAGTTCCTCGAGGAGGAGGTCGACCCGGTCGCTCTCGAGTGGCAGCGCCGGACCAAGGCGATGTTCGACCCGGAGGGCCGACTCAACCCCGGGAAGGCGCTCTAGTCAGCCCGGTGCGCTCATCGGCCCGGGGTCCCGCGGCGCGCCCGGACCGCCCCGCAGATGCGCGAGATCGGCGGCGTGATGTCCCAGCAGGACCGACGCCAGCATGATCGTGACCGTGTTGTACGGGATGAGATCGACGAAGTAGTCGACACCGTCGACCGTGTAGTTCAGGTACATCGACACGAACATGTTGCCGATGGCCAGGATGCTGCCGATCGCCCTGGTCCTCGGCATCAGCACGAGCAGTCCGATGACGACCGACAGCACGTTGCCGCCGACGTCGACCACCACAGGCGGCTGCTCGCCGACCGGGTCGCCTGACCCCGAGCCCGAAGCGGCCAGGAACATCGCGACCGCCACCACGATGGCGATGCCGGTGAAGACGATCCGTTCGCGGCGGCTCTCGGCGGCGGTCACGAACGACGGTCGGAAGAACGAGGTCATCGGTCGGCTCCTGGTGCGGATGGTGTCGACGGGGCGGCCTGCGCCAGGACCGGGTCGAGCGCCCGGTCGACGTGGGCGCGGTGGATGTCGGGCGCGGCCGCGACCGCGACGGCGGAGAGCGTCTCGGCCTCGTCGGGGTCGAGGCCGAGACCTCGGAGCAGGAGGGCGATGACCTCACTGCGGTGCTCGGCTGTCGCATCGTGCTCGTCGGAGGCGATGCGGCGGAGGGCGCGTAACATCGTGCCCGTCACGAGGTCGACGACGGCAGCGCTCGGCTCACGGTCGAACCGCCCCGTCAGAGCGCCCTGGGCGAGGTCGTCGCCGAGCGGCCGCAGCGGGGCCTCGCCCCAGGTCTCGGGTCGACGCATCGCGTCCAAGCGGAGCATGACGGTCGCCAGCTGCGGGAACGCCGCGGCGTGCTCGAAGAGCAGGGCCGTGATGGTGGCGAAGCGGAGCGCCGGGTCCTCGTGCTCGACGATCTCCGCCATGGTGGTCGTGAAGGTGCCGACCACCTCGTCGATGACGGCGTCGATCAGCGCCTCGCGGTCGGCGAAGTAGTTGTAGAAGGTCCCGTTCGACACCTCGGCGCGGCGCGTGACGTCGAGGACGGTCACGGCCTCCCCCTCGGCAGCGATGGCGTCGATCGCTGCGACGAGGAGCTCGCGCCTCGTGCGCTCCTTCTTCCTCGTGCCCCTCCTGGGCGTGGGCGTCGGTGCCGGGGTTGACATGCCGATCACCCTAGCTGAAACTGAGGCACCTCTCAATATTGAGATGACTCTCAATTCTCCCAGGCGAAAGGCCACCAGATGAAGGTGCTGCGCTTCCTGTTCACCACGATCCGCGGGATCTTCACCATCGTCGGGATGCTCGTCGGTGTCCTGGCCATCGTGATCGCCGTCGTGCTGTTCACCGGCGGGCCCGACACGGGAGAGCCGATCGTCCTGGAGCCGAAGGGCGAGTCCGATGTGGTGCTCGACCTCGGGCTCGATCCCCTCGCCGGCGGCGAGATCGGGCTGGTCTACGAGTCGTGGCTCTCGCCTCAACAGGAGGCCGAGGAAGAGGACGACGTGCCGCCCGGCGCCCCGGAGCAGTTCCTGTCGACCGAGCCGTCGACCGATCGCGAGGACCGCGACTCCCGTGCCCACGGGACGCTGGCCTTCAACCGGGAGCTCAGCCGGGCCTACGTCCACCTCGAGATCGCCAACATCGACCCCGACGACATCAACCTGGTTCACATCCACTGCGGGCGACCGGGTCAGCTCGGCCCGATCATGGTCGACTTCGGTGCCACCGGTGACGTGCGGGAGTACTTCGCCGACGGCGTCCTCAGCTACGAGGTGACCAACGACGACATCGCAGCGGCGACCCAGGGTGAGGGCATCGTCGGCGCGGTGACCGCCGGCTGCCCGATCGTTCGGGGGATCCCGGGCGATCGCCACCGGACGGTTGCCGGCATGGCCCACATCGCTGCCGAGGGCGAGCTCTACTTCAACATCCACACCGTGCAGCAGACCTTCTTCGGGGACATCCGCGGTCAGCTGCAGCCCGTCCCCGAGTCGGTGCTCGAAGCTGCCGGGATCTCGCGCGTCGGTCTGGCCGAAGGCCTCCTCGCCGACACCGCGACGGATCTCGACCGCACCGCTGCAGATGCGAGGAACGTCAGCACGAGCTCGTGGCTCGACGACGCCCAGGCCTCACACGGCTACTACTGCAACATCCTGGACCCGATCGCCGAGGATCTCCGGGCCGGCACGACGGGCATCGAGGAGAGCTGACGATGGACATCGGCATCAACGGCACCAACACCCTCCTGCGTGCGGACCTGGACGTCGTCCGGTCCGACATCAGCGCAGCGGAGGCCGACGACTTCAGCTGCTACTGGCTCGCCCAGTCCGGGAGCATCGACGCCCTGACGGTCTTCGCGGCGCACGGCGCGGGACCGGCATCGACCGAGCTCGGCACGGCGGTGATCCCGACCTGGACCGTGCACCCCCAGGCCATCGCCGTGCAGGCGCTGACCACGCAGGCGGCCGTCGGCGGCCGGCTCGTCCTCGGTCTCGGGCTCTCCCACGAACCGACGGTGCGCGAGCGATGGCGACTCGACTGGCAGCGGCCGGTCCGTCAGATGCTCGACTTCCTCGACATCCTCCAACCGCTCGTGACCGACGGTGCCGCCGACCACGACGGGCACTTCTGGAGCTACCAGGGTGAGATCCAGCGGGTCGCCGGACCCCCGAAGGTGATGCTCGCCGCGCTCGGCGAGCAGATGCTGGCCGTCGCCGGACGGCGCACCGACGGCACCGTCCTCTGGTGCGTCGGTCCGACGACCATCCGGGAGCACATCGCACCCGTCATCCGCACCGCCGCAGAGGGAGCCGCACGGCCGGCACCCGCGATCGTCTGTTCCCTGCCGGTCTGGGTCACCGACGCTCCGGACGCCGCCCGTGAGCTCCTCGACCAGGTGCTCGCCCACTACGCCGAGCTGCCCAGCTACGCCGCGATGTTGGCGCGAGAGGGCGTGTCCGGGATCGGGGAGCTCGCGATCGTCGGCTCCGAAGGCCAGGTCCTCGAGCGGATCGGCGACCTGGAGGCCGCCGGCGCGACCCAGCTCTCCGCCGCTCCGGTGGGTGGGAACCCCGACGAGATCGCCGCGACCCGCGCTGTGCTGGTCGCCGCGCAGGCGGCCCGTCAGACCTGACGCCTCGGCCCACGAAGCCGTTTCCCCCTGAGGTCGACGTCGACCACGATGAAGGCGTGAGCGCCGACGATCCCGTACGCAGCGCGTTCGAACGGGACGGGTACGTCGTGCTTCCCGGACACCTCGGTGCCGAGGATCTGTCGGCGGCTCGCGGCGACCTCGACGACCTGTTCCCATCGGCCGCTGCGTTCCATGGCGAGGTCGATCCTGAGCGCAACGCCCGGTTCCGTGACGAGTTCGGCGGCATCGTCGACTTCCCGTTCGAGAGCGTCCACCTGAGTGCGCTGGCGGTGCACCCGAGGATCGTCGAGCTCGTCGAACGGCTTCTCGACACGACGGATCTGCGGGTGTATTCGATCGAGGCGTGGGCGAAGTACACCGGTGCCGCGGACTACGACCAGCCGCTCCACCGCGACTACCTGAACCACTCGCTGCTCGTGCCAGCTGACGATCGGGCACCGGACCAGGTCGAGTGCTTCGTCTACCTCGACGACGTGCCGTCTGGGCTCGGGCCGACCGCCTACCTCCCGCAGACCGTCGCCGGAGCGATGCCGGCGCTGCCGAACTGGTACCCGCGCACCGACGGTGAGATCGATGAGACGCATCCCACCTGGGCAGCGACCGAGGGGCGACCCGATCTCTACGACCGAGAGGTCCTCGCGGTCGGGCCAGCGGGCACCGTCGCTTCGTACCGGATCGAGACGTTCCATCGGGGCACGGCTCTCACGGAGCCCGAGGGAGCGCGGTTCACCGTGCACGTGAGCTACCGGCGGGCCGAGGCCGAGTGGATCGGTCGTCGTGGGTGGACCGATCAGGCCAACACCGAACGGTGGCGGCGCTTCGTCGTGCAAGCGACTCCTCGTCAGCTGGAGCTGTTCGGGTTCCCCCCGGTCGGCCACCCCTACTGGACCCCTCGGACGCTCGACGGTCTCGCCGAGCGGTACCCGGGCCTCGACACGCGACCCTGGCAGCCGCCTGACGCGCCGGACTGACGAGTTAGGCTTGCTTCACATCCGTGGGAGGTGGTGGCGTCATGACCGTCGAGCTGATGGGCGATGCCGGCGCGCTCGAGTCCTGTGTCGGGACGCGACCGCCGGGCTTTCATCTCAAGTCGATCTCGTACTTCGACGAGCACTGCCAGACGCTGCTCGCCGTGTCCCCGTTCGCGGTCATCGGCGTCACGCTCCCGGACGGTTCGATCCGGACCCACGCCATCGGCGGGGGTCCCGGAGTGCTCCAGCCCGTCGGCGCGACCGAGCTACCGGTGCCGAGCATCGCGCTCGGGGACGCTCCCGACGGCGCACCGGTCGGGCTGTTGTCGTTCGTGCCGGGCTACCGGGAGACCCTGCGCCTCAACGGCCGCCTGCGCGTGGCCGAGACGCCGGTCGTGCACCTCGAAGAGGCATTCCTCCACTGCGCCAAAGCGCTGATCCGCTCTCGCCTGTGGGCCGAGCCGGACTCGACCGTCGCCGCGTTCCGCGGACCGGCCGGTGACGGCCCGATCGACTTGGCGACCACCGAGGTGGCTCGCTTCGTCGGAGCATGCCCGTTCCTCGTGCTGTCGTCGGTCGATGGCGACGGCCATGCCGACGTCAGCCCGAAGGGCGATCCACCGGGTCTGGTCGCGACGGCGCTCGATGCCAGCACGCTCGCCATAGCGGACCGGCCGGGCAACCGACGGACCGACACGATGCACAACCTCGTCGAGCGCGACGCGATCGGTGTCCTCGCCATGATCCCCGGCAGCCCGTGGGTCGTCGAGGTGCGGGGCCGAGCCGGCGTCACCGACGACGAGGGGGTGCGCTCGAAGCTCGAGGTCACGGGGAAGGTGCCGACGGCGGCGATCGTCGTGTCGGCCGACGAGGTCGAGATGCGATACGAAGCTGCGCTCGACGACGCCGGGCTCTGGGACCTCGACCGTCACGTCGACGCAGCGAACCTGCCGAAGTCCACCCAGGTCTGGGTCGATCACGTGAAGCGCAACGACGACCCGGGCCTCGCCGCCACGGCCGCCCGGAAGGCCGTGAACGCCAAGGTGCTTGGCCGCAGCATCGACAAGGACTACCGCGAGAACCTCTACTGACGCTCGGTCGCTTCACGAAGTCTTCAGGCGGGGCTCCGTACGGTCGCCCCTCATGGAGCGCTCCCGTCTGCCGGTCCGTGTCGTCGTGCTCGTCGCGGTGCTCGGTGTCGTGGCTTCGTGCGCTGTTCGGGGGTCGACGACGTCGTCGCCCGGAACCACGTCGCCAGGACCCCCGCCGCCGTCGGCCGTCGAGTCCGATGTGGAGATCGCCGAGCCCGAGGTGGAGGGCGTCGAGCCCGAGGTGGGGATCGCCGAGCCCGAGGTGGAGCGCGTCGAGGTGGACGACACCGAGCTGACCTCGTTCACCTACTTCCCGCTCGAGCAGATCCAGCCGGCTGACGCCGACGCCGGCTTCTCGATGTACGTGGCCGCGTGGCCGTTCCAGCAGACCTACCCCGGGGCCGACTACCAGACCGGTCTCCCGAGCACGTGGTTGCGGCCCGCCAACCTCGAGGACGACCCGCGCGGCGTGTACTCGACGATCGAGGGCGGGCTCGGATGGTGGAGGGACACCCGCTTCGCCACCGAGGTACCGAAGTTCATCATGGGTGGCGTCTCGCTCGACTTCTTCGAGTGGGCCAACGGCCCGGGGGCCGGTGCGGGGAGCGCCGGGTTCGACGAGCGCGACTGGGACGAGCCGCAGGGCAAGTACGGGATCGCCCAGTTGAGCCCGTACGTGCTCTGGGCACCGGACGGGCTCAACCTCGCTCCGGGGACGAACGGCGAGCTGTTCGGTTACGGCTACCACCCGCTCCCGATCATCGACGAGCAGACCTCCTCGTTGGGCGAACAGGTCGAGACCGGGGACCGGAGCTGGACGCTCTTCCTCGATTCCGCCAACTTCCGCGGTCCGGTGAGCTTCTTCATCCCGAACTTCTTCACCAAGCCGGCGATCGGCGATCCGTCGCTCGCCGGGATCTTCTTCGACGCGAGCGGCTCCGACTGGGGCCGGGCGATCGGCCTGGAGACGCAGACGATCCCCGCAGTGCAGGCGACGGTCGACGGCGTCACCTACGCCCGCATCACTCGGATGCAGTACCCGGCGACCGACGACGAGTCCTCGGTGATCCTGCATCGGGTCACCTCCTACGGTGACGAAGCGCTCCGTGATGCCGCCGAGGCCTGGTTCGCCGGTGGTCCGGCGCCGAGCGGAGAGTTGGACCCCGACGACTCCCACCTCAGTCCCTTCTTCGAAGCGGGTGCCGGCGACGACGTGTTCATGACCTTCGTCGATCCGGACGCCGAGGCGGCCGAGGAGTACATGGTCGACTTCGGTGCGCTGGGCGAGGTCGACGTCAGCGACCAGTCGACGTTCCGCTACGTCTGGAACCTGGACCTGGTGGAGCGCGAGGGCGATTCGTTCGTGCTGCCCGAGTACTTCCGACTCGATGGCGAGGAGTGGCAGCCGATCCGGGCATCGGAGGTCCCCGAGTCGAGCGGTCTGCAGATCCATGTGTTCGATGAGCTCGGCCAGCGTCAGGACGACGAGCCCTACACGACCCCTGACGACCCGGACGGCCCGTGGCGGTCGCCCGGTCCGAGCAGCGAGACCTTCACCGCGGACCTCGGCGATGGCAGCACCGTGACCTACGCCTGGTATCGCTTCGTCGATCAGCCGGCCATGCGGTACTGGGAGTTCAGCGACGACGAGCTCGATGTGATCCAGGCCCGCGTCGAGGCGATCCACCGGGAGTGGACGCCGGAGCGCTCCTACCTGTCCGGCCCCGACGTCGGGGAGCTGGCGAGCCTCGACCCAGCGGTCGTCGTCGAGCCGCCACCGGGCTTCGAGGTCGGCTACGTCCCGATCGTCCTCCGCCAGGAGCTCACGCGCTGACCGACGAGCCGATCAGACCGACGACGGCGCCGCGACGTGGTGGCGTCCGATCGGGACGACCATCGGGCTCCCGCTGACCGGGTCGGGCACGATGCGGCTCTGGATGCCGAACACCGAGTGGACCAGCTCCTCGGTCACCACCTCGTTCGGCGGACCGGCGGCATGGATGTTGCCGTCGGCCATGGCGACGATGAAGTCGCTGTATCGGGCGGCGATGTTGAGCTCGTGCAGGACCATCACGATCGTGGTGCCCCGCTCGAGGTTGAGGTCGGTCAGCAGGTCGAGCACGTCGACCTGGTGGCTCACGTCGAGGAAGGTGGTCGGCTCGTCGAGCAGCAGCAGATCGGTCCGCTGGGCGAGGGACATGGCGATCCACACGCGCTGCCGTTGGCCGCCCGAGAGCTCGTCGACGGCCCGATTGGCCAGCTCGGAGGTACCGGTCATGTCCAGCGCCTCGGCGATCGCCTCGTCGTCCTCGGTCGTCCAGCGGCCCAGCCAGTTCTGGTGGGGGTGTCGACCACGGCTCACCAGGTCGGAGACGACGATGCCCTCGGGAGCGATCGGCGACTGCGGGAGGAGGCCGAGCTTGCGGGCCACCGCCTTCGTCGGCAGGTTGTGCAGGTCGTCTCCGTCGAGGACCACCCGACCGCGCTCGGGCACCAGCAGTCGGGACAGGGCCCGCAGCAGCGTGGACTTCCCGCACGCGTTCGCGCCCACGATGGCGGTGATCCTGCCGGTCGGGACGGCCAGGTCGAGCTCGTCGACCACCGTGCGATCGCCGTAGCCGAGGGTGACCGCGTCGGCCTGCAGCCGCACCGGCTCGGCCTCTTCGGATCCGTCGAGGTTCACAGGGCGCTCCCGACGCGGTGGAGTCGGATGAGGAGATACACGAGATAGGGCGCTCCCAGCACGCCGGTGATCACACCGACCGGGAAGCGCGTCTCGAAGAGGTACTGCCCGACGAGGTCCGATGCGAGCACCAGGGTCATCCCGAACAGCGCAGCCGGGACCATCAGCGGCTGGCTGCGGCCGACCATCTGGGCAGCGATGGGCCCGGAGAGGAAGGCGACGAAGGCGATCGGGCCCGCCGCCGAGGTCGCGAGGGCGATCAGCGCCACGGCGATGAAGATGACGGCCAGGCGGGTCCGTTCGACGTTGACACCCAGCGCGCTCGCCGCGTCCTCGCCGTGTCGCATCAGCTCGAGTTTGCGCGACTGGGCGAGCAGCAGCGGCATCAGCACCGCACAGGCGAGGATCACGGGCACCGTCGCCTCCCATCGCGACGAGTTCAGGCTGCCGGTCAGCCACCGCATCGCGACCTGGAGATCCCATTGGGCTGCGCGCACGATGAGGTAGGAGATGAAGGCCTGCAGCATCGCCGAGATCGCGATGCCCATCAGGATGAGCCTCGTGCCGACCATGCCGTCCTTGTACGCCAGCACGTAGATGACGGCGGCGGTGAGGAGGCCACCGGCGAGCGCGAACACGGCCACCCGGTTGGGGGACAGGTCGAGGATCAAGAGCGCGAACACCGCGGCCGCACCGGCGCCGTCGCTGATGCCGACGATGTCGGGAGCGGCCAGGGAGTTGCGAAGCAGGATCTGGAAGCTGACGCCGGCCATGCCGAAGCAGGCGCCGACCACGACCGCGGTCACGGCGCGGGGCAGCCGGAGCGTGCCGACCGTGAACGAGGCCCCCTGCACGTCCTCGCCGAGGATGACGGCGATCACATCGCTCAGGGGATAGACGGTGTTGCCGTACATCAGCATCACCAGGAACAGCGCGAGGTTGATGGCGGCGAGCGCGCCGCAGACGAGGTGGAGGCGGCGTCGCCGCCCGCGGCGTCCCGTGGTGACGGCTTCGATCGTGATCTTGCGGTCGCCGGTCGGAGCGGAGATCGATGGTGTGGCGGTCACAGCTCCTTGACCTTCTGTCGTCGGATGACCCAGATGAACAGCGGCGCGCCGATGAACGCGGTGACGATGCCGACGTCGACCTCGGTGGGTCGGGCGATCACGCGACCCACAACATCGGAGGCGACGAGCAGCGTCGCCCCGGCGAGTGCGCTGAAGGGCAGGAGCTTCCGGTGGTCGACCCCGATCATGAGCCGGCTGATGTGGGGGACGACCAGTCCGACGAACGCGATCGGTCCGGCTGCGGCGGTCGCCGCACCGCTGAGCACCACCGCTCCGAGCGCAGCGAGGAGGCGGGTGCGGGTGACGTGCTCGCCGAGGCCCGCGGCGGTGTCGTCGCCGAGGGCGAGGGCGTTCATCCCGCGGGACATTGCGAGGCACAGCAGCAGGCCCACCGCGAAGAAGGGCAGGACGATGGTGATCCGGTCCCACTCCGCTCGGCCGACCCCACCGATCTGCCAGAACCGGAAGCTGTCCATGATGTCGATGCGGGGGAGGAGGATGGCGCTGATCAGCGAGCTCAGGGCCGCCCACGTCGCCGCACCGGCGAGGGCGAGCTTGAGCGGGGTCGCGCCTCCCCGGCCCATCGAGCCGATCAGCCAGACGAAGGTGGCCGCACCCGCAGCGCCGGCGATCGCCACCCAGATGGTGCTGGTCGGCGACTGCAGGCCGAAGTAGGTCAGGCCGATGACGACGGCGAGCGATGCGCCGGACGAGATGCCGAGCAGGCCGGGGTCGGCCAGGGGGTTGCGCGTCACCCCCTGGAACACCGCGCCGGCCACGGCGAGCGTGCTGCCGACGAGCACGGCGAGCACGGTGCGGGGAAGGCGCTCGCGCACCGCGATCTGGGAGATGCCCTCCGGTTCGCCCGTGAGCGCGGCGATCACGTCGCTGAGCGGGACGACGCGGCTGCCGAACGCCACCGACGCGGCGATGGCCGCCACGAGGGCGGCCGTGATGCAGACGAACCAGATGGTGTCGATCGCCACCGGCTGCCGCGTCGTCGAGGGCGCGGCAGCCGGTGGTTCCGGGATGACGTCGAGGTCGGCCACGGATCGATCGACGGGGTGATCAGCCGAGGCCGAGCGTCTCGATCGCTGACGCCGGCAGGAGGAGCCCATCGATGACGTGGGCGATCCCGTTGTCGGCGGCGATGTCGGCGACGGCGACGGTTGCCTGTCCGTCGTTCAGGACGACGGTGTCGCCGTCGACGGTGACCGTGATCTCGTCGCCGAGGAGCGTGGTGATCGAGCCGGCGGCGATGATGTCCTCGGCGGTGAGCGCCTCGGTGGTCACGTGGTACTGCAGGACACTGTCGAGCAGCTCCGGGTCGGCCTGGAGCGCCCCGACCACCGCCGGGTCGGCGGCGGCGAGGCTGTCGTCGCTCGGCAGGAACGCCGTCACCGGACCGTCGCCGGTCACGGCGTCGTTGAACGCAGGGGAGAAGGCGGCGAAGTTGCTCAGCAGGGTCGAACCACCCGAGGCGCCGGCTGCGAGCGCGTTGCCACCGCCGGTCGCGGTCTCGCCACCCCCATCGGCGCCCGGCGCGACGGCGGCGATCGCCGAGAGGTAGTCCCGCAGGCCCCAGCTGATCGACAGTGGCGACGGGTTCGCCGCAGCGGCGAACGGATCGCCGGCGCCCTCGAGCACGACGACGTTGCCGTTGGCGAAGGGCTCGAGCGTCGACAGCAGCGGATCCTCGGCCAGCGCGGCCGCCGTGTCGGCGCCCCCGTAGGTGATGACGATGTCCACGTCGGAGAGGAGGTCGGCTTGCTCTGCGCTCACGCTGCCGAAGAAGTCCTCGCTCGCCGCCGAGGACTC
This sequence comes from Actinomycetota bacterium, assembly GCA_039185015.1. Classification (GTDB taxonomy): domain Bacteria; phylum Actinomycetota; class Acidimicrobiia; order Acidimicrobiales; family Poriferisodalaceae; genus JBCBSZ01. The sequence continues at coordinate 59,319 of JBCDAU010000030.1, forward strand.
GGCGACGTACTCGGGCACGGCGAAGCCGAGCCGCTCGAGGAACTTCGGCCGGGTGTCGACCGAGCTGTAGAAGCCGATCTCGCTGGTGTCGGCCTCGCTCACGAAGCTGAACAGGATGGTCTGGTCGGCGAGCTCGGGGAACTCGGCGAAGGTCGACGCGATCTCGTCGTTGAGGTCGGCCACGAGCTGCTCGCCCTCGGCCTCGAGCCCGATGGCCCGCGAGTTCATCAGGATCATCTCGTCCCAGGGGGTGCCCCAGGCGAAGTCCGGGTAGGCGACCACCGGTGCGATCTGGGTGAGCGTGTCGTAGTCCTCCTGGGTCAGACCCGAGTAGGAGGCGAGGATGACGTCGGGTCCGGCGTCGGCGATCGTCTCGAAGTCGATGCCGTCGGTGCCGTCGTAGAGCTCGGGGGTCTCGGCGCCGAGCTCCTCGAGCTGCTCCTCGACCCAGGGCAGGACGCCGTCCCCGTCGTCGTCACCCCATGCCTGGAACTCCATGACGACCGGGACGACCCCGAGGGCGAGCGGCACCTCGTGGTTCGCCCACGCGACCGTGGCGATGCGCTCGGGCTGGGACTCGATGACGGTCTCGCCGAAGGCGTGGCTGATCGTGACCGGGAACGCCTCGTCGGCCATCTCCGACGAGGATCCCGATGCCTCGTCGGCCGGTTCGGAGGCGGAGGCCTCGTCTGCCGGTTCCGAAGCGGAGGCCGAGGACGAGCCGGACTCGGATCCGGAGCCCGAGCTGTCGTCGGAGGAGTCGTCGCTCCCGCACGCGGCAGCGAGCAGCGTGATCGCGACGAGCAGGGCGAGCACGCGCAGCAGTCGTTGCATCGAAGGTGTCCTTTCCGGCCGGACTCGCACGGTGCGAGGTCGGGAAGTGGCCGGCGACATGTCTACTCATTAGGCACGCTGAACACAATGCGAAGGTCGTACTGAACAACGGTGTGGTCGTCCGCGGGTGAGCGTCACCGCAGCCTGCCCTGCGACCTCGGGCAGCTCGCCTGCTCCGCGTTGACGGCCGTCGACGGCGATCTGTCGAGGGCCGTCGGCGGACGCGCTCAGGCCTCGGCGTCGGCGAGGAGCGGCAGGGGCTCGAGGCCGAGCAGCGAGCGGTAGGTCGAGTGGTAGTGGTGGAGCGCGGGCTCGTTGCGGCCGAAGAGCGAGTGCTCGATCAGGCCGGACTCGGCCGTGCGTTGCTGGCTCGCCGACATCCAGTAGTCCTCGTCGCGGATGATCTCGGCGAAGCCCTCGGCGATCATGCGGTGCAGCTGGATCTCATCCTCGTCGAGGGCGTCGAGGCCGCGCGACCCGGCCCGCTCCTCGAAGTCGTCGGCGGTCACGCCAGGGCGGAGGTAGAAGCTGATCCGCGACACGTGGTGTCCGGGGCGCTCGGGATCGGGGAAGGCCCGGACGAGGTAGGCCCCGTTGTCGAACGGCATGAGCTGGGCATTGGGGAACAGCCAGTAGACGGGCAGCCCGGCGACGGTGATGTCCCACTCGGACTCGGGGCGCTGCCGCATCTCGTCGATCGCTCGTCGGGTGAGGATCATGCGGTGGTTGATGCCGAACGTGTCGTAGCACTGCACGTTCCCGTGGAAGACGTTGTAGAGCGTGTCCCGGTGGAGCGCGGCGAAGTGGTACGTCTCGCCGAAGGTATCCATGGCGAGCTTCCAGTTGCACGCCACGTCGTAGTGGTCGTCATCCAGGAACGTCAGCTCGCCGTAGTTCCATTCGGCGAGCTCGGCCGCGAGGTCGTCGGGGAACATCGAGGCCGGGTCGATCTCACCGTCGGGCTCGGGGTGCACGTAGAGCAGGCCGTTCCATTCGAGCGCCGGCAGCTCGACGAGGCTCAGGCACTCCGCATCGACGTCGCCGAAGTGGTCGCGCTTCGGGAGACCGACGAGCGTGCCGGCGTGGTCGTAGGTCCACGCGTGGAACGGGCAGACGAGCCGACGGGAGGTACCCCGCAGCTCCTCGACGAGGACGGCCCCGCGATGGCGACACGAGTTGACGAACGCCCGGAACCGGCCGTCGGCGTCGCGGGTCGCGATCACCGGGACCCCGAAGTCGGCGGTGGTGACGAACGACCGGGGCCCGGGCAGGTCGCCGGACAGGCCGACCAGCTGCGGTCGCGTCCTGAAGAACTCGGTCCACTCCCGGGCGGCGAGGTCGGGGTCGGTGTAGGCGGCGACCGGGTTCTTGCGGAGACCGCCGGCGTCGACGTTCGTCCCCGAGTCGAGGCGGGCGAGCAGTTCCTTGATCAGCCGGACCTGTTCCTCGTGACGCATTCCTCTACTCGACTCGAAACTTAGAGTCTTGTCAAACAATTCGGGGCTCGGCCAGACTGGAGTTCGTGACGGGGCTGCGCGAGCGCAACAAGGCGAAGCGGGTGGCGGCGATCCTCGATGCTGCTGTGGAGCTGCTCGGCGAGCATCCCCTGGACGACGTCACGACCGAGCAGATCGCCGCCGTCGCAGATGTGTCACCGGCGACCGTCTACAACCTCGTCGGCCCGCGCGACGAGCTGCTCCGTGCGATCGTCGCCCGGGTGGTCGACGACCTCGTCGCAGAGGTGGCTCGCGCCTCGGCCGGCGATGACGACCCGGTGGCGGTCGCCGAGCTCGTCGTCGAGTGGTCGGTCGGCGCCTTCACGGCCAACTCCCTCGCGTACCGCCGGATCGTGGCGGCGGGCCGATCGGTCGGCGCCCGCCGCGACGGCGTGATCGACCCGTCGCAGCTCCAGGTCGCGGCGCTGCGGCGAGCCCGCGAGCTCGGCGTGCTCCGCGGTGACGTCGACCCGGCCGGGCTCGGGCGCCAGGTCTACCTGTCGTGGATCGGGTCGATGGAGCACTGGGCGGAGGGTCGCCTCGACGACCGCGGCTTCTCGGTCGCCACACGGCACGGGCTCTTCACGGTGCTCGCTGCGGCCGCCGCCGAACCGCACCGCGAGCGGTTCCTCGCCGAGCTTCGTCGACTGGGCGTCGAGTTGGAGTCCTGCTGGAGTGCTCCGCCGGGCTAGCCGGGCATCTCCCCGGCCGACGCGTTCGATTCGACGAGGGCTGCCGTCGCCTCGGCGAGCGCACGGAGCCGCGTGCGGTAGATCCTCGGCGTCGGGGCGTCGTGCTTGAGGCCCAGTGAGCCGAGCTCGAGCAGCTCGGCAGCACGCCGGGCGAGGCTCCGGTCGCCGTCGGCGATGTCCTCCAGCGCCGACTCGAGCGCTCGGCGGCGATCGGCATGGGATCGGTCGGCGACGTCCTGGGCCGCGTCGCCCCTCGCCTCGATCAGCTCGTCCCCGTGGGCACTGCCGAGCAGCGGACCGATCACGTCACCGCGGCAGCGTTGCAGGTAGCCGTCGAGTCGCTCGGCGAGCGTGCCCGTCCCCTCGAGGACGTCGAGCGCCGCCCGGTTGGTCCGGTCGAAGATCTCCTCCAAGGCGGAGCGGAAGATGTCCTCTCGGTTGGCGAAGTGCTGGTACAGCGCCGGACGCGAGAGGCCTGCCGCATCGGCGATGGCGGCCATCGACGTCGCCCGATATCCCCGCTCGGCGAAGAGGCCCATCGCCACGGAGCGCACGTTCGCCAGGCGCGCCTCGAGGTCTGCCGGCGGAAGAGGAGCGGGCACGCGGACATGTTGACACATCGCCGACGAATCGTCAGGATGTGTGCTGACATTCCTGCTGCAGTGTGTCAGGACAGCTCTCGACCCGGAAGGCCTCGCTCATGCCCACCGTCCTCATCACCGGTTGCTCCAGCGGCATCGGCCGCGCCACGGCGAAGCGCTTCCAGTCGGCCGGATGGAACGTCGCCGCGACGATGCGCGACCCCGGCGCCGAGACCGAGCTGACCCAGCTGGACGACGTGCTCGTGACCGCTCTCGACGTCACCGACGCGGACTCGATCGACGCCGCGGTCGCCGCGTCCACCGCGCGCTTCGGCGCGATCGACGTGCTGGTCAACAACGCCGGCTACGGGGCCTACGGGCCTGTCGAGTCCGTGTCACGAGGCAGCGTCGTCCGGCAGTACGACACGAACGTGATCGGGGTGATCGACACGATGAGAGCGGTCCTCGGGCAGTTCCGCGAGCGGGGGAGCGGTGTGATCGTGAACGTGTCGTCGATGGGTGGTCGCATCACGTTGCCGCTCGGCGCGCTCTACCACGGCACGAAGTTCGCGATCGAGGGCATCTCCGAGGCGATGACCTACGAGCTCCGCGCCATCGGGACCAGGATGAAGCTCGTGGAGCCGGGCATCGTGGCCACGGACTTCTCGGGTCGGTCGATGGACCTCACCATCGACCCCGAGCACACCCAGTACCAGCCGGTCATCGAGGCCCTCGTCGCAGCCAGGGAGGCTGGAGGTCGCGTCTCGTCCTCGGCCGAGGACGTCGCCGAGGTGATCTTCGCCGCTGCGACCGACGGGACCGATCAGCTGCGCTACGTCGTCGGGGCAGACGCCGAGGCGTTGATCGCCCTCCGCGCCGAGCACGACGACGAGACCTACCTGGCCGGCATCCGGGCCAACTTCGGGCTCTGAGGCGAGCGCTGGCGCCGGTCCGCCGTCAGCTCGCCCAGTCGATGCGGTACGAGAGGTCGTGTCCGGCGGCAGCCGAGTAGTCCTGGATCGACCTCTTCGCCAGCTTCAGCGTCACGGCCCTCGGGAGCAGACCGCTGACCCGACCGAACAGCGTCCGGTCCTCGTCGACGGCCGCGACCCGGTCGGAGGGGAAGGCCACCTCGACCCTCGCGTGCCGCCGTCCTGCCTTGTCGAGCAGCCCGGACAGCCGTTCGAACATCTGCAGCAGCGGATCGGACCGGTGGGTCCACCAGTTGGCCGCCGGCATGAAGTCGACGAAGTGCATCAGGTGGAAGTTGAGGTTGATCCAGAGGTTCTCGGCGTCGATCGTCAGCGGCTCGTTGTCGATCACCCTGCGGAGTTGGAGCGCCTCGAGCTGGTCGAGTCGGTGGAGGTTGGCGTCGAGCTCGTCGAGGAAGTCGCCGTCGTAGAAGAGCCGCAGGGTCGAGGGGAAGACCTCGACGTGCAGCGCCTCGAAGTCGGTCAGGCGCTCCTTCAGCGCCGGGATCTTGGCGGCGTCCATGGCGAACGTGTTGGTGGCGGTGCCGAGGATGGAGTGGAGCAGGGCCACGTTGGGGGAGTGCTCGGGGTAGTGCCGGGCGGCGTAGTCGTGGCAGAACACGAGGTGCTCGAGGAACGAGCCGTCGGCGTGCTCCATGGAGAAGTCGCACTCCTGGACCATGAAGTCGATCAGGCGTTGGTCGATCTTCGGTGCGGGCTGGGCCGCCTCGTCCTCGGCGTAGGCGGCCTCGACCTCAGCGGATGCGGCGGCGCTCCAGATCGGCTCCTTGGCGAGCTTCTCCTCCATGAACATCTTCGGGACGCCACTCAGCGCCCCGAAGATCGTCCGCGTCATGTCGAAGCGCTGCATCCGCTCGACGCGCACCCGGCCGGCGTGATCGATGGCTCCGCCGTGGGTGATGGCGGCCTTGCGCTGCAGGTTGAGGGCGGCCTTCAGGCCTGAGCTCTCGGTTGTTGCGTCGGCCATGTCATCCCCAGCTGTGTGCGGCCTCGTCGAAGCTACGCCACGACCGCGAGAGCGGCGCAGCTCGATGCGGTCCCGTAGGGTCGCCGGCGACTCGGGAGCGACGTGACCATGGGATCTTCGACGGTCGATGTGTTGATCATCGGGGGTGGTGTCGCCGGCCCAGCCCTGGCGGCCGCACTCGCCCCCCATCGTCTGCGCGTGATGCTCGTCGAGCGCAACGCAGGACCGCCCGACACTGCGCGCGGTGACCACCTCCAGCCTCGCGTGGTGGAGATCCTCGACCGCTGGGGAGCGCTCGATGAGTTCGTGCGGCGGGGCGCAGAGCGACGCACCGGCACGATGTGGTTCGACGATGTCGGCAACCTCCTCGTGCGAGCGATGCTCGAAGATGCGGACCTCCCGTTCCCACACTTCCTCGTCCTCGATCACGAGCGGATCAGCGAAGCGCTCCTGGCCGCAGCCTCGATGAACCCGCGGTTGACCGTTCACCGGCCCGTCCTCGGGTGGGACCTGCTCGAATCGGGGCCCGACGGATGCACCGTGCGCATCGACGACGGACGCGAGCAGCACACGATCGGGACGTCGGTGTTGGTCGGAGCGGACGGGCAGGCCTCGCGAGTGCGCTACGAAGCCGGCATCGAAACCGAGACCCATCGGTACCGTCGCCCGATCAGCATCTTCTTCGCCCCGTACACCGAGCGACCGGAGGGCAACAGCCTCACGGCGCACATCGGTGACCGAGGGATCGTCGCCCTGGTGCCGAGACGGGCCGGGATCTGCAAGATCGGTGTCGCCACCGACCCTGACGAGTTGTCCGCATGGCGCCGGCTCGACGGTCCCGGCATCCGTCGTCGACTCGAACACATCGCTCGGGGCCTGCCCATCGGCGAACCACGCCACGTCGGTACGTATCCACCGGTCCGGATCACCGCTGAACGTTGGGCGAGAGACGCCGTCGTGTTGCTCGGCGATGCGTGTCACGCGATGCATCCCGCCCAGAGTCAGGGGATGAACGTGGCGATCAGGTGCGCCGACGCGCTCGCCGAGGCGCTGAATGGCGGCCTGGACGATCCAAGTTCTGCCATCGCTGCCTACGAACGGAACGTTCGCCCGGCGCTCGCCCCGCTGCTCGACGCCAACCATCAGGCCGGGATGCTCTTCGACGCGACGTCGCCCGAGCCGCTGGCCCACTTCGCCGCGATGCTCCGTCAGCTCGGCGAGGACGAAGACGCGGCGCTCGGCTACGCCCTCACCACGGCGGGGTATCCACCCCAGTGACCGGGAGACAGAGCGAGGCACGCCGAGTGGTTCGTGACGAGCGGGCGACGATGCGCTTCCTCGACCCGGTCATGGATGCCGTCGGCGTCGAGCCGGCACGGGGAGCGGTCGACGGCGTCTCGGGTCCGATCGGTCCCCCAGCTGGTGGATCGCATCGCCTGGCTCTCTGCAGCACGCGCTCACCACCTGAGCTTCGGCGGCGTCGACGAACGGCTCAACAACGCGTCGTAGGCGCGCCGGGTCGGCTCGTCGAACGCCACGAACCGAACCGTCGACACGAACGTCGGTGTCGTGGCGACGGTCTCGACGGCGATCGCCGCAGCGTCCTCGATCGGGTAGCCGTAGACACCGGTCGAGATCGCCGGGAAGGCGATCGAGTCGACGGCGACCCGGTCGGCGGCCGCCAGTGAGGAGCGGTAGCAGGAGGCCAACAGCTCTGGCTCGCCTCGTGCGCCGCCGTGCCACACCGGGCCGACCGTGTGGACGATCCACCGGGCGGCCAGAGCGAAACCCGGTGTGAGCTTGGCGTCGCCCGTGGCGCATCCGCCGAGCCCACGGCAGTGCTCCAGGAGCTCGGGGCCAGCAGCCCGGTGGATCGCGCCATCGACCCCACCGCCTCCGAGGAGCGACGTGTTCGCAGCGTTGACGATGGCGTCGACCGCCTCGGTCGTGATGTCGCCCTGCGTCAGCTCCAGGCGCGGTGGTCGCTGCGCCGATCGTTCCGTCATCGTCCTGCCTCCACATCACCCGGCGCGGGTGACAGTCTGGCCGACCCGTCGTCGCGTAGATGCTGACGCCCGCCGCCACGTTTGGCAGGCTGATCCGACGTGCGGCACCTGTCGCCGACCTCCGAGGAGTACTCGTGACCGACAGCCCCGACCTCCACGAGAAGATGCAGCTCGCCACGAGCCCCGACATCTGGAAGCCGGGCGGGCCCGTCGAGGACTGGACGACCGACTACGACATCCGCGACGGGGCGTACATCGAGGACCCGGTCCCGATCTGGGCAGAGATGCGAGGGACGTGCCCGGTCGCCCACACCGATCGGCTCGGGGGCTCGTGGAACCCGACCAGGTTCGATGACGTGCGCGAGCTGGCCAAGATGACCGAGCAGCTGAGCAACCGGCAGATGCTCGTGATGCCGCCCGCACCGAACGCCCCCGAGCTCTCGCGCTACGAGCAGCAGATCGCGGCGGCGCCGATCAGCGCCGACGCTCCGATCCACACCTGGACGCGGCGCATGCTCCTGCCGGCCTTCGCACCGCGTGCGGTCGCTGCGTACGAGGAGTTCACCGAGGCGCTCTGCAACGAGCTCATCGACGCCTTCATCGACCGCGGTGAGTGCGACGGCGCCGTCGAGTACTCACAGCAGATCCCGCCGCGGGTCATCGCCCACCTGCTCGGCGTCGATCCGGGGATGGCCGACCAGTTCGTCGACTGGATCTACTACCTGCTCGGCGAGGGGCTGCACTCGCCCGACAAGCGCCTGCAGGCCCGCAACGAGCTGATCGACTTCATCACCTCCGAGGTCGAGCAGCGGCTGGCCGACCCGCAGGAGGACCTGCTCACCGAGCTGCTGTTCATGGAGGTCGACCACCCCGAGGCGAAGGTCACCCCACAGGTCGTCGTCGGCATCACCAACCTGCTCATCGTCGCCGGCATCGACACGACGTGGAGCTCGATCGGTGCAGCCCTCTGGCACTTCGGCACCCATCTCGACGACCAGGCCCGGTTGCGTGAGGAACCCGAGCTCCTCCCGCTCGCCGTCGAGGAGTCGCTCCGCTACTACTCACCGGTGACCATGGCGCGGGTCGCCGAGGTCGACGTCGAGTACGGCGACGTGCGGATCGAGCGGGGCGACAAGGTCCTCATGAACTTCCCGGCGGCGAACCACGACCCCGAGCACTTCGATCGGCCGGACGAGTTCGTGATCGATCGGGCCCGGAACCGCCACATCGCGTTCGGGTCGGGCATCCACCGCTGCGCCGGCTCCAACCTCGCCAGGCTCGAGATGAC
>JBCDAU010000031.1:0-64419 GCA_039185015.1 Actinomycetota bacterium
CCAACCTGCTGAGCACCTTCCCGCAGGTCACCATCACGGTGGTCGCCCACACCGATGCGGTGGGCGATGAGGACGCGAACCTCCGCCTCTCCCAGCGCCGAGCGAACGCCGTTCGCGACTACTGGGTCGACCGAGGCGTCGAGGCCGATCGGATCATCACCGACGCACGCGGGGAGAGCGACCTGCTGGTTCCGACGGACGGACCCGAGCTCGCCAACCGCCGAGTCGAGTTCATCGTCACCGGCCTCCTCGACGGCTGACGACGCGACGTCGTTCGCTACGGTGCGGTCGAGACGGGTCAGGGGGACGGGGATGCGACGCCGACCGATCATCGGGCTGGCGCTGGCGGCGATGCTCGTCGTCGCGGCATGCGGAGATTCCGACGACGACGCGACGGCCGACGACGCGACGACCACCACGACGGCGGCATCGACCACGACGACCGCATCGCCCGCGACGACCGCATCGCCCGCGACGACCTCGGCGCCCGCGACGACCGCATCGCCCGCGACGACCTCCGCCGCCGAGGCGCCGACGACGACCGGCGAGGGCACCGGTTTCCGGCCTCCGCCGGTCTACTTCGGCACGGCCGACGCCGACCTCGAGTTCCGGGTCGTGCTCGAGTCCGGGCCGGCGGACGACCCCGACTTCGGCGCCGACCTGCCTCTCCTCGGCGACGCCGGTGCCGCCACCGCTGACGAGGTGCTCGCCATCGATGCCACGGGCGAGCTCGCCTACGTGCTCGGCCCCGTCGAGCTGGACGGGTCGATCATCGCCCAGACCCAGGCGCTCGTCCTGCAACCGGACTTCGGCTGGACGATCGCGCTCGACCTCACCGACGAGGGCGGCGCAGCGTTCGACGCGCTCGCCGCCCGCGTCGCTGGCGAACAGCTGGCCATCGTCACCGGCGGCGTCGTGCGGTCGGCTCCGGCGATCCAGGGTGGCAACTTCGGCGGCACGCTCTCCATCACGGGCGACTTCGACCAGGCCGAAGCCGACGAGCTCGCCCGACTGATCGCCGGCGCCGGCTCCTAGGTCAGGCCCGTTCGAGCAGCGGTCGCAGGAAGCGACCGGTGTGGCTCTCGTCGTGCTCGGCGATCTCCTCGGGGGTGCCGGTCGCGACGATCGTGCCGCCGCCGGTCCCACCCTCCGGACCGAGGTCAATGATGTGGTCGGCCGTCTTGATGACATCGAGGTTGTGCTCGATCACCAGCACGGTGTTGCCCTGGTCGACCAGGCGGCTCAGCACCGTGAGGAGCTTGCGGATGTCCTCGAAGTGGAGGCCGGTGGTGGGCTCGTCGAGGATGTAGATGGTGTGACCGGTCGAGCGCTTCGACAGCTCGCTGGCCAGCTTCACCCGCTGGGCCTCGCCGCCTGACAGCGTCGGCGCCGGCTGCCCGAGCCGGACGTAGCCGAGCCCGACGTCGACCAGCGTCTGCAGGTGCCGGGCGATCGCCGGTTGCGCCGAGAAGAGCTCGAGCGCTTCCTCACACGACAGATCGAGGACCTCGGAGATGTTCTTGCCCTTCCAGCGGATCTCGAGCGTCTCCCGGTTGTACCGGGCGCCCTTGCAGATCTCGCAGGGGACGTAGACGTCGGGAAGGAAGTGCATCTCGATCTTGATCGTGCCGTCGCCCTGGCACGCCTCGCAGCGGCCGCCCTTGACGTTGAAGCTGAACCGGCCGGGCAGGTAGCCCCGGACGTTGGCCTCGTTCGTCTTGGCGAAGAGCTTGCGGATGTGGTCGAACACCCCCGTGTAGGTGGCGGCGTTCGACCGGGGCGTCCGGCCGATGGGCGACTGATCGATGTCGATGACCTTGTCGAGGAACTCGAGCCCCTCGACCGTCCGATGCCGGCCGGGCGGTTCCTTCGAGTTGTAGATCTTCTGCTTGAGCGCCCGATAGAGGATGTCGTTGACCATCGTCGACTTACCGGAGCCCGACACCCCGGTGACGGCGACGAAGACCCCGAGCGGGAACTCGACGTCGAGGTCCTGCAGGTTGTGCTCGCGGGCACCGCGCACGACGAGGCGCTCCTCGGTCAGCGGTCGGCGCTGCTCGGGGACGGGGATGGCGCGCTTGCCGGAGAGGTACTGGCCGGTGATCGACTTCCGGTTCTTGAGCAGCTTCGGGACCGTGCCGCTGTGGACGAGGTGACCGCCGTGCTCCCCTGCACCCGGACCGATGTCGATCACGTGGTCGGCGACCTTGATGGTGTCCTCGTCGTGCTCGACGACCAGCACGGTGTTGCCGAGGTCGCGGAGGCGCACGAGTGTGTCGATCAGGCGGGCGTTGTCGCGCTGGTGCAGACCGATGGACGGCTCGTCGAGCACGTAGAGCACGCCGACGAGACCGCTGCCGATCTGCGAGGCGAGCCGGATGCGCTGGGCCTCACCACCGGCCAGCGTGCCGGCGGACCGGTTGAGCGTGAGGTAGTCGAGACCGACGTCGAGCAGGAAGTTGAGCCGCTCGGTGACCTCCTTGACGATCGGCGCGGCGATGATGAGGTCACGCTCAGAGAGGTCGAGCTCGGCGACGGCCTTGGCGGCCTCGCCGATCGACAGGTCGCACAGCTCGTTGATGTTGCGCCCGCCGACCCGCACGGCTCGGGACACCTCGTTGAGGCGAGCGCCGCCGCAGTCGCTGCAGGGCACCTCGCGCATGTACCCCTCGAGCTTGTCGCGGGCCCAGTCGGAGTCGGTGTCGGTGTGCCGCCGTTCGAGCGAGGGCACGACGCCCTCGTACGCAGCGGTGTAGGTGCGCTGCCGGCCGTACCGGTTGCGGTACCGGACGGTGACCTTCTTCTTGCCCGTCCCGTACATGATCTTCTTCTGCTGCGCGGCCGTGAGGTCCTCCCACGGCTCGTCGAGCGGGATGTCGAACTCCTCGCCGACCGCAGCGAGCAGCCGCTGCAGGTACCGGCTGTTCGGCCCGGACCACGGGGCGATGGCGCCTGCGCCGATGGCGATCGACGGGTCGGGAACGACCAGCTCCGGATCGACCTCGTAGCGGGTGCCGAGACCGTCACAGGTCGGGCACGCGCCGTACGGCGAGTTGAAGGAGAAGTTCCGGGGCGCGAGCTCGTCGAACGACCGGCCGGTGGTCGGTGAGTAGAGGTGCTGGCTGAACTCCAACAGCTCCTCGTCACCCTCGCCGTCGCGGGGCACCAGGTGGACGAGCACGTGACCGTCGGCGAGGTTGAGCGCGGTCTCGACGGACTCGGTCAGCCGCTGCTCGATGCCCTCACGCATGACGAGCCGGTCGACGACGATCTCGATGTCGTGCTGGACGTACCGCTCGAGCCGCTCGGCGTCCTGCAGCTCGATGATCTCGCCGTCGACCCGAGCGCGGGTGAAGCCCTGCGACAGGTACTCGGCGAACAACGTCGAGTACTCGCCCTTGCGGCCGCGCACGACAGGGGCGAGGACCTGGAAGCGGGTGCCCTCGTCGAGCCCGAGGATGCGATCGACGATCTGCTGCGGCGTCTGCCGCTGGACGATCTCACCGGTCTCGGGATCGTGCTGCACGCCGATGCGGGCATAGAGCAGCCGGAGGTAGTCGTAGACCTCGGTGATCGTGCCGACCGTCGAGCGCGGGTTCCGCGACGCCGACTTCTGGTCGATCGAGATGGCCGGCGAGAGCCCCTCGATGAAGTCGACGTCGGGCTTGTCCATCTGCCCGAGGAACTGGCGGGCGTACGCGCTGAGCGACTCGACGTAGCGCCGCTGCCCCTCCGCGTAGACCGTGTCGAAGGCCAGCGAGGACTTGCCGCTGCCGGACAGCCCGGTGACCACGACCAGCGAGTCACGCGGGATGTCGACGTCGACGTCCTTGAGGTTGTGCTCCCGGGCGCCCCGGACGCGGAGTACGTCTCCCATCGGTGCCGACCCTACCGGCCCGACCCACCCCCGAACACGTGTTTGGTGGTGGTTTCCTTCGACGTCAGCGCACGAAGCCCTTGTTCACCACGTCGACGTAGACGAGGCGATGGTCCGAGCTCGGGAAGCTGAAGGTCGCCGGGTCGAAGACCCCCACCGGAGCGAAGGCCGGGTCGGTCGACAGCGGCCAGTCCACGCCGGCACCGACGATGCGCAGGTTGCGTCGGGGCAGGACGTAGTCGACCCGCAGGTTGCCCGGGCCGGCGTCGTTGAAGTCGGCGGTGTCGAAGGCCGGGTCACCGAGGTGCGTGTCGTTCAGCCCGCCCTGGAGCGCCGCCTGCTCGGTGCCGCCTGGGCTCGATGGCGTGACCCTGGTGTTGACGAGCACGTCACCGAGGAGCTGGTTGATCGCCCCGTCGACGCTGTCGCCGTCGAACGGGTCAGCGTTCTGGTCGCCGGCGATCACGAACATCGCGCCTGGCCGCATGCCGCCGTACCGGCCCTCGTCGTCGTAGATGTACCGACCGTTCCACGGCCGGATGTAGTCGGCCCAGAACCGGATCTCGTCGTGGTTCCGACGACCGTTCTGGTCGATGACCGGGTCGTCGAAGACCGGCGGGGTCGGATGGGAGACGAGGAAGTGAACCTCGCGACCACCGATGCGGATCGGGACGTCCCAATGGCTCTTCGACGACAGCCGGAAGACCTCCTGGGCCTCCTGGCTGTAGAAATCGGTCGGCATGAGGTTGTCGGGCATGTCGGCCCACAGGAAGTTCTGGAAGGTCCGGATCTTGCGATCGACGATCGGGTACTGCGACAGCACGAGCATGCCGAACTGGCCGGGGAAGAACCCGAAGCCGTAGGCGTCGTTCGGTCCGCCGACCGTCCCGTCGCCGTCGAGGTCGACGCCGCTCGGCTCGCCGGTGTTCGACGGTGCGATGAACACGTAGGGGTAGTGGATCGGCTCCTCGCCGTTCTGGGAGACCCCGAGGTAGTTCTCCTGGAAGAGGTCGACGGCGGCCGGGTCGTAGTCGAACTCGTTGATGAGCAGCACGTCAGGCCGGTTGCGCTGGATGATCTCGGCGACGTTCGCCGGCTGCGGACTGCCCGGCTCCGCCAGCTCGGCGGCGAGGTCGCCGAGGTTGCCACGGTTGAGCGAGGCGTTGAACGTGGCGAAGCGCACCGGCTCCGGACGCTCCTTCCTGCTCGCTCCCGCGGTCGCGGGAACGAGCGTCACCGCGATCATCCCGAGCACCGCGGCGACCATCACCAGCGTCCTGGTCCTACGCATGACATCCCCCATCGTCGTCGGGCCGCTCGGACCTTGCCCCACCAGCCTTGCCGCTGGACGAGCCGCCGTCGACGGGTTGACGAACAGGAGGTGACGTCGATCAGATGCCCGTCATGGTCTCCGTCCTCATCACCGGCTGCTCCTCCGGTTTCGGCGAGCTCGCCGCCCGTTCGTTCGCGGCCGCCGGCCATGACGTCATCGCCACGATGCGGACCCCGTCCAGGGGTGAGGACCTGCTCGCCGATGCGGCCGCCGCCGGGTGGTCGCTCCGCGTCGTCGCTCTCGACGTGACCGACCAGGCCTCGATCCACGCGGCGAAGACCGAGGTCGGCGTCCCCGACGTCCTCGTCAACAACGCGGGGGTCGAGCTCGTCGCCCCCGTGACCGGCGCCTCCGACGAGGAGATGCTCTGGCAGTTCGAGGCCAACGTCTTCGGGGTCGCACGGATGCTCCGCACGTTCGTCCCGGACATGCGGGACCGGGGGGCAGGCGTCGTCGTCAACGTCGGATCGATCGCCGGTCTCGTCGGCCGACCCTTCGCCGGCTTCTACGCCGCGACGAAGCACGCGCTGGAGGGTCTGAGCGAAGCGCTGCGGTTCGAGGTCGGACGGCGAGGCGTGCGGGTGCACCTGATCCAACCGGGCCAGTTCCCCACCGCCCTCGGCGGGAACACGCGCCATGCCGAGGCCTTCGCTCCGGGCAGCGAGGACTGGGAGCTCAACGAGCGGCTGAGCATCGCCATCAAGGGTCTCGTCCCCGAGAGCACCTCCGGCGGTGCCGATGCCCAGACCGTCGCCGACGTGATCGTCCGGGTCGCGCTCGATCCGGAGGCCCCGTTCCGGACCCTCGTCGGCGGCGACGCCGAGATGATCGCCGCGGTGAAGGCCCACGGCACGTTCGAGGACTTCGAGCAGACGATGCGGACGACGCTGGATTTCTGGGAGTAGGACATCGGACTGCATCCGGGTGGCGCGCTCGGACCGTAGGGGTTTCCAATCGAGAGGAGCCCCCCGCCATGAAGAGGATCCTGTTCACCGCGCTCGCGGCGCTGCTGGCCGTCACCGGCCTCGCCGTGAGCGGCGCTCCGGCAGGCGCCGACGTGCGCACCGGAGCCACGGTTCGCGTCGTGCACGCCATCCCCGGCACCGCCCTCAGCCTCGCCCAGGAACTACCGGTCGACGTCTCGGTCGACGGGACCTGCGCGATCACCGGCCTCGAGTTCGACGACGTCGTGGGGCCGATCGAGCTCAGCGGTGAGGTCGACCTCGTCATCAGCCTCGCCGACACGATGACCCCGTGCGGTGGAGCCGCGGTCATCACGGCGAACGACGTTCCGCTCAACGACGGGGACAGCGTCTCGATCGTCGCCCACCTCGACGCCGACAGCACCCCCGTCGCCACGGTGTTCTCCGACGCCAACACCGCCACGGCTCCGCCGGGCCTCGGCGTCGCCACGGTGCGCCACACCGCTGCGGCCCCGACCGTCGAGGTCTGGCTCGGCGCCGACGCCGCCGCCCCGACCGGGCTGCAGATCTCGAACGCCGAGCAGGTCGCTCGCGTCGAGCTCGCCGCCGGCACCTATCAAGCCGGCCTCGGCACGGCGAGCGACCTGCTGTTCGGGCCGGCCGACCTGCCCGTCGTCGCCGATCAGGTCACGGTCGTCTACGCCGTCGGCGTGTTCGGCGAGGACTCCTTCCAGCTGATCACCGACAGCTTCCCGCTGCCGGCGACCGTTCGCCTCGTGCACGGCGTCCCCGGGCTCGACGTCGACGTCGAGGTCGACGGGATCTGCGTGCTGCCCGGCTTCGAGTTCAGCCAGGTCCAGGTGCTCGCCCTCGAGCCCGACACCTACGACATCGAGATCAGCCCGGCCAACGCCATGACCCCGTGCTCGGAGGCGCCGGCGATCACGGCCGACGACGTGCCGCTGACCGCAGGCCAGGACGTCTCGATCGTCGCCCACCTCGACGCCGACGGCACCCCCGTCGCCACGCTGTTCGAGAACGACACCACGGTGACGACGCCGAACGAGCGTGGCCGCCTCTCAGTGCGCCACGCCGCACAGGCACCCGCCGTGCAGGCCTGGCTCGGCGCGACCGAGCCGGCACCGAGCGGTCTCACCATCGCCAGCACCGAGCAGATCCCGGCGATCGGCCTCACCCCCGGCAGCTACCAGGCCGGCCTCGGTGACGCCGACACCCTGCTCTTCGGCCCGGCCCCGATCGAGATCACGACCAACGAGCTGCTCGTCGTCTACGCCGTCGGGTCCTTCGGCACCGACTCGTTCCAGCTCATCACCGAGACCATCGGCCTGACCGAGGGCTCGTCGGGGGACGGCGGCTACGCCCTGGTGACCTCGACCGGCGGTGTCGAGTCGTTCGGTCTCTTCGGCGGGTTCGACGGCATCGGCGTCCCGCTCAACCAGCCGATCGTCGACGCGGTGTCGACCTCGTCGGACAGCGGCGCCTTCCTCGCGGCCTCCGACGGTGGCGTGTTCGCCCTCGGCGACGCCGGTTTCGTCGGCTCCGCCGGTGCGCTTCCGCTGAACTCGCCGGTGGTCGGGATCGACGCGACCTCCAGCGACGAGGGCTACTGGCTCGCCGCGGCCGACGGTGGTGTCTTCGCCTTCGGTGACGCCGGCTTCTTCGGCTCGATGGGTGGGATCCCGCTCAACCAGTCGGTCGTCGACATCGCCGCCACGGCGTCGGGCAACGGCTACTGGCTCGTTGCGGCCGACGGCGGCATCTTCGCCTTCGGCGACGCCCCGTTCCTCGGCTCGCTGGGCTCGACCCCGCTGAACTCGCCGATCGTCGACATCGCGGTCACGGCGTCGGGCAACGGCTACTACCTGGTGGCCGCCGACGGCGGCGTCTTCGCCTTCGGCGACGCGTCCTTCCACGGCTCCGGCGTCGACAACGGCGTCGACGGCATCGTCACCGGCCTGCTCGGCACGGATGCCGGAGACGGCTACTGGCTCACCACCGATGCCGGCCAGGTCCTCGGCTTCGGCGGGGCGGCCGTGATCGAGAGCGACGCCCCGACCGGGACCGTCGTCGACATCATCGGCTGATCACCGACCTCCTCCAAGGGCACACCGCCCCGCGGGCTCCGGCCTGCGGGGCGGTGTCGCGTCCGGGCTGCGATCGACCCGGATGTCAGGCCGTGTCGATGACCCGGTGGCCCTCGGCGAGGCGACCTTCCGGCATGCCCGCCCGCTCGGCGGTGCCGGCCATCCAGCTCCGGATGCGCTCGTCCAACTCGTCCATGTGGGCGGTCTGGCTGACGTGGGCCCGCAGCGCCTCGACCTTCGTCTCGAACTGCTCGGTCACGTCGATCGCCCGGACCGGCTCGAGGCCCATCACCCAGACCTCGGGCACGCTGTGGGCCTCGAGCCCCTCCTCGGCCCGCAGCTCCGGGAAGGCGTAGGGGTTGCGGGCATCGGGGTAGACGGCCCGCATGGTCGCCTCGGCGGTCTCCATGTGGTCGGGATGGCTGCCGTAGGTCGAGTCCCACCGACGCTCCGGGTTCTGGGTGGCGACGACATCGGGGCGGACCTGACGGATCACCCGGGAGATCGCCTTGCGGAGCTCGAGGTCGGCCTGGACGCGTCCGTCGGGGAAGCGGAGGAAGTGGAGGTCGGTGACGCCGACCCGCTTCGCTGCCTCGCGCTGCTCGGCCTCGCGCATGAGCGGCATCTCCTCACGCGGGATCCCGTCGTCGTAGCCACCGGCGTCGCCGCTGGTGACGAGGCAGTAGGACACCTCGGTGCCGGCCGCGGTGAGGGTGGCGACCGTGCCGGCGAAGCCGAAGTCGATGTCGTCGGGGTGGGCAACGACGACGAGGAGGCGGCCGGGGGCGTCGATCTCACCGTCGGACGTCACGAGGGGCATTGGCACTCCGCAGCTCGGGGGTCGCACCAGGATGGCGCAGCGCGGCCGGAAATCCGACGCTCGGAGGCGTCGACGGCGGTCAGACTGCTCGGCATGGACATCACGTTCCGCCCCATCGAGGCCGACGAGGTCGGCCGCTACCTCCGTGAGATCGACCGTGCCTTCGGCGAGGCGCTGAGCGACGAGGAGGTCGAGCTGTACGCCGGGACCGTCGAGCTCGACCGGACACTGATCGCCTGCGAGGGCGAGCGCTGGGTCGGGACCTCGGGCATCCGAAGCCAGGAGCTCACCCTCCCCGGTGGGGCTCGGGTATCGAACGCCGGCGTCACCGCGGTCGGCGTGCGGCCCACGCATCGGCGCCGCGGGATCCTGACCGAGATGATGCGTCGACTCCACGACGACGCCCGGGAGCGCGGCGAACCCACGGCGGCGCTCCTCGCCTCCGAGGCGGCGATCTACGGCCGCTACGGGTACGGGGTCGCCAGCGAGTACCGAGCGGTCACGATCGACACGCTCCGCACCACGCTGCCCGACGCTCCGCCCGGACGGGTCGAGTTGCTCGATCCCGCGACCTCCGAGGAGCTCGTGCTCGATGTCTACAACCGCGCCCGCTCCGCTCGGCACGGCCAGGTGACCCGGACGACCGGCTGGGCCGAGCGGTACCTCGCTGATCGTCCGGACTGGCGCGACGGCGCCGGCCCGCTCGAGCTGAGCGTGTCCTACGACATCGACGGCACAACCGACGGCTACGCCATGTGGCGTCTCAAGCCGAAGTGGGACCAGAACCAACCCGGCGGGACGATCGTGGTGGTCGAGGTCATCGCGGTCACCGACGCCGCCCGCGTCCGCCTCCACCAGCATCTGATGTCGATCGATCTCGCGACGGCCGTGCAGCTCGATCGCTCGGACCCGTCCGACCCGACGCCGCTCGCGCTGACCGACCCGCGCTCATACCGGACGACGGCGGTCGGTGATTATCTGTGGGTTCGAGTGCTCGACCCGGTCGCGGCGCTGGCAGCCCGCTCGTACGAGGTCGAGGACCACCTCGTCCTCGAGGTCCACGACGGAGACGAGGTCACGACCGTGGCGCTCGAAGCCGGCCCGGAGGCGTCGTGCACGACCACGACGCGGGAGCCGGATCTGGTCTGCCCGATCTCGACGCTGGGGTCCCTGCTGCTGGGCGGCGTCCGGCCGACCGCCCTCGCCACCCTGGGCCGCCTGACCGGCGAGACGGCCGCCCTCCAACGAGCAGACAAGGTCTTCGTGACGACCCAGAGTCCGTACTGCCAAACGATGTTCTAGGAAGCCCGCCGCCCACCGCACCAACACCCCCCACCGACCAGAGACGACTCGCGCCCGGGAACAGGAGCGAAGCGGGTGGCGCCGCAGCGGAGACAGAGTCCACCGGGTGGCGCCGCAGCGGGGTCCCCACGCCCGCAGCTCCGCGAGGACGTGGGGTGCGGCGGCGACGGGCCCCGGTGGACGGACCGGGGTGCGGCGGTGACGGGACCCGTGCAGCGGACGGCCCCAACGACGAGCAGCGCATGATCCGAGGCACGAAAGAAGCCGTCAGATCTACGATCCGCCCATGTCAGAACCGATCATCGACCCCGAGCGCGAGATCGTCGACCCCCACCATCACCTCTGGCGGGACTTTCCCATCGACGACTACCTGCTCGCCGATCTCCACGGCGACACGGGGTCGGGTCATCGGGTCGTGCAGACGGTGTTCGTCGAGTGCGGGGCCTGCTACCGACCCGACGGTCCGGACCATCTCACGCCGATCGGTGAGACCGAGTTCGTCGCCGAGCTCGCGACGGCCAGCGAGGCGACCGAGGGCGCGACGATCGCTGGCATCGTGGCGAGGGCCGATCTCCGACTCCCGCTCGATCAGCTGGACGAGGTCCTCGACGCCCACGAGGCCGCAGCCGGCGGACGCTTCCGGGGCATCCGGCACGCGCTGTCGTCGGCACCGGATCCGAGCTTCCTGATGATCCCCGGGAGCGCACCGCCGGACCTGTCCTCGGATCCCGACTTCCGACGGGGCGTCGCCCACCTCGGCGAGCGGGGCCTCACCTACGACACCTGGCACTACCACCACCAGATGGGCGACTTCGTCGAGCTCGCCCGCGCGGTGCCGGGCGCGACGATCGTCCTCGACCACTTCGGGACGCCGCTCGGCGTGGGCCCGTACGAGGGCAAGCACGACGAGATCTACCGGCCGTGGCGCGACGACATCAACGCCGCTGCGGACTGCCCGAACGTGGTCGCCAAGCTCGGCGGGCTGGCCATGCCCGACAACGGCTTCGGCTGGGATCCGATGGCGCCGCCGACCTCGGACGAGGTCGCCGCCGCGCACAGCCGCTGGTACCACCACACGATCGAGAGCTTCGGTCCCGAACGGTGCATGTTCGAGTCGAATTTCCCGGTCGACAAGTTCTCGATGCCCTACGACGTGCTCGTGAACGCGCAGAAGAAGATGGCGCAGCGCTACACCGACGCCGAGCAGGACCACATGTGGTCCGGCACCGCGCGAAGCGTCTACGGGCTGCCGTCGCCTGCCTGATCAGGCGGTCGGGACCCCAGCGCGGATGGGCGGTACGGTGACGGCGATGGATGAGCGACTCGTTCCCGACGGGCACGTCGCGGTCGCTGTCGACACCTTGGCGCTGCTGGCGAGCGCATCGCGATTGCGCATCGTTCATGCGCTGCTCCACGAGAGCCCGCTGGCGGTGAGCGAACTCGCCGAGCTGGCTGACCTCAGCTTGTCGGCCACGTCCCAGCATCTGAACCGCATGCGGCGAGCCGGGGTGCTGAAGGCGACGAAGGACGGTGTGAACGTCCGGTACGAGCTCGCCGACCGGCACTTCGCCCGTCTCGCCGATGCGGCCTTCTGGTACGCCGAGCACTTGGCCGAGTCGGCCCATCACGACGGTCACCAGCATCGGCCGGACGCACCGACCGATGCCGCGCCCAGCGCATCTCCGGGCTGACTACCCAGCGTCGGCATAGAGCAGCTCGACGAGCTGCTCCGCTGCCCAGGGCATGCCAGGACCGCCGAGGATCGACGGGATGTAGGCGTAGGTCCCCGCTTCCGACGCCGGCCAGGTCGGGAACTGAGCGAGCAGCGTCTCCTCAGCGCCCGGATCGAGCGGGAGGTCGGTGAGGACGGCCTCGAGCGGGGTCACGGTGAGCTCCTCGACCGAGAGGCTCTCGAACTGGCCGGTCTCGTCGGTCCGGAACGGGTTGACGCCGCCGGCACGCCGGATGATGTCCTCGTTCACCCCGCCGGTGTAGACGCCGAAGATGTCGGCGGCGTCGGCGGTCGCCGACAACAGAGCGACCGGCACGGGGTCGCCGTCGGGGACGCGCGCCTCGACCTCGGCCATCTTCTCGTTCATCTCCGACGTCAGTGCGACGGCCTCCGCCTGCCGGTCGACGATCTCGCCGAGCTCCAGGAGGTCGGCCACGACCTGGTCGTAGTCGCGGTTCCGCAGGGCCTCGGCCTCGTCGGGCGGCGGGTCCGCCTTGTCCTGGGCGCACATGCTCTGGGGGAGCCAGGTCGCGATGCCGAGCTCGTGCACGTCCTCGCGGCTCAGGAATCCGGCCTCCTCGTTGAAGGCGAAGTCGGATGCCGTGAGGATGAGATCCGGCGCCATCGCGATCAGTGCCTCGCGGCCGGGCTGATCGGTGGTGATCTCGAGATCGGCGTACATCTCGTTCACGCCCGGATAGGCGGAGTCGGCGCCGAAGCTGACGAACAGGTCGATGGCGTCGCCGAGCCCCCAGAGCAGCAACGGCTCCTCGAACGAGTAGTAGACGAGGATGCTCTCGGGTGGGCCGTCGAGGGTCGAGCTGACCCCGCAGGTCTCGATCGTCAGCGGATACGACGTCGCCATGCCGTCGTCGTTCGAGGCGGCCTCGTCACCACCGGTCTCGGGCTCGGTGGCGTCGTCGCCCGCAGCGGGCTCAGATGCCGATGCGGATCCGGTGTCGGTGGACGCGTCGTCGTCCGAGTCGCCGCCACATGCGGCGGCGAGGAGGATCAACGGGACGGCGATCGCAGCGATCAGTCGTGTTCGTGACATGGCGAGGCGCTTTCTGTTGGGAGGGGGCTGAAGGAGAACTGCACGCGACCGGTGTCCGGATGGGTGCCGACGGATGCCCGCACGCCGAACACCTCCTCGATCAGCGCGGGGGTGAGCACCTCCACCGGGATGCCGCAGCCCACGAGCGAGCCGGCGTTGAGGACGGCGACTCGGTCGGCGTAGGCAGCGGCGTGGTTGAGCTCGTGCAGGGCGGCGACGACCGTCACGCCATCGAGCGACGCGACGAGGGCGAGGATCTCGAGCTGCGCCGAGATGTCGAGATGGTTGGTCGGCTCGTCCAGGACGAGGATCGACGGCTCCTGGGCCAGGGCGCGGGCGATGAGGACCCGCTGCTTCTCACCACCGGAGAGCGTGTGGAAGACGCGGGCGGCGAGATGGGCGGCGCCCGCGCGTTCGAGCGCGTGGACGCAGATGAGGTCGTGAGAGGCACCGATGCGTGCCATACGGCCGAGGTGGGGAGTGCGACCGAGGCGGACGATGTCGGCGACCGTGAAGTCGAACTCGTCGGGCCGCTCCTGCGCGACGACGGCGACCGTCCGAGCGACCTCGACCGCCCGCAGGCGCCACACGTCCGTCCCGTCGACGCTGACCTCACCTGCTTGGGGCCGGAGCGCGCGGTACAGGGTGCGCAGCAGCGTGGACTTGCCGCTGCCGTTGGGGCCGACGAGCGCGAGGAACTCACCGCCGACGAGCTCGAGCCCGACCGATCGAACGATCGTCGTTCCCCCGAGGACGACGTCGACGTCGCGGAGGTCGGCCCTCGTCATCGGCCCGACGTCCACGAGTTCTTGCGGAACATGATCGCGAGGAACGCCGGTCCGCCGATGGCGGCGGTGAAGATCCCGATGGGTAGTTCGCCCGGTGCGGCGATCCTCCGCGCGACCACGTCGACGAACACGAGGAAGATCGCGCCGCCGAGGACGGAGACGGGCAGCAATCGGCGATGGTCGGGGCCGACGACGAGGCGTGCGGCATGCGGGACCATCAGCCCCACGAAGCCGATACCGCCGGCAACCGAGATGCAGGCGCCAGTGAGCAGCGAGGCGAGGACCAGCAGCCAGACCCGATAGCGGCCGACGCGGATGCCGAGCGACGCTGCGGTGTCATCGCCCATGACCAACGCGTTCAGCTTCGGGCCTTGGACGGTCAGCCACACGCCGACGAAGACGAGCGCAGCCGTTGGAGCGATCAGATCGGACCACTCCGCGCTGGCGAAGCTCCCGAGCAGCCAGAAGATCACGCCTCGCAGCGCGTTCGGCTCCGCCTGGAGCTGCAGGAAGCCGGTGACCGCTTGGAAGACGTAGCCGACCGCCACGCCGGCCAGGATCAGGCGCGTCGACGAGACCTGTCCGGCACGCTGACCCAGCGCGAGGGTGAGCAGCAACGAGAAGAGGGCGCCGAGGAACGCTGCAGCCGAGAGCCCGAGGCCGAACACCGCCGAGGAGCCGAGCACGAGGACGGCCACCGCAGCCGCGGAGGCGCCGGAGGCAGCACCGAGGATGTACGGATCGGCGAGCGGATTGCGCACGACCGCCTGCAGGCACAAGCCGGCCAGCGACAGTCCGGCGCCGACCACCGCGGCCAGGAGGACTCGGGGGAACCGGATCGTCCAGATGATCTGCTCGACCTCCGGCGCGACATCGGGAGACGCCCCGATCAACCGAGCCGACACCACCTCCCAGACCTCGTCGGCCGGGATCCCCACCGCACCGATCCCCGTCGCGACCACGATGCTGACGGGAAGGGCCAGCGCCAGCACGATCGCCACGACCGGGACTGCGGCACCGGGCAACACGCCGCTCATCGCGCCAGAAGATGCACCGGTTCCGCTCTCGGGGATCGTTCGGCCGGTGTCTCGCCTCGGCTCAGCCGCGAGATCGCGGTCGACCTCAGCTCGCACGAGCGGCTTCTGTCGGACTCATGGAGCGGCCTCGGGAGGGGATGAGCGGAGGGAGTCGTGACGCGTCACGGCGATGGGAATGATTCCCTCTCGGCGTCGACCGCAACCTAGCAAATGGTTGAGGGAGTGAGCAGATACTCAAGTAGTGGCCACATCACCTGTGGATCACGTCCAGATACTTGAGTACTTGCGCAAGTCCGCATACTCTAACGGCTCGATGCGCGACGTCGAGGTCCACCGGAGACTGCTCGCATTGGGAGCGACGCAGACCTCGGCGCTGCGTCGGGTGGTGACGTTCGGTCTCGGGGTGTCGGCGACCTACCTCGCCGTGGGCGTCGCCACGGCGATCGCGATCGACCGGGCGTTCGCCGGTGAACCGCTCTCGACCGTGGCGCCCTTCGTGGTGGCGGCGGCGCTCCTGGTCGGC
This sequence comes from Actinomycetota bacterium, assembly GCA_039185015.1. GTDB lineage: Bacteria > Actinomycetota > Acidimicrobiia > Acidimicrobiales > Poriferisodalaceae > JBCBSZ01. The sequence goes on from JBCDAU010000031.1 coordinate 15,495, forward strand.
GTCCGTGTCGTCCTGATCTCTGCGCGCGAGGGAGCGAGCGCCGAGGCCTCGGTCCAGATCACGGCGGATCTGCGACGGCGCCTGTTGGCCAAGGCGTTCGAGCTCGGCCCGGCGTGGTTGGCCGACCGTCGCGCCGGCGAGCTGGAAGTCACGCTGGTCGAGGGCGTGCAGCGGTTGGACGTCTACTTCCGCCGATTCGCCGCGCAAGCCGTCGTCGCCGGCGTCGCCACGCTCACGGCGCTGGTCGTCATCGCCTTGATCTCCCCGCTGGTCGCGCTGGTGATCGTGGGGGCGATCGTGTTCATGGTGGTGCTGCCCCACTGGGAGATGCAGCGCCTCAACGTGCGATTGACGGTCGCCAACGAGCGCTACGCCGACCTCTCGTCGGAGCTCGTCGACGCGATGCAAGGGATGACCGTGCTCAAGGCGTACGGGGCCAACGACCGGGTCGAGGAGGACCTGTCCGAACGCATCGCCACAGTGCGCGACGACAACATCGCGTTCTCACACACCGGCGGCATGGTGTGGGGGATCATCGGCTGGCTGACCGCCATCGGCAACGGGATCGCGCTGGCGGTCGCCGCGCTCGACCTGGCGAGTGGAGGCACCACAACGGCGCGGGTGTTTCTCGTGCTGCTGCTCGTTGGCGAGTGCCTGCGACCGGTCAGCGATCTGAGCCTCGCCTACCACTTCGCGATGACGTCGGTCGACCCGGCGCGCAAGATGCTGGCGATCCTGGACGAGCAGCCGTCGATCACCGCGCCGATCCACGGCCCGCCACCGTCAGCACTCGATGCGACCATCTCGTTCGACCGCGTCACCTTCGCCTACCGCCCGAACGACCTCCCGGCGCTCGACGGACTGGATCTCCAGGTGCGCCGCGGCGAGACGATCGCCGTCGTCGGGCGATCGGGCGCCGGCAAGTCGACACTGGTCAACCTGCTGCTCCGGTTCGCCGACCCACAGGGCGGCGTCATCCGTCTCGGCGGCCACGACCTCCTGAAGCTTCCGCTGCCGACGGTGCGGGCGATGACCGCGGTCGTGTCGCAGGACGCGCTGACGTTCCACGGCACGATCCGTTCGAACCTCCTGTTGGCTCGCCCGAGCGCGGTCGACGACGAGTTGGAGGCGGCGCTGGACGTCGCTCGCCTTGCCGACTTCGTCGCGGCGCAACCCGCCGGTCTGGACACGGTCATCGGCGAACGCGGCGCCCGACTGTCCGGCGGCGAGCGCCAGCGCCTGGCGATCGCCCGTGCGCTGCTGCAGGACGCGCCGATCCTGGTCCTCGACGAGGCGACGGCCAGTGTCGACGTCGCGAACGAGGCAGCGATCCAGGAGGCGCTCGACGAACTGACCGTCGACCGCACCGTGCTGGTGATCGCACACCGGCTGTCGACCGTCGTCAACGCCGACCGCGTCGTCGTGCTCGATCGCGGTCGTGTCGTCGAGGTCGGCACCCACGCCGAGTTGTCGGCGTCCGACGGCCCGTACCGTCAGCTCGTCGCGGCGCAGGAGCCAGCACTGTGACCGCCACCGAAGCGGACGACCCGACACGGGACATCGTCGCTCGCAGCACGCCGGCCGGTGCGCTCGCGGCGGTCGGTCAGACGTTGCGTGCGGTCCGGCCGTTGGCCGGCCTGCTTCGGCCGTACCGGGCCCTGTTCGTCGGATCCGTCGTCACCGACGTCCTGAGCCGGATCATGCAGGTCGCTGCGGCCGCGGCGGGCGCCTACCTCATCGGGCGGGCGGCGTCGGGCGCGACCACCGACGAGCTGTGGCCGCTGGTGTGGGCCATCCTCGCTCTCTCGGTCCCCGCGGCGCTGCTCGCCGGGCTACACAACCTCTGGACCCACCAGATGTCGTACCGAATGCTGGCCGAACGTCGGCTCACGACCTTCCGGAAGGTCCGCTCTCTGGCACCGGGCTACTTCCATCGGTCCCGGTCCGGCGATGTCAGCTCCACCGCGATGAGCGACATGGAGACGCTGGAGCTGTTCACGTCTCACATCGTTCCGCCCGCGGTCGTCGCCGTCCTCGTTCCCGGCGCCGCGCTCGTCGGGCTCGGACTGATGCACCCGCTGCTGCCGCTGGTCCTCCTCCCCGTGCTCCTCGCCGTCGCGACCGTCCCCGGCTGGCTCCTGGTGCAGGCCAACGAGGACGCCGACCGCATCCGTGGCGGGGTGGGCGAACTGTCCGCCGACGTGTTGGATGCGCTGCAGGGCATGCGCGAGATCGCGGCCCTCGGCGCCGAGGCCGAGGTGCTGCGTCGTCTGGACGAGCGCCAGGAGCGACTGGCAGCGGCCAACGCCCGTCACGGTCGCCGTGCCGGTCGCGAGCAGGCAGCGACCGACGGGCTCCTGGCCGTGGGCGTGCTCGTCATCGTGTTGACCGCCGGGGTCCTCGTGGAGGCCGGTCGACTCGAGCCCGCGCTCTACCCTGCCGCCGTCGTCATCGCCGCTGCGTCCTTCGGCCCGGTGATCGCGGTCTCTCACCTCGCTCAGGAGCTGGCGAACATCGCGGCTGCGTTCGAACGCATCGGTCGACTGCTCGGAGCGGAGCCCGACGTGACCGACCCCGTGCACCCGGCTGCGACTCCGGCTGGCACCGGCGCCGTCCGCTTCGAGGACGTCACCTTCACCTATCCCGGGGCAGCGTCGCCTGCGCTTCGCGGCGTCTCCTTCGAGGTCCGACCGGGCGAACGGGTCGTGCTCGTCGGCCACTCGGGCGCCGGGAAGTCCACCTGCGCAGCACTGCTGCAGCGCCACTTCGACCCCGACGACGGCCGCATCACCGTCGACGGGGTCGACCTGCGAGACCTCCCGTCCGCCGAGGTCCGCAGCCTCCTGGCCGTGGTACCGCAGGACACCCACCTGTTCCGCCGTTCGGTCCACGGGAACGTGCGCGTCGCCGATCCCGACGCTGGCGACGACGACATCGGCCGAGCGCTGATCACCGCTCACGCTCAGGACTTCGTTCGCGCGTTGCCCGACGGTGGCGACACGAGGCTCGGCGAGCTCGGCACCGGACTGTCCGGCGGACAGCGCCAGCGGATCGCCATCGCCCGGGCGTTGCTCGCCGATCGTCCGCTCGCGCTCCAGGACGAAGCGGTCTCGAACCTCGACACCGAGACGGAGCGAGCGATCAACGAGGCGCTGGCGACCACTGCGGCCGGTCGCACGACACTACTGATCGCCCACCGACCATCGACGATCCGCACCGCCGACCGGGTCGTGGTGCTCGGCGATGGCGAGGTGGTCGCCGTCGGGACCTACGACGAGCTGCTCGCCGTCCCCGACGGGCCGCTGGCGGTACTGCTCGACCGCTCGACCAGCTGACGCCCGCAACACTCGACGGAAGCCGATGTCTCCTCGAGCCACGCAGCCGACGGCTCCGCTCGTCGGACAGATCGCCGGCTCGGACCCGCCGGCGGGGTCGGCGCGGCGCGGTCGACCCGAGCGCCTGTGGCTAGACCTCTGTCCAGAAAAGCGCCACACTAGGGTTCATGGAAGCTGGAGTCCGGGAACTGCGCGACCACCTGAGCCGCTATCTGGCGAAGGTTCGCGACGGTGCAGAGATCACCGTCACCGATCATGGCCAGGCAGTCGCGCGGATCGTACCGCTGGAGCAGCCCCGTCCTCTGGATCGTCTGATCGCTGCGGGACTCGTGACACCGGCGACGAAGCGCAAGCGGCCTCGGACAGCGACGCCGATCGTCGCTGACGGGACCGTGAGCGACCTGGTCGCCGACCAGCGCAGGTGATCGCGTACTTCGACACCTCTGCGATCGTGCCGTTGCTCGTGGCCGAACCCACGACCGATCACTGCACGCGCTTCTGGGACGAAGCAACGCGAATCGTGTCCGTCCGGCTGCTGTACCCAGAAGCGTGCGCCGCGCTGGCGCGGGCGGTCCGGATGGAACGGCTCACCACCGACCAGATGGTGTCGGCGACCGCCGGGCTCGACGGACTCGTTGAGCAGATCGACTTCCTGGAGATCACCGCCGATCTTGCGCGCGACGCCGGACGGCGTGCCCAAGAGCACGGACTCCGGGGCTACGACGCCGTGCACCTCGCAGCCGGTGTGGCGATCGCCGACACCGACGTCGTGTTCGTCACCGGTGACGCCCTGCTCGGCCACGCAGCGAAGGAGAACGGCTTGGCGACCGCCGTTCCGACGCCTCGGCCGACCTGAACTCTGCGACGACCCGCACCTATGGCGCGGGGAGGTGCCGATGTCCATGTTGCAGGGCAGAGACATCCTGGCGCGTCTGGGCGCAGGCGGCGAGAATCGGTCGAGCATGTATGGAGTCCCGGCCGACCTTGACCTGTCGCCAGTTGTCGGCGAGTTCACGACGCAGATCCGCGTCGGTCAATTCGATCTGCAGTTCACCTTCGGCTCGGTGAACTTCGCTGTCCAATCACCTGTCAGCGTGCTTCGAGACGGGACGGTACTGGCTCGCTGGGCGCAGGGTTCGTGGCCCGAGCCGGGGTTCTTCGACGTCTTGAACGCTTCCGTCCTGGCCGTCACCATTGGTCCCAAGGAGATCGCCCTCGGACTCGAGAACGGGCTCACGTTGCAGCTCATCGACGATTCGGATCAGTACGAGACGATGCAGATCAATGCTGGCGACGGACTCTGGGTGATCTGAAGCAGCATCTCGAGCTCGGCCGTTCACGGCCTCGTCAGAGCCCTAGCTGATGGCGCCCTGGAGCTCGCGGAGCTCGCGCTTGAGCTCCTTGATCTCGTCGCGGAGGCGGGCGGCGTACTCGAAGCGGAGGTCGGCGGCGGCCTCGTTCATCTCGGCCTCGAGGGTGGCGAGGAGACGCTGGAGCTCCGAGGCCGGCAGCTCGCCGAAGTCGGTGCGAGTCGTCTTGGCCTGACCGACGAGCTTCTCGGGCACCGGGGCCTTGGCCTCGTCGGGCCGGATGGTGGCGAGGATGTCGCCGACGGCCTTGCGGATCGTCTGCGGGTTGATGCCGTGCTCCTCGTTGTACGCCTGCTGGAGGCGACGGCGCCGGTTGGTCTCGGAGATGGCCCGCTGCATCGAGTCGGTGACGGTGTCGGCGTACATGACGACCTGGCCGTCGACGTTTCGTGCCGCTCGGCCAGTGGTCTGGATGAGCGACGTCTCGGACCGGAGGAAGCCCTCCTTGTCGGCGTCGAGGATGGCGACCAGCGACACCTCGGGCAGGTCGAGACCCTCCCGGAGCAGGTTGATGCCGACCAGCACGTCGAACTCGCCGAGCCGCAGGTCGCGGATCAGCTCGATTCGCTGGATGGTGTCGACCTCGCTGTGCAGGTAACGCACCCGGACACCCTGCTCGAGCAGGTAGTCGGTGAGGTCCTCGGCCATCTTCTTGGTGAGGGTGGTGACCAGGACGCGGTCACCCTTGGTGACCCGATCCTCGACCTGGGCGAGGAGATCGTCGATCTGCCCCTTGGTCGGCTTCACGATGACCTCCGGGTCGACGAGACCAGTGGGCCGGATGATCTGCTCGGCCACCCGCTCGGAGACCTGCAGCTCGTAGGCGCTCGGGGTGGCGCTGAGGAAGACGCACTGGTTGATCCGCTCGAGCACCTCTTCGAACCTCAGCGGCCGGTTGTCGGCCGCCGACGGCAGGCGGAATCCGTGGTCGATCAACATCTCCTTGCGGGAGCGGTCCCCCTCGTACTGCCCGTGGAGCTGCGGCACGGCGACGTGCGACTCGTCGATCACGAGCAGGAAGTCGTCGGGGAAGAAGTCGAGCAGCGTGTTGGGGGCCTCACCCGCGCTCCGGCCGTCGATCGGCGCCGAGTAGTTCTCGATGCCGTTGCAGAAGCCGACCTCCTGGATCATCTCCAGGTCGTACTCGGTCCGCATCCGGAGGCGCTGAGCCTCGAGGAGCTTGTTGTTGGCCTCGAACCAAGCGAGGCGATCCTGCAGCTCGGCCTCGATCCGCTTGACGGCCCGCTCCATCCGCTCCTCGCTGGCGACGTAGTGGCTGGCCGGGAAGACGACCGCGCCCTCGACGTCGTCGATGCGCTCGCCGGTGAGCGGATCGACGGTGGTGATCCGCTCGATGTCGTCGCCGAAGAGCTCGATGCGCAGCACGTGCTCCTCGTAGGCCGGGTGCAGCTCGATCGAGTCCCCCCGGACCCGGAACTTGCCCCGCACGAGGTTCATGTCGTTGCGCTCGTACTGCATGTCGACGAGCTGGCGCAGGATCGACCGCTGGTCGCGCTCCTCCCCGACGTTCAGGGTCAGCAGCTGGCGCCGGTACTCCTCCGGCGAGCCGAGGCCGTAGATGCAGCTGACCGAGGCGACGACGATGACGTCTCGCCGAGTGAGCAGCGAGGCGGTCGCCGAGTGCCGCAAGCGGTCGATCTCGTCGTTCACCGACGAGTCCTTCTCGATGTAGGTGTCGCTCGACGGGATGTACGCCTCGGGCTGGTAGTAGTCGTAGTAGCTGACGAAGTACTCGACCGCGTTGTTGGGGAAGAACTCCCGGAACTCGTTCGCCAGCTGCGCCGCCAGCGACTTGTTGGGTGCCAGCACGAGCGTGGGCTTCTGCACCTGCTCGATCGTCCACGCCGTGGTGGCGCTCTTGCCCGAGCCCGTGATGCCGAGCAGGGTCTGGAACCGCTCGCCGGCCTCGATGCCGGCGGACAGCTGCTTGATGGCGCCGGGCTGATCGCCGGCCGGCTGGAAATCGGAGACCATCTCGAATCGTCGGGTCACCCCGACGACCCTACCGAGGGGGTGTGTCAGCGACAGCCGGGCCTCAGCGGAGCGGCGTGATGGCGACGATCGGCACGTCAGGCGGATCCGAGCCGAGCGACCCCTGGAACGACAGGTTCGAGAAGTTGAACACGCCGCCGTCGGACGCCACGAGCAGGTAGCCGTCGCCGTAGCTCACCATCCCGACCACGGGCCGGTTCAAGCTGACCCCGGGGGCGAGCACCCCCGGCACCGCACCGCGGAACGGTGCGTCGAAGGCGAAGATGCCGCCGTCGGCCGCGACCAGCCAGTAGCCCTGGTTGTCCGGGTCGGGTGCGATGCCGATCACCGGCTCGTTCAGCCGCTGGCCACCCATCGAGCCGCGGAACTCGGCATCACCGAACGAGAAGATGCCGCCGTCGGAGCCGACCATGTAGTAGCCGTTGCCCGACGGCGTCGCCGCCGAGGCGATGATCGGCCCGTTCAGGATCAGCGCGATCGGCGTGCCGTCGGCGTTGGTCACCGACCACAGGTCACCGAGCTGCCGTGCGTCGCCGAAGGCCAGCGACCGACCTCGGTCGGTGAACACCCAGTAGCCGCTGCCCGTCGGGGTCGCCGACAGCGTCGACGGCAGCTCCCCCGGCGCGAGACCGGTCAGCGAGGCGTTGCCGAAGTGCGTCGCACCGCCGCGGGCGCTGACCGTCCCGTCGGCCGAGAGGGCCCAGAGCCCGCCGCCCGGGGCGGCCGTCACGTCGACCCAGCCCGTCCCGTCGCCGGCATCGGGAAGCGGCGGCGCGTCGCCGAACGGGTAGATGATCCCGCTGGCGTCGAGCAGCCAATACGCATCGTCGACCTCGGCGGCGGACCATCGGAGCGTGAAGTCGCCGGTCGACGGGCCCTCCTCGTACCGGTAGCCGTCGACGGCGATGTCGATGACCTGGCCCGCCTCGACGTCGAAGAACATGCGACTGTCGAGGTCGCCGAGCGCTCGATCATCGTTGGCGGCCAGGGTCGCCCCGGTCGCCGCGTCGTAGGCGCCGAGCACCGTGTCGAAGTTGGTGCTCTCGGTCTCGACGACGGCACGTCCGGACACGGGCGAGACCCACCGGTACCAGACGGAGGCACCGCCGGTGCCGGCGTGCGACTCGGCGGCCTCGGCGGTCGCGCCGGCGTTGGTGCCGCGGATCGTCCCGGCCGCTCCGCTGATCGTCGCGCCGCCGGGGTCGTCGAGGCCGTTGGTGAGGTAGGTCCAGATGAACGACACGAAGCCCTCGAAGCCGTCGGGCTCGCCCTGGGGACGGAACCCATCGACGGCGACCTCGATCGGCTGCCCGGCGGTGACGGGCACGGTGGCGATGCTCCACAGCTCACCGGCCACGACGTCGTCGTTGCTGGCCAGCGTCGTCAGCGCGTCGACCCGGCTCCCGCGATAGGCGGCGATCGTGGTGTCGAAGCTCGACCCGACCGTGCTGACGATGAGCTCGCCGCCCACCGGCGGGACCACCTCCCACCAGATCGACGAGCCGCCGGCGTTGCCCGCATGGTTCGGCTCGCCCGGCTCCTTGTCGGTGCCGACGTTGGAGGCCGCCACCAGTCCCTGACCGTTGGTCAGCCGGAGCCGCCCCGCGAAGTCGTCCTGGCCGGCGTTGAACATCGTCCACGCCAACTCCAGGGCACCGCCCGCCGGGGACGTGCCGAAGTCACCGACCGCGATGGCGTACCGAGTACCACCGACGACATCGTGCTGGAAGCGGCTCGTCAGGTCGTTGCGGTTCGGATCGTCGTCGTTGACCCCGACCGCGGGCAGCGTCGAGCCCGCGGCGAATCGGTAGACGGCCAGCACCGTGTCGTACCCGGATCCGGCCGTGGACCACTCGATCCGTCCGTCCGACGGCGCGACCCACGAGAACCAGACCGTGTTGGTGACGTCGATGCCGAAGAGCTGCTCGCCCGCGGGTGCGGTCGCGAGCGTGGTGTTCTGGGTGACCGAGCCGATCGGCAGGCCGAGGTCGAACGCCGTCGCGGGCTCGTCGTTGGGCACACCGCTCGGCGTGGCGGCGCCGCCGTCCAACGCCTGCACGGCCGCCGGGAGGTTGATCAGCGGATGGAACTGGCCGTTGCCCGGGTCGGGCGTCGGGGTACCGGTGGTCTGGAGGGCGGCGAGCAGATCGCCGACCGTGCGGTTCGGGAACTGCTGGCGCAGCAGCGCGAACGCGCCGGCGACGTGGGGCGCTGCCATCGAGGTGCCGCTGAGCACGTCGAAGCCACCGCCGGGGACGCTGGAGAGGATCGACCCGCCGGGTGCGAGGAGGTCGAGCGTCGACGCCGAGTTCGAGCTGCGGGCGACGCTGCCGTTTGGCTCGACCCGACCGACCGAGATGGCCGCCGGGATGCACGCCGGGTTGCCCATCCCGAACTTCTCACCGTCGTTGCCCGACGCCGCGACGACCGCGACCCCGAGGGAGGTCAGGTCGTTCACGACGGCCGCGGCCGGGTCGCCGGGGCACGACTCGACGGCCGGACCACCGCCGAGGCTGAGGTTGACCGACGCCAACCGCAGCGCACCGCTGCGGGTCTCGGATGCCAGGTGGCCCAGCGCCTGTGCGTAGTTGCTCGTCCTCGTGAGGACGCAGTTCTGGTCGCGGTAGAACTCGAAGCACACGGCGGGCGAGCCGGGCTCGAACACGTCGATGTGGTAGAGCGAGGCCGCAGGAGCGACGCCGTTCAGACCGTTCCCCCGCCCGACGGCCGTCCCCGAGACGTGGGTGCCGTGGTCGCAGTTCACGCACGTGGAGTCGCCGTTCGCTCCCCCACCGAACATCTGCGACTGGCCGTTCGGGCAGGATCCGCTGAACCGGAAGCACGCTTCACGGACCACTGCCCCTGCGAGGAACGGGTGGTCGGGGTCCACCGCGGTGTCGAGCACCGCGACCACCCAGCCACTGCCGTCGATGCCCTGCGAGTGCAGCTGGTCGGCGCCGATCAGCGGGATCGACCGATCGAGCGCGGCGTGGAAGAGCGGCTCGTCATCGGCATCGTCGAGGGCGAAACCGATCGGTTCGTCCTCGACCACCGACCGGACCTCGGGGAGCTCGGCGAGCCGGGCAGCGGCGATCGGTCCGACGTCAGCCGCCAGCATCGGGCCGGCCTCGTAGAGCTCCACGACCCCGGACGCATCACCGGCCTCGGCGAGCGCCTCGCGCACGATCGAACCCGCGGTCCGCGCGGTCGCACGCTGCAGGGCGAGCTCGTCGTCGGTGAGCTCGCCCGACGGCTCCCACGGCACCTCGAGGGTGATGATCACCGGGCCGCTCGGAACGGCTGCGGCCCCGAAGTCGGGCGACGAGACGTCGGCGGGCTCGCTCAACCCGAAGGCCGGATCGGCCGAGCCGGCAGCGGCGCGTGCCCCCGGGACCACCGGCTTCGCCGCGGGCTTCGCGGCGTCCTCGTCCGGGAGGAGCGCGGTGACCGCCGCGGCGCCGGCCGGCGACCCATCGTCGCCTGCCGACGCCGCATCGGCCGGTGACGCGCTCACCACCAGTCCCAACATCACGGTCCATGCCAACACCGCTCGCCACGCCATGACCCCGCACCCCCGCATCGTTCGGCGAGCGAGCGTAGTCATCGGTCGGGGGTGCTCACCGGGCGGATCCACGCGTGCGGTGCTGGCGACGGCCCCCTGGGCGGTCGCCAACCATCGACGTGTGCCATCGTCCGGGCGAAGGATTCCGGGCTGACCGACGAATGATGGGTGATGGCACTCGAGGGGCGAGTCGGAGCGGACGCGGCAGCCGAGGTTCGCTTCCGCGCCGTGTACGACCGAGCCCTCCCCGTCGTCTATGGCTTCCTCGTGGTCCGAACCGGTGGTGACCGAGCCCTCGCCGAGGACCTCACCGGAGAGACCTTCGCGGCCGCCGCCGCGGCCTTCCGTGACGGCCGCGCCGACCAGGTCACCGAGGCGTGGCTCCGCACCGTGGCGAAGCGACGGCTGATCGACCACTGGCGGCACGAGACGGTCGCGCGGCGCCGGGTCGTCGAGCTCGCCGACCGACGGATCGTCGAACCGCCCGACGTCGCCGAGCAACACGCCGTTGTCGACGCCCTCGGACAGCTCTCCGAGGACCAACGCCGAGCGCTCGTCCTCCGCCACATGGACGGTCACTCGGTCAGCGAGGTCGCCGAGCTGCTCGGACGGACGATCAAGGCGACCGAGTCGCTGCTGAGCCGCGCACGAGTCGCCTTTCGTGGCGCCTACGAGGAGGTGGAGGTGCGATGAGCCGGCGTGACCCACTCGACCTCGTCGAATCGATGGGAACGACGCCCGTCGACCCCGATCCGGCCTTCCGGGACCGGCTGCTGGCCGAGCTCCTCGCGGACGGCGTCCTCCCGACGGCGCCACACGCCCCCTCGACGGCATCCGATCCGGAGGACGCCAGCGGACCGCCGACCCTCATCTCGATCAGGGAGCACGAGCTCATGTCCACATCACCCCGTCGAGGCCGCCTCGCACTCCTCGCCGGCGGTGCTGCCGCCGCCCTCGTCCTCATCGTCGTCGGCGCGGTCACGCTGCTCGACGACGGTGACACGATCGAGACGGCCACCACCACCTCGGTGCCCGTGGTCGTCGCCACGACCACGGCCCCGACCACGACCGCCGCGACCGAGCCCGCCGAGCCACCGGCGTTCGACGTGTCCGGGACCTGGGACACGTCGTTCGGTGAGCTCACCTTGACGATGGACGGCTCGACCGTCAGCGGCACCGCGATGCTCGATGACTGGACGGCGATCTACGAAGGCGAGCTCGTCGGCGATCTCGTGACAGGAACGTGGTACCCCGAGGTCGCGGGCATCCCCTGCGCGGAGGAGCGCCTCGGCACGTCCAGCTGGGGCACCTTCGCCTGGACCTTCGACGGACCGGACGCGTTCACCGGCACCGAGGGCAACTGCCTCGACGAGCACCAGCTCGAGTGGCGCGGAACGCGGGTCATCGAGGAGGCGGCACCGGACACCGTCCCCGGTCCTCCCGGCCTCGATGTCTCGGGCACGTGGGAGACCGACATCGGCGAGCTGACGCTCACCGCTCGCGGTGGGACCGTGACCGGGACCTACCTCCTGGCCCCGCCCCGGGCCGGCGGCGGCGAGATCGAGGCCGAGTTCGACGGGGAGACCCTCGTCGGGACCTGGACGGAAGCCGTCACCTCCCAGATCTGCGACGAGGCGCGGCTCGGAACGCCGTACTGGGGCACGTTCGAATTCAGCTTCGACGGCGACGAATTCGCAGGGTCCCGCGGCCTCTGCGACGGCGACAGGGACGAGTCCTGGAACGGGGCTCGCCCCGCCGGTTGACGGCTCGTTGGCGCCCCCTCGGGACGCTCGTCGCCACGACGACGAGCCGGAGGCCGACCATGAGCACCACGTCGACGACCTACGAGTGGAGGTACCCGCATCGGGAGCGGACCGGACGCAACCGACGGACGATGTGGATCGTCGTCGGCGTGATCGTGGTCCTGCTGTCGGCGGGCATGGGCCTCACCGCTCCGGACGATGCCGAGACCGGTGACGTGGTGTTCATCACCGTGGTCGCCCCGGTGATCGTCGTCGGCCTGGCGCTGCTGGCCGACCGGCTGCTGTTCGCCTACACCGCCGACTTCGCGCTGCGGGTCGACGGCCGGAACGTCCTCCACGTCGACCGGGGCCGCCGCAGCTTCTACGTCGATCTCCGCGGCGCGACCGTCGACGTGAGCAAGGTGCAGGGGGCGTACTCGACGCAGCTGTCGATGCTCTGGCGCCCGAGCTTCTGGTACCTGAACGCGCAGCCGGCGGAGGGGAAGAGCAAGATGGTCCGTCTGCCCTCGGGCGGCTGGGTCAAGATGCTCCCCGAGGCCGAGGTCCGCGGGCTCGAAGCGGAGCTGCGCGTCCGGACCGCCTGAGCCCTCGCGCCGGCCGGCTGCTCTCTCGTGGCCTCAGCGCCGGCCGGCTGCTGTCGCTGCGGCCTCGGCGTCGTCGACCTGGCGGGAGACGATCTCGAGACCGGCGTCCCAGAAGCCCGGATCGGCCAGGTCGCAGTCGACGATCCTGCCGAGCTCCTCTGGCGGCAGGGAACCACCCGACGACAGCAGCTCGAGGTACGCCGGCACGAAGTCGGCGCCCCTCGCCTCGTAGCGGGCGTACACCGACAGGGCCAGGAGCTGGCCGTAGGCATAGGCGTACACGTAGCCCGGCACATGGATGAAGTGCGGGATGTACGACCACCAGCTCCGGTAGCCCTCGGTGATCTCGACCGAGTCGCCGAACAGATCGCTCTGGGTCTCGACCCACAACTCGGAGAACCGATCGACCGACAGCTCACCGCTCTCGCGGCGATCGGTGTGCACCCGGTCCTCGAAGCGGTTCATGGCGATCTGCCGGAACACCGAGGCGATCGAGCCCTCGACGCTGGTGGCCAGCAGGTCGAGCCGGGCCGCCGGGTCGGTCGTCTCGTCCAGGAGGCGGCCGAGGGTGACCGTCTCACCGAACACCGATGCCGTCTCGGCGAGCGTCAGCGGCGTCCATTGGTGGAACACCCCCTGACCCCGTGACAGGAAGCCGTGCAGTCCGTGCCCGAGCTCGTGCGCGAGCGTGAGCACGTCGCGCTGTCGGCCGGTCCAGTTGAGCAACACGTACGGGTGGTGCGACGGGACCGTGTAGGCGCAGAACGCGCCAGGGCGCTTCCCCGGCCGCACCGGGGCGTCGATCCACGACTCGTCGAAGAAGCGGCGGGCGATGCCGGCGAGCTCGTCGGAGAAGGAGCCGTAGGCATCGAGCACGAGGTCGCGGCCGTCACCCCAGCCGATCTTCGTCTCGGCGTCGGCGACCGAGGCGTTGCGGTCGAAGTCGGTGAGCCGGTAGCCGAGGATGTCGGCCTTCAGCCGGTACCAGCGCTGCGGGATGTCGTACCGGTTGACGACCGCGTCGACCAGCGCCTGCACGGAGGCGTCGGAGGCCTCGTTCGCCAGGTTCCGGGACGACACCCACGACGGGTACGACCGGAGCCGGTCGTCGATCGACTTGTCCGCGAGCAGCGTGTTGAAGACGTAGGCCCGAGTACGGATCCCCGGCTGGAGGCCCTCGGTGACGGCCTCGGCCGCGACCCGACGGACCTCGCGGTCGGGTGAGCCGAGCATCGACAGCCCCTCCTCCAACGAGGCGGTGCGCGTCGTGGTGCCGTCGTCCGCAGGCAGCTCCACGGTGATCGCCGAGCTGAGCTCGTCGAAGAGCCGGGTCCAGGCGTTCGCTCCCGTGACCGACTTCTCGGTCAGCAGCTGCTCCTCGGGTTCGGTGAGCAGGTGGTCGCGGTAGCGGCGGGCCGAGACGAGGTGATGCCGAGCGAACACCAGGTGCGGATCGTCGACCAGGGCGGCGACGGCGTCATCGTCGAGCGCCGCCCACTCCAGCTGGAAGAACACGAGCTGGGTCTCGATCGCCGCGGCCCGCTCCTGGACCCGCATCTGCAGCGCTCCGGCCGCCTCGTCGGCGGTGTCGGCCGCGTAGCGGAGCTGGGCGTAGTTCGACACCCGGCCCAGCGTCTCCTGGAGCTGCTCGTTCAGCCGGAGGTGGGCAGCGACGCCGGCGGCGTCGAGCGAAGCGATGGTGCCCCTGGCCTCGGCCAGCTCGGCGGCGAGCTCGTCGGCCCGGTCGAGGAGCGCATCGACGTCGTCGTCGCCGAGCAGCGTGTCGAGGTTCCAGAGCACCTCGGTCGGTTCGTCGATGGCGGTCACGATGCCTCCTCGGTGGGCAGTGCTGCGGGTTCGAGCGTGTGGGCCCACGCCCACACCTCGTCGATGCGGGAGGAGAGCTCGTCGAGCGCCCCGCCGTTGTCGATGACCTGATCGGCCAGGGCGAGGCGGTCCTCGCGAGAGGCCTGGTTGGCGACACGGGCGCGGGCGTCGGCCTCGTCGAAGCCCCGGTGCTCGACCAGGCGGGCGATCTGCGCCTCGACCGGGGTGTCGACCACCACCGTGCCCGACAAGGGATATCGAGGCCGCCCGTCCCTGGCGCCCTCGGCCAGCAGCGGGATGTCGAGGAGGACGATCGAGTCCGTCTCGGACAGCGCCGCGAGCCGGGAACGGATCTCCTCGCCCACCGCCGGGTGGACGATCTTGTTGAGGTCGGCGAGCGCGCCCTCGTCGGCGAAGACGATGCCCGCGACCGCAGCGCGGTCGAGGGTCCCGTCGTCGGCGACGATGCCCTCACCGAAGCGCTCGACCATGCGCACGAACACGGGCGCGCCGGGCTCCTGGAGCCGGCGAACGATCGCGTCGGCGTCGATGAGCTCGGCCCCCCGTTCGACGAGGAGCCGAGCCACGGTCGACTTGCCGGAGCCGATGCCTCCGGTGAGCCCGAGGGTGATCACGAGGTGGTGCTCAGGACCGCCCGTCGCCGATCAGGACTCGGCGGGTGCCGCGTCCTCGGCGCCCTCGGCACCTTCGGCGGCTTCCTGCTCCACCTGCTCGAGGGCCTGGCGGTAGGCCTCCTCGCCGTACTTCTCGTAGTACTCGGCCCAGGCTTCCTGCGCCTCGGTCGAGACCTCGTACTCGACGGCCTCGGCCGCGGGGGCCTCGCCACCCTCGGAACCGCTGCCGATGTAGTTGCCCTCGTCGTCGAAGGCGTGCTCACCGAAGTGGGCCTGGTACTCGGCGGCGACCTCGCCGCCCTCTGCGGCCTGCTTGATCGACAGCGAGATCCGCCGGCGGGAGGTGTCGAGGTCGATGATCTTCACCCAGAGCTCCTCGCCGGGGGTGACGACCTGCTCGGGGAGATCGACGTGGTGAGCCGACATCTCGGAGATGTGGACCAGACCCTCGATGCCCTCGCCGACCTGCACGAACGAACCGAAGGGCACCAGCTTGGTGACCCGGCCGTAGACGAGCTGGCCGATCTTGTGGGCCTCGGCGAACTCCTGCCACGGATCCTGCTGCGTGGCCTTGAGCGACAGCGAGATGCGCTCCCGCTCCCGGTCGACCTCGAGCACCTCGACGTCGACCTCGTCGCCGACGTTGACGACCGAACCCGGGTGGTCGACGTGCTTCCAGGACAGCTCGGACACGTGGATGAGTCCGTCCATGCCGCCGAGGTCGACGAAGGCGCCGAAGCTGACCACCGACGAGACGACGCCCTTGCGGCGCTCGCCCGGGAGCAGGTTGTCGAGGAACTCCTCGCGCTGCTCCTTCTGGGTCTCCTCCAGCCAGGCCCGGCGGGAGAGGACGACGTTGTTGCGGTTCTTGTCGAGCTCGATGATCTTGGCCGTGAGCTCCTGACCGACGTACGGCTGGAGGTCACGGACGCGGCGCAGCTCGACCAGCGAGGCCGGCAGGAAGCCACGGAGACCGATGTCGAGGATCAGGCCGCCCTTGACGACCTCGATGACCGGACCGGTCACCGGCTCCTCGGCCTCCTTCTTGTCCTCGATCACACCCCACGCACGCTCGTACTGGGCCCGCTTCTTCGACAGCACCAGACGGCCGTCGGCGTCTTCCTTCTGGAGGACCAGCGCCTCGATGGGATCGCCCTGGGAGACGACCTCGCTCGGGTCGACGCCCTGGCGGATCGAGAGCTCCTTCGCGGGGATGACGCCCTCGGACTTGTACCCGATGTCGAGCAGGACCTCGTCCTTGTCGACGTTGACCACGACCCCCTCGACGATGTCGCCGTCCTCGAACTCGACGATCGTGCCGGCGATGGCCTCTTCCATGGACATGCCGCCGAGGTCGTCCTCGACGATGGTGCGGGGGATGTACTCGCCGGCGTCGGTGAAGGAGCCGAACTCCTCGGTGACGTCGGGAACGGTGGTGGTCTGGTCGGACAAAGGGAGACTCGTTGACTCTTCGGGGACAGGGATCACCGGCAACAGGGGGCTACCGAGTGTGTGTCACAGGCGCGGCGGACATGCGCCGCTGGCGACGCCACCAGCGTATATGAGTCCGGCTCATACCGCACCCGCTGGTCAGGCGGGCCGTCGAGCGACGAGGAGGAACTCCTCCAGGTCGGTCGATGGGGCACCCGAGCCGTACCTCCCGGGCGTGACGCCGTGCACCGCCTCGACGTCGAGACCGACGCTGCGGGCGGCGAGGCGGAGCTCCCTCGGCGTCCAGCAGGTGGTCCACAGATCGACCTCGGCGACGCTGCCGTGCTCGTCGCGGATCTCGGTCCGCTCGTGGTGGACACCGGTCGCCGCATCGAACTCGGTCGACCCGTCGAGGTGGGCGGCCTGGAAGTAGGCGTTGAACGCGCTCACGACCACGGCGCCACCAGGGCGGACCGCTCGCCGGAGCCCAGCGAGCACGGCGAGATCGCCGCCGTCGGGATCGGCCGGATCGGCCGCGGGCCCGCCGAGCAGGCCGAAGCCGCCCTGGCAGAGGCTGTAGGCGACGTCGAACTCGGCGTCGAAGGCGAGGCGCCGTGCGTCGCCGACGACGAACGAGGTCCCCTCCGGCGCATCGGTGGCGGCCAGCTCGACGAACCGGCGGCTGATGTCGACCCCGACCACCTCGACGCCTCGGGCAGCCAGCACACGGGCGTGCCGGCCGGGGCCGCAGCCGACGTCGAGCGCCCGCATCCCCGGGGCCAACCCGGTGAGCTCGACGAGGGCGTCGACCTCCTGGGCCGTGCCCTTGGTGAACGAGTACCGGAGGTAGGCGCCGCCGAGGTGGTCGGCCAGGGCCTCGAACCAGTGCCCGTCGCTCACCCCTTCGCCGCGGCCCACGAGTCGCCGACCGTGACGTTAACCTCGAGTGGCACCCGCAGCTCGGCCGCCTCGGCCATGGTGCCGACGGTCAGCTCCGTGACCTCGTCGACGCGATCCGGCGGGACCTCGACGATCACCTCGTCGTGGACCTGGAGGATCAACCGCTCACCGCCGCCGAGGTCGCGCAAGCCCTGGTCGAGGCGCACCAACGCGACCTTGAAGATGTCGGCCGCGGTGCCCTGGATCGGTGCGTTCATGGCCTGCCGCTCGGCGGCGAGGCGCACGTTGTAGCTGCGGGCGTTCAGCTCGGGGATCGGTCGGCGCCGACCGAACGCGGTCTCGGCGAAGCCCTTCTCCCTGGCCTCGTCGACCACGTGGTCCATGTACGCCTTCACCGCGGGGAACGCCTCGAAGTAGGCGTCGAGGATGACCTTCGCCTCCTCGGTCGGGATGCCGAGCCGCTGCCCGAGCCCGTACGCCTCCATCCCGTACGCGAGGCCGTAGGAGACCATCTTCGCCTTGGAGCGCATCTCGACGGTCACGTCGTCGGCGTCGACGTCGAAGACCCGGCGGGCCGTGGCGTTGTGGATGTCGTCGCCGCTCTCGAAGGCCGAGATCAGCCCGGGGTCCTCGGCGAGGTGGGCGATGACCCGGAGCTCGATCTGGTTGTAGTCGGCGACGAGGAGCGCGAAGCCGTCGGTCGGGATGAAGGCCTTGCGGAACTCGCGACCGAGGTCGGTCCGCACCGGGATGTTGTGGAGGTTGGGTTCCTCCGACGACAGCCGACCGGTCCGGGCGACGGTCTGGTTGAACGTGGCGTGGATCCGGTCGTCGTCGCGCACGGCGGCGAGGAGACCCTCGCCGTAGGTCGACCGCAGCTTCTCCACCTCTCGGTAGCCCAGGAGGGCCTCGACGATCGGGTGCTGGTCGCGGAGCTTCTCCAACGAGGCGGCGTCGGTGGAGTAGCCGGTCTTGGTCTTCTTGACCGGCGTCAGCCCGAGCTCGTCGAAGAGCACCTCGCGCAGCTGCTTGGTGGAGTTGACGTTGAGGTCGCGGCCGGCGTGCTCGCGGATCTCCGCCGACAGGCGATCGCACTCGGTCACCAACTGGTCGTGGAGTCGCTGGAGCTCGGACCGGTCGACGTGGATGCCCAGGTGCTCCATCCGGGCGAGCACGCCGACGAGCGGCAGCTCGATGTCGTCGAGGAGGTCGCGCAGGTCGCGTGCGTCGATGGCGGTCAGCAGCGGCTCGACCAGCCGTTCGACGGCGAGCGCCTCGCGGGCGGTCTCCTGCGACGGCGGCGCGCCCTCCTCGTCGCCGAGGGCGAGCTGCCCCTCGGCGGCACCGTCGTCGGGCAACTCCGTCTTGGCATACCGCAACAACAGGTCGCTGATGGCGTACCGCACGTCGGACGGGTCGAGCAGGTAGGCGGCGAGGACGGTGTCGATCGCGAGCTCGGGCGCGTCGAAGCCGGCGTGGAGGAACCACCGCTGCAGCGGCTTGGCGTCGTGAGCGGCCACGGACACCCGTCCGACGAGCCGGCCGAACGCGGCGGTGACCTCGGCGTCGTCGACGACGTCGCGCTCGATCCAACCCACCTCGGCGTCGGCGGCGTCGAGCACCACGGCGATGCCCTCGAGGCTCTCCGGGCGGTGCGGATCGCCGAACCTGCCGGCGAGCGCGACCGTCGAACCGTCGGCGAGCCCGTCGAGCGCGGCGACGGCGGCCGCAGCATCGAGGTCGGACCGCTCGGCCTCGAGCACGTCGGCGCCCACCGAGGACGGGAGCTGCTCGGCCATCGCCTCCTGCAGGCGGTCGTACAGCGTGCGGAACTCGAGGAAGTCGAACAGCCGGCCCACCTCCTCGGCGTCGACGTCGCCCCAGGTGAGGTCGTCGAGGTCGGGGAGGTCCGGCACGTCGCGCACCAGGACCATCACCTCGAAGTTCTGGCGAGCGTTCTGCTCGTGCTCGGTGAGGTTCTGCCGGAGCTTGGGCGTCTGCTCGTCGAGCGCGGCGAAGATGCCGTCGAGGCCGCCGTACTTGTTGAGCAGCTTCGCCGCGGTCTTCTCCCCCACCCCCGGCACACCCGGGAGGTTGTCGGAGGGGTCGCCTCGCAGCGCGGCGTACTGCGGGTACATCTCCGGGGTCACCCCGGTCCGCTCGAGGATCCCCGCCTCGTCGTAGAGGGCGTAGTCGGAGACGCCCCGCCGGTTGTAGAGGACCTTGATGTGTGGGTCCTCGACCAGTTGGTAGGTGTCGCGGTCACCGGTGACGACGATCGCGTCCTCGCCCCGATCTCTCGCCGTGGTGGCCAGCGTGGCCAGGATGTCGTCGGCCTCGTAGCCGACCACCTCGACCGTCGGGATGCGGAGCACGTCGATGACCTCGCGCACGAGCCCGAACTGCGGGGTGAGCAGGTCGGGCGTCTCGTCGCGGTTGCCCTTGTAGGTCGGGACGGCCTCGTGGCGGAACGTGGGCTCGGGACGGTCGAAGGCCACGACGATCCGGTCCGGATGGTGGTCGCGGATCAGGTTGATCAGCATCGACGTGAACCCGAACACGGCGTTGGTGACCTGGCCCGACGCGGTGGCGAGATCGGTGGGCAGGGCGAAGAAGGCCCGGTAGGTCAGCGAGTTCCCGTCGAGCAGCAGCGAGGTCGGCACGGGCCGATCGTAGGGGCAGGCTGTGCCGTCGCACGGCCCGGCCGCAACCCGTCAGGGCGACCACCTCGGGAGGAGCGTCGGGCGCCAGGGCCCCACGCGGGCAGGTCAGGCGATGGCGGCGCCGTCCAGGATCTTCTCGGCGACGGCCCGCATCGTGGTGCGCTCGCTCATCGCCGCCTTCTGGATGAAGGAGAACGCCTCGGCTTCGCGCATCCCCTGCTCGTCCATCAGCCGACCCTTGGCCCGGTCGACGACCTTGCGGGTCTCCAGCTGCTCCTCCAGGCCCCGCACGGAGGCGTCGAGGTGCTGCAGCTCGCGGAACCGCCCGACGGCAACCTCGATGGCGGCGACGAGGTCGGCCCGCTGGTAGGGCTTGGTCACGTAGGCGAGCGCGCCGGCGTCGCGGGCCCGCTCCACGAGGTGGCGCTGGCTGAAAGCGGTGAGGATCAGCGTCGCCGCGATGCGATCGGCGGCGATCTCTCGCGCCGCGCTCAGGCCGTCGAGGCCCGGCATCTTGATGTCGAGCAGGGCGATGTCGGGCTGGTGCTGGCGGACCAGCTCGACGGCCTCGTCACCGCGGCCGGTCTCGGCCACGACCTCGTACCCCTCCTCTTCGAGGAGCTCCTTGAGATCGAGGCGGATCAGCGCCTCGTCCTCTGCGATCACCACTCGGGTCGCCACGCTGCGACCGTCCCTTCCTTCGTCCACCTCTGCACGGGGAGCACCCGCTCCATCGGTCACGTTCCCGTCCCCGTGAGCCGATCGAGCAGATCGTCCTGCTGGGCCTCGAGCCGCTCGATCGACGCGGCGAGCTCGCCCCGACGCCGACGCATCGCCTCGGCGTGGCGCACCGCGGTCGACGCATCGTGATCGGACACCGGTGTCTCCGAGACCAGCGCCCGGAGTCGGGCATCGTCGGCCTCGCCGGCCAGGTGAGCGAGCTGCTCGTCGACGACGGCGAGCTCCTCGCGCTCTCGGCGGAGACGGTCCGACAGCTGACGGAGCCGTCGCTCGACGTTGGTGCGGAACACGATGGCGAGTGTACGACCATCACCCCCACGCACCGTGGGACTTCGTCGCCCGGTTTCACGCGCCCCTCGCGAGATTCCTCGAGCTGTACTTCCCGCTCATGGCGAGCTTCCTCGACGCTCCGCACCTCATCCGAGGTGCTCCGCATCCGCTCGCTCGCCGGGCCGCTCAGGACCACGGCTCCGCGTCCGGCGGAGCCTCGAGTACCCGGGGCGGGAGTCGAACCCGCACGCACTCTCGTGCAGAGGATTTTGAGTCCCCCGTGTCTACCGTTCCACCACCCGGGCGAGGCGAGTCGAGGGTACCGGCTCACCCCGCCGCCACGGCCGTCATCTCCACGTCACGAGGCCCCATCGGACTACTGTCTGCGGCGGTGTCCGGAGCTGGATCGCGACGTTGGGTGGTGCTCCTCGTGGTTGCGGCGATCCTGGCCATCGGTCGGGAGCAGGCGCTGCGCAGCGACCTCCGCCGGCTCGAGGCCCGGCTGGAGACCGACGACTGACCAACCGATCCGAGCGGGGCCGACCCTGTCGCTCGGGGAGGACCTTCGACGAGAATGAAACCTCTTCGGTGCCGGGTGGGTCAGACCCGGCGCGGCGGACCACGACGAGACGATCACGACAGGAGGACGGGTGCTGGCGTTCACGTTCCCGGGCCAGGGCTCACAGCGCGAGGGCATGGGCCGTCCCTGGACCGACCACCCGTCCTGGGAGCTGGTCGAGGAGGCGAGCGAGGCCTCCGGTCGCGACGTCGCCGAGCTGCTGCTCGACGCCGACGCCGAGACCCTGAGGTCCACCGAGAACGCGCAGCTCACGACCTACGTGCTCAGCATGGTCGTGCTGGATGCGGTCACCCGCGTCGGCATCGACGCCTCGGTCGCCGCGGGCCACTCGCTCGGCGAGTACTCCGCCCTCACCGCCGCCGGCACGCTCGACTTCGTCGATGGCATCCGCCTCGTCGACGAGCGGGGCCGGGCGATGCGCTCGGCGGCCGACCAGCAGGCCGGCACCATGGCCGCGGTGCTCGGCCTCGAGGACGAGCGGGTCGAGGCCGCGTGCTCGCGCGTCGTCGGCGACGTGTGGGCCGCCAACTACAACGCCCCCGGCCAGGTGGTGATCGCCGGCGACCCCGATGCGATCGACGAGGCGGGCGCGATCGCCAAGGAGCTCGGAGCCAAGCGCTCGATGGCCCTGCCGGTCGGCGGCGCCTTCCACACGCCGTTCATGGCACCGGCCCGCGACGCGCTGGCCAAGGCCCTGAGCGAGGTCGAGCTGCGGGCGCCGTCGATCCCGGTGGTCGCCAACGTCGACGCGCTCGCCCACGACAGCGACGAGGAGTGGCGTGGCCTGCTCGCCGCCCAGCTCTGCTCCCCGGTGCGTTGGCGGCAGTCGCTGCGGACGCTGTCCGAGATGGGCGTCAGCACCCTCGTCGAGCTGGGCCCGGGCAACGCGCTGACCGGCATGGCCAAGCGGGCCGTACCCGACGTCCGCCGGGTGGCGATCTCGACACCCGCCGACGTCGATGCGCTGCTGCAACAGCTCGCCGACGACCAGCCGAAGGTCGCCCGCCCGGAGAACGAGGGCGAGCACCTGTTCGTCACCGAGCGGCTCGTCGTCGCGACGGCGGCCGGCATCTTCCGGCTGGCGGAGGGGATCGAGTCCGGCGCGTCCATCGGTGTCGGCCAGCCCGTCGGCACCATCAACGGCGACGAGGTCCGTTCGCCGTTCGCCGGCTCGGTGATGGGGGTCATGGCGGTCGACGGCGAGCGGGTGGCACCGAGCCAACCGATCGCGTGGCTGCGCACGTCGTGAACGAGAAGGGAGCTGCCATGCGGGGCAGCAGGATCACGGGGACGGGCGGTCGACTGCCCGACAAGGTCGTCACCAACAGCGATCTCGCAGCGCAGATCGACACCAGCGACGAGTGGATCCGCACGCGCACCGGCATCGAGGAGCGGCGCATCGGTGGCACCACCACCGGGCTCGCCGCCGAAGCCGGGCGGCTCGCGCTCGAGCGCTCCGGCGTCGACGCCGCCGAGCTCGATCTCGTCATCCTCGCCACCACCACCCCGGACCGCGCCGTGCCGGCCAGCGCACCGGGCGTCGCGCTCGAGCTCGGCGCGACCTGCGGAGCCTTCGACATCAACGCGGCCTGCAGCGGCTGGGTGTACGGGCTCGTCATGGCGAACTCGCTGATCGCGTCCGGGATGGGCAAGATCCTCGTCGCCGGCGCCGAGACCCTGTCCCGCATCACCGACTGGGACGACCGCACGACGGCCATCCTGTTCGCGGATGGGGGCGGTGCGGCGGTCGTCGAGGCGATCGACGGGCCCGGCGACCTGCTCGGCTGGGACCTCGCGGCCGACGGCACCACCGAGAAGCACCTGTTCGCCGAGACGGGCGGCTACCTCGAGATGAACGGCAAGGAGGTGTTCCGGCACGCCGTGGCGCTGATGGCCGACTCCTCCGAGCGGGCGCTCGCGCGGGCCGGGCTGACCGCCGACGACGTCGACGTCGTCATCCCCCACCAGGCGAACGTCCGCATCATCGAGGCCTGCTGCAAGCGGCTCGGCGTCGATCCCGACAAGGCCGTGCTCACACTGCCGTTCATGGGGAACACCTCGGCGGCGACCGTGCCGTTCACGCTCGACCACGCGCTCACCAACGGTCGCGTCGCCCCGGGTGACACCGTGCTGTTCTCGGGCTTCGGTGCCGGCATGACCGCCGCCTCGGCGGTCATGAGGTGGCACGTTGACTGATGGTCGCGTCGTGCTCGTCACCGGTGGCGGGCGCGGCATCGGTCGGGCCATCGCCGACGCCTTCGTCGCACAGGGCGATCGCGTCGCGGTCACCCACCGCAGCGCTCCGGTCGAGGGCTTCGTCTCCGTGCGCTGCGACGTCACCGACCCGACGGAGGTCGACGTTGCCGTCGCACACGTCGAGGAGCAGCTCGGACCGGTCGAGGTGCTCGTCGCCAACGCCGGCATGACGGCCGACCAGCTCCTCGTCCGTATGAAGGACGACGACTTCACCGGCGTCATCGACGCCAACCTCACCGGCGCCTGGCGGGTCGCCAAGCGGGTCGCCAAGGGGATGATGAAGGCCCGCAGCGGGCGCATCGTCTTCGTGTCGTCGGTCGTCGGCCTCTCCGGCCAGGCCGGCCAGAGCAACTACGCCGCATCGAAGGCAGGCCTCGTCGGCCTCGCCCGCTCCATCGCCCGCGAGCTCGGCTCTCGCAACGTGACGGCGAACGTCGTCGCGCCCGGGCCCGTCGCCACCGACATGTTGGCGGCGCTCGACGACTCGACCCGCGACCAGATCGTCGAGGCGGTCCCGCTCGGCCGGGTCGCCGAGCCCGACGAGATCGCCGCCGCTGTGACCTTCCTCGCAAGCCCCCAGGCCGGGTTCATCACCGGCGCCGTGCTCCCCGTCGACGGCGGGCTCGGCATGGGACACTGACCGCACTACCCACAGGAGACACCAACGTGAGCGACGAGCTCTTCGATCGATTCAAGAACCAGGCCGTGGAGGTCCTCTCGGTCGACGCCGCCAAGGTCACCCTCGAGGCGTCCTTCGCCGATGATCTCGAGGCCGACAGCCTCGACCTCGTCGAGTTCGTGATGGCCCTCGAGGAGGAGTTCGACATCTCCGTCGAGGAAGAGGAGCTCGAGGGCGTGACCTCGGTCGGCCAGGCCTTCGACCTCGTCAAGTCCAAGCTGTGAGGCAGGGACGGCGCGTCGCCGTCGTCGGCCTCGGGGCCGTCACGACGTGCGGCGTCGGCATCGATGCGCTGTGGGACGGCTTGGTCGGCCCGCAGCCCGAGGGCGAGCGCCGGGTCCACGACTGGGATCCGACGCCGTTCTACGACTCCCCCAAGGAGGCGCGCCGCCACGATCGCCACACCCAGTTCACGATGGGGGCGGCGATGGAAGCGCTCGACGCCGCCGGCGACGACCTCGTCGCCGATCCGGCCCGGGCGGGCGTCATCTACGCGACCGGTGTCGGGGGCATGAGCTCCTTCGAGGCGCAGGTCGAGGTGTACCTCAACAAGGGTGAGCGGCGGGTCTCGCCGTTCCTCGTCCCGATGATGATGCCCAACGCGGCCGGGGCGGCGATCTCGATGAAGTACGGGCTCCAGGGCCCGTGCGAGACCACCACCACCGCCTGCGCCGCCAGCACCCACTCGATCTCGAACGCCGCCAACCTCATCCGCTGGGGACGTTGCGACGTGGTCGTGTCGGGCGGCGCCGAGGCGGTCATGACACCGGTCGGCATGGCCGGCTTCGGCAACATGACCGCGCTGTCGAGCACCGGCCAGTCGATGCCCTTCGACGCCGGGCGCGACGGCTTCATGATGACCGAGGGCGCGGCCGTGGTCGTGCTCGAGGAGTGGGACAAGGCGGTCGCCCGTGGTGCCCGCATCTGGGGCGAGGTCCTCGGCTCGGCATCCAACGCCGACGCCCACCACATCACGGCCCCGTCGCCGGGCGGAGTGGGTGCCGTCACGTGCATCCAGCTCGCCCTGGACGACGCCGGCATCGACGCCGCCGACGTGCGGCACATCAACGCCCACGGCACGTCGACGCCGCTCAACGACGCGGCCGAGGCCCATGCGATCGCCAAGGTGTTCGGCTCGCCTGGACCCATCGTCACGTCCACCAAGGGCGTCACGGGGCACGGGCTGGGCGCCGCCGGCGCCATCGAGGCCACCTCGGTGTTCCTCAGCATGGATCGCGCGTTGGTGCCGCCCACGGCCGGCTTCACCACCCAGGACCCCGAGCTGCCGGCGATCGACATCGTCAGCGGTGAGGCCCGTGCCTGGGAGCCGGGCGTGTCGCTGTCGAACAGCTTCGGCTTCGGGGGCCACAACGGCTGCCTCGTGCTGGGGCCGCCGTCCTAGGACCTGCGATGACGGCCGCCCGGGCGTCGCGCTCGGGGCGGCCGTGTCGCGTCCGGGCTCAGGCGGGGAAGCGGCATCGCGCCCCCGTGCGGGCAACGACGTTCTGACAAGGCAGCCCCTTCTTCGTCAAAGTTCCGCACCGGGGGCGGTCATCCGGCCGCGCTGGTGAGGCTCGACGACGTCCGTGCAACCCGCCGAAGGCCCTCGGCACCGCCGCTCCTGTCGCTTCAAGAGCGTCCTTCGCGCTTGCGGACGCTAGTTCGGTCCACCCCGCAATCGCAGGGTCGGTCGCTCGGTCAGCCGTCGACGATGACGAAGAGGAGCTCGGCCTGACAGGCCAGCTCGCCGTCGACGGTCGCCCGCCCACTCCCCTTGCCGGCCCGCGCCGACATGCGACCGAAGGTGACCTCGAGCTCGAGCACGTCGCCCGGGCCGACCTGGCGCCGGAAGCGGGCCTTCTCGACGCCGCCGAACAGTGGCAGCTTGCCGACGTAGCGCTCGTCGGAGAGCACACCGATCGCGCCGGCCTGAGCCAGCGACTCCACCTGCAGGACGCCAGGCAGGGTCGGGCGTCCCGGGAAGTGCCCGGCGAAGAAGTCCTCGTCGCCGGTCAGGTGCCAACGGGCGACGACCCGCTCGCCCGGGACGATCTCGACGACCTCGTCGACGAGGAGGAAGGGGGGCCGGTGCGGGATGATGTCGGCCGGTGCGGGGAGCTCGCTCATGCCGCCAGCGCCTTCAGCAGCTTGGTGGGCGTGTCCTTCGGGCTGATCTTCGGGAACGCCGCACGGATCGCGCCGTCGGCGCCGATGAGGAAGGCGCTACGGATGACGCCCAGATAGGTCGTGCCGTAGAGCTTCTTCTCGCCCCACACGCCGAACGCCTCGGCGACGACGTGGTCGGGGTCGGACAGGAGCGGGAAGCCGAGGGCGTGCTTCTCGTCGAAGTTCTTCTGGCGCCGCGGGGTGTCGGGGCTGATCCCGATGATCGCCGCATCGCCCACGTCACCGGCCACATCGCGCATGCCGCACGCCTGGTTGGTGCAGCCGGGCGTGGAGGCCTTCGGGTAGAAGAACAGCAGGACATCGCGCCCCGCCAGCGACGACAACGACACCTCGTTGCCGTCCTGGTCGGACAGCGCGAAGTCCGGAGCGGGATCACCGGGTTCGAGCACCGCCGCAGGTTAGTGCTGCGCTGGCCCCATCAGCCGAAGGTGCGGAGGTACTCGGTCACGGCTGCGATCTGCTCGGGTGAGTACCGACTGGACCACGCCGGCATCGACCCGGCCTCCCCCGCACGACCGTTGGCGATGACGTCGGAGATCTCCGCCGCCGACAGCCGATCGTGCACCCCGACGAGAGGTGGGCCGACGAAACCACCGCCGTCGTCGCCGTGGCAGGTGGCGCACACCGCGGCGTAGATCTCGGCTGCTGCTGCCGGGGTCGCGGCGCCGTCGGAGTCGGCGTTCTCACCGCCTCCATCTCCGCCGCAGGCCGCGATCACGAACGCGAGGAGCAGGGCGAGCAGCGGGGATCGGAGAGGGGTCCGCACGCGGTCGGACCTTAGCGGCGGACCCGTCTCGGGCGGATGTCACGCCGGGGGTCGTCCGACACATCGCTCCCCGCCGACGCCGGTGTACCGCGACGGCACCGCTCGCAGGCGTCGACCCCACCAGCCCGGATCCCGAGCATGGGCGTGGAAGTGCTCCGGGACCTGGCGCATCGTCCGGTCGAACGACCAGTCGCCGGCACCGAACCGCTCGTCCGCCGCCGCGGCCAGACAGCGGAGCATGTGCTCGATCTGCTCGTCATCGGGCTCGGTGCCGTGGTGGGCCCAGACGACCATCGGGGTGTCGCAGGCCTCGCAGTCGGCCACCCAGCACACCTCGTCCTCGTGGTACCAGTGCGTGAAGCGGTCGGCGGCGCACAACTCGCATCGCGGATCCGGTCCCGATGCCCCTGCCACGGGTGAGAAGCTAGCGACGTCGCCATCGAGGAGCGTTCGCCATGGGCACGACCACCGGTCTCGCCGAAGCCGAGACCGTCCACGAGCGGGTGGTCGCGCTCCGGCGGCGCATCCACGAGCGCCCCGAGCTCGGGCTCCAGCTCCCGCTGACCCAGCAGGCGGTGCTCGAGGAGCTCGAGGACCTCGGCCTCGAGATCACCACCGGTACGTCGACGACGTCGATCGTTGCCGATCTCGACGCCGGCAGGCCGGGTCCGACCGTGCTGCTCCGGGGTGACATGGACGCGCTCCCGATGCCGGAGCACACGGGCCTCGACTTCGCCAGCCTCGAACCCGGGCGGATGCACGCCTGTGGACACGACGCCCACACGGCCATGCTCGCCGGCGCCGCCCGTGTGCTCGCCGGGCGTCGACCCGAGCTGGCCGGTCGGGTCCGGTTCATGTTCCAGCCCGGCGAGGAGGGGTTCCACGGAGCCCGCTACATGATCGACGAGGGCGTCCTCGATGGGGTCGATCACGCCTACGCCCTCCACATCTCGCCGAACCTGCCGTCCGGGTGGATCGGAGCGCGAGGCGGTCCCACGATGGCGTCGGCGGACGTGTTCAACATCGAGATCGTCGGCAAGGGCGGCCACGCCTCGATGCCGCACTACGCGATCGACCCCGTCCCCGTGGCCTGCGAGCTGGTCGGAGCGATCCAGAGCTTCGTCACCCGTCGCATCGACGTGTTCGACCCGGCCGTCGTGACGGTCGCCCGCATCGAGGCGGGCTCGACCAACAACGTGATCTCCGAGCGGGCCGTCCTCGAGGGCACGATCCGCGCCGTGTCCGAGGCGACCAGGGAGCGCGCCCGGGCGGGTGTCCGTCGACTCGCGACGCAGATCGCCGCCGCGCACGACTGCGAGGCGTTCGTCGAGCTGGAGGAGGGCTACCCGGTCACCATCAACGACCACGCCGCCGCCGACCACGTCCTTCGTACCACCGACGAGGTCCTCGGCCGGGGCAAGTCGGTGACCTTCCCCTCCCCGGTGATGGGCGCCGAGGACTTCTCCTACGTGCTGCAGCGGGTGCCGGGCGCGATGGCCTTCCTCGGGGTCTGCCCACCCGGCTCGGACCCCTCGAACGCGCCGGCCTGCCACTCGAGCCGCATGCTGCTCGACGAAGCGGCCATGGCCGCCGGCGTGGCGATGCACGTCGCGCTGGCTCTGGCGCCGGTCCCGGAGGGCTGATCAGGCCTCGTGGAGCCAGTCGAAGGGGCGCTCGCCGACCAGCTCCGGCTCGTCGAGCTCCTCGGCGGCGGCGCGGGCGGCGCGGATGAAGGCTCGGACCTTGAGCGGGTCCTTCACGCCGGGCCGCTTCTCGACCCCGGTCGACACATCGACGCCCCACGGACGCACGACCCGGATGGCCTCGGCGACGTTGTCAGGGTGGAGCCCGCCGGCCAGCAGGAGCGGGTGACCGCGGTCGACCCCGTCGAGGATCCGCCAGTCGAACACCTCGCCCGAGCCCGGACTCGCGCCCTCGACGAGGATGGCGTCGACGGGATACTCCCGGGAACGGGTCAGCTCGGGCGTGCCGGCCGCGAACGCCTTGATCACCGCAGGCACGGACTGGGCCACCTGGCGCACCTGCTCCATCGACTCGTGGCCGTGCAGCTGCGCGACGCGGATGCGGGCGGCATGGACGATGTCGATCACCCGGGCCGGCAGCTCGTTGCGGAACACGCCGACGGTGAGCACCTCCGGAGGGAGGCGTCGGGCGATGTCACGGACCTGCTGGGGCGAGACCTGCCGGGTCGACGGGGCGAAGATGAAGCCGACGGCATCGGCACCCATCGCGGTCGCGAAGAGCGCGTCCTCTTCGGAGGTGATGCCGCAGATCTTCACGAACACGCTGCCCACGGTACCCGTGGCGCCGCGCGGCGCTCCGGATCATTCCGTCGGTCGTGCGACGCGCAGCGCTCGGGTGGCCGCTTCGGGGTCACCCGAGGTCACCAGCGTCTCGCCGACCAGGACGGCGTCGAAGCCCGCATCGGCGAGCGAGCGAGCATCGTCGACACCACGCACCCCTGACTCGGCGATGCGGACGATCTCGGCGGGCATCGCCCGTCCCACCCGGACGGCGCGCTCGTGGTCGACCTGGAAGGTCACCAGATCGCGCTGGTTGACACCGACGACGCGGGCATCGATCGCCATCGCCCGTTCGAGCTCGGCCTCGTCGTGGATCTCGACGAGGGCGGCGAGCCCGAGCTCGGTCGCGAGGCCGTGGAAGTCGGCAAGCTCGACGTCGTCGAGCGCGGCGGCGATCAGCAGGACGGCGTCGGCGCCCATCAGGCGGGCGTCGCAGACGTCGCGGGCGTCGACGGTGAAGTCCTTCCGCAGCACCGGCAGCTCGACCGCCGCACGGGCGGCGCGGAGGTCGTCGGACGATCCGCCGAAGTGGTCGACGTCGGTCAGCACCGACACGGCGCTGGCACCACCGGCGGCGTAGGACGACGCCACGGCGGCGGGATCGAGGTCGGCGAAGAGGTCGCCCTTGCTCGGAGAGCGCCGCTTGACCTCGGCGATGACGGTCAGCGTGTCGTCCCGCAACGCTGGAGCGAACGGCCGCGCCGGCGGGCACGCCCTCGCTGCCTCGAGCAGGTCCTCGACGGGGCGGGTGTCGGCCGCGGCCGCTGCTCGGTGCGCGTCGAGGATGCGGTCGAGGTAGGTCGCGGTCAGAGCTCGAGGCCCTTGGCGACGATCGGGTCGAGCACGTGGATCTCGGGGGCGCCGGCGAGCAGGCCGCCGAGCGCCGCGCCCATCGCAGCGAAGCCCTCGGTCTTGCCGTGAGCCGCCAGGGCGTCACCGTCGGTGTAGAGCTCGTAGAACCAGACCGTGACCTCGTCACCGGTATCGGCGTGGGGGGCGTAGATCTCGCAGCCGGGCTCGTCGGCAACCGCGGCCACGGCGTGCTCGGTCAGGGCTGCGACCAGGTCGTCCCGCTTGCCCTCGGCGGCGGTGAGCTTGGCGATGATGGCGACCTTGGACATGGGACTCCCCTGGCTGAGCGGACGGCCGACCCTACCGGTTGTTGCGGGCTGAGCTCATGACGAGCAGCGGCGCCATCAGGAACGAGGCGACGCCGACGGCGCCGGTGACGAAGCCGATGGCGATCATCACCGGTGCGGTGAACAACAGGCCGAAGAAGATCGTGAGCCCGGCGAGCACGAACAGGATCGGTCCGGCGGCGGTGACGAGCCGGGCCGGGCCGCTGGGCGCGGGACCGAGCGGCTCGTCGGCCAGGTCGATGTCGTCCTCGAGCACCCCACCGTCGTCATCGGAGACGAAGGATCGAGGCGCGGCCGCCGCGGCGGCGCCGGCGGGGTCGTTGACGAGACGCCAGGCCTCGTTGAGCTCGCGCATGCGCGCTTCGGCCGCAGCTCTGGTGATGTCGTCGACGTCGCCGAGGACGTCGGGATGCACGGAACGAGCCTGGCGGAGGTACGCGGCGCGCACCTCAGCCGGGGATGCGGACGCATCGACACCGAGGACGTCGTAGGGACTCACCGCCCAGGAGCGTATTCGGCGCGCCGGCCCGCAGCCGACGCGACGGACTCAGATGCGGGCCATCAGCGTGGCGCGCTTCTCCTCGAGCTCGTCGTCGTCGATCAGACCGGCGTCGTGCGCCGCGCTGAGCTGCTCGACCAAGCGGAGCAGCTCGTCGGGGTGCAGCGGCCGGCCGTCACCCTCGACGTCGGGGACGCCCAGCTTGCGGGTGGGCGGCGGCGAGAAGGAGGTCTGCGTCGTGCCGGGAGCAGGCAGGCCCTGCTTCCGGGCGCGCTTCTCTTCGGCACGCTGCTTCTTGGCCCGCTCACGCTGGAGCTTGGCGAAGGTCGTCCGTTGAGCCATGGCGGATCACCTTGTCAGGGGTCGAGATCGTTGCGCCGCACGGAGACGGCGAGCGTCGGGGGGAGACACTCGAGCCGACGGCACTCGATGTGGATGTCAGGAGCAGCCGTCGGGTCTACCCGTACTGCTCTGTCACCGCAAATCGCGTGCCGGACGTCACTCTTCGTCCACGCGGGAACCGACAATGACCATACCGGCACTCGCGGCCGAAGCGGTGGACCCCTCCGGGATCGCTCCGCGCACCCAGCCGAGCGCCACGACTCCGGAGCGTGGTGATTCGGCCACACTGGTCAGCTCACCGACGGCCTCACCGTCGATCGACAGCGTCGCACCCGCGCTGACCTGGTCCGGAGCCCGGAACCGGCGCAGCACGCGTCGCTCCGCTCCGCGCGCAGAGATCCGCTCGACGAGCTCCTGCCCCCGGTAACACCCCTTCGTGAAGGCGACCGAGACGGGCACCCACCCGGTCTCCTGAGGGATCGCCCCCGCGTCGAAGTCGGCGCCCTGGCGGGGCATCCCCGCCTCGATACGTGCCACCTCCGCGAGGTCGTGTGACAGATATGTGACCCCGGACACGTCGAGCTCGGGTCCGAGCAGGTCCCGACCGCCCCCGGGCCACCCGATCGCGGCGTCGACCACGGCACCCTCGACCTCGACCGTCGCTGCTCCCGGGCCTCGCAGGCCCATCCCTCGCCATGACACCGGCGTGAACTGGACCTTCGTGCGCAGCTTGAAGCGATCGAGCGACACCTGGGTGGGCTCACCGAAGCCCGGCTCGACGTCGAGGACGAACCGCTCGTCGCCCACCCGGGACACCCGGAGGTGCGACTCGACCTTGCCCGTCGGCTCCAGGAGGAACGACCAGGCGCTCTCGCCGACGGCGAGGCCCTCGATGTCCTGGCTGAGCTGGCCGTGGAGGTAGGCCGCGGCCTCGGGTCCCTCGGCGACGAGCACGTCGCGCTCGAGCGGGACGGCCCCCACGCTCTCGAACAGGTCGTCGTAGGTTCCTGTCATCGGGCCACCTCCGCCTCGGCGGTCATGCGCCGGGCGGCGGGCACCGCCGACAGCAGCGCCTTCGCCTTGTTCCAGCACTCGTCGTTCTCGTCATCGGGGTCGGAGTCGGCGACGATCCCCGCCCCGGCCTGGATCGACGCACCCCCCTCGTGGATCAGCATCGTGCGGATCGCGATCGCCGTGTCGATGTTGCCCGCGAGGTCGAGGTAGCCGACGACGCCGCCGTACGGACCCCGCTTGGCCGGTTCGAGCGCATCGATGATCTCCATCGCCCGCACCTTCGGCGCACCGGAGAGGGTGCCGGCCGGGAGCGTCGCCCGGAGCACGTCGATCGGCGTGCGGTCGGATCGCAGCCGCCCGGTCACCTGCGAGGTGAGGTGCATCACGTGGCTGTATCGCTCGAGCGTCATCAGCTCCTCGACGTGGCAGGTGCCGAAGTCGACCACCCGACCGACGTCGTTGCGGGCGAGGTCGACCAGCATCACGTGCTCGGCGACCTCCTTGGGATGCTCGGCGAGCTCGGCACCGAGTCGCCGGTCCTCCTCGGCGGTCGCGCCGCGCCGGCGGGTCCCGGCGATGGGTCGCGAGATGACCGTGTCGCCGAGCAGCTGCACCATCGGCTCGGGCGACGAGCCGACGATCGACACGTCGCGGTCGCGCACGAAGTACATGTACGGACTCGGGTTGATCTGCCGCAACGACCGGTAGAAGTCGAACGGCGCGGCCTGCAGATCGAGGTCGAAGCGCTGCGAGAGCACGACCTGGAAGATGTCGCCATCGAGGATGTGCTCCTTCGCGACACCCACCGCCTCCTGGAAGGCGCCGGCCGGCATCGACGACCGCACCTCGGGCAGCTCGTCGTCGAGCAGGGGCGGGGCCACCGGGCGGTACGGCAGCGGTCGACCCATGGCCTCGACGGCCTCCTCGAGCCGCTCCCCCGCGTCGGACCACGCTCGCCGCAGGGCGGACTCGTCACCGCCGAGGTGACCGACGGGGACGCTCTCGATGAGGTGAACCCGTTGACGCCAGTGGTCGAACGCCGCGAGCTGGCCGATGAGGGTGAGCACGGCATCGGGCAGCCCGTGATCGTCGCGCGGGACGTGGGGCAGCCGCTCGACCTCCCGCACGACGTCGTAACCGAGGTACCCGACCAGTCCGCTCTGCAGCGGCGGCAGGTCAGGGTGCTGGGGGGCCGTGCACGCGCCCAGGAAGGCCTCGATGGCGGCCAGCACCCCGCGATCGGTCGGTACCGACGTCGGGAGCGACCCCTCGATCTCGACCTCGGATCCACGGGCCACCAAGCGGGCCTGTGGGCGACGTCCGACGAAGCTGTAGCGACTCCAGCGTTCGATGCCCTCGACGGACTCGAGCACGAAGCCCTCGTCGTCACCGACGAGCTTGGAGAAGGCCGAGACCGGCGTCTCGAGGTCGGCGAGCAGCTCGACGCGCACGGGCACGAACGCGTGCTGGCCGGCGAGGCGGATGAACTCCTCGACGTCGGGGAGGAGGCGCACTGCCTAGTCGGCCGGCGGCTGATCGAACGCCCGGTAGAAGCAGACGTACTGGCCGTCGACGTGGCAGGCGCCGCCGTCACCCTCCTGGATGACCTTGAACAACAGCGTGTCTCCGTCGCAGTCGTAGTACGCCTCGCGGATGAACTGCCGGTTGCCGGAGGTCTCGCCCTTGCACCAGTACTCCTGGCGGGACCGGCTCCAGAACCACGTGCGGCCCGTCTCCAGCGAACGGCTGAGCGACTCGTCGTTCATCCACGCCATCATCAGCACCTCGTCGGTGCCGACCTCCTGGATGATCGCAGGGACGAGGCCGTCGGCGTTGTACGTGACCTGATCGAGGACACCGTCGGCGACGGCTACGGGGATCGACTCGGGCATGGAGATCAGCGTAGGGGGTCGACCCGCCGTTGCCCGAGGTGGTTCCGCAGCAGGGCGACCCACCGATCGAGCTCACCGACCTGCCGGACGAGGCGCGGCAGCAGGAACGGCAGGCGATGCTCGGCCTCGGCACCCGCCTCCGCGTCGGGTGGGAGCAGCGCCCGCCGCACCTGCATCTCCAACCAGTTGACCTGCTTGACCAGGTAGCCGGTCCAGAGGCTCGGATCGGGGTCGGGGAGCTCACCCCCAGCCGCTCGGTACCCGTCGAAGACGGCGCCGAACGGCTCGGGTTCGACCGGCCCGAGGATCCCGCCCGACCAGTCGACGGCGGCGCCGGCGATCTCCTCGGCCGCGCTCCAGACCCCGGCGACGTCCCAGTCGCACACCGTCAGGCCGTCGGTGGTGACGAGGGCGTTGCGCGGGAACAGGTCGCGGTGGGTCCCGATGAGGGGGCGATCCGCGGCTCGTTCGGCCGCGAGCGCGAGCACCTGGTCGATCACGGGCCGGGCCGCGTGGAGCTCGGCCGCCCAGGACCGGCTGGCGGCTGCCGCTGCGTAGCGGTCCCAGACCGGCGACGGAGCGGCGGTCACGACCATCTCAGCGTGGGACACGGCCGGGAGCTCGAGGACGTGCAGATCGGCGAGCCACCGGCCCACCTGGGCGGCGACGGCCCGGTCGGCCGGCCCCGAGTCGGGGCTCCAGCCCACGATCCAGCGGTGGACGCGCACCAACTGGTCGCCGACCTCGACCAACGCCTGGCCCCGCTCGTCGAGGACCGGTTCGGGTGCGGCGATCCCGTGGCCGATCGCCGCGAGCTCGAGCTCGACGGCCTGCTCGAGGAGCGGCCGGTCCGCGTGCACGTCGAGCGAGTCGTCCACCAGCTTCACCGCGTAGCGACCTCGATCGGTGTCGAGGCAGACCATCCGGTTGCTGAAGCCGCCGGCCACGTCGATGTGCGCCGAAGCGCCCCCGAGTCCGAAGCGCCGGGCGATCTCGTCGAAGAGGTCGCTCACGGGAGCGGTCAGAGGTAGAGACCGGTGCTGCCGGCTTCCAGGCGCTCGGCGGCGACGGCGTGCACGTCCCGCTCGCGCAGGATGATGTAGTCGGCGCCGCCGACCTCGACCTCGTAGCGGTCCTCCGGGCTGAACAGGACCCGGTCGCCGTGCTCCACCGTGCGGACGTTGGGTCCGGCGGCGACGACCTCGGCCCACACCAGTCGCTTGTGGACCTGCGCGGTGGCCGGGATGAGGATCCCGCCGGTGCTGCGCCGCTCCCCGTCCTCGCCGGGGACCTGCACGAGGATCCGGTCCTGCAACATCTTGATGGGGAGCTTCTCGGCGTCGAGCCGCTCGGACGTGTCGGTCACCCGCTCGACGGTAGCGTCTGGCGCCGTGAACCAGGGTGTCCCGACCGACCTCGAGACCGCCGACGGTCTGTCCCTCGAGGGCGCGCTGTCGCTCCCGAGCGGCGACGTGGTGGCGGCCATGACGCTCGCCCACCCGCACCCGGCCTACGGCGGCGACATGCACGCCGGTGTGGTCGGTCTGCTCCCCGAGCTGCTCGTGCCACACGGCATCGCGGTGCTGCGGTGGAACTTCCGCGGCGTCGGGCGATCCGCGGGCGCGCACGCCGGCGGCGCCGACGAGCCCCTGGACGTCGTCGCCGCACTCGACCACCTGGACGGACTCGGCCTCGGCGTCCCGATCCACCTCGCCGGTTGGTCCTTCGGTGCCGACGTGTCGTTGGCCGTCGAGGACGAGCGTCACGCCGGCTGGATCGGCATCGCCCCACCGCTGTCGTTCACCGGCGACGCCCCCGCTGCGGGCAGCGACGAACGGCCCACCCTGCTCCTCGTCCCCGAGCACGATCAGTTCCGGCCGCCCGCCGGCGCGGAGGCGGCGACGGCTGCCTGGACCGCGACCGAGATCGAGGTCGTCGGCTCGACCGATCACTTCCTCGGCGGCCGCACCTCGGCGATCGCGGAACGCATCGTCGCCGCGATCAGCTGATCCGGAGGCGCTCGGCGCGGAGGGCGTCGTAGAAGGGCCGATGGTGCGACGCCCACGCGGCGAGCTCGTCCGAGGTCTCGACGCTCACGTCGTAGCGGCTCGCGTCCTGACGGAAGCCGGTGCTGGCGCTCACGTCGGCGTGCCACTCGGCCGTGCGTCGCCACTCGCTGCGATCCTCGGCGTCCCACGACAGCGCCTCCGGCAGGTAGGGCAGGCCGATCGCTGCGCAGAAGGCGGCGACCGTCCCCGCCGCGTCGCCCACCAGGTCGTCGGAGTCGACGACGACCGGCGGGTGACCGCCGGCGTCGCGCACGGCGCCGTGCAGCTCGTGGAGCGCCTCGATCCCGATCTCCTCGCAGCGCATGTCCGGCCCCCGCACGGCGAAGAACGACGCGGCGACCTCTTCCGGCGCCCGGATGAGGAAGGCGTGCCGGACCTCGCTCAGGAACCGATCATCGGCGAGCACGGACTCGTGGCGCCGGTCGGTCGTGTCCTTGAAGAAGACCGCACGGTCGCTGGCGAGGTCGAGCAGGCGACCCCGGAGCTCGGACGTCGACGTCACCCGCCGTCCGTCGACGTCGGTCTCACCGTGGTCCATCACGTTGCAGAACGGCTCGTGGAGCGCGAGCAGGTCGCCGCGCTCGAGCATCGACCGGAAGAACGCCGTCGACCTGGCCCGGGGTGCGCTCCACAGCGCGAAGAGCGGCATCAGGCCGCGCGCTCGGTCGCGCTCCGCCATCGGCCCGTGATGAGCCGGGCGCCGCGCTGGAACGTCAGGTACGACCAACCCCAACCGAACATGACGATCGCCCGACTGCGGAAGCCGACGAGGAAGGCGATGTGGACGGCCCACCACAGCACCCACGCCACGAAGCCGGAGAACCGCAGGCGACCGAAGTCGGCCACCGCGGACGAGCGGCCGATGGTCGCGAGCGAGCCCTTGTCGCGGTAACGGAACCGGGGACGCGACTCGCCGGCCAGGTCGGCCTCGATCACCTTGGCCACATGACGCCCGGCCTGGTTGGCCGCCGGGGCGACACCGGGCACGAGACCGTCGCCGTCGGCGATGGCCGCCTGGTCACCGATCACGAACACGTCGGGTCGGCCCGGCACGTTGAGGTACTCGTCGACGATGACCCGGCCCGCTCGGTCGAGCTCGCACCCGAGCGACGCCCCCAACGGCGACGCTTGCACCCCGGCACCCCACACGACGGTGCGGGCCTCGATGCGGCCGCCGTCGGTGTCCAGCCCGTCGGCGTCGATGGCCTCGACGCGGGTCGACGTCTGCACCTCGACACCGAGCGCACGGAGCTGCCGCAACGCCTTCGTCGACAGGCCCTCGGGGTAGACGGGGAGGACGCGGTCGGCGGCCTCGACGAGCACCACCCGAGCGGTCGTCGGGTCGATGCGGCGGAAGTCCCGCGACAGCGTCCGCAGGGCGATCTCGCTGATCGCGCCGGCCATCTCGACGCCGGTCGGACCGGCACCGATGACGGCGAAGGTCAGGAGGGCCCGGCGCTCCTCGGGGTCGTCGGTGCGCTCGGCCCGCTCGAAGGCCTGGAGGACGCGGCGGCGGATCTCGATCGCGTCCTCGATGGTCTTCAGGCCGGGCGCGTGTTGCTCCCAGTCGTCGTTGCCGAAGTACGAGTGCGTGGCGCCGGCGGCGAGGACCAACGAGTCGTAGTCGAGCTCGTCGCCCTCGGCGAGACGGATGCTCCGGCGCTCGACGTCGACGTCGACGACCTCGCCGAGCAGGACGGTGACGTTGTCGGTCGTCCGGAGCACGCTCCGGATCGGGTAGGCGATGTCAGCCGGGCTGAGGCCCGCCGTGGCGACCTGGTAGAGCAGCGGCTGGAACAGGTGGTGGTTGCGCCGGTCGATGAGCGTGACGCGTACCGGGAGGCGGCCGAGCCGCTTCGCTGCCTCGAGGCCTCCGAACCCACCACCGACGATCACGACGTGTCGCATCCCCGCAGCTTCGCGGACCGGAGCGGTCGTCAGCGACGGGCGTCGATCGCTCGCCTCGCCTTTCGAACCGCTGCGCGCGCGTACCACCGGCCCTGGACCACCAACCGG
The DNA here is from genome assembly GCA_039185015.1 of Actinomycetota bacterium. Classification (GTDB taxonomy): domain Bacteria; phylum Actinomycetota; class Acidimicrobiia; order Acidimicrobiales; family Poriferisodalaceae; genus JBCBSZ01. The sequence goes on from JBCDAU010000031.1 coordinate 54,352, forward strand.
TTGGCGTGGGCGATCCAGACGTTGTCGCCGTCGTAGATGCGCTGCGCGCTCGGGTTGGCGTGGATCGGCTCCGGCGGGACCGGGCCGTCGTGGCCAACGAAGCCGGCGAGCTCACCGAGGTCGGGCGACTCCTCCCAGCAGATGCGGAGCAGCTTGTCGGGCCGGGACGCGAAGTGCGCCTCGACCGCGGCGTTGTGGGCCTCGTAGTAGGCGACGTGCTCGTCGCGGTGCCCCTGGGGCATCGAGTAGCCGTAGATGTGCTGCTCGAACTTGTTCAGCGGACCCATCTTCACCGACAGCGTCTTGATGCTCCGGAACCAGGCGTCCGGGTCCTTCCGGACGGTGAGGACGAACTTGGCATCGGGGAATCGCTCGTCGATCTGGCGATACATCAGCGGCCAGGGCCAGTCGTCGAAGCTGTCGTGCTGCTCCATCTCGTCGAGCAGCTCCTCGATGCGCCCCTCCCGATACCTCTCGAACGCGCCGAGATCGTACGTCCGGTGCCGGAAGCCCCACTGCTCGAGGTGCCGCTTGAGGGTCTTGGTGCCGGTTCGGTTCAGGCCGACGCCGATGACCTTGGGACGGGGTGGGCTCACGGCTGCGCTCCGGGAGGATCGGACCCGAGACGGTATCGGCGGACCGCGCTCGGCCCCATCAGGTCAGGCCCACGAGGAGCGCGAGCCCGGCAGCGCCGAGGGTGCCGAGCACCGCACGGTCGAACGCCTCGCGGCCGAGACGGTCCGCCAGGCGACTGCCGCCGAGCGTCGCGGCCATGATCGGTACGGCCGCGACCAGCGAACCCATCAGCCGCTCGCCGTCGAGCAGGCCGGTCACGACGAGCGCCACGAACTGCGTGCCGCCGATCACGAGGAACAGTGCCGTCACGGAGAACACGTGACCGGCCCTCGTCGGCCGCAGCGCGTGCACGTAGGACGCCACGATCGGACCCGAGACACCGATGGCGCCCTGGAAGACCCCGGCGATCGCACCGGCGGCGGGTGCGATGCGAGCGGCGAGCGTCGTCGAGAGCTGCGAGTCGGGCCACCGGAGCCGCCAGCCGATGTAGCCGTACACGGCGATGGCGAGCGCGATCGTCAGCACCGTCTCCGACAGCGACGAGAGCAGCAACACCCCGGCGATCGTGCCCACCACCCCGCCGGCGACGAAGCGACCGAGCGGCGGCGCCTCGGACCGTCCGGCCCGATGTCGCCGGACGAGGTAGGCGTTGGCGAGCAGGTTCGGCAGGGAGATGATCACCACGGCGTCCTCGATGCCGACGAAGGCCGCGAGCACGGGCACGGCCACGAGCGGCAGGCCCATCCCGGTGACCGCCTTGACGAAGGCTCCGGCGCTCACCGCCACGAGGACGGCGAGCAACTCGACACCGGTCACGCGATGGGCCGAACGTCCACCCCGGCGGCGGTGAGGGCGGCCTTCGCCTCGGCCACGCTGTACGTGCCGAAGTGGAAGATCGACGCGGCGAGCACGGCATCGGCGTGGCCCTCGGTGACGCCCTCGACGAGGTGGTCGAGGGTGCCGACGCCACCGGAAGCGATGACCGGGATGTTGGTGGCGTCGGCGACGGCGGCGGTCAGCTCGCAGTCGAAGCCGTCCTTGGTGCCGTCGCGATCCATCGAGGTGAGCAGGATCTCGCCGGCGCCGAGACGCTGCACCTCGGCCGCCCACTCGACGGCGTCGATGCCGGTCGGGCGCCGCCCACCGTGGGTGTAGACCTCGAACGCGGGGCCGTCGTGGTCGGCTGTTCGGCGCCGGGCGTCGATGGCCACGACGGCGCACTGGGCGCCGAACTCGTCCGAGATGCCGCCGACGAGGCTCGGATCGTTGATGGCAGCGGTGTTGACCGAGACCTTGTCGGCACCGGCTCGGAGCAGCCGGCGGGCGTCCTCGACGCTGCGGATGCCACCCCCGATGGTGACGGGGATGAAGCACTCCTCGGCCGTGCGAGCGGCGACCTCGAGGATCGTGTCGCGGGCGTCGGACGAGGCCGTGATGTCGAGGAAGACCATCTCGTCGGCGCCCTCTGCGTCGTAGCGGCGGGCGAGCTCGACCGGGTCACCGGCGTCGACGAGGTCGACGAAGTTCACGCCCTTGACCACGCGACCGTCGGTCACGTCGAGGCACGGGATCACCCGGATCGTCTGCACGGCCTCAGAACCTACCGAGCGCCGAGCACTTCACCCGCGTCGATCTCGGCGAGCGACGAGACGACGACGTCGGCGTGGGACAGGTCGAGGTGGGCCGTCATGTTCGCGGCGACGCCGATGCAGTACACGCCTGCGGCCTTCGCCGCGGTCACGCCGTTGGGGGTGTCGTCGGCCGCGACGGCCTGGGCCGGATCCGCGCCGAGGAGCGCGCACGCCCGGAGGTAGACCGCGGGATCGGGCTTGCCGGGCACGCCGTCGCCGGCGCAGCTGACGGCGTCGATCCGGTCGCGCAGTCCACGGTCGATCAGCTTCGGCTCGACCCAGTCGATCGGCGAGCTCGACGCCACGGCCACACCGAGGCCGAGGCTCCGGGCGGTGTCGATCCACCGCTCGATGCCCGGGCGGATCGGCTCGGCCGCGAGCAGCTCGTCGCGGCGCGCTCGACGCCAGACGTGCAGGGCGTCGAGGTCGAGATCCGGCCCGAGGAGGTCGAGCAGTCGCCGCTCGGGGTCCACGACGAGGGGGTCGTCGTCGGGACGGCCGAGGCCCTGCTCCCACTCGTCCAGGTCGATCGGCTCGATCCCGTGCTCCCGGAAGACCGCCGCCCACGCCTCGTAGACGACGGTCTCGGTGTCGATGATCAAGCCGTCGAAATCAAGCAGCAGCGCCCGCTTCACACCACGACCCGATCACCATGACGACACCCGGCCACGCCATCATCGAAATCAAGCAGCAGCGCCCGCTTCACACCACGACCCGATCACCATGACGACACCCGGCCACGCCATCACAGAGATCAAGCAGCAGCGCCCGAGGCCTCACTCGAGGGCGGCGACGGCGTCGGCCACCGAGATGCGGCCGTCGTGGATCGCCTTGCCGACGATCGCCCCGGCGAGGCGACGGTCTCCGGCCATCACGGAGGCGATCGACACCAGGTGGTCGAGCTCGCCGACCCCACCCGAGGCGACGACATCGATGCCGTCGGGGGCGGCGTCGAGCACCTCGATCAGACCCCGGAGGTCGGGACCCTCCAGGGTGCCGTCCACGGAGATCTGCGTGACGACGACCGCCTCGACGCCGGGCGCGCCGGCATAGGACGCGAGCACGTCGAGCAGGTCCTTGCCGGACCCCTCGGTCCAGCCCCGTACGGCGACCTCTCGCCCGCGGACGTCGAGGCCGAGCGCGACCGGCTGCGTCTCGGCGATGCGACGGGTGAGCTCGGGGTCCTCGACCGCCACCGTGCCGACGACGACGCGGTCGACACCGAGGGCAGCGAGCTCGCGAGCCGCCTCGACCGAGCGCACTCCCCCTCCGACCTGCACCTTCGCCTCGATCGCCCCGGCCACGCGGCCGATCACGTCGCGGTTGACCGGCTCGCCGGTCTTCGCGGCGTCGAGGTCGACGAGGTGGACCCAACGGGCGCCGTCGGCGACGAACCCCTGCGCGACCTCGACCGGGTCGACGTCGTAGGTCGTGACCTGCCCGTAGTCGCCCTGGTGCAGGCGGACGCACCGCCCGCCCAGCAGGTCGATGGCCGGATACAGCTCGGTCACGCGGCGACCCCCGCCGCCACCTCGACGAAGTCGCGTAGGAGCGTGAGCCCGTCGCGGCTCGACTTCTCGGGGTGGAACTGGCACGCCCACAGCCCGGGACGGCCGGCGATGGCGACGACCGTGCCGCCGTACTCGCACGTCGCGACGACCTCGTCGGTCTCCGGGGCGAACGAGTGCACGAAGTACATCCACGACTCGTCGGGCAGGCCGGAGACCAGCGGGTCGTCCGGGCGTACCAGATCGAGCCGGTTCCACTGCATCTGCGGGTGCTTCACCCCGTCCGGCAGACGGACGATGCGACCCGGCAGCAGGCCGAGACCTGGCTCGTCCGGTGCCTCGACGGAGCCGTCGAACATCAGCTGCGCGCCGACGCAGATGCCGAGGAACGGCTGACCGCGATCGACAGCGGCCTGGGCGACGTCGACGAGACCGTGCTCGCGCACGGCCCGAGCGCACGAGCCGAAGTGACCGACACCGGGCAGCACCACGGCGGCGGCGTCGGCGACCAGGCCCGGATCGGAGGTCAACCGGGCATCGGCACCGACCCGCTCGAGCGACTTCTGCGCCGATCGCAGGTTGCCGATGCCGTAGTCGAGGACGGCGACGAGTGGCGCGTCCACCACTACATCCTCCCCGTCGTGCGGCTCACAGCTTCCCCTTGGTCGACGGCAGGTCGGTGCCCTCGATGCGCACGGCGTCGCGCAGCGCCCGGGCCGTCCCCTTGAAGCTCGCTTCGATGATGTGGTGGGTGTTCTTGCCCCGCACGAGCACCAGGTGGAGGGTGATGGCGCTGCTCATCACGAACGCCCGCCAGAACTCCTCGCACAGCTGCGGGTCGAACGGCGGCGTGCCCAGGATCTTCTCGCCCGGCGGGTCGATCTCGTAGTGGAGGTAGGGCCGGCCCGACAGGTCGAGCACCGTCTCCACCGCGGCCTCGTCGAGCGGCACGCGGTTCGACGCGAAGCGACGCACGCCCCGCTTGTCGCCGAGCGCCTCGGCGAACACCTCGCCGAGGGTGATGCCGACGTCCTCGACCGTGTGGTGGCTGTCGATCTCGAGGTCGCCGTCGCAGCGGACGGTCAGGTCGAAGCCGCCGTGGCGACCGAGCTGGTCGAGCATGTGGTCGAAGAACGGCAGTCCGGTGGTGCACTCGGTCGTGCCCGAGCCGTCGAGGTCGATGGCGACCTCGATCGACGTCTCCTTGGTGGTGCGGGACCGCTTGGCGCTGCGGCTCATGTGAGGACCTCCTCCAGGGCGGCGAGGAACCGGTCGTTCTCGTCGGGCAGTCCGATGGTGACACGCAGGCAGTCGGTCAACCGAGGCCAGGACGCGCAGTTGCGCACCAGGACCGACCGGTCGACCAACGCCTGCCAGACATCGTCGCCGGTGCGAGCGTCGGGGCGGAACAGGACGAAGTTGGCGCTCGATGGCCACTGGGTCACGGGCAACTCGGCCAGCCCGGCGACCACGCGCTCCCGCTCCGAGACGAGGCGGGCGACGCGCTCGTCCATCTCGTCGGCGAAGCGCAACGCCAGCCGGCCACCGGCCTGGGTGACCGAGTCGAGGTGGTACGGCAGCACGACCTCCCAGAGGTTCGCGACCAGCCAGCTCGGGCCGACCAGGTAGCCGAGGCGGGCACCGGCCATCGACCACGTCTTGGAGAAGGTCCGGGAGACGACGAGCGGCCGGTCCTCGTCGAGCGAGTCGAGCGCGGTGCGATCGGCGAACTGGGCGTACGCCTCGTCGACGCACACGACACCGGGCGCGTGCTCGATGACGTGGTCGACCAGGGCCGGGTCCTCGAGCATCGCCGTGGGGTTGTTCGGCGAGCACAGGAAGGTGACGGCGGGGTCGAGCGAGAGCACCCGCTCGACCTCGGCCGGGTCGAGCGAGAAGTCCGCAGCCCGTTCACCCTCGATCGAGTCGGCGCCGGTGATCCGGGCGATGTGGGCGTACATGGCGAACGTCGGCTCGAAGGTGGCCACCCGTCGGCCGGGGCCGGCGTAGGTGAGCAGCAGGGTCTGCAGGACCTCGTTGGAGCCGTTGGCCGCGAAGACCTGCTCGGGCCCGACGCCGTGCAGCGCGCCGAGCGCCTCGCGCAGCTCCATGGCCGACCGCTCCGGGTACCGGTGCCACTCGATGCGGGACATCTCGGCTGCGAGCGCGTCGCGGTAGGCATCCGGCGGCGGCTCCGGGGCCTCGTTGGTGTTGAGCCGGACGTCGACGTCGATCTGGGGCGAGTGATAGCCCTCGCGGACCGACAGGTCCTCGCGGACCTGGGGACGGGTGCGGCTCATCGCCGCGGGAGGCGGACCGACAGCGCGTGGGCCGCCAGTCCCTCGGCCTCGGCGATCGCAGCGACGTGGGGACCCAGCTCGGCGAGCCCCTCGTCGCTGACCTCGACGACGTGCATGGCCTTGCGGAAGTCGTCGGTCGAGAGGGCTGCACCGAAGCGGGCCGTGGCGTTGGTGGGCAGCACGTGACTCGGCCCGGCCACGTAGTCACCGATCGACGCCGGCGACGACGCACCGACGAAGATCGCACCCGCGTTGCGCACTCGATCGACGACATCGGCCGGGTCGGACGTCATCACCTCGAGGTGCTCCGGGGCGATGCGGTCGACGACGGTGGCAGCAGCCGCGGGTCCGTCGACCAGGGCCACGTACCCGCCCTCGGAGAGCGTGGCCCTGATGTCGTCGGCGCGGGGCGCCTCGGCGACGAGTCGGTCGATCTCGGCGTCGATGGCCATCGCCGCGTCCTCGTCCCAGGCGACCAGCCAGGCCAGTCCGTCGGGCCCGTGCTCTGCCTGCACGATGACGTCGACGGCCGCAGCCGCCGGTGGGGCCGTCGAGTCGGCGACGACGACGACCTCGCTGGGTCCGGCGAACGCAGCGGCGACCCGAACGTCCGCGGCGACCTCGCGCTTGGCGATCGCGACGTAGATGTTGCCCGGGCCGCAGATCACGTCGCAGGCGCCGACGGTCTCGGTGCCGTAGGCGAGGGCGGCGATCGCCTGCGCCCCGCCGACCGCGTACACCTCATCGACCCCGGCGACCGCAGCGGCAGCGAGGGTCGCCCGTGGGACCCTCCCGTCGCGGCCGGGAGGCACGGCGAGCACGACCTCCTCGACGCCGGCGACCCGGGCGACGACGGCCGACATCAGCACCGTCGACGGGTAGGTCGCACGACCGCCGGGCACGTAGCAGCCGGCCCGCCGCAGCGGCTGATCCCAACACCGGACGGTGACCCCGTCGTCGGCCACCTCGTGCGGCGGGCGGAGCTGGGCCTCGTGGAACCGGGCGATCCGCTCGGCGGCGACCTCGAGCGCGCGCCGCAGCGTCGGGTCGATCCCCTCGAGCGCGGCCTTCACCTCCGCCGGGTCGACGCGCACCGCGTCGATCGGACCGTCGAAGCGAGCGGTCAACTCGAGGAGCGCCGTGTCGCCACGATGTCGGACATCGGCGATGATCTCCCTGACGGCCGCGACGGGCTCGTCGCCGTCGATGACGGGACGAGGCAGGTCGGCGGCGGGGTCGGCGAGCCCACGGAGGTCGAGTCGACGCAGCACGAGGCGAGCGTATCGGCGGCCCTGGGCCGGGACCCTCACGAGAAACGCATCCGAGGAGCACGAATCAGATGGATCGACGAGCCGAGCTCTCTTCGACCGCGAGCATGCTCGAGGACCTCCGCGCCCGCCTGGCCGACGCCGGTGAGGGCTACCGCACGGACAAGGCCGAGGACATCGCCTCCGAGCTCGAGGAGATCGAGCGCTTGATCCGCACCGCCACCCGCCGCCTCGACCGCCTCATGCCCCGCCTGCCGTGACATCCCCCGGGGTTGGGCCCCGGAGCCCTCGGAGCCCGGTGCTCCGACCCTCACCCGCGTCCTCGGGCTGCGGCCGGGCCGTCTCGTTCACGTGCTGGACCACCGCTGCATCGCTGCCGCGAGGGGGTCGGTGTCGTCGAGGCCGGCCAGCACGCCCTCCCGGTCGGCCTCGGGCCGGTTCTGGCTGAGCTTCGCCTTGCCCTCGATCCGCTCGATCGTGAGCTCGACGCCCACGATGGCCCGCAGCTGCCGCTCGACGAACTCGGCCGGCGCGTCGTCGACGCTCCAGGGTCGGGGACGGGCGGCCTCGTGATGATCGGACAGCCGTCGTACGAGCGGCGCCAGCCACGCCGGATCTTCGTGGATCGTGACCGTGCCGTGGACGGCGACCGCGACGTAGTTCCAGGTCGGCACGACGCGGCCGTGCTCGGCCTTCGACGGGTACCACGACGGCGAGACGTAGCCTTCGGTCGGGGAGCAGAGCGCGACCGCCGCCGGCCGGTCGACCAACGCCCGCCAGTGCGGGTTGGCCCTCGCCAGGTGACCGACGAGCAGCCGACGTTCCGCGTCCACCAGGACGGGCAACGGCGTGACCGCGAACCCGTCGACGCCGCTCGACACCAGCTGAACGAACGAGGCCTCGGCGACGACCGCCAGCGCATCCTCGTCGGACAGCACGAACGCGGAAGGGCGGAACATGCCCGCAGCCTCGCTCACCGACGCGGCCGACTCAGGTCGATTTCGACCGGCTCAGACCCGGGATGAGGGCAGAAGTCGTTGAGGACGCAGTCCTCGCAGCGAGGTGTCCGAGCGACGCACACCCGCCGTCCGTGCAGGATCAGCCGACGACTGAACTCGCCCCGCTCCGAGGCAGGGATCATCGGGTTGAGGGCGAGCTCGATCTTCACCGGATCGGTCTCGTCGGTCAGCTGGAGCAGCCCGCTGAGGCGCTTCACGTGGGTGTCGACGACGAGCCCGGGGAGCCCCAGCGACACCGAGCGCACGAGGTTGGCCGTCTTGCGGCCCACACCGGGCAGGCGGACGAGGTCGTCGACGGGTCCCGGAACCTCGCCGTCGTAGTCGTCGAGCAGCAGGCGGGCCATGCCGACCAGGCTCTTCGACTTCTGGCGGAACAGCGGCAACGTGGCGAGGTGGGGCTCGAGATCCGATGGTTCGAGGGCGGCGAACGACTCGGGCTCCGCGAAGCGCTCGAAGAGGGCCGGTGTGACCTTGTTGACGCCCGCGTCGGTGGCCTGTGCCGACAGGATCGTCGCCACGAGGAGCTGGAACGTGTTCTCGTGATCGAGCTCGACCTCGGCGTCCGGATACTCCGCGGCCAGGCGCTCGTGGGCGCGCGTGGCCCGGCCCTTCGGCGTCCTCGGTCGTGCCACGGCGACGGACAGTACCGGTCGCCGACGGGCGGTCGTGGTGGGCCGAGGGGTACGGTTCGGGGCGTGTCGCACGAGGGAAGTCCGCTCTGTCGGGAAGGTGGCGCCTGCGCTGCGGTCCGACCCGGCCGTGGCGATGAGATCGAGGTGCTGATCGAGCCGACCGGCACCGACGACGAGCGCGCCGCCGTGCTCCACCACGCCCTCCAGCACGTCGGGAGCGCGGAGTTCTCGGTCTGGGTCGACGAGCCCGGCGGGCACTTCGACGACATCGCCTGCGCCCAGGGTCTCGCCGGCGTGCGGGACCTCCTCCAGCTCCGACTCGACCTCCCGATCGAGGAGCGCACCGACCTCGTCACCCGTCCCTTCCGCCCCGGCATCGACGACGAGGCGTGGCTGCGGGTCAACAACCGCGCGTTCGCGTGGCACCGGGAGCAGGGCCACCTCACGCAGACGGATCTCGACGAGCGCAAGCGCGAGACCTGGTTCGATCCCGAGGGCTTCCTGCTCCACGACGACCCCGACGACGGGTCGCTCGCCGGCTTCTGCTGGACCAAGGTCCACCACGACGAAGAGCCCGCGCTCGGCGAGATCTTCGCGATCGCCTCGGACCCGGATGCGCAGGGTCGTGGTCTGGGGCGCTCCTTGGTCGTGGCGGGACTCACCCACCTGGCCTCGCAGGGGCTGACGGTCGGGATGCTCTACGTCGACGCCGACAACGGCCCGGCGCGCAAGCTCTACGACAAGCTCGGCTTCCACATCCATCAGCGCCGACGCCTGTACCTCGTCGACACCGAGGGCCGCTGCGCGTGAGCTGATGCGATCGACCTGGTGGGCGGGTCCGGCGGTCGGAGCGCTCGTACTCATTGCGGCTGCGTGTGGCGGCGGTGACAACGACGCCGGCGTGCGGTCGGCGATCGATGCTGGTGCGCTGCCGATCGAGGCCGAGGTGCTCGACTGCCCACCCGACGCCGACTGCGGGATCGGCGTGGTGTTGGCCGGCGACGGGTACGTGCTGATCGGACCGGCACCACAGCCGGTGGCCCGTGGCATCGAGGTATCACCCGGCGTCACCCCCATGACCGACATCGCGACCGTCGACGGGATCGATCCCGGGTGGTTCCTCCTCTCCGGGCC
>JBCDAU010000032.1:0-63980 GCA_039185015.1 Actinomycetota bacterium
GTCGAGGCCATCGCCAACGCCCTGAGCTGAGCCTCGGCGACCTCACCCCAGGTCGCCACCCAGCGCGAAGAACGCGACCATCAGAGCGATCGCCGCGGCCAGCCCGAGGATGAGGCCGAGTCGTCCGATCAACCAGAAGACCGCGGCGAAGGCGGCGAAGAGCGCATACGGCGTCGGTCTCGCCAGAACCCCCCGCTCCTCGCGGCCCTCTCCCCACGTCGCCACGGCGATGGCGACGAGCACCGAGATCGCGATGATCACGATCAGGAAGAGCAGGGGCGAGAAGAGCCCGACGAACGCGCCGAGGCCGACGGCGACGAGGATGATGCGCGCTCGACTCACCCGTCCGACGCTAGTGCCGCACGCACGAGCGACGTGGGTGTCGCGAAGCGGATACGTTCGGCGTCCATGCGCATCGCGATCGGGGCCGACCACGCAGGCTTCCCCCTCAAAGCGCACCTGGTGGAGGTGCTGACCGCTGCGGGCCACGAGGTCGACGACCTCGGGACGTACTCGACCGAAGCCGTCGACTACCCGCCGTTCTGCGCGGCGGTCGGTCGTCGGGTCGCCGACGGGCGCGCCGAGGCCGGGATCGTGCTCGGCGGGAGCGGTCAGGGCGAGCAGCTCGCGGCCAACAAGGTCCGAGGTGTGCGTGCGGCCCTGTGCAACGACCTCTACACCGCCCGCATGGCCCGGGAGCACAACGACGCCAACGTCTTGTCGATGGGTGCCCGCATCGTGGCGCCCGGCCTCGCAGAGGAGATCGTCGAGCTGTTCCTCGCCACCGAATTCGCCGGCGGGCGTCACCAGCGCCGCGTCGACCAGGTGATGGCCCTTGACGGCTTCGATCTGCACGAGGCGCTCTACACCACGAGGGCGATGCGTCGCGTGAAGCCCGACCCGATCCCCGACGAGGTGATCGCACGGATCGTCGATGCCGCGGTGCGCGGACCGTCGGGGGGCAACCAACAACGCTTCCGGTTCCTCACCGTGACCAAGGCCGCGACCAAGGCACGGTTGGCCGAGTGGTACCGGCAGGACCTCGAGGAGCTCAACCGCACGAAGTACGCCGACGTGCAGTCGTCGATCTCCGAGGGGGATCCGAACGACCCGTCCGTCGCGCAGAGCGCCCGGATCTCCAAGTCGGGGGTCTGGCTCGCCGAGCACCTGGCCGAGGTGCCGCTGCTGCTGTTCGTGTTCGGCAAGGCGGCAGGCGAGTCGTCGACCTTCCCGGTGCTGTGGAACGCCTGCCTCGCCGCCCGCGCCGAGGGCATCGGCACCACCATCACCACGCTGCTCCGGGCCCACAAGGACGAGATCCACGAGCTGCTCGGCGTCCCGGCCGATGGCGAGTGGCAGATGCACGCCATGGTCCCGATGGGCTATCCGCTCGGCAGCTGGGGCATCGCCGAGCGCCGACCGGCGCACGAGTCGACCTTCAGCGAACGATGGGGCCTCGCCCCCGACTGGGTCGTCGACGAGGCCCTCTGGCCCCCGGGCCCGTGATCCTCACCCCGGTTGGCGTCGGCCCCCACCGCCGTTGGATCATGTGAGCAGGGTCTAGGGGAGGTCTGCCATGGGGACCGAGGTCCGCCGTTCGTTCTGCCGCATCTGCCACGCGGCGTGTCCGGTCGATGTCGAGATCACCGACAACCGCGTCGTCAAGATCAGCGGCGTCGACGAGGATCCGATCTTCCGCGGCTACACCTGCGTCAAGGGCCGCCAGCTCCCCGAGCAGCTGCACCACCCCGACCGCCTGCGCCACGCGCTCCGCCGCACCGCGTCCGGCACCTACGAAGAGGTCCCGACGTCGGTCGCGCTCGACGAGATCGCCGAGCGCCTCCAGGGCATCCTCGAGCGAAACGGCCCCCGTGCCATCGCGACCTACACGGGCACCGGCGGCTACCAGAACGCGCCGTCCGATCCGGTCGCCCGCGCCTTCCACAAGGCCATCGGTTCGATCAGCTACTACACCTCGGTCACCATCGATCAGCCGATGAAGCGGACCGCGACGATGCGCATCGGCGCGTGGGAGGCCGGCCCCCACAACTTCACCGAGGCCGATGTGCTGCTCGCCATCGGCTACAACCCGATGGTCTCGAGCTTCTCCCCGTTCGGCGGTCTCCAGGGCACCGACCCGTTCCAGACCCTGCGGGAGCGCAAGGCCGAGGGTATGAAGCTCATCGTCGTCGATCCCCGACGCACCGAGCTGGCTCGCCAGGCCGATCTGCACCTCGCGGTGCGACCCGGTGAGGACCCGACCCTGCTGGCCGGCCTGATCAACGTCATCCTCAGCGAGGACCTGCACGACCACGAGTTCTGCGACGAGTGGGTCGACCAGGAGCAGCTCGCTGCGCTCGCCGACCGGGTCGCCCCGTTCACGGTCGACTACGTGGCCGAGCGATGCGACGTCGCCGCCGCCGACGTCGAGGCCGCGGCCCGCATGTTCGCCGCCGGCCCGAAGGGATCAGCCGGCACCGGCACCGGGCCGAGCATGTCGCCGCACCCCAGCCTCATGGAGCACCTCACCCAGTGCCTCAACGTGCTCTGCGGCCGCTTCCTGCGGGAAGGCGACCAGATCGAGTCGGGCATGCTCCTCCAGCCCGACACGCCGAAGCGGGCCCAGGTCCTCGGACCGTTCGATCCGCTCCGCGGCCCCGAGAGCCGCTTCCGCGGCCTCCGCGGCTACGGCGGCGAGATGCCCTGCACGACGCTCGCCGAGGAGATCATCACCCCCGGCGACGAGCAGGTCCGGGCCCTGATCTCGAACGGCGGCAACCCGGTCGCGGCCTGGCCCGACCAGAAGCTCTCCCTCGAGGCGATGGAGGCGCTGGAGCTCCTGGTCGTCATCGACCACCGCATGACCCAGACCGCCCAGTTCGCCGACTACGTCATCGCGCCGCGGCTGTCGCTCGAGCGGTCCGACGTCCCGCCCTTCATGGACCGCTGGTTCCGTGAGCCCTACGCCTGCTACTCGCCCGCCGTGCTCCAACCAGACGGCGACCTCCTCAACGACTGGGAGGTCTACTGGGAGGTCGGAGAGCGGATGGGCCTCGACCTCGAGCTCCCCGGCGGTGTGATCCCGCACGGCGAGCGGCCGAGCGACGACGACGTCCTCGACCTCGTCTACGCCAACAGCCGCGCCGGCATGGACCTCATCCGCGAGCGGAACGGCCAGGTCGTCCCCGAGCTGCGCATCACCGTCCAGGCAGCCGACCCGGCGACCTCCGGCAAGTTCGCGGTAGGGCTCGCCGATCACCTCGACGAGCTCGACCAGGTCCGAGCCCAGCAGACCGGTGCCGAGAAGATCGAGGGCTTCGATCCCGACGTGCACACCTTCCGCCTGATCTCTCGCCGCCTGAAGTCGCACCTCAACTCGCTCGGCGGCGAGCTGCCGGGACTCCGGAGGAAGAATCCGACCAACTACGCCTACATGAACCCCGACGACATGGCCGAGCTGGGCATCGAGGACGAGCAGCTCCTCGAGATCGAGTCGCCACGAGCGAAGATCCTGGGCGTGGCGAAGGCCGCGCCCGACCTGCGGCGCGGCGTGGTGTCGATGGCGCACTCCTGGGGAGGCGCGACGCTGACCGACGAGAAGGTCCGCGACATCGGGGCGCCGACCAACCGGCTCGTCGACGTCAACGACGGCTTCGACCAGATCACCGGTCAGGCGGTGCAGAGCGGCATCCCGGTCTCGCTCACCCCGGTGAGCGACGACGTCCTGGTCGGCTGAGTTCCTGTCCCGGCGTGGGTCCCAGAGCCCACGCCTCCTCCACAGGTCCTCGCCACTGAAGCGGCTGCGGCGTGGCCGTCCCGGTCGCGCGTAGGTTGGCGGGCCGAGTTGGAGGGGGACCGACATGGCGACGATCCGGGAGCTGGCCGAGGAGCACTGGCAGGGGCGCGGTGACCTCGTCCACGCGCACCATCCGGTGCAACCCATCCGCAGCGACGACGGCCAGGCGGCGAGCGAGGAGATCGCCGACGGCCTGCTGACGTTGAAGAGCATCGCCTCGGTGAACGCGCTCGACTCCGGCGACGGTCTCGTCCTCCTCGACACCGGCGGCCCGTTCGACATCGACCGCATCTACGACGCGGTCCGCGGGTGGCGGCCCACCACACCGGTGACGGCCGCGGTCTACTCGCACCACCACATCGACCACGTCTTCGGCACCGCACGCTTCGAGGCCGAGGCGGCCGAGCAGGGGTGGGAGCGACCGGTCGTCCATGCCCACGAGGACATGCCCGAGCACTTCCGCCGATACGAGCGGACCAACGGGTGGAACACCGCGATCAACCGGCGCCAGTTCGCCATCGACCTCCCCGAGTGGTCCTGGCCGGCGACCTATCGAGACCCCGACGTCACCTACGCAAAGCAGCTGACCTTCACCCGCGGCGATCTCACCTTCGAGCTCGTCCACGCCCGCGGCGAGACCGACGACGCCACGTGGACGTGGGTGCCCGAGATGAAGGTCCTCCACCCGGGAGACCTGTTCATCTGGGCCGTGCCCAACGCCGGGAACCCGCAGAAGGTCCAGCGCTACCTGTCCGACTGGGCGACGGCGCTCCGGGAGATGGCGGCGCTGCGGCCCGAGATCATGCTGTCCGGCCACGGACTGCCGATCTTCGGCGCCGACCGCGTCGTCCAGGCGCTCGTGGACACCGCCGAGCTGCTCGACTCCCTCGAGGCGCAGACGCTCGCCCTCATGAACCAGGGCAAGAGCCTCGACACGTGCATCCACGAGGTGCAGGTGCCGGCCCACCTCGCCGACCGGCCCTACCTCCGGCCCGTGTACGACCATCCGCAGTTCCTCGTCCGAAACGTCTGGCGGCGATACGGCGGTTGGTACGACGGCGAGCCCGACAACCTCCTGCCCGCTCCCCGCGCCGAACAGGCGAGCGTGTGGGTCGAGCTCGCGGGCGGCACCGACGCGGTGATGGCGCGGGCGAAGGCTGCCCTCGATGCCGGCGACCACGCGATCGCCTGCCACCTCATCGAGTTCTGCGCCCTCGCCGAGCCCGGGAACCAGGACATGTGGGCGCTGCGCGGCGAGATCTACCGGACCCGCTCACAGACCCACGACAGCTCCATGGCGCGCAACATCCTCAACCACGCCGCCCTCGCCTCGGACCAGGCCAAGCGCGACCTCGCCGGCGACTACTGAGGTGCGCTGGCCGCTGCGACCGATCGCCGTCGTCGAGGCCGTGTCCTACCTCGTGCTGCTCGCTGCCGTCGTGTGGTTCCGGGTGCTCGACGGACCCGACCTCGTCGCGATCGCCGGACCGGTGCACGGCGTGATCTTCCTCGTCTACGCGGTCGCCGTGCTCCAGGCGAAGGAGGACCTCGTGTGGGACTGGGGGCGGACGTTGATCGTGATGTTCGCCGCCGTCATCCCCCTCGGCGGGTTCTGGGTGGCCGAACGGGTGATCGGCGAGACCTAAGCGACGCTCAGCCCTCGAGGTCGCCCTCGTGCGAGACCGGAGGCTCGACCGAGAGGGCCGGCTCGGCGGCCGGGTCGACGAGGGCATCGGTGCGATCGAGCAGGCCGTCGACGTCGACCTCGGACCCCGTGAGCGACTCGCCCGACGGGTCCGGATCGGGGTCCGGCTCCGGGTCGGGCTCGGGGTCGGGGTCTTCGGAAGGCTCGTCGCGCGTCGTCTCACCCGATGGCGCCGAGTTCTCGCTCGTCCCGTTGTCCATCGTGCCGCTGACGTGCGTGGTGATGCCCGACCCCTCGACCTTGATCTGGAACGACCCGTCGACGAGATCCGGTGTCTTGGCGCCGATCGGGGCGACACCGTTCGAGTACCCCGGATCGGTCTGGCCGGGGCGGAGGTCGACCGGGCCGTCGGCCTTGACCTTGTCGGCGTCGAGGTCGCCACCGGCGATGTCCGGGTACGGGATCGGGTCGGAGCCGTCCCAGGCCTGGGTCTCGACCGGTTCCTCCGCCGGCCTCACCACGTCCAGGTAGTCGGGGTCCTCGTCGAACTTGCCCTTCGCCATGCGCCCTCCCTAGCCCGTGGCCAGCTCCCGGGCTCGAGCGTACGACGCACGGATGGTCGCAGCGTCGGCGTCCCGCCGGGGGGCGACGGTGTCGCCGGCTCCGAGACCCCAGGCCTCGACCACGTCGTCGAACGACCGACCCGTGGCGACCACTGCGGCCTGCACGGCCGCCCCAGCGGCCACCGTCTCATCGGTGTGCGGGACGACGATCGGGGCGCCGGACGCATCGGCGAGCAGCTGCCGGTAGGCGGCGGATCTCGCGCCGCCGCCGACGAGGAAGCGGCGCCCGCCGAGGGTCACCCCGGCATCGACCAGCGCATCGACGCCGTCGAGGAGACCGCAGACGACGCCGAGGTGCGCGGCGCGGGCGAGGTCGGCCTGGTCGGTCGAGGTCCGCAGGCCGACGAACACGCCCGTCGCGTCCGGCAGGTTGGGTGTGCGCTCACCGTCGAGATAGGGCACGAGCACCGGGCCGCCGGCCTCGGCCGCCAGAGCGAGGCGGACCAGCTCGTCGCGCCCGACACCCAGCCATCGCTGGACGGCGTCGGTGACCTTCGTGGCGTTCAGCGTGCAGACCAACGGCAGGTACCGGCCGGTCGCGTCGGCGAAGCCGGCCACGAACCCGCTGGGATCGGCCGTCGGCGTGTCGGACACCGCGAAGGCCGTGCCCGAGGTCCCGAGCGAGATCACGGCGTCGCCCGCACGCAGGCCCAGTCCCAGCGCGGCACCCATGTTGTCGCCGGTGCCCGGTCCGACGACCGTGGTCGACGGCAGGCCGACGTCGGCCACGACGGTGCCGGCCGACTCGGACGGGCCGAGCACCCGCGGCAGCGCCACCTCGGCATCGTCGACCGCGAGCGCGAGCAGATCGGGCCGGTACTCGCCGCCGGTCGGATCCCACCATCCTGAGCCGGAGGCGTCACCCCGATCGGTCACGTGCTCACCGGACAGCCGCCAGGTCAGGTAGTCGTGGGGGAGCATGGCCTTCGCGATGCGGGGCACGAGCTCCGGCTCGTGCTCGGCGACCCACGCCAGCTTCGTGACCGTGAAGGCCGCGACCGGCACCGAGCCGCAGGCCCGAGCCCAGCCCTCCGCGCCGAGGCGCTCGACCAATGCGTCGGCCTGCGGCGAGGACGTCGTGTCGTTCCAGAGCTTGGCCGGCCGGATGACCTCACCGGCCTCGTCGACCAGCACCATGCCGTGCTGCTGCCCAGCCACCGAGATCGCGACGACGTCGCCGAGGTGGTCGGCGACCTGGCCGAGGGCCGAGGTCAAGGCCTCCCACCACGACGTCGGATCCTGCTCGCTCACGGGCGGTTCGGTGGGTGGGTGCGGAGCGGAGGCCGCGCCGACGACCGCTCCGGTGTCGACGTCGCGGAGCTCGACCTTGGTCGACTGGGTCGACGAGTCGACCCCGCAGACCAGCGCCATCAGCGGGCCCGTTCGACGTAGCGGGCCACGAGGTTCTCGAGTGCCTCCTGGCGTCCGGAGACGTGGCCCGGCTCGGCGGCATCCATCGCCCTGGCATGGAGGTCGGCCAACGACATCGATCCGTCGCTGATCCCCCGGCCCAGCTCTCCGTCCCAGCCCGCATAGCGGTCACGGCGGACGTCTTCGAGGGCGCCGTCGTCGAGCATCGCCGCCGCGACCAGCAGGGCACGAGCCATGGTGTCCATGCCCCCGATGTGGGCGTGGAACAGATCGCTGCGGTCGCTCGACTGGCGGCGCAGCTTCGCGTCGAAGTTCAACCCGCCGGTGGTGAACCCACCGCCGCGCAGGATCTCGTACATGCCCAGGCTCATCTGCTCGACCGACACCGGGAACCGATCGACGTCCCACCCGAGCCGGTCATCACCGGCGTTGGCATCGATCGAACCGAAGATCCCCGCGGTCACCGCCGCCGCGACCTCGTGGGCGAAGTCATGGCCCGACAGGGTCGCGTGGTTGACCTCGATGTTGACCTTGATCTCCTCGGCCAGCCCGTAGCGCTGGAGGAAGGCGTGCACCGCGGCGACGTCGTAGTCGTACTGATGCTTCGTCGGCTCGAACGGCTTGGGCTCGATCAGGATCGTGCCCTCGAACCCGATCGCGTGCTTGTGCTCCACCACCAACGTGAGGAACCGGCCCAACTGATCGAGCTCACGCGCCAGATCGGTGTTCAGCAACGTCTCGTAGCCCTCGCGCCCACCCCACAGGACGTAGTTCTCGCCTCCCAGACGATGGGTCGCGTCCAGACAGTGCTTCACCTGACCGGCCGCGTACGCGAACAGCTCCGGGTCCGGGTTGGTGGCCGCACCCGCCGCGTACCGCGGGTTGGAGAACAGGTTGGCCGTGCCCCACAGCAGCCGGGTGCCGGTGCGCGCCATGTGCGCAGCGGCCTCGTCGACCATGGTGTCGAGCAGCGCGCACGATTCCTTGAACGACGCGCCCTCCGGTGCGATGTCACGGTCGTGGAAGCAGAAGAAGGGCACACCGAGCTTGTCGAAAAACTCGAACGCGGCCGCCATCTTCGCCCTGGCGTGCCCCAGCTGATCGCCCGGTGCCTCCAACCACGGACGATCCAGCGTTCCCGCACCGAAGATGTCGAACCCCGTCCAGTTGAACGAGTGCCAGTAACACACCGCGAAGCGCAGATGCTCGGCCATCGACCGACCCGCCACCACACGGTCCGCGTCGTACCAACGAAAGCTCAACGGATCATCGGACTCCGGCCCGGCGTACCTGACCGGCTCGACCACATCGGTGAAGAAGGGCTCGCTCATGGCCGCGATCTTCTCAGGCCACGATGCCCCGTTCGCGCAGATCCGCGATCCGGTCGCCGTGCCCCAGCTCGGCGAGCACTTCGTCGGTGTGCTGGCCGAGGGCCGGTGCCGGCCCGCCCGGTGCCGCCGGCGTGGCGGAGAAGCGGGCGGCCGGCCGCGGTTCGCGCAGGCGGCCGGCCAGCGGGTGCTCGCGCTCCACGAACACCTCGTTGTGCACGACTTGCGGGTCCTCGTGGAGCTCGTCGATCGTGCGCACGATCCCCGACGGCACGTCTTCGGCCGCCATCTTGGCCGCCGCCTCCTCCTTGGGCATGGTCTCGGCGACGGCGCCCACCTCGGCGGCGACCTCGAGGAAGGCCGGGAGGTTGGCCATCCGCGCCGGGAGGGTCGAGAAGCGCTCGTCGTCGGCGATGTCCTCACGCCCGTAGGCCTTGCACCAACCGCGGAACTCCGAGTCGGACAGCGGGGTCGCCGTGCCCCACCCGTCGGCGAAGGCCATGAGCGAGTAGTTGGACCCGATCGTCGGCTGATGGGCGACGTCGTCGTCGAGCAACGTGTGATCGGCGCCGGAGTCGGGCCAGTGGAACGCGATCGCCGCGTCGAGCATCGCGAGATCGATGTGCTGGCCGCCACGACCGGTCTCGCGGGCATAGAGCGCCGAGGCGATCGCGCTCGCGGCCGTGACCGAGGTCAGCTTGTCGCACAGCAGCTGCCGGTGGAGCTGCGGCTCGCCGCTCATCGGGTCGCCCTGGATGTCGGCGAGCCCGGAGTAGACCTGGATGACGTTGTCGTAGACCCGCTGCCCGGAGTACGGGCCCTCCGATCCGAACCCGCTGATCGAGCAGTAGACCAGGCCGGGGTTGCCCGCGCTCAGCTCCTCGAAGCCGATGCCCATGCGGTCGGCCACGCCGGGTCGGAAGTTCTGGATGAACACGTCGGCGTCCGCAGCGAGCTCCCGCAGCAGCGCGATGCCCTCGTCCTGTCGGAGGTCGAGCACGACCGATCGCTTCCCCCGGTTGGCGACGTGGAACATGCCGGACATGCCGTTCTTGTTGCTGCCGAGATGGCGCAGGATGTCGCCGAGCATGGGCGGCTCGACCTTGATCACGTCGGCGCCCTGATCGGCGAGGATCGTCGCCGCCAGCGGCCCCGACATCACCGCGCTCACGTCGACGACCTTCACCCCATCGAGTGCTCCAGACATCCCCTCTCCTCCCCTCGGGCCCCGAAGCTTCTCACGTCGAACATCCCTCAGTGTCCGGCGTCACCGACCGATGGGACCACGTCAGGCTGGGAGTCGGCGATGGTGGGACAACGCGGAGTCGATGCGGTGGGCATCCTCGCTGCGCATCCGCGGGACGCGGCGGGAGCGGGGATCGCGGCGCTCGCCGAGACGCTGGTCGCCGACGGTCTCCGAGGGATCGAGATCTCTCCGGAGCCCGGTGTCGTGAGCCACCGCTCCGGAACCCTCGACCGCGACGACGTCGGCACCCTGACGGCTGGCGAGGCCGAGGTGCGGTTCAGCCCGGCGGCCCGCGCCGACCTGGTCGAGCCGATCGTGGCGGTCGTCGCCACGGCGCTGCTCACCGCCCGCTCCTTCGACCACCTCTACGCCGGCTGGACCAGCCAGGCCGTGTCGGTGCGCCGCGGCGACGGGCGTCTGGTCGCCGTGAGCGAATCGTGGGGTGAGACGACGGGTCGTGGCGAGATCGTCGTCGCCGACGAGGACGTGAGGGCGGGGCTCGCCCCGGAGTCCCACGCGCGCGTCGACCGCACGCTCCGGGAGCTCCGTGCGCGCAGCGAGATCGTCGAGGAGTACCTCGTCGTCAAGGCGGACGGATCCGAGGTTCCGATCCGGGCGACGTCGAAGGCGTTCTGCTGGCCGTCCGGCGAGATCCGGTCCATCTCGACCCGCAACGAGGACCTCACGAAGGTGCGCGAGCTCGAGGAGCGCCTCGAAGACGGCGAGCTCCTCCAGGAGACGCTGGAACGGTGCTCCCACGCCTTCAACGTCCGCGACGGGGAGCTGCGGCTCATCTGGGCGAACCAGGCCTACGTCGACCTCGTCGGCTACGAGCTCGACGAGCTCGTCGGCTCGGTGCCAGAGGACCTGACCGTGCAGGAGGACTTCGACGCCGACGACCGCGAGAGGGTGCTGGCGCGGGAGCAGGACAGTCAGATCTACCAGGAGATCCGCTACCTCCGCGGCGACGAGTCGACGGTGCGGGTGCGACTGCAGTCGAGTCGCGTCCGGTTGGGTTCTGGGGATCTGCGCTACGTGTCCTTCGCCGAGGATCTGACCGAGGAGGACGCCAACCGACACGAGATCGGCCAGCTCCGTCGGCGGCTCGAGGCGATGCTCGAGCACGCGCCGGGCACCTTCACGCTCTACGACCGGGACCTCGAGGTCGTGTTCACCAACTACGACAAGTGGCCGGGTTCGAATCTCCACTCGCTCATCGAGGCCGGAGCCGCACCGCCCGAGGTCGCCGAACGCATCGAGCACGTCGTCGAGAGCGGACGGCCCGACCGGTGGCACTCGTGGACGGTGGGCAGCGAGATCAAGTGGTACGAGATCTCCGCGGCACCGGTGTTCGACGACGACGGCAACGTCGAAGGGGTGGTGACGCTCGGCGTCGATCGGACGGAGCAGGTCGCGATCGAGCGACAGCTGGCCCACCAGGCCACGCACGACGACCTCACCGGTCTGCTGGATCGATCGGGGCTGATGGAGGCGGTCGGTGAGCTCTCCGACAGCGGCGAGCCGTTCTCGACGGTGTTCGTCGACCTCGACGGGTTCAAGGACGTCAACGACACGCTCGGCCACGAGCTGGGCGACCACCTCCTGCGTTCGGTTGCGCAGCGGCTCCAGTCGGCCGTCGATCCCCGGTGCCACCTCGGTCGCGTCGGCGGGGACGAATTCCTCGTCGCGGTCGGGACCACGGCGGAGGAGACCGACCTCCTCGCCGACGCGCTGCTCCGGGCGCTCCGGTCGCCGATGGAGCTCGATGGCGTCATCGTGAACCCCACCGGCAGCATCGGCATCGCGCACGTGCCGGCGGGCACGAGCCCGACCGAGGCGATCCGCCGCGCCGACCTCGCGATGTACGACGCGAAGCGACAGGGCCGGAACCGCATCGTCAGGTTCGACGTGACGATGGAGGAGCGGGTCGCCCACCGACACCGGATCGAGGAAGGCCTCCGGCGTGCGTTGAGCGAGGACGAGCTCGAGCTCCACTACCAACCGGAGTACGACCTGGCGACCGGGAGGCTGCTCGGCGCCGAGGCGCTCCTGCGCTGGAACGACCCCGCTCGCGACCACCCGGTCTCGGCCGGAGAGTTCATCGAGATCGCCGAGGAGACCGGGCTGATCGGCGAGATCGGCCGCTTCGTCGCCCACCGGGCCGCACAGGACGCCGCCGACTGGCCGAACGACCTCACGGTCCGGCTCAACCTGTCGGCCAAGCAGCTCGGTGAGCCCGACCTCGTCGAGTACTACCTCGGCGAGTTCGCACGAGCCGGACTCCCGACCTCTCGGGTGTGCGTCGAGCTCACGGAGACAGCCATCGCAGCGCCGGAGACGTTCGGCGTCATCGACGAGCTGTCGGCAGCCGGCTGCACGATCGCCCTCGACGACTTCGGTACCGGCTTCTCCTCGATGGCGATCCTGCGCAAGCTCCCGGTCGACGTCATCAAGATCGACCGCAGCTTCGTCGACGGGCTCGGCACCGAGCCGGACGACACGGTGTTGGTCCGCTCGATCGTCGGGCTCGCCCAGTCCCTCGGGCACGACGTCGTGGCCGAAGGCGTGGAGACGGAGCTGCACGTGCACGAGCTCCTCGCGCTGGGCTGTCGCCGAGCTCAGGGATTCGGGCTCGACCGGCCGATGCCCCTCCGCGAGCTGCGGACCCGCTTCGATGCGCCACCGCCCGCTCTGCTCGGCCATGACACTCCCGTTTCACGTTTGATCCCGTGACCTGAGTCACTGGTAGCGTCAGGCCCCGTCATCCTGAGAGGGGGGTTCGTGGCGCTACTCGACGTTCGTGACATCTCGGTCCGCTTCGGCGGAATCGTGGCGTTGAGCGATCTGTCGTTCACCATCGAGTCGAACTCGATCTGCGGTCTGATCGGCCCGAACGGCGCAGGCAAGACCACGCTGTTCAACGTCGTCAGCCGGATCTACGACCCGACGACCGGCTCGGTGACCTTCGACGGTGACGACCTGCTCCAGCTCCCCCCGCACCGGATCTCCGAGGTGGGCGTCTACCGCACCTTCCAGAACCTCGCCCTCTGGCCCAACATGAGCGTGCTCGAGAACGTGATGGCCGGTGCCCACACGAAGAGCAAGCAGAACTTCTTCACCGCCATGGCCGACATCGGTCGTCGTGGCGAGGAGAAGCGACTCCGGGCCCGCGCCATCGAGGTGCTCGGCCAGCTGGACCTCGCCCAGTACGCCTTCCAGGCCTGCGCCGGGCTCCCCTACGGCACGCTCAAGCGCATCGAGCTGGCCCGGGCGCTGATCGGCGAGCCCAAGCTGCTGATGCTCGACGAGCCCGCCACCGGCCTCACCCACTCCGAGGTCGACGTGCTGTCGGAGCTGATCCAGACCATCCGGACCGACTTCGACCTCACGATCCTCCTCGTGGAGCACCACATGGGCCTCGTGATGAGCATCTCGGAGAAGGTCGTCGTCCTCGACTTCGGCCGCAAGATCGCCGAGGGCAAGCCGGCCGAGGTCCAGGAGAACCCCGACGTGATCGCCGCCTACCTGGGGAGCCCCGCATGAGCCAGCGAGTCCTCGACGTCAACGGCCTGCAGGGTGGCTACGGCCCCATCCAGGTCCTCCACGGCCTCGACTTCCACGTCGCCGAGGGCGAGGTCGTGGTCATCCTCGGCGCCAACGGCGCCGGCAAGACCACGACCCTCCGGGCGGTCTCCGGGATGATCGAGACCTCCGGGTCGATCGAGCTCTACGGCGACCAGATCGTCGGCAGGAACCCCGCGGACATCGTGCGCCAGGGCGTCGCCCACGTCCCCCAGGGCCGGGGCACCTTCCCCGAGCTCAGCGTGGAGGACAACCTCCGGATCGGTGCGTACACCCGGTCCGACAACGAGGTCGAGTCCGACATGGAGAAGTGGTACGAGGCGTACCCGGTGCTCTACGAACGCCGCACCCAGGCCGCCGGCTCGCTGTCCGGCGGCGAGCAGCAGATGCTCGCCGTGTCCCGGGCGCTGATGTCGCGGCCCCGTCTCCTCCTGCTCGACGAGCCGTCGCTCGGTCTGGCACCGCTGATCGTCGCCGACCTGTTCCAGCGCTTCGGCGAGCTCAACAAGGAGACCGGCGTGACCATGCTGGTCGTGGAGCAGAACGCCCAGCTCGCACTGGGCATCGCCGATCGCGGCTACCTGCTCGAGTCAGGGAGCATCGTGTTCGAGGGCGCCGCCGATGCGCTCATGAACGACGACGCCATCCGCAAGTCCTACCTGGGCATCTGAGGGGAGAAGCACCATGGAGCTCTTCATCCAGCGACTCTTCGACGGCCTCACGAACGGCTCGACCTACGCGCTGATCGCCGTAGCGCTCGTGCTGATCTTCAAGGCCACCACGCTGATCAACTTCGCCCAGGGCGAGTTCGCCATGCTCGGCGCCTTCCTGGTGCTGGTCGGCAGCACCGAGTGGTTCGGCGGCGGCATCCCGATGTGGGTGGCGGTCGTCGTGGCCATGCTGCTGACGGCGGTGATGGCAGCCGGCGTCGAACGGGTGCTCATCAGACCGTTCGACCCATCCGACCACCTCCCACTCGTGATCATCACCTTGGGGCTGTTCCTGGCCATCAACGCCCTCGCCGGCATCATCTGGCGGTTCGACCCCCGGTCGTTCCCCGAGCTCTTCCCGTCGGGGACGGCGTTCACGGTCGCCGGAGCCCGCCTGTCCTGGTACGGCGTGTTCTCCCTGGGCACGGCGCTGCTCGTCATGACCGGCCTGACGCTGATGCTCAACCGCACCAAGGTCGGCCTCGCCTTCCGAGCGGTGTCGTCGAACCTCGAGTCGAGCCAGCTGGTCGGCATCCGCACCGGCCCGACGCTCCAGTTCGGCTGGGCGATCGCCGCCGCCGTCGGCACCCTCGCCGCCTCGGTGTTCGTGGCCGATCCGATCCGTCAGCTCGAGCCGACCGTCATGGGTCGTGTGCTGATCTTCGCCGCCGCGGCTGCGGCCCTCGGTGGCCTGGACAGCATCTGGGGAGCGCTGGTGGGCGGTCTCTCCATCGGGCTCGTCCAGAGCCTCCTCGTCCAGTACATCGGCTTCATCCCGAGCGACATGGCCCTCGCCACCGCGGTGGTCGTGCTGCTCCTCGTCCTGCTCGTGCGGCCCGCCGGCTTGTTCGGCACCAAAGCCGTCGAACGAGTCTGATCGGAGGCACCAGTGGCGTTCCCGAAGCAACTCGCACACGGCTCTCGCGAGCACAAGCTCTACACACGCGGCGCGTGGGTGGCGTTCGTGCTGTTCGTCATCCTCGTCGCCTTCGCCTATGTCGACGTGGGCACGCTGAGCATCGGCGACAACAACTACAACCTGTCGGTTACCCGCCTGACCAAGGCCGTCGCGTTCATGGTGGCCATCCTCGGCCTCCAGGTGATCGTCGGCTTCACCGGTCAGTTGGCGCTCGGCCAGAGCTTCTTCTTCGGCACGGGCGCGTACCTGACGGCGTGGTTGGTGGCCGACCACGACTGGCCGGTCCTGCTCACCCTCGTCGTCGTCGTGCCGTTCTGCTTCGTCGTCGGCATGGTCCTCGGCCTCCCAGCGGTACGGGTGAGAGGCCTCTACCTCGCGCTGGTCACGTTGGGCATGGCGCAGGTCTTCCCGGCGATCATCAGCCTCCAGCAGCTCCAGGAGTACACCAACGGCGCCGGCGGCAAGCTGCTCGACTCCGACCTGGTCGCACCGAGCTGGATCCCGTTCGACGGCATCGCCGGCTTCCTGCAGTCGCTGCCGCTGGTCGGTGACTTCTTCGGGGACGGGGACCTGTCCAGTCGTGAGGAGGAGCGCCTCTGGAAGTTCATGCTGGCGATCGCCATCGCCGGGGTGTGCTTCTGGATGGTCTCCAACCTGGTGAAGAGCCGACCCGGTCGTGCGATCCGGGCGGTCCGCGACAACGAGACCGGCGCCGCCGTCTCGGGCATCAACCTGGCGCTGACCAAGACGCTGTCGTTCGGTGTGGCCTCGGCCCTCGGCGGCGTCGGCGGCGTCATCTACGTCGCCGAGCTCGGCATCGCCTCGCCGCTCGACTTCAGCCTCGTGCTGGCGATCAACTTCATCGTCGGCCTCGTCGTCGGGGGCGTGGGCACCCTGTCCGGCGCCGTGATCGGCGGCCTCGTCATCACGCTGATCCCCGACTGGTCGTCGGCGACACAGAGCGCCGGGTTCCTGCCCGAGCGCTGGCTGCAGGGCCCGACGGGCGCCTTCATCCTCGGCGTGCTGCTGATCATCCTCACCTTCGTGCTCCCGGGCGGCATCGTCGCCGGCTTCCGTCGACTCCGGGCTCGCTTCGTGCAGGTGATGCCGCCGGTGATCCCCGGTGCTGGTGCGGCAACGACATCGGCCGAGCCGCCGGCGGAGATGACCGACGAGGACGAGCGCGAACCGACCCCCAGTTCCACACCGGGGGGCTGACCATCCGAATTCGGGGATGACCACCGCGGTGGTCCTCCCTGCGACAGACTGTGCGGCAGGCGGCGTCACCCTGACCCGTCGCCGCCTGACAAGAGCTCCACCGGAGCGACACCCAGAGAGGGGAACCATGTTGCGAAGCAAGCGATGGCTGCGGCTGTTGGCGATGATGCTCGCGTTCGGGCTCGTCGCAGCTGCCTGCGGCGACTCGGACGACGACAGCGGCGACGACGGCAGCGAGTCTGCCAGCGCGAGCGCCAGCGCCTCGGAACCGGCGGATGAGGGCAGCGCCAGCGCGTCCGAGCCGGCAGACGAGGGCAGCAGCGACACCACCGAGGCCATGGACGACGAGGAGATGGCCGACGACATGGGTGGCGAGCTCGCCACCGAGGGGTCGGTCGAGATCGCCGCCGGCACCACGCTGAACCTGGACGAGTGCCCCGACGACTGGAGCGCCACGCAGGGCGTCGACGGCGACGAGATCCGCCTCGGCTGGACCGGTCCGCAGTCCGGTCAGCTGGCGGCCTTCGGTGCCATCGGCGAGGGCATGCAGTTCTGGTTCGACTTCATCAACGAGACGGCGCCGGTCGACGGCAAGGAGCTCACGCTGGTCATCCGCGACGACGCCTACGAGGCCGGTCGCTCCGTGGCCAACGTCGAGGAGATGATCGAGACCGAGGACATCTTCGCCTTCGCTCACATCATCGGCACGCCGAACAACCTCGCCGTGCGCCCGGCCACCGATGAGGCCTGCGTCCCGCAGCTGTTCAACTCGACCGGCTTCCCGTTCTGGGGTGACCCCGCGAACTTCCCGTGGACCGTGGGCAACATCCTCAACTACGTGACCGAGACCGAGATCTGGTGCACCGCCGCGATCGACGAGTTCGGTGAGGGCGCCACCGTGGCCGCGCTCATCATGAACAACGACTTCGGCACCACGTACCTGAACACGCTGAAGGACAGCCCGGTCTGCGCCGGCCTCGAGCTCGTCGAGGAGCAGCTGCACGATCCGGCGGCACCGGACGTCACCAACGAGATGACCACCATCATCTCGTCGGACGCCGACGTCTTCGTCGCCGGCACGACCGCTGCGTTCTGCCCGCAGGCCGTCGGCGCCGTCGCCGCCTCCGAGTGGCGACCCGCCTTCTTCATGTCCTACACCTGCAACAACCTGGCGAGCTTCCTCTCGGCGGTGCCGGACGAGGCCGGGTTGCTGGCCGATGAGGGTGCCGGCGTGCGGATGGCCAACTCCAACAAGGTGTGCGGCGATCCGACCTTCGCCGACGACCCGGCGATCCTCGAGATCGAAGAGGTCCTGGCCGAGTACGGCGGCGTGACCTGCGCCGACGGCTCGTTCTCGACCGGCGTGCTCTACGGCCAGCTGGTGACGGACCTGCTCGAGCAGACCGTCGCCGAGTGGGGCGAGCTCAACCGAGTGACCATGATGGCCACCCTGTGGAACATCTCGACCTCGAACCCGAGCTACTTCGACGGCGCCACGCTCCAGCTCGACGGCGTCAACGACGCCTACTGGACCGAGGCGGCGGTGCTCCAGGAGGTGCAGCTCACCGATGCGGGCCTCGTGTTCGTCAGCGTCGGTGACCTCGTGAACTTCGAGGGTCAGGGCGGCTCCTTCGCCGGCTGATCCTCGTTCGTTGAACGGCTGACATCGGCCGGCGGTCCCACCAGGGGCCGCCGGCCGATTCGCGCCCGGGCCCCGCCATCCGCGTGGGTGCGACACCCCCCTCCTACGGTGGTCGCCATGGACCTCATCGGGCTCCTCGTCGGACTCGTCCTCGGCCTCGTCGCCGGGGGCGCCCTCGCGGCGCTGTGGTGGCAGCGACGGCTGAGCGACGAGCGCACCCGGGCCGCGGCCGAGCTGCGGGCGGTCGAGAGCGCCGGCACCGAGCGGCTGACCGAGCTGGAGCGGGCGGCTCGCCACGAGATCGAGGTCGTGCGACATCGCGAGTCCGAAGCTGTCGCGCGGGTCGCTGCGCTCGAGGGCGCGCAGCGGAACGAGGAGCGGCTGCTCGAGGCCTTCGGGGCGCTCTCCAACGACGCGTTGGATGCCTCGACGCGGCGTTTCCTCGAGTTGGCCAACGAGCGCTTCGCCCGGCTCGAGGCCGCCGCCAAGCAGGAGTCGACCGAGCGGGAGCAGGTCGTGCACGGCCTGGTCGCCCCGGTGCAGGAGCATCTCGGCAAGCTCGCCTCGCAACTCGAGCAGGTCGAGCGGGTCCGCCAGCGTGACACCGGCTCGCTGCGCGAAGCGCTCCAGCAGCTCCAGCGAACCGCGACCGGTCTGCAGTCCGAGACCAAGACGCTCGCTGCGGCGATGAAGGACGTGCGCGCCCGTGGCTCGTGGGGTGAGCTCCAGCTCCGACGGGTCGTCGAGCTGGCCGGCATGATCCCCCACTGCGACTTCGACGAGCAGCTCCACGTCGCCGGAGCGGATCGCTCGGTGCGTCCCGACCTCGTCGTCTGGCTGCCGCGTGGCCGAGCGGTGGTGGTCGACGCCAAGGTGCCGCTCGACGCCTACCTCGAGGCCACCCACGCCGACGACGAACGGGTGGCCAACGAACGGCTCGCCGCCCACGCCGCGGCGATGCGCCAGCACGCCACGGCGCTCGCCAAGCGTGACTACGCCGGGGCGGTCGAGGGCGCGGTCGACATCGTGGTCATGTTCGTACCGGGCGAGAGCTTCCTGGCTGCGGCGTGCGAGCAGGACCCGCTGCTGCTCGACCGTGCGCTGGCCGACGGCGTCGTGCTCGCCACGCCGACGACGCTGGTGGCGTTGCTCAAGGCGGTCGCGCTCGGGTGGCGCGAGGAGCGGCTCGCGCAGGACGCCCGGGTCATCGCCGACCTCGGCCGTGAGCTGCACGACCGCACGGTCACGTTCGCCGAGCACCTGGCCAAGGTCGGCCGGACGCTGGAGAGCTCGGTGAAGAGCTACAACGCGGCGGTCGGCTCGCTCGAGAGCCGGGTGCTGCCCAGCGCTCGCCGGCTGTCCGAGCACGGAGCGTCCCCGAAGGAGCTGCCGTCGTTGTCGGCGGTCGATCTCGCCCCACGAGCGCTCGCCGCCGACGCCCCGCTCGAGGTCGAGGACGGCGAGGGGTCCGACGGAGCGGGACCCCGGCTGGTCAGCTGAGCGGTCGGCCACGGCGCCGTCGAGCGCTGACCCCGCCGCCGTCCGCGAGACTGCGTCGATGTCCGCAGACAAGCTCGCCACCGTCGTCCCCGTCGACGATCTCGCCGCCGCCGTCGCCTGGTGGGAAGACCTGCTCGGTGTCGAGCCGACCTTCGTCGACGGCGATCGCTGGGCGCAGTTCGACCTCGGAGGCACTCGGCTCGCCCTCGCCGGGGCAGACCGCACCGACGACCGACCCGGCGTGCTGGTCAAGGTGCCCGACGTCGACGCCCGACGAGGAGAGCTGCTCGCCGCCGGGGTGACGGTCGGTGAGCTCGAGGTCGGCCCCCACGAGACCCGCTGCACCGTCGACGGGGCCGGACCCGTCTCGGTGACCCTCTACTCATCGTCCTGACGACGCCGGGGCGACCCAGCCGAGGTCAGCCGAGCCGGTCGATCGCCTCGGCGGCGGCCTCGGCCAGGGAATCGACCTGCACTCGGAACACCGACGGGTCGTCGTGCTCACCCATCTGGCCACCGAGGTACCGGGCGAGCACGCCCTCGACGATCGCTGCGAGCCGCCAGTACGAGAACGCCCGGTAGTAGTCGACCATCGACACGTCCCGACCGGTCGCGTCCGCGTAGCGGCCGAGCACGACATCCCGGTCGGGGAACCCGCCGGCCGCCGTGGGCGCCTCCTCGCGACCGAGCACCGCCTCGCCCGGCTGCATCCAGTTGTTCATCAGGTAGCCGACGTCGGCCATCGGATCACCGAGCGTGCAGAGCTCCCAGTCCAGGACGGCGGCGATCCGGCCGTCGGCGCTGAGGCAGTTGCCGAACCGGTAGTCGCCGTGGACGATCGAGGCACCGACCTGCTCCGGGATGCGCCGCTCCAGCTCGCTGTGGATGCGCTCCATGACCGGGAGCTCGCGGGTCTTCGACTGCTCCCACTGGCGAGACCATCGGCGGAGCTGCCGCGGGATGTAGTCGGCCTTCTTGCCGAGGTCGCCGAGACCGACGGCGTCGGGATCGACCAGGTGCAGCTCGGCGAGCACGTCGATCAGTGACTCGGCCAGCTGGGGACGCCGATCGGCGGGGACGACGTCCTCGGTGGTCGCCCGGTCGTGCAGGACGTGCCCCTCGACGTACCCCATGACGTAGAAGGGCGCGTCGTTCACGGTGTCGTCCTCGCAGAGGGCGAGCGCCGGCGGCACCGGCACCGCCGTCGGCCCGACCGCCGCGATGATGCGGTGCTCGCGCGCCATGTCGTGCGCGCTGGCCAGGAGGTGGCCGGTCGGTGGGCGACGAAGGACGAATCGGGCACCGTCGCCGCCGGTCACCAGGTAGGTGAGGTTCGAGTGGCCGCCGGCCAACAGCTCGTACCGGAACGGGCCGGTCGCTCCGGAGACGTGCTCGCCGAGCCACGGTCCCACGCGCTCGGCATCGATCCCCTTCGGCACGTCCTCGGTCATGTTCCTCCCCGGATGTCGGTGCGCAGACTACCGGTGGCCAGGTCCGCGACACCCGTCGAACCGAAGCCCGTCGGACTCCGATCGCGATCGCTCAAGTTGATCGCCCGTTGTTCCGAAGGAGCAGCACGGAATGGACCTACGGAGGCCACGATGACCGGCACGATCCTCGCGACGACCAAGGTGCTCGTCGTCGATGACGATGTCGCCGTGCGTGCCCTGGTGCGGAAGGCGTTGGCCGCCGACTCGCTCGAGGTGCTCGATGCGGCGTCGGGCGCTGACGCCCTCAGCTCGATCTCGACCGACGCACCCGACCTCGTCATCCTCGACATCGGACTGCCCGGTGCGAGCGGGCTCGACATCCTCGTCGAGCTGCGGCGCACGAGCGACGTTCCCGTCGTGCTGCTGACCGGCCGCACCGACGAGGCCGACCGCATCGCCGGGCTCGACCTCGGGGCCGACGACTACGTCGTCAAGCCCTTCTACCCGGGTGAGCTGGCGGCGCGGGTGCGCTCGCTCCTGCGGCGATCTCGCACGGCCGACGACAACAGCCTCACCGTGGGAGATCTGGAGATCGACCGCAGCGCCCGCGAGGTGCGGGTCAAGGGCGTGCTCCTCGACTTCACCGCCAAGGAGCACGACCTGCTCACCTTCCTGGTGCAGGCCCCTCGGCGGGTGTTCAACCGCGAGCAGCTCCTGCGCAACGTCTGGGAGTCCAGCAGCGAGTGGCAGGACCCGGCAACGGTGACCGAGCACGTGCGCCGGATCCGCAACAAGCTGACCTCGGCCGGATGCACCTCGGGCATCGCGACCGTGCGGGGCGTGGGCTACCGCTTCGAGCCCGAGCTCGACGACGACGAGAGCTGATGGTCGACGGTCTCGAGGAGACCGGCCACCGAGAACGGCTTCGTCAACACGTCCACCGCTCCGGCGATGATCGCCTCGTCGCGCGCCACCTCGGTGGCGTCGGCGGTCACCACCACCACAGGTACACCGGGGTGCGCGTCGGTGATAGAGGGCAGGAGCCGCAGCGCGTCCTCGCCGGCGAGGTGCCGATCCAGCAGGATCAGCGCCGGGCTGACCGCTCCGCTCTGGAGCCAGTCGCGCAGCTCGACGACGTCGTGGAGCGCGTGCAGGCTGACCGACGGACGATGACCGAGGATCCGCTCGACGAGACGGACGTTCGAGCGGTTGTCCTCGACGAGGACCACCCGATGCCCGTCCCCGACCTCATCGGCGGCTGACGCATCGGACTCGCTCGGCTCGGACGTCGCGCCGGCGACGGCGTTCGGACCGAGCCCGTCCACGAGCGCCAGGATCTGCTCGGCACTGCGGCGGATGTGGGCGGCGGACTCGAGCTGGTCGCCGTCGAGCTCGGCCTCGAGGAGCATCGCGAAGCCGAGGACGGCGTTGAGTGGGCTCCGCACGTCGTGACGGAACGACTGCAGGGGATCCTCGTCGGACATGCCTGACGAGGGTGCCACGCCCGAGCCGGCGGGCGCGGTCGCGTGGGTCGTCAGCTGGCGGCTCGGGAGCCGTCGATCGCCCGACGCACCGCCTCGACGACCTCCTCGGCGGTGGACCCCGGCGTGAGGATCTCGGCGACACCGGCCTCGGTCATCGACTCGACGTCGGTGTCGGGGATGATCCCGCCGAGCACGACCGGGATGTCGGAGCCCGCAGCGCGGAGACGTTCCACCACCAGCGGCACGAGCGCCTCGTGTGCCCCGGACAGCATGCTCAGCCCCACGGCGTCGACGTCCTCGTCGATGGCCGCCGAGACCACGGTGTCGGGGCTCTGGAACAGCCCGGTGTAGATGACCTCGAAGCCGGCGTCGCGCAGGATCCGAGCGACGACCTTGACCCCGCGGTCGTGCCCGTCCAGCCCGACCTTGGCGATGAGCACGCGATCAGCCACAGATCAACGTTACTTCGACCCCGAAAGACCGACCGAATCGGCCCTGGTCAGCGCAGTGAGGGCACCTCGGGGGCACGGCCCGAGCCGACCGCCAGTGCGAAGACGTGCCGCCAGCCGTCCAGCGAGAGGCCCAGCTCGGCGGCCCGACGCTCGGCCTCGGCGGAGAGCTCGGGGGCCTCGGGGAGATCGAGTGCCTGGTAGGCGATGGCCCGAGCCACCCGCACGATCGCCTGGGACAGCCTGCTGTCGGTGCGGTCCACGTCGGCGACCGCCCGCTCGAAGCGGTCGATGGACTCGTCCTGACGGCCGGAACGGGCGGCGGCCAGTCCCGCAGCCAGCTGGGCCGTGCGGCGATCGACGAAGGTGGACGCCTCGGCGTCGAGTGAGTCGGCGAAGGCGATGGCCGCTCGGGTGTCGCCGGCCACGGCGGCGGCCAGCGCCTGGGCGCTCGCGATGTTGGCCGACGGCTGGCCGTCGCCTCGCGCGGCCGCCAACCGGTCGAGCCTCGTCCGGGGGTCGCCGGTGTCGGTCTGCAGCTCCATGAGCGCGAGCGCGACGGACCGGTCGACCTCGCCGACCTGCGGCGTGCCACCCCGGTTCTCGAACTCCTCGGCGATGCTCAGTGCCGACGCACCGTCGCCCCGCTGCACCGCAGCGCTCAGCAGGACGACCTCGGCGAAGTCGAACACTGGGCGTCCGGGCATCCCGGCTGCCACCTGCTCGGCCAGGGCGAGTGTGGTCTGCGCTTCAGCGGTTCGGCCGACGGCCAGCTGCGATCGACCCAACACGGCGAGGGCCTGGACCCGCCCGTAGTCGTCGTCGATCCGATCGAGGACCTCGTAGGCG
Source organism: Actinomycetota bacterium (assembly GCA_039185015.1). Taxonomy (GTDB): domain Bacteria; phylum Actinomycetota; class Acidimicrobiia; order Acidimicrobiales; family Poriferisodalaceae; genus JBCBSZ01. Next base: position 23,793 of record JBCDAU010000032.1, read on the forward strand.
CTGGTCGCCCGCTCGACGGCCTCTCGACCCCGGCCCGACCACAGCGAGATGGAGGCCAGTAGGACGCTCATCATCCCCGTCGCCCACGGCTCGCCGCGGCGTTCGGACTCGACGAGCGTCGAGGTCGCCAGCTCCTCCGCCTCGACGGTGCGCCCCTCGTAGTAGCGGACGTAGGCGAGCAGCCCCGTGGCCCAACCGATGCCGCCGAGGTCACCGACCTCTTCGAAGAGGGTCATGGAGTTGATGAGGTGGTCGTTCGCGGTGACGACATCTCCCTGTTCGAAGGCGAGCCACGCGAGGTTCTGCAGGCACCACCCCTCGCCCGCCTGATCACCGAGCTCGCGGTAGATGTCGAGCGCCGTGCGGAAGGCCAGCTCGGCTTCGATCCGATCGCCGGCCCGCATGGAGATGAAGCCCCGCTGCCGCAGCGCCTCGGCGTGGCCGGCGCGATCGCCGATGTCACGCCACAGCGCGATCGAGTCCTCGACGAGGCTCCGGGCCTGCTCGATGTCGCCCTCGAGGACGCTGACCTCGGATAGCAGCGTGAGCGCCTGGGCCACGGCCGACCGATCGCCGTTGACCTCGGCCACCGACATCGCCGACTCGCCGTCGTCCCGTGCGCCCCGGAGCTCCCGGAGGTCGAGCCGCACGGTCGCCCGTCCGAGCAGCGCCCGGAGTCGACGGTCGGCCTCGTCGTCGCGAGCCAGCTCCAACACCCGAGCGTGGGCCTTGCCCGCCGCGTAGTTCGAGTCGGCCTGCTCGGCGAGCTCGGCGACGCGCTCGAGCGAGTCGATGGCACGGATCCGCAGATCACTGGGCAACCCGGCGATCTCACCGATCTCCTCGGCCAGCGTCGCGGCGGTGTAGAAGTGGTACGCCACCCGGCTCGCGGCACGCAGCGTCGTGTCGCTCTGCTCCGGGTGGGTCTCCAGCCAGTCGCCGATGCCGGCGTGCTTGCTGGCCCGCACGACCTTCGTGAGGGTGCTGTACGCGACCTCGCGCACCAGGTCGCTGCGGAACCGCCAGCCCGGACCGTTCGTCTCGAAGATGTCCTTGGCGACGAGCTGGCGGAACGCGTGCTCGGGAGCTTCGTCCTCGCGAGCACCCTGCGCCATCAGCACGAGCGCGTACACGGGACCATCACGGCCGATGACCGCAGCGTCTTGCACCATGCCGCGCTGCTCGGGGGTCAACGCGTCGAGACGAGCGGAGACCAGCCCTCGCAAGGTGCCGGGCAGCTCGGTGCGAAGCGGACCGGTGTCGTCGGGCGCCGGCCCGGCGGCGGACTCGGAGAGCAGGTTGACGAGCTCCTCGAGGAAGAACGGGTTGCCGCCGCTCCGCTCGTAGAGGTCGTCGGCGAGCTCGGCGCTCACGTCGGTCCCGAGCAGCGCGGCCGCGAGGCGCGCGGTGGCTCCCCGGTCGAGCGGCAGGAGGTTGCAGACGACCGTGTTGTGGCGACCGGTCTGCGCGACCCATCGCTCGTCGTCGCCACTCCACCGCGTGGTGGCGATGATCACGAAGGGCTCCCGCTGCAGCGAGACCAGGAGTCGCTCGGCGAGCTCGAGGAGCGCCTGGTCGGCCCAGTGCACGTCGGACACGACGATGACCACGGGCCGCTCCGAGAGGATGGCCGCGAGGTACCGGTGGAGCGCGTCGATGACCTCGTCGCGGGCGCGGGACCGGTCGATCGACCCGGCGTGCTCCTCCACGCCCATCAGCTGCGCGAGTCCGGTCGTGACCTGCTCGTGGTCCTCGTCGAGCAGCCCCTGGACCGAGGCGGCGATGCGCTCGCGCACCACCGTCGGCGGGTCGAGCGGGCTGAGCCGGAGCTGCTGGCGGATCGACTCGGCGATCGGCCACCAGGGACTGGTCTCGCCGTAGGGAAGGCACCGACCCTCGAGCACGAGCGCGTCGTGGGTCAGCTCGGTCTGGAGCGCGACCTCCTCGGCGAGGCGGGTCTTGCCCTGGCCGGCCTCGCCCGGGATCACGAGCAGATGAGCGTGACGACGTTCGACCGCCGCCTCGACGGCCGCCCCGAGCAGGCTCAGCTCGGCGTCGCGGCCGACCAGCGGGGCCCGCTGGGCTCGCGGCCGACGACCGGGAAGCGTCAGCTCCTCGACGGCGGCGTGCACGTCGATGGCACCTTCGCGACCCCGCACGGCCATCGTGCCGCGCGACTCGTAGCGCACGACCTCCGAGGTCGCCTCGTAGGTCGACGGTCCGACGAAGACCTCACCCGGTGCGGCCGTGGCCTCGAGGCGGGAGGCGAGGTTCACCGTGTCGCCCATCGCGGTGTAGTCGCCACCGGCGCGCAGGGCGCCGACGAGCACCTCGCCGGTGTTCACGCCGATGCGCATCCGGATCGGCGTGTCGAGCTCGGCGGACACCTCGCCGACGGTCCGCTGCATCCGGAGCGCGGCACGCACGGCTCGTTCGGGGTCGTCCTCGTGGGCGAGCGGCGCACCGAACAGGGCGACGACGGCGTCACCGACGATCTTGTCGACGCTGCCGCCGAAGGCCGTGATGTCGGCCACCAGCCGCTCGAAGCAACGGTCGACGATGATCTTGAGCTGCTCGGGGTCGCGCTGCTCGCCGAGGGCCGTGAAGCCGACGAGATCGGCGAACAGCACGGTGACGATCCGTCGCTCGTCCGATCCCTGCAGCAGGTGCCCGCAGTTCGGGCAGAAGCGAGCGGAGTCCGGAACCGGGCTCGCGCAGGACGGGCAGATCACGAGAACGAGTGTACGAGAGCGGCCCTCTCGGACCGCCCCGATTCCCCCACGGGACGTGTCGGTCGACGACGCCGCGTCTCCTCCTCGCGGAGGACGACCCGGGTGACGCCGAACCGTACGATGCCCACGATGAGTGGTCCCCCGACCAGGACGATGGCCCGGTGGAGCGGTTTCGACGCCTTCCGTCGGCGACCGTGGCTGGGCGACGGGCTCCTGGCGCTCGCGCTGGTGTTCGCCACCGTGCTCGCGGTGGCCACGGGGAGCGAGCTCGACACGTCCTTCGAACGGGAGATCGACGCCGGGTACTGGCTCCTCGTGCTCGCCATGGCCGCACCGGTGATCGTGCGCCGCACCGTTCCCACCACCGCCATGGTCATCGCCGGAGCGGCGACGACGACCGTGGTCTGGATGGACTACGCCGAGCCGCCGGCCACCGCCGGACTCGTCATCCTGCTCTACAGCTGCGCGGTCTACGCGCGACGCGACCGAGCGGTCGCCTCGCTCGTCGTCACGGCCATGGTGGTGCTCGTCATCGCTGTCGCCGTCTCCAACGAGGTCAACGGCATCTTCGTGGCCGTCCTCAACTACCTGATCTTCGGCATCGCCTGGTTCCTGGGCGACAGCATCCGGTACCGCCGGGCCTACCAGGCCGAGCTCGAGGAACGGGCCCGTCGCCTCGAGGCCGAACAGGACGAGCGGGCCCGGCTGGCGGTCGTCGAGGAACGGCGGCGTCTCACCCGCGAGCTCCACGACGTGGTCGCCCACGGCGTCAGCGTCATGGTGGTGCAGGCCGGCGCCGCACGCCGGGCCCTGGGCGACGAGCGGCCGCAGGTGTCGGCCTCGCTCGAGTCGATCGAGACGACGGGCCGCGGTGCCATGCGCGAGCTCCGCCGCGTCCTCGCGGTGCTCCGGTCCGGCGACGAGTCCGAGGAGCTCACCCCGCAGCCCGGGCTGGTCCAGCTCGAAGCGCTGGTGGAGCAGTGCCGGACCGCGGGTGTCGACGTGGAGCTCGACATCGACCCACTCCCACCGCTGTCCCCCGGCCGAGAGCTCAGCGTCTACCGGGTGGTCCAGGAGGCGCTGACCAACGTCATGAAGCACGCCGGTCCCGCATCGGTCCGCATCGGACTGCGGACCGAGACCGACGCGCTGGTCGTCGAGATCGTCGACGACGGACGGGGCGGCGCGGCCGACGAATCGAGCGGTCCGGGGTTCGGGCTGCTCGGCCTCGAGGAGCGCGTCTCGATGTTCGACGGCCAGCTCCGCCACGGTCCCCGCGTGGGTGGCGGCTGGCAGGTGCGTGCGACCTTCCCGGTACCGCAGCGGGCGGCCTCGTGATCCGGGTGCTGGTCGTCGACGATCAGGCGTTGGTCCGCAGTGGCTTCCGCATGATGCTCGAGGCCGAGGACGACATCGAGGTCATCGGTGAGGCCGCCGACGGCAAGGAGGCGATCGATCGCCATCGGGTACTGCGGCCCGACGTCGTCGTGATGGACGTCCGCATGCCCGAGATGGACGGCGTCGAGGCGACCCGCCTGATCAACGAGCAGGCCGGCGACCGCGCCCGGATCCTGATCGTGACGACCTTCGACCTGGACGACTACGTACACACCGCCCTACGCGCCGGGGCATCCGGCTTCCTCTTGAAGGACGCTCCGCCCGAGCAGCTGGTCGACGCCGTGCGCGTGGTCGCCGCGGGCGATGCGCTCCTCGCTCCCTCCGTCACGCGCCGACTCATCGAGCGCTTCACCGACGAACCAGCCCAGGCCGCCCCGCCGATCGAGCTCGATCAGCTGACCGAGCGTGAGCGCGAGGTGCTCCAGGAGGTGGCGAAGGGCAGCTCGAACGCCGAGATCGCCGAAGCGCTCTTCGTCTCGGAGACGACGGTGAAGACCCACGTCGGCCACCTGCTGTCGAAGCTCGGCCTGCGAGACCGCGTGCAGGCCGTCGTCTGGGCCTACGAGCACGGCGTCGTCCTCCCGGGAGCCGATCCGGCCGGCATGTGACGTCCGTCATCGTCCGGAAGGATGAGGTGCGGATCATCCTCGTCGACGATGTGCCCGCTCGGGGACCTTCTCTAGCGTCGCCCTCGACACCCATCGAGACGCTGCCAGAGGAACCGCCATGTCCCAGGTCGAATCACCTGCCCGTACGACCATCGCCGCCCGCACCGAGAACGCCCGCAAGATCTACGGCAGGGGTGACACCGAGGTCCGCGCCCTCGACGACATCACCATCGGCTTCGAGACCGGGCGCTTCACCGCGGTGATGGGCCCGTCCGGCTCGGGCAAGTCGACGCTGATGCACTGCATCGCCGGCCTCGACGACCTGACCGACGGCCGGGTCTTCATCGGCGACACCGACCTGACCTCGCTCAACGAGAAGCAGCTCACCCGCCTGCGCCGCGACCGCATCGGCTTCGTCTTCCAGGCCTTCAACCTCGTACCGACCCTCTCGGCCGAGGAGAACATCACGCTCCCCCAGCTCCTCGCGAGCACCAAGGTCGAGCAGGACTGGTTCGAACAGGTCGTCAAGACCGTCGGGCTGAGCGACCGCCTGTCGCATCGCCCGGGTGAGCTCTCGGGTGGACAACAGCAGCGCGTCGCCGTGGCCCGCGCGCTCGCCGGGCGGCCGGACATCATCTTCGCCGACGAGCCCACCGGCAACCTCGACTCCCGCACGGGTGCCGAGATCCTCGACTTCATGCGTCGAGCGGTCCGCGAGTTCGGACAGACCATCGTGATGGTCACCCACGACCCGTCCGCTGCGGCGTACGCCGACCGAGTCGTCTTCCTCGCCGACGGACGCATCGTCGACGAGATGGAGGACCCGACGGCCGATCGCGTCCTCGACCGCATGAAGGCCTTCGGGGACTGAGGAGCCGACCATGTTCACCTTGACGGTTCGCAGCCTGCTCTCCCACAAGATCCGCTTCGCGCTCACCGCCTTCGCCGTCGTGCTCGGCGTCGGGTTCGTCGTGGGCGCCTTCGTCATCCGCGATGGCCTGAAGGACACCTTCGACGGCATCGTCGAGGACATCAACGCCGACCTCGATGCCGAGGTCCGTGGCGCGACCGAGTTCGACGACGGCACCGGCCTGACCCCACCGATCCCCGAGGAGCTCGTCGACGTCGTCGCCGGCATCGACGGCGTCGAGGCGGCGACCCCGGTCCTCACGAGCTTCTCGCTCGTACCGATCGATGCGGAGGGCGAGAACATCTTCGACCCGAACACGGGTCCGACGATCTCGACCAACTCCGACAGCAGCGGCGCCACGGACGTGCAGGTCCAGGAAGGCGCCGAGCCCGAGGCCGGCGAGTTCATGGTCGACATCGGCACGCTCGACGACAACGACCTCGTGATCGGCGACGCCTACGAGGTCATCACCTCGTCCGGCCGTGAGACGTTCACCCTGGTCGGCAGCTTCCGGTTCGGCGACGACAACGAGCTCGGCGGAGCCAAGGTGTTCGTCTTCGAGCTCGACGACCTCCAGCGGATGATGGGCGTCGGCGACACGATCCAGGAGATCCAGGTCATCGCCGACGACACCGTCGACTCCGAGACGCTGCTCAGCAGCATCGCCGCGGCGTTGCCCGACGGCGTCGAGGTGGTCAGCTCAGACGTCGCGATCAGCGAGGACCAGGAGGACTTCGCCGAGATCGTCGACATCCTCGGCAACGTCCTGCTCGGGTTCGCGGGCATCTCGCTGTTCGTGGCGGCCTTCCTCATCAACAACACGTTCAACATCGTCCTCGGCCAGCGGGTGCGAGAGCTGGCGCTGCTGCGTGCCGTCGGTGCGTCCGCCCGTCAGGTGCGGGGGTCCGTGCTCGGCGAGTCGCTCCTCGTCGGCGTCGTGGCATCCATCCTCGGCATCCTCTTCGGGATGGTGCTCGCCGTGATGCTGCGAGGGCTCTTCGGGGCGCTCGGCGCCGACCTCCCCAGCTTCGGCCTGACCCCGTCGACCTCGACCATCCTGGCCGGGCTCGTCGTGGGCATCGGGGTCACGATGCTGAGCTCGATCACGCCGTCCCGTCGGGCGAGCACCATCCCGCCGGTCGCGGCGATGCAGGACGGGTTCCGCTTCGGTGAGGGCGAGGGTCGCCGTCGCACCATCATCGGTGCGTCGCTGCTGGCCATCGGCCTACTCGGCATGGCACTCGGCCTCTTCGGCGAGTACGACAGCGCCGTGCCGCAGCTGACGCTGCTGGTGCTCGGTGCGCTCAGCGTCTTCATCGGCACCACGCTGCTGAGCCCGCTGTTCTCGAGCCCGGCCACCAAGGCGCTCGGCGCTCCGCTGCGCTACCTGCCGTGGTTGGGCATGAGCGGCCGTCTCGCCCAGGAGAACTCGTCGCGGAACAACCAGCGGACGGCGGCGACCGCCGGCGCGCTCATGGTCGGCCTCGCCCTCGTCGGGATGGCCGCGGTGACGGGCGAGTCCCTCAAGGAGACGTTCCGGAACACGCTGGACAGCGCGATCGAAGCGGACTGGTACATCAGCTCCGAGAGCTTCGAGGTCGGCTTCGGCACCGGGCTCGCGGAGGAGATCGACGCGGCCCCGGAGTTCGACCGCAGCACTCCCTTCCGTGTCGGTGTGGCCCAGGTCGATGGCGAGAGCAAGGACGTGTTCGCCGCCGACCTCGCCCAGATCGACGGGCTCATCGATCCGGACGTCGTCGAGGGCTCTCTCGACGCCGGCCCCGGCGACCTCCTCCTCCACGAGGACTCCGCCGAGGACCAGGGCGTCTCGGTCGGTGACTCGCTCACGTTGACCTACGCGAACGGCGACACCGAGGACGTCATGGTGGCGGCGATCTACGGCGACGCCAGCATCCTCGGGAACTGGGTCATCGACCTGTCGAGTTGGCAGGCGGGACGCTTCGGCACCACCGACGACCTGTTCGTCGCGGCGAAGAACGCCGACGGCGTGTCCATGGAGGAGGCCCAGGCCGTCCTCGACGAGATCGCCACCGATTACCCGCAGGTCAACGTCGAGAGCAGCGAGGAGTTCGCCGACAGCCAGGAAGCCCAGCTCGACACCTTCCTGGCGATCATCCAGGGCATGGTCGGCTTCTCGGTGCTCATCGCGCTGCTGGGCATCGCCAACACGCTCGCCCTGTCCGTCTTCGAACGGACCCGGGAGATCGGCCTGTTGCGTGCGGTCGGCATGAGTCGTCGCCAGGCCCGCTCGATGATCCGCTGGGAGGCCGCCATCGTGGCGACCTTCGGTGCGGCCTTGGGCGTCGTGCTCGGCATCGTCTTCGGCTACGGCGTGACCACCGCGCTGCCGGACTCGTTCGTGAGCGACTTCGCCGTGCCGTGGGGGACGCTCATCGTGTACGTGATCGTCGCCGGCATCGCCGGGCTCGTCGCGGCCTCGCTCCCCGCTCGTCGGGCCGGGCGCCTCAATGTCCTCGAGGCAATCCGAAGTCTGTGAGTCCTGCCGGTCGGTAGCGTCGGGGGCGATGGCCATCGCCCCCGACGCTACCGACCGGCAGGACTCACAGACTTCGGATTGCCTCGAGGACATTGAGGCGCCCGGCCCGACGAGCGGGGAGCGAGGCCGCGACGAGCCCGGCGATGCCGGCGACGATCACGTACACGATGAGCGTCCCCCACGGCACGGCGAAGTCGCTCACGAACGAGTCCGGCAGCGCGGTGGTCACGCCGTAGCCGAAGACGATGCCGAGCACGACGCCCAAGGCCGCACCGAAGGTCGCCACGATGGCGGCCTCCCAGCGGATCATCGAGCGGGCCTGGCGACGACTCATGCCGACCGCACGCAACAGGCCGATCTCCCGGGTCCGTTCGAAGACGGACAGGGCGAGCGTGTTGGCGATGCCCAGCAGCGCGATGAGCACCGAGAAGCCGACCATGCCCTGGATGATCGCCAGGAAGGTGTCGAGCTGGGCTTCCTGGCTGTCGGCGAACTCCTCGCTGCTCTCGACGTTGACCTGCGGGTAATCGGTGGCGATCTCGTCGAGGACGGCCTGGGCCTCCTCCATGGACACGCCGTCGGCGTTCTTCGCCGCGACGAACAGGTCGTCGGTGGTGCCGAAGCGTCCCGCCTGCCAACTCGACAGGTCGATGACCCAGTTCCCGAGGATGCTGGCGTCGCCGTAGATCGCCGCCACCATGACGTCCTCGGTGTCGCCGTTCGCGTAGGTCAACGTGAGCGAGTCACCGACCGAGACGCCCTGGTCCTCGGCGGAGTCCTCGTGGAGGAGGAGGTCGCCGGGGCCGGCGTCGAGAGAGCCCTCGACGACGTCCGGATCGATGAGCCCGTCGATCTGGGCGAGGTCGGCGGCGAACACGTCCTTGCTCTCGCCATCGACCTGGGCCACACCGACACGGAAGGGAGTGCTGCGGTCGAACTCCGGGGCCGCGTCGATCTCCTCCGCGAGCCCGGTGCCGAAGCCGACCTCGAAGCTCTCGGAGCTGATGTACCAGTCCGCTTCGATCGCGCTGTCCAGCGTGTTCCGGAACGTCTCCTTGAGGGACTCGCCCGTCACCGCGGCCATCCCGACGAGGGCGAGGCCGACCATGAGCGCGCCGGCGGTCGCCGCCGTCCGCTGGTTGTTCCGCGACGAGTTCTCCTGGGCGAGACGGCCGCTCATGCCCAACCACGGCAGGTAGCGCAGCGGAGCGCCGAGCGCCTTGGTGGCCGGGCTCGAGAACAGCGGGCTCAGCAGCGTGGTGCCGATGAAGACGCTGAGCGCACCGAGCACCAGCAGCGTCAGCTGCGGCACGGCGCTGTCGTACTCGCCGAAGAGGCCGAGTGCCATGCCGAGTAGGCCGATGGCCAGCAGCGACGCACCGATGATGGTGCGACGGCGACCCTCGCCCTCACCGAAGCGGAACCCGTCCTGCATCGCCGCGACCGGCGGGATGGTGCTCGCCCGACGGGACGGCGTGATCGAGCTCAGCATCGTGACCCCGATGCCCACGACGAGCCCGGCCAGGATGGTCGAGGTCGACGGGGTCAGGCCGAAGCTGGGGAGGTCGGCGCCGAGCGCCCCGAAGAGCCCTCGCAGCATCACGGCGAGCACCATCCCGAAGAGGATGCCGAGGATGGATGCCACGACGCCGACGAGGAGCGACTCGCCGAGCACGGACCCCCGCACCTGACGGGCGGACGCACCGACGGCACGCAGCAGCGCCAGCTCTCGCACCCGCTGGCCGAGGACGATGTTGAACGTGTTGTTGATGAGGAAGGCCGCCACGAACAGCGAGATGCCCGCGAACCCGAGCAGGACGTTGCCGAGGATGTCGACGATCTCGGCGAAGTCCTCCTGGTCCTCGCTGATCGCGACGTCTGAGCTGACCACCTCGACGCCGTCGGGCAACGCCGCGGCGATGCTGCTGAGCAGCGTCTCGGAGTCGACGGTGTCGTCGGCGATGACCTGGATCTCCTGGATCGTGTCGCCGACGCCCATCATCCGCTGGAGGTCGTCGAGCTCGAAGACGAACACCTTGGCTCCGCCGAGCTCGTTGTCGTCGCCGAACCGGAAGCTGCCGACCAGGGTGAACGTCTCACGGCCGGACGAGGTGATGACCTCGTAGGCGTCGCCGATCACGAGGTCGTTGTCGTCGAGCGTGCCGATGTCGACCATGAACTCGCCGGCCTCGGGCTCGGCGCCTTCCTGGACCTGCACGTCCGTGGCGCCGCTGCTGTCGGAGTTGGTCGAGATCGTCGGACCCGTGTTCGGGTCGAAGATGTTCTCGCCCTCCGCATCGATCGGTACGAGCGAGAAGCTCGTGAGGACCGGGGTCGCCGCCTCGACGCCGTCGATGCCGGCGACGACGTCGACGAGCTCCTCGGGGATCGGTGGGGTCAGGCCGGTGCCGTCGTCGAACTCGGTCGCGCCACGGACCTCGGCATCGAGGTCGGCGTTGATGTCCTCGACGATGCCGTCGAAGGTGTCCTTCAGGCCATCGCGGATGACGAAGGCGCCCACGACGAACCCGACGCCGAGCACGACGGCGAAGGCGGTGAGCGCGAAGCGGATCTTGTGGGAGAGCAGGCTGCGAACCGTCAAGGTGAACATGGTCGGCTCCTCAGTCCCCGAAGGCCTTCATGCGGTCGAGGACGCGATCGGCCGTCGGGTCCTCCATCTCGTCGACGATGCGTCCGTCGGCGAGGAAGACGACTCGGTCGGCGTACGCCGCAGCGGACGGGTCGTGGGTGACCATCACGATGGTCTGTCCGAACTCGCGGACCGCTCGACGCATGAAGTCGAGGATCTCGGCACCCGTGCGGGAGTCGAGGTTGCCGGTGGGCTCGTCGGCGAAGATGATGTCCGGCCGCCCGGCGAGCGCGCGGGCCACGGCGACGCGCTGCTGTTGTCCACCCGAGAGCTCACCCGGGCGATGCGACAGGCGGTCGCTCAGCCCGACGGTCTTGACGACCTGTTCGAACCAGTCCTGCTCGACCTTGGTGCTCGCGAGGAGCTGGGGGAGCGTGATGTTCTCCTCGGCCGAGAGGGTCGGTACGAGGTTGAAGGCCTGGAAGACGAAGCCGATGCGGTCGCGGCGCAGGCGGGTGAGCTGCTTCTCGTTGAGCGAGGTCAGGTCGGTGTCGCCGATGAAGACCCGGCCGTCGGTCAGGTCGTCGAGGCCGGCGATGCAGTGCATCAGCGTCGACTTGCCCGAGCCGGACGGGCCCATCACCGCGGTGAAGCGCCCGGTCTCGAAGCCGATGGTGATGTCGTCGAGGGCGCGGACCTCGGTGTCACCCCTGCCGTAGATCTTGCGGGCGTTCTCGGTGCGGGCGGCGATGGTCGTACGGGCAGGTGATTCGACCTGGGACATGGCGGTTCCTCTGGCAGCGTCTCGATGGGTGTCGAGGGCGACGCTAGAGAAGGTCCCCGAGCGGGCACATCGTCGACGAGGATGATCCGCACCTCATCCTTCCGGACGATGACGGACGTCACATGCCGGCCGGATCGGCTCCCGGGAGGACGACGCCGTGCTCGTAGGCCCAGACGACGGCCTGCACGCGGTCTCGCAGGCCGAGCTTCGACAGCAGGTGGCCGACGTGGGTCTTCACCGTCGTCTCCGAGACGAAGAGCGCTTCGGCGATCTCGGCGTTCGAGCTGCCCTTCGCCACCTCCTGGAGCACCTCGCGCTCACGCTCGGTCAGCTGATCGAGCTCGATCGGCGGGGCGGCCTGGGCTGGTTCGTCGGTGAAGCGCTCGATGAGTCGGCGCGTGACGGAGGGAGCGAGGAGCGCATCGCCCGCGGCGACCACGCGCACGGCGTCGACCAGCTGCTCGGGCGGAGCGTCCTTCAAGAGGAAGCCGGATGCCCCGGCGCGTAGGGCGGTGTGTACGTAGTCGTCCAGGTCGAAGGTCGTCACGATCAGGATCCGGGCGCGGTCGCCGGCCTGCTCGTTGATCAGGCGGGTCGCCTCGACGCCGTCCATCTCGGGCATGCGGACGTCCATCACGACGACGTCGGGCCGCAGTACCCGATGGCGATCGATCGCCTCCTTGCCGTCGGCGGCCTCACCGATGACCTCGATGTCGTCCTCGGCCTCGAGCATCATGCGGAAGCCACTGCGGACCAACGCCTGATCGTCGACGACCAGCACCCGGATCACGAGGCCGCCCGCTGCGGTACCGGGAAGGTCGCACGCACCTGCCAGCCGCCACCCACGCGGGGACCGTGGCGGAGCTGGCCGTCGAACATCGAGACGCGCTCCTCGAGGCCGAGCAGCCCGAACCCCGGACCGCTCGATTCGTCGGCCGCGCCGCCCCGTCCGTCGTCGACGATCTCGACGACCAGCGCGTCGGTCTCGGTCCGCAGTCCGATGCGGACCGATGCGGGACCGGCGTGCTTCATGACGTTGGTCAGCGCCTCCTGGACCACCCGGTAGACGCTGAGCTCTCGGCCGGGGGACAGCGGTGGGAGTGGGTCGATGTCGAGCTCCACGTCGACACCCGCGGTCCGGCACTGCTCCACCAGCGCTTCGAGCTGGACCAGCCCGGGCTGCGGGGTGAGCTCCTCGGACTCGTCGCCGGACCGGAGCACCGCGAGGACGCGGCGGAGCTCGCGCATGGCACCGCGGCCCGTCGTCTCGATCGACTCGAGCGAGGCCGACACCTGCGGCCGCTCGTCGCCCAGGGCCCGGCGTGCGGCGCCGGCCTGCACCACCATGACGCTGACGCCGTGGGCGACCACGTCGTGGAGCTCGCGGGTGAGACGCCGCCGTTCCTCGACGACCGCCAGCCGGGCCCGCTCGTCCTGTTCGGCCTCGAGGCGACGGGCCCGTTCCTCGAGCTCGGCCTGGTAGGCCCGGCGGTACCGGATGCTGTCGCCCAGGAACCAGGCGATGCCGAAGATCAGGTAGTTGAGGACGGCCACGAAGATGCCGTTGACCTCGTTGGAGACGGCGACAGCGATGACGAGCACCACCATGGCCGTGACGACGAGCGAGGCGACCGCTCGGTCGCGTCGCGCGTAGACCGCGCAGCTGTAGAGCAGGATGACGAGTCCGGCGGTGGCCGGCGGCTCGGCGTAGTCCATCCAGACCACGGTCGTCGTCGCCGCTCCGGCGATGACCATGGCGGTGGTGGGAACGGTGCGGCGCACGATCACCGGTGCGGCCATGGCGAGCACGAGGAGCCAGTACCCGGCGTCGATCTCCCGTTCGAAGGACGTGTCGAGCTCGCTCCCCGTGGCCACCGCGAGCACGGTGGCGAACACCAGCGCGAGCGCCAGGAGCCCGTCGCCCAGCCACGGTCGCCGACGGAAGGCGTCGAAACCGCTCCACCGGGCCATCGTCCTGGTCGGGGGACCACTCATCGTGGGCATCGTACGGTTCGGCGTCACCCGGGTCGTCCTCCGCGAGGAGGAGACGCGGCGTCGTCGACCGACACGTCCCGTGGGGGAATCGGGGCGGTCCGAGAGGGCCGCTCTCGTACACTCGTTCTCGTGATCTGCCCGTCCTGCGCGAGCCCGGTTCCGGACTCCGCTCGCTTCTGCCCGAACTGCGGGCACCTGCTGCAGGGATCGGACGAGCGACGGATCGTCACCGTGCTGTTCGCCGATCTCGTCGGCTTCACGGCCCTCGGCGAGCAGCGCGACCCCGAGCAGCTCAAGATCATCGTCGACCGTTGCTTCGAGCGGCTGGTGGCCGACATCACGGCCTTCGGCGGCAGCGTCGACAAGATCGTCGGTGACGCCGTCGTCGCCCTGTTCGGTGCGCCGCTCGCCCACGAGGACGACCCCGAACGAGCCGTGCGTGCCGCGCTCCGGATGCAGCGGACCGTCGGCGAGGTGTCCGCCGAGCTCGACACGCCGATCCGGATGCGCATCGGCGTGAACACCGGCGAGGTGCTCGTCGGCGCCCTGCGCGCCGGTGGCGACTACACCGCGATGGGCGACACGGTGAACCTCGCCTCCCGCCTCGAGGCCACGGCCGCACCGGGTGAGGTCTTCGTCGGACCGTCGACCTACGAGGCGACCTCGGAGGTCGTGCGCTACGAGTCGCGCGGCACGATGGCCGTGCGGGGTCGCGAAGGTGCCATCGACGTGCACGCCGCCGTCGAGGAGCTGACGCTTCCCGGTCGTCGGCCGCGAGCCCAGCGGGCCCCGCTGGTCGGCCGCGACGCCGAGCTGAGCCTGCTCGGGGCGGCCGTCGAGGCGGCGGTCGAACGTCGTCACGCTCATCTGCTCGTGATCCCGGGCGAGGCCGGCCAGGGCAAGACCCGCCTCGCCGAGGAGGTCGCGCTCCAGACCGAGCTGACCCACGACGCGCTCGTGCTCGAGGGTCGGTGCCTTCCCTACGGCGAGACCAGTCCCTGGTGGCCGATCGCCGAGTCGATCCGCCAGCAGCTCCGGCTCAGCCCGCTCGACCCGCCGACGGTGGTGCGCGAGCGCATCGCCGCCTCGGTCCAGGGGCTGCTCGACGAGGACCACGAGCAGGTCACGACCGGACTCGCGCAGCTGATGGGCGTGGAGGAGCACGCCGGGTCGATCGACCGGTCCCGCGCCCGCGACGAGGTCATCGACGCGCTCCACCGGTACCTCGCGGCCATCCTCTCGGAGCGGCCCGTGGTCATCGTCGTGTCCGACGTGCACTGGGCCGACCAGGCGCTCCTCGAGCTCGCCGAGCGACTCCTGGTCTCGCTGCAGCGGGAGCCCTTCGTGATCATCGCCACCACGCGGTGGAGTGGCGACGACGAGCGATGGGTCGCGCAGACCGGTCGCCACAACACGGTCGTCTGCAACCTCCTGCCGCTCGACCGGGGAGCCACCGCGCGCCTCGCGGCCGCGCTGCTCGGGACCGACGTGAGCGCCGAGCTCGCCGACGACCTCTACGAGCGGAGCGGCGGCAACCCGTTCTTCCTCGAGGAGCTCGTCAACCTGCTCTCCGAGTCCGCCGCCGGGCCGGCGCCCGACGACACCGGTCCGCTTCGCACCGAGCTGCCCGGCACCTTGCGAGGGCTGGTCTCCGCTCGTCTCGACGCGTTGACCCCCGAGCAGCGCGGCATGGTGCAAGACGCTGCGGTCATCGGCCGTGATGGTCCCGTGTACGCGCTCGTGCTGATGGCGCAGGGTGCTCGCGAGGACGAAGCTCCCGAGCACGCGTTCCGCCAGCTCGTCGCCAAGGACATCTTCGAGACGAACGGTCCGGGCTGGCGGTTCCGCAGCGACCTGGTGCGCGAGGTCGCGTACAGCACCCTCACGAAGGTCGTGCGGGCCAGCAAGCACGCCGGCATCGGCGACTGGCTGGAGACCCACCCGGAGCAGAGCGACACGACGCTGCGTGCCGCGAGCCGGGTGGCGTACCACTTCTACACCGCCGCGACGCTGGCCGAGGAGATCGGTGAGATCGCCGGGTTGCCCAGTGATCTGCGGATCCGTGCCATCGACTCGCTCGAGCGCGTCGCCGAGCTCGCCGAGCAGGCCGACTCGAACTACGCGGCGGGCAAGGCCCACGCTCGGGTGTTGGAGCTGGCTCGCGACGACGAGGCCGACCGTCGACTCCGGGCGCTGCTCGGACGGGCGACCGTGCGGCTCGACCTCCGGGAGCTCCGGGGCGCACGGGACGACGGCGAGTCGGCGATGTCGGTGGCCGAGGTCAACGGCGATCGGTCGGCCGTGGCCCAGGCGCTCACGCTGCTATCCGAGGTCAGCGTCCTCGAGGGCGACATCGAGCAGGCCCGGAGCCTCGTCGAGGACTCGATCGCGCTGTGGCGTGACATCGGCGATCGCGCCGGCCACGCCGAGGCGCTGCGGCAGCGGGGCTTCATCTCCATGCGGGCCGGCGATCGGATCGAAGCCGAGCTGGCCTTCCGCACGGCGCTCGACATCTACCGCGAGCTCGGTGATCAGGCGGGCGAGGGGTGGTGCCTGCAGAACCTCGCGTGGCTCGCCTTCGAACAGGGAGATGTCGTCACCGCGAACGACCACCTCATCAACTCCATGACCCTCTTCGAAGAGGTCGGTGACCTCGGCGGCATCGGTTGGGCCACGGGGCTGCTCGCCTACGTCCGCTACTACGAGGGGCGCACCGTCGAGGCGGAGGAGCTGGCGACCTCGACGCTCGTCGAGTCCGAACGCCGCGGCGAGCCGTGGGCGACGGGGATGATGAGCGTCCTACTGGCCTCCATCTCGCTGTGGTCGGGCCGGGGTCGAGAGGCCGTCGAGCGGGCGACCAGCGCCTACGAGGTCCTCGATCGGATCGACGACGACTACGGGCGGGTCCAGGCCCTCGCCGTGTTGGGTCGATCGCAGCTGGCCGTCGGCCGAACCGCTGAAGCGCAGACCACACTCGCCCTGGCCGAGCAGGTGGCAGCCGGGATGCCCGGACGCCCAGTGTTCGACTTCGCCGAGGTCGTCCTGCTGAGCGCTGCGGTGCAGCGGGGCGACGGTGCGTCGGCACTGAGCATCGCCGAGGAGTTCGAGAACCGGGGTGGCACGCCGCAGGTCGGCGAGGTCGACCGGTCCGTCGCGCTCGCGCTCATGGAGCTGCAGACCGACACCGGCGACCCCCGGACGAGGCTCGACCGGTTGGCGGCCGCGCGAGGCGACGGCCAGCCGTCGGCCAACATCGCGAGCGCCCAGGCGCTGGCCGCCGCCGTGGCCGGCGACACCCGAGCGGCCATCGCCTTCGCCGACTCACTCGACGCCGAGGCGTCCACCTTCGTCGATCGCCGCACGGCCCAGCTGGCTGCGGGACTGGCCGCCGCCCGTTCCGGCCGTCAGGACGAGTCCATCGACCGCTTCGAGCGGGCGGTCGCCGACGTGGACCGCACCGACAGCAGGCTGTCCCAGGCGATCGTGCGGGTGGCTCGGGCCATCGCCTACCAGGCACTCGATCTCCCCGAGGCCCCCGAGCTCTCCGCCGAGGCCGAGCGTCGGGCCGCCGAGCTGGGCCTCTCGCTGGACGGCTGGCGGCACGTCTTCGCACTGGCGGTCGGCTCGGGCCGTGCCCCCGAGGTGCCCTCACTGCGCTGACCAGGGCCGATTCGGTCGGTCTTTCGGGGTCGAAGTAACGTTGATCTGTGGCTGATCGCGTGCTCATCGCCAAGGTCGGGCTGGACGGGCACGACCGCGGGGTCAAGGTCGTCGCTCGGATCCTGCGCGACGCCGGCTTCGAGGTCATCTACACCGGGCTGTTCCAGAGCCCCGACACCGTGGTCTCGGCGGCCATCGACGAGGACGTCGACGCCGTGGGGCTGAGCATGCTGTCCGGGGCACACGAGGCGCTCGTGCCGCTGGTGGTGGAACGTCTCCGCGCTGCGGGCTCCGACATCCCGGTCGTGCTCGGCGGGATCATCCCCGACACCGACGTCGAGTCGATGACCGAGGCCGGTGTCGCCGAGATCCTCACGCCGGGGTCCACCGCCGAGGAGGTCGTCGAGGCGGTGCGTCGGGCGATCGACGGCTCCCGAGCCGCCAGCTGACGACCCACGCGACCGCGCCCGCCGGCTCGGGCGTGGCACCCTCGTCAGGCATGTCCGACGAGGATCCCCTGCAGTCGTTCCGTCACGACGTGCGGAGCCCACTCAACGCCGTCCTCGGCTTCGCGATGCTCCTCGAGGCCGAGCTCGACGGCGACCAGCTCGAGTCCGCCGCCCACATCCGCCGCAGTGCCGAGCAGATCCTGGCGCTCGTGGACGGGCTCGGTCCGAACGCCGTCGCCGGCGCGACGTCCGAGCCGAGCGAGTCCGATGCGTCAGCCGCCGATGAGGTCGGGGACGGGCATCGGGTGGTCCTCGTCGAGGACAACCGCTCGAACGTCCGTCTCGTCGAGCGGATCCTCGGTCATCGTCCGTCGGTCAGCCTGCACGCGCTCCACGACGTCGTCGAGCTGCGCGACTGGCTCCAGAGCGGAGCGGTCAGCCCGGCGCTGATCCTGCTGGATCGGCACCTCGCCGGCGAGGACGCGCTGCGGCTCCTGCCCTCTATCACCGACGCGCACCCCGGTGTACCTGTGGTGGTGGTGACCGCCGACGCCACCGAGGTGGCGCGCGACGAGGCGATCATCGCCGGAGCGGTGGACGTGTTGACGAAGCCGTTCTCGGTGGCCGGTCTCCTCGAGACCGTCGACCATCAGCTCTCGTCGTCGTCGAGCTCGGGCTCGAAGCGGTAGCCCACGCCCCGCACGGTCGCGATGCCCGAGGTGCATCCGGCCGAGGTCAGCTTGTTGCGGATCCGGCGCACGTGCTCGGTCACCGTTGCCGGGTCCTGCCACTCGCTGCTGGACTCCCAGACGTTGCGCAGGAGCTGCTCGCGGTTGAACACCCGCCGAGGGGCCTGCACCAGGAAGGTGAGCAGGTCGTGCTCCTTGGCGGTGAAGTCGAGGAGCACGCCCTTGACCCGCACCTCGCGGGCGCTGCGGTCGATCTCCAGATCTCCCACGGTGAGGCTGTTGTCGTCGGCCGTGCGAGATCGCCGCAGGAGCGAGCGCACCCGCGCCGCCAGCTCACCCGGGTAGAAGGGCTTGACGACGTAGTCGTCGGCCCCGAGGTCGAGCCCGGCGATGCGGTCGGCCTCGTCGGTGCGGCCGGTCAGCAGCACGACGGGAACGTCGCTCGTGCGCCGCAGCTCGACGAGGATGTCGAGCCCGCTCGCACCGGGCAGTCCGATGTCGAGGATGACGAGGTCGGGTGCGTCGGTCGAGATCGAGCTGAGGGCGTCAGCGCCCGACGCCGCATCGAGCACCTCGAGCGAGTCGGCGGCCAACGCCTTCCGCACCAGGGCACGCACGGCGACATCGTCATCGACGACGAGCACCTTGGTCGTCGCGAGGATCGTGCCGGTCATCGTGGCCTCCGTAGGTCCATTCCGTGCTGCTCCTTCGGAACAACGGGCGATCAACTTGAGCGATCGCGATCGGAGTCCGACGGGCTTCGGTTCGACGGGTGTCGCGGACCTGGCCACCGGTAGTCTGCGCACCGACATCCGGGGAGGAACATGACCGAGGACGTGCCGAAGGGGATCGATGCCGAGCGCGTGGGACCGTGGCTCGGCGAGCACGTCTCCGGAGCGACCGGCCCGTTCCGGTACGAGCTGTTGGCCGGCGGCCACTCGAACCTCACCTACCTGGTGACCGGCGGCGACGGTGCCCGATTCGTCCTTCGTCGCCCACCGACCGGCCACCTCCTGGCCAGCGCGCACGACATGGCGCGCGAGCACCGCATCATCGCGGCGGTCGGGCCGACGGCGGTGCCGGTGCCGCCGGCGCTCGCCCTCTGCGAGGACGACACCGTGAACGACGCGCCCTTCTACGTCATGGGGTACGTCGAGGGGCACGTCCTGCACGACCGGGCGACCACCGAGGACGTCGTCCCCGCCGATCGGCGTCCCCAGCTGGCCGAGTCACTGATCGACGTGCTCGCCGAGCTGCACCTGGTCGATCCCGACGCCGTCGGTCTCGGCGACCTCGGCAAGAAGGCCGACTACATCCCGCGGCAGCTCCGCCGATGGTCTCGCCAGTGGGAGCAGTCGAAGACCCGCGAGCTCCCGGTCATGGAGCGCATCCACAGCGAGCTGGAGCGGCGCATCCCGGAGCAGGTCGGTGCCTCGATCGTCCACGGCGACTACCGGTTCGGCAACTGCCTCAGCGCCGACGGCCGGATCGCCGCCGTCCTGGACTGGGAGCTCTGCACGCTCGGTGATCCGATGGCCGACGTCGGCTACCTGATGAACAACTGGATGCAGCCGGGCGAGGCGGTGCTCGGTCGCGAGGAGGCGCCCACGGCGGCCGGCGGGTTCCCCGACCGGGATGTCGTGCTCGGCCGCTACGCGGACGCGACCGGTCGGGACGTGTCGATGGTCGACTACTACCGGGCGTTCTCGTACTGGCGGCTCGCAGCGATCGTCGAGGGCGTGCTCGCCCGGTACCTCGGTGGCCAGATGGGTGAGCACGACGACCCGTCGGTGTTCCGAGTGCAGGTCGATTCCCTGGCCGAGGCCGCCGCCGAGGCGATCGACCGGCTCGGCTGACCTCGGCTGGGTCGCCCCGGCGTCGTCAGGACGATGAGTAGAGGGTCACCGAGACGGGTCCGGCCCCGTCGACGGTGCAGCGGGTCTCGTGGGGGCCGACCTCGAGCTCACCGACCGTCACCCCGGCGGCGAGCAGCTCTCCTCGTCGGGCGTCGACGTCGGGCACCTTGACCAGCACGCCGGGTCGGTCGTCGGTGCGGTCTGCCCCGGCGAGGGCGAGCCGAGTGCCTCCGAGGTCGAACTGCGCCCAGCGATCGCCGTCGACGAAGGTCGGCTCGACACCGAGCAGGTCTTCCCACCAGGCGACGGCGGCGGCGAGATCGTCGACGGGGACGACGGTGGCGAGCTTGTCTGCGGACATCGACGCAGTCTCGCGGACGGCGGCGGGGTCAGCGCTCGACGGCGCCGTGGCCGACCGCTCAGCTGACCAGCCGGGGTCCCGCTCCGTCGGACCCCTCGCCGTCCTCGACCTCGAGCGGGGCGTCGGCGGCGAGCGCTCGTGGGGCGAGATCGACCGCCGACAACGACGGCAGCTCCTTCGGGGACGCTCCGTGCTCGGACAGCCGGCGAGCGCTGGGCAGCACCCGGCTCTCGAGCGAGCCGACCGCCGCGTTGTAGCTCTTCACCGAGCTCTCCAGCGTCCGGCCGACCTTGGCCAGGTGCTCGGCGAACGTGACCGTGCGGTCGTGCAGCTCACGGCCGAGGTCGGCGATGACCCGGGCGTCCTGCGCGAGCCGCTCCTCGCGCCACCCGAGCGCGACCGCCTTGAGCAACGCCACCAGCGTCGTCGGCGTGGCGAGCACGACGCCGTCGGCCAGCGCACGGTCGAGCAGCAGCGGGTCCTGCTCGCACGCCGCAGCCAGGAAGCTCTCGCCCGGTACGAACATGACCACGATGTCGACCGCGCCCTCGACCGCCCCGGCGTAGTCACGCTTGGCGAGCGCCGTGGCGTGCTGGCGCATCGCCGCGGCGTGGGCGGCGAGCCGTTCGTTGGCCACCCGTTCGTCGTCGGCGTGGGTGGCCTCGAGGTAGGCGTCGAGCGGCACCTTGGCGTCGACCACCACCGCTCGGCCACGCGGCAGCCAGACGACGAGGTCGGGACGCACCGAGCGATCCGCTCCGGCGACGTGGAGCTGCTCGTCGAAGTCGCAGTGGGGGATCATGCCGGCCAGCTCGACGACCCGTCGGAGCTGGAGCTCACCCCACGAGCCACGGGCGCGCACGTCCTTCATCGCCGCAGCGAGCGTCTTGGTCTCGGACTGCAGACCGGTCGCGGTTCGCTGGAGCTGCTGGAGCGCTTCGCGCAGCGAGCCGGTGTCACGCTGGCGGACCCGCTCGACCTGCTCGAGTTGCGAGGCGAGCTTGCCGAGATGCTCCTGCACCGGGGCGACCAGGCCGTGCACGACCTGCTCCCGCTCGGTCGACTCCTGCTTGGCGGCGGCCTCGAGCCGGGCGAAGCGCTCGTTGGCCAACTCGAGGAAACGCCGCGTCGAGGCATCCAACGCGTCGTTGGAGAGCGCCCCGAAGGCCTCGAGCAGCCGCTCCTCGTTCCGCTGCGCGCCCTCGAGCGCAGCGACCCGCGCGACAGCTTCGGACTCGCGATGTCGCACGACCTCGATCTCGTGGCGAGCCGCCCGCTCCAGCTCGGTCAGCCGCTCGGTGCCGGCGCTCTCGACCGCCCGCAGCTCGGCCGCGGCCCGGGTGCGCTCGTCGCTCAGCCGTCGCTGCCACCACAGCGCCGCGAGGGCGCCCCCGGCGACGAGGCCGAGGACGAGTCCGACGAGGAGCCCGATGAGGTCCATGGCGACCACCGTAGGAGGGGGGTGTCGCACCCACGCGGATGGCGGGGCCCGGGCGCGAATCGGCCGGCGGCCCCTGGTGGGACCGCCGGCCGATGTCAGCCGTTCAACGAACGAGGATCAGCCGGCGAAGGAGCCGCCCTGACCCTCGAAGTTCACGAGGTCACCGACGCTGACGAACACGAGGCCCGCATCGGTGAGCTGCACCTCCTGGAGCACCGCCGCCTCGGTCCAGTAGGCGTCGTTGACGCCGTCGAGCTGGAGCGTGGCGCCGTCGAAGTAGCTCGGGTTCGAGGTCGAGATGTTCCACAGGGTGGCCATCATGGTCACTCGGTTGAGCTCGCCCCACTCGGCGACGGTCTGCTCGAGCAGGTCCGTCACCAGCTGGCCGTAGAGCACGCCGGTCGAGAACGAGCCGTCGGCGCAGGTCACGCCGCCGTACTCGGCCAGGACCTCTTCGATCTCGAGGATCGCCGGGTCGTCGGCGAAGGTCGGATCGCCGCACACCTTGTTGGAGTTGGCCATCCGCACGCCGGCACCCTCATCGGCCAGCAACCCGGCCTCGTCCGGCACCGCCGAGAGGAAGCTCGCCAGGTTGTTGCAGGTGTAGGACATGAAGAAGGCGGGTCGCCACTCGGAGGCGGCGACGGCGCCGACGGCCTGCGGGCAGAACGCAGCGGTCGTGCCGGCGACGAAGACGTCGGCGTCCGACGAGATGATGGTGGTCATCTCGTTGGTGACGTCCGGTGCCGCCGGATCGTGCAGCTGCTCCTCGACGAGCTCGAGGCCGGCGCAGACCGGGCTGTCCTTCAGCGTGTTCAGGTACGTGGTGCCGAAGTCGTTGTTCATGATGAGCGCGGCCACGGTGGCGCCCTCACCGAACTCGTCGATCGCGGCGGTGCACCAGATCTCGGTCTCGGTCACGTAGTTGAGGATGTTGCCCACGGTCCACGGGAAGTTCGCGGGGTCACCCCAGAACGGGAAGCCGGTCGAGTTGAACAGCTGCGGGACGCAGGCCTCATCGGTGGCCGGGCGCACGGCGAGGTTGTTCGGCGTGCCGATGATGTGAGCGAAGGCGAAGATGTCCTCGGTCTCGATCATCTCCTCGACGTTGGCCACGGAGCGACCGGCCTCGTAGGCGTCGTCGCGGATGACCAGCGTGAGCTCCTTGCCGTCGACCGGCGCCGTCTCGTTGATGAAGTCGAACCAGAACTGCATGCCCTCGCCGATGGCACCGAAGGCCGCCAGCTGACCGGACTGCGGACCGGTCCAGCCGAGGCGGATCTCGTCGCCGTCGACGCCCTGCGTGGCGCTCCAGTCGTCGGGGCACTCGTCCAGGTTCAGCGTGGTGCCGGCGGCGATCTCGACCGACCCCTCGGTGGCGAGCTCGCCACCCATGTCGTCGGCCATCTCCTCGTCGTCCATGGCCTCGGTGGTGTCGCTGCTGCCCTCGTCTGCCGGCTCGGACGCGCTGGCGCTGCCCTCATCCGCCGGTTCCGAGGCGCTGGCGCTCGCGCTGGCAGACTCGCTGCCGTCGTCGCCGCTGTCGTCGTCCGAGTCGCCGCAGGCAGCTGCGACGAGCCCGAACGCGAGCATCATCGCCAACAGCCGCAGCCATCGCTTGCTTCGCAACATGGTTCCCCTCTCTGGGTGTCGCTCCGGTGGAGCTCTTGTCAGGCGGCGACGGGTCAGGGTGACGCCGCCTGCCGCACAGTCTGTCGCAGGGAGGACCACCGCGGTGGTCATCCCCGAATTCGGATGGTCAGCCCCCCGGTGTGGAACTGGGGGTCGGTTCGCGCTCGTCCTCGTCGGTCATCTCCGCCGGCGGCTCGGCCGATGTCGTTGCCGCACCAGCACCGGGGATCACCGGCGGCATCACCTGCACGAAGCGAGCCCGGAGTCGACGGAAGCCGGCGACGATGCCGCCCGGGAGCACGAAGGTGAGGATGATCAGCAGCACGCCGAGGATGAAGGCGCCCGTCGGGCCCTGCAGCCAGCGCTCGGGCAGGAACCCGGCGCTCTGTGTCGCCGACGACCAGTCGGGGATCAGCGTGATGACGAGGCCGCCGATCACGGCGCCGGACAGGGTGCCCACGCCCCCGACGACGAGGCCGACGATGAAGTTGATCGCCAGCACGAGGCTGAAGTCGAGCGGCGAGGCGATGCCGAGCTCGGCGACGTAGATGACGCCGCCGACGCCGCCGAGGGCCGAGGCCACACCGAACGACAGCGTCTTGGTCAGCGCCAGGTTGATGCCCGAGACGGCGGCGCCGGTCTCGTTGTCGCGGACCGCCCGGATCGCACGACCGGGTCGGCTCTTCACCAGGTTGGAGACCATCCAGAAGCACACCCCGGCGATGGCGATCGCCAGCATGAACTTCCAGAGGCGCTCCTCCTCACGACTGGACAGGTCCCCGTCCCCGAAGAAGTCACCGACCAGCGGCAGCGACTGCAGGAAGCCGGCGATGCCGTCGAACGGGATCCAGCTCGGTGCGACCAGGTCGGAGTCGAGCAGCTTGCCGCCGGCGCCGTTGGTGTACTCCTGGAGCTGCTGGAGGCTGATGATCGCCGGGAAGACCTGCGCCATGCCCAACGTGACCAGCGCGAGGTAGAGGCCTCTCACCCGTACCGCTGGGAGGCCGAGGACCATGCCGACGACGAAGCAGAACGGCACGACGACGACGAGGGTGAGCAGGACCGGCCAGTCGTGGTCGGCCACCAACCACGCCGTCAGGTACGCGCCCGTGCCGAAGAAGAAGCTCTGGCCGAGCGCCAACTGACCGGTGAAGCCGACGATCACCTGGAGGCCGAGGATGGCCACCATGAACGCGACGGCCTTGGTCAGGCGGGTAACCGACAGGTTGTAGTTGTTGTCGCCGATGCTCAGCGTGCCCACGTCGACATAGGCGAAGGCGACGAGGATGACGAACAGCACGAACGCCACCCACGCGCCGCGTGTGTAGAGCTTGTGCTCGCGAGAGCCGTGTGCGAGTTGCTTCGGGAACGCCACTGGTGCCTCCGATCAGACTCGTTCGACGGCTTTGGTGCCGAACAAGCCGGCGGGCCGCACGAGCAGGACGAGGAGCAGCACGACCACCGCGGTGGCGAGGGCCATGTCGCTCGGGATGAAGCCGATGTACTGGACGAGGAGGCTCTGGACGAGCCCGATGGAGAGACCGCCCACCAGCGCTCCCCAGATGCTGTCCAGGCCACCGAGGGCCGCAGCCGCGGCGGCGAAGATCAGCACACGACCCATGACGGTCGGCTCGAGCTGACGGATCGGATCGGCCACGAACACCGAGGCGGCGAGGGTGCCGACGGCGGCGGCGATCGCCCAGCCGAACTGGAGCGTCGGGCCGGTGCGGATGCCGACCAGCTGGCTCGACTCGAGGTTCGACGACACCGCTCGGAAGGCGAGGCCGACCTTGGTGCGGTTGAGCATCAGCGTCAGGCCGGTCATGACGAGCAGCGCCGTGCCCAGGGAGAACACGCCGTACCAGGACAGGCGGGCTCCGGCGACCGTGAACGCCGTCCCCGACGGGAAGAGCTCGGGGAACGACCGGGGGTCGAACCGCCAGATGATGCCGGCGAGGGCGTTGATGGCCAGGAACAGCCCCAAGGTGATGATCACGAGTGGGAGGTGGTCGGATGGGTCGAACGGTCTGATGAGCACCCGTTCGACGCCGGCTGCCATCACCGCCGTCAGCAGCATGGCCACGACGACCGCCACCCACATCGGGATGCCGCCGCCGAACCACTCGGTGCTGCCGACCAGCACCAGGAAGGCGCCGAGCATGGCGAACTCGCCCTGGGCGAAGTTGATCAGCGTGGTGGCCTTGAAGATCAGCACGAGCGCTACGGCGATCAGCGCGTAGGTCGAGCCGTTCGTGAGGCCGTCGAAGAGTCGCTGGATGAAGAGCTCCATGGTGCTTCTCCCCTCAGATGCCCAGGTAGGACTTGCGGATGGCGTCGTCGTTCATGAGCGCATCGGCGGCGCCCTCGAACACGATGCTCCCTGACTCGAGCAGGTAGCCGCGATCGGCGATGCCCAGTGCGAGCTGGGCGTTCTGCTCCACGACCAGCATGGTCACGCCGGTCTCCTTGTTGAGCTCGCCGAAGCGCTGGAACAGGTCGGCGACGATCAGCGGTGCCAGACCGAGCGACGGCTCGTCGAGCAGGAGGAGACGGGGCCGCGACATCAGCGCCCGGGACACGGCGAGCATCTGCTGCTCGCCGCCGGACAGCGAGCCGGCGGCCTGGGTGCGGCGTTCGTAGAGCACCGGGTACGCCTCGTACCACTTCTCCATGTCGGACTCGACCTCGTTGTCGGACCGGGTGTACGCACCGATCCGGAGGTTGTCCTCCACGCTGAGCTCGGGGAAGGTGCCCCGGCCCTGGGGGACGTGGGCGACGCCCTGGCGCACGATGTCCGCGGGGTTCCTGCCGACGATCTGGTCGCCGTAGAGCTCGATCGACCCGGAGGTCTCGATCATCCCGGAGACCGCCCGGAGGGTCGTGGTCTTGCCGGCGCCGTTGGCGCCGAGGATGACCACGACCTCGCCCTCGGCGACGTGGAAGTCGAGGCCGTGGAGGACCTGGATGGGGCCGTAGCCACCCTGCAGGCCGTTGACGTCGAGGACTCGCTGGCTCATGCGGGGCTCCCCAGGTAGGCGGCGATCACGTCGGGGTTCTCCTGGACCTCGGCCGGCTTGCCCTCGGCGATCTTGCGGCCGAAGTCGAGGACGACGACCTTCTCCGAGATGCTCATCACGAGGCCCATGTGGTGCTCCACGAGGAGGATCGTGAGGTCGAAGTCGGTCCGGATGGTCTGGATCAGCTCCGACAGCACGTCGACCTCGGAGTGGGTGAGGCCGGTGGCGGGCTCGTCGAGCATCAGCAGCTTGGGCTCGCCGATCAGCGCCCGGGCCAGCTCGATGCGCTTGAGCGTGCCGTAGGGGAGCCCGGCGCAGGCCTGGAAGGCGTACTGGGCGAGGTCCAGCTGGCCGAGCACCTCGATGGCGCGGGCCCGGAGTCGCTTCTCCTCGCCACGACGACCGATGTCGGCCATGGCGGTGAAGAAGTTCTGCTTGCTCTTCGTGTGGGCACCGGCCATCACGTTCTCGAGCACGCTCATGTTGGGCCAGAGGGCGAGGTTCTGGAAGGTGCGGTAGACGCCCACCTCGGAGATCCGGTGCGGGGGGAGCTGGAGCAGGTCGTCACCGTCGAAGGTCACCGAGCCGGTCGTCGGGTCGTAGATCCGGCTGACGACGTTGAACAGCGTGGTCTTGCCTGCGCCGTTCGGGCCGATCAGACCGCAGATCGAGTTCGACTCGATGGTGAACGACAGATCGCTCAACGCCACGATTCCGCCGAAGCGGACCGAGATGTCACGAACGTCGAGTAGCGCCACGAACCCCCCTCTCAGGATGACGGGGCCTGACGCTACCAGTGACTCAGGTCACGGGATCAAACGTGAAACGGGAGTGTCATGGCCGAGCAGAGCGGGCGGTGGCGCATCGAAGCGGGTCCGCAGCTCGCGGAGGGGCATCGGCCGGTCGAGCCCGAATCCCTGAGCTCGGCGACAGCCCAGCGCGAGGAGCTCGTGCACGTGCAGCTCCGTCTCCACGCCTTCGGCCACGACGTCGTGCCCGAGGGACTGGGCGAGCCCGACGATCGAGCGGACCAACACCGTGTCGTCCGGCTCGGTGCCGAGCCCGTCGACGAAGCTGCGGTCGATCTTGATGACGTCGACCGGGAGCTTGCGCAGGATCGCCATCGAGGAGAAGCCGGTACCGAAGTCGTCGAGGGCGATCGTGCAGCCGGCTGCCGACAGCTCGTCGATGACGCCGAACGTCTCCGGCGCTGCGATGGCTGTCTCCGTGAGCTCGACGCACACCCGAGAGGTCGGGAGTCCGGCTCGTGCGAACTCGCCGAGGTAGTACTCGACGAGGTCGGGCTCACCGAGCTGCTTGGCCGACAGGTTGAGCCGGACCGTGAGGTCGTTCGGCCAGTCGGCGGCGTCCTGTGCGGCCCGGTGGGCGACGAAGCGGCCGATCTCGCCGATCAGCCCGGTCTCCTCGGCGATCTCGATGAACTCTCCGGCCGAGACCGGGTGGTCGCGAGCGGGGTCGTTCCAGCGCAGGAGCGCCTCGGCGCCGAGCAGCCTCCCGGTCGCCAGGTCGTACTCCGGTTGGTAGTGGAGCTCGAGCTCGTCCTCGCTCAACGCACGCCGGAGGCCTTCCTCGATCCGGTGTCGGTGGGCGACCCGCTCCTCCATCGTCACGTCGAACCTGACGATGCGGTTCCGGCCCTGTCGCTTCGCGTCGTACATCGCGAGGTCGGCGCGGCGGATCGCCTCGGTCGGGCTCGTGCCCGCCGGCACGTGCGCGATGCCGATGCTGCCGGTGGGGTTCACGATGACGCCATCGAGCTCCATCGGCGACCGGAGCGCCCGGAGCAGCGCGTCGGCGAGGAGGTCGGTCTCCTCCGCCGTGGTCCCGACCGCGACGAGGAATTCGTCCCCGCCGACGCGACCGAGGTGGCACCGGGGATCGACGGCCGACTGGAGCCGCTGCGCAACCGAACGCAGGAGGTGGTCGCCCAGCTCGTGGCCGAGCGTGTCGTTGACGTCCTTGAACCCGTCGAGGTCGACGAACACCGTCGAGAACGGCTCGCCGCTGTCGGAGAGCTCACCGACCGCCTCCATCAGCCCCGATCGATCCAGCAGACCGGTGAGGTCGTCGTGCGTGGCCTGGTGGGCCAGCTGTCGCTCGATCGCGACCTGCTCCGTCCGATCGACGCCGAGCGTCACCACCCCTTCGACGTTGCCGTCGTCGTCGAACACCGGTGCCGCGGAGATCTCGTACCACTTGATCTCGCTGCCCACCGTCCACGAGTGCCACCGGTCGGGCCGTCCGCTCTCGACGACGTGCTCGATGCGTTCGGCGACCTCGGGCGGTGCGGCTCCGGCCTCGATGAGCGAGTGGAGATTCGAACCCGGCCACTTGTCGTAGTTGGTGAACACGACCTCGAGGTCCCGGTCGTAGAGCGTGAAGGTGCCCGGCGCGTGCTCGAGCATCGCCTCGAGCCGCCGACGGAGCTGGCCGATCTCGTGTCGGTTGGCGTCCTCCTCGGTCAGATCCTCGGCGAAGGACACGTAGCGCAGATCCCCAGAACCCAACCGGACGCGACTCGACTGCAGTCGCACCCGCACCGTCGACTCGTCGCCGCGGAGGTAGCGGATCTCCTGGTAGATCTGACTGTCCTGCTCCCGCGCCAGCACCCTCTCGCGGTCGTCGGCGTCGAAGTCCTCCTGCACGGTCAGGTCCTCTGGCACCGAGCCGACGAGCTCGTCGAGCTCGTAGCCGACGAGGTCGACGTAGGCCTGGTTCGCCCAGATGAGCCGCAGCTCCCCGTCGCGGACGTTGAAGGCGTGGGAGCACCGTTCCAGCGTCTCCTGGAGGAGCTCGCCGTCTTCGAGGCGCTCCTCGAGCTCGCGCACCTTCGTGAGGTCCTCGTTGCGGGTCGAGATGGACCGGATCTCGCCGGACGGCCAGCAGAACGCCTTCGACGTCGCCCGGATCGGAACCTCGGATCCGTCCGCCTTGACGACGAGGTACTCCTCGACGATCTCGCTGCGCGCACGGAGCTCCCGGAGCGTGCGGTCGACGCGCGCGTGGGACTCCGGGGCGAGCCCCGCCCTCACGTCCTCGTCGGCGACGACGATCTCGCCACGACCCGTCGTCTCACCCCACGATTCGCTCACGGCGACCAGACGCCCGTCGCCGCGGCGCACCGACACGGCCTGGCTGGTCCAGCCGGCGTAGAGGTGGTCGAAGGAGCGGGCGGTGAGCAGCGCCGTGGCGACGACCGCCACGATCGGCTCGACCAGGTCGGCGCGGGCCGCCGGGCTGAACCGCACCTCGGCCTCGCCAGCCGTCAGGGTGCCGACGTCGTCGCGGTCGAGGGTTCCGGAGCGGTGGCTCACGACACCGGGCTCCGGAGAGATCTCGATCCCTCGGAGACCGTCGGCGACCAGCGTCTCGGCGAGCGCCGCGATCCCCGCTCCCGCCGCGTCCCGCGGATGCGCAGCGAGGATGCCCACCGCATCGACTCCGCGTTGTCCCACCATCGCCGACTCCCAGCCTGACGTGGTCCCATCGGTCGGTGACGCCGGACACTGAGGGATGTTCGACGTGAGAAGCTTCGGGGCCCGAGGGGAGGAGAGGGGATGTCTGGAGCACTCGATGGGGTGAAGGTCGTCGACGTGAGCGCGGTGATGTCGGGGCCGCTGGCGGCGACGATCCTCGCCGATCAGGGCGCCGACGTGATCAAGGTCGAGCCGCCCATGCTCGGCGACATCCTGCGCCATCTCGGCAGCAACAAGAACGGCATGTCCGGCATGTTCCACGTCGCCAACCGGGGGAAGCGATCGGTCGTGCTCGACCTCCGACAGGACGAGGGCATCGCGCTGCTGCGGGAGCTCGCTGCGGACGCCGACGTGTTCATCCAGAACTTCCGACCCGGCGTGGCCGACCGCATGGGCATCGGCTTCGAGGAGCTGAGCGCGGGCAACCCCGGCCTGGTCTACTGCTCGATCAGCGGGTTCGGATCGGAGGGCCCGTACTCCGGGCAGCGGGTCTACGACAACGTCATCCAGGTCTACTCCGGGCTCGCCGACATCCAGGGCGACCCGATGAGCGGCGAGCCGCAGCTCCACCGGCAGCTGCTGTGCGACAAGCTGACCTCGGTCACGGCCGCGAGCGCGATCGCCTCGGCGCTCTATGCCCGCGAGACCGGTCGTGGCGGCCAGCACATCGATCTCGCGATGCTCGACGCGGCGATCGCGTTCCACTGGCCCGA
This sequence comes from Actinomycetota bacterium, assembly GCA_039185015.1. Lineage (GTDB taxonomy): Bacteria > Actinomycetota > Acidimicrobiia > Acidimicrobiales > Poriferisodalaceae > JBCBSZ01. Next base: position 54,643 of record JBCDAU010000032.1, read on the forward strand.
CTCCGGCGCCGATCACACGTTGCTCGACGACGACGTCGCCCATCAGCCGACGATCGGGTCCAACTACTCGCTCATGGCCTTCGCCGACGGGTGGGGCACGGCGACCCCGCTGTCCGACTCGGAGTTCCGCGGTTGGTGCAAGGCCTACGGGCGTGAGGACATCGCCGACGACGAGCGCTTCTCGACCCTCCCGGCGCGGATGGCCAACCTCCCGGCCTTCCTCGAGGTCGCCGCCGAGGTGGGCGCCGTCGCCGAGACCATGCCCAAGGAGGAGGCGGCGGCCAAGATGGCGGCCGAAGACGTGCCGTCGGGGATCGTGCGCACGATCGACGAGCTCCACGAGGACCCGCAAGTCGTGCACAACGAGGTGTTCGTGGAGCGCGAGCACCCGCTGGCCGGCCGCCTGCGCGAACCGCGGCCGGCCGCCCGCTTCTCCGCCACGCCGGCGGCACCGGGCGGGCCGGCACCGGCCCTCGGCCAGCACACCGACGAAGTGCTCGCCGAGCTGGGGCACGGCGACCGGATCGCGGATCTGCGCGAACGGGGCATCGTGGCCTGAGAAGATCGCGGCCATGAGCGAGCCCTTCTTCACCGATGTGGTCGAGCCGGTCAGGTACGCCGGGCCGGAGTCCGATGATCCGTTGAGCTTTCGTTGGTACGACGCGGACCGTGTGGTGGCGGGTCGGTCGATGGCCGAGCATCTGCGCTTCGCGGTGTGTTACTGGCACTCGTTCAACTGGACGGGGTTCGACATCTTCGGTGCGGGAACGCTGGATCGTCCGTGGTTGGAGGCACCGGGCGATCAGCTGGGGCACGCCAGGGCGAAGATGGCGGCCGCGTTCGAGTTTTTCGACAAGCTCGGTGTGCCCTTCTTCTGCTTCCACGACCGTGACATCGCACCGGAGGGCGCGTCGTTCAAGGAATCGTGCGCGCTGCTCGACACCATGGTCGACGAGGCCGCTGCGCACATGGCGCGCACCGGCACCCGGCTGCTGTGGGGCACGGCCAACCTGTTCTCCAACCCGCGGTACGCGGCGGGTGCGGCCACCAACCCGGACCCGGAGCTGTTCGCGTACGCGGCCGGTCAGGTGAAGCACTGTCTGGACGCGACCCATCGTCTGGGAGGCGAGAACTACGTCCTGTGGGGTGGGCGCGAGGGCTACGAGACGTTGCTGAACACCGATCTGGCGCGTGAGCTCGATCAGTTGGGCCGGTTCCTCACGTTGGTGGTGGAGCACAAGCACGCGATCGGGTTCGAGGGCACGATCCTGATCGAGCCCAAGCCGTTCGAGCCGACGAAGCATCAGTACGACTACGACGTCGCCGCGGTGCACGCCTTCCTCCAGCGCTACGGGCTGGCCGAGGAGATCAAGGTCAACATCGAGGTCAACCACGCGACCCTGTCGGGCCATGACTTCGCCCACGAGGTCGCGGCGGCGGTGACCGCGGGGATCTTCGGTTCGATCGATGCCAACGCCGGTGATGACCGGCTCGGGTGGGACGTCGATCGGTTCCCGGTGTCGGTCGAGCAGATGAGCCTGGGCATGTACGAGATCCTGCGCGGCGGTGGGTTCACCACCGGCGGGTTGAACTTCGACGCGAAGCTGCGCCGCCAGTCGAGCGACCGCAGCGATCTGTTCCACGCCCACATCGGGGGCATGGACACCATGGCTCGTGCCCTGCTGGTCGCGGCGGCGATGCTCGACGACGGCGCCCTCGAAGACGTCCGCCGTGACCGCTATGCGGGCTGGGACGGAGAGCTGGGCCGGGGGATCAGCGACGGATCGATGTCGTTGGCCGACCTCCATGCCAGGGCGATGGATGCCGCCGAGCCGGGCCACGTCTCCGGACGCCAGGAGGCACTCGAGAACCTCGTGGCCCGCTACGTCGAACGGGCCCGCTGATGGCGCTGGTCTGCGGGGTCGACTCGTCGACCCAGTCGACCAAGGTCGAGCTCCGCGACGTCGACACCGGAGCGGTCGTCGGCGCGGCCTCCGCTCCGCACCCACCCACCGAACCGCCCGTGAGCGAGCAGGATCCGACGTCGTGGTGGGAGGCCTTGACCTCGGCCCTCGGCCAGGTCGCCGACCACCTCGGCGACGTCGTCGCGATCTCGGTGGCTGGGCAGCAGCACGGCATGGTGCTGGTCGACGAGGCCGGTGAGGTCATCCGGCCGGCCAAGCTCTGGAACGACACGACGTCCTCGCCGCAGGCCGACGCATTGGTCGAGCGCCTCGGCGCGGAGGGCTGGGCTCGGGCCTGCGGCTCGGTGCCGGTCGCGGCCTTCACGGTCACGAAGCTGGCGTGGGTCGCCGAGCACGAGCCGGAGCTCGTGCCCCGCATCGCGAAGGCCATGCTCCCCCACGACTACCTGACCTGGCGGCTGTCCGGTGAGCACGTGACCGATCGGGGTGACGCCTCCGGCTCAGGATGGTGGGATCCGACCGGCGGCGAGTACCGGCCCGATCTGCTCGCGCTCGCGGTCGACGATGCCGAGGTGGCGCTGCCGCGGGTGCTCGGCCCGTCCGAGTCGGCCGGCACCGTCGTGGCCGACGTCGGCCTGCCGTCGACCACGGTCGTCGGACCGGGCACCGGCGACAACATGGGTGCCGCGCTGGGACTGGGCCTGCGTGCGGGCGACGCCGTGATCTCGCTCGGGACCTCGGGCACGGCCTTCGCGGTGTCCGACACGCCGACGGCCGATCCCAGCGGGTTCGTGGCCGGCTTCGCCGACGCGACCGGCCGGTACCTGCCGTTGGTCTGCACGCTGAACGCCACGAAGGTCACCGACGCCGTCCAGCGATGGCTGGGTGTCGGGCGCGACGAGCTGGTCCGCCTCGCTCTGGCGGCCGAGGCCGGCGGCCCGGTGCTCGTGCCCTATCTCGACGGTGAGCGCACACCCAACCTGCCGGACGCGACGGGCGTGTTCGTCGGCCTGCGGACCTCGACCGACCAGGCCGACCTCGCCCGCGCCGCGCACCTCGGCGTCGTCTGCGGTCTCCTCGACGGCGTCGATGCGCTGGTCGATGCCGGGGTGACCCTCGGCGGGCGCCGCTTCCTCGTCGGCGGCGGCGCGAGATCCGCCGCCTACCGGCAGCTGCTCGCCGATGCGTCCGGCGCCCCGATCGTCGTCCCGCACACCGATGAGACGGTGGCCGCTGGGGCGGCCGTGCAGGCCGCAGTGGTCGCCACGGGTCGGTCGTTCGACGACGTGGTCGAGGCCTGGGGTCTCGGAGCCGGCGACACCGTCGCCCCCCGGCGGGACGCCGACGCTGCGACCATCCGTGCGTCGTACGCTCGAGCCCGGGAGCTGGCCACGGGCTAGGGAGGGCGCATGGCGAAGGGCAAGTTCGACGAGGACCCCGACTACCTGGACGTGGTGAGGCCGGCGGAGGAACCGGTCGAGACCCAGGCCTGGGACGGCTCCGACCCGATCCCGTACCCGGACATCGCCGGTGGCGACCTCGACGCCGACAAGGTCAAGGCCGACGGCCCGGTCGACCTCCGCCCCGGCCAGACCGATCCGGGGTACTCGAACGGTGTCGCCCCGATCGGCGCCAAGACACCGGATCTCGTCGACGGGTCGTTCCAGATCAAGGTCGAGGGGTCGGGCATCACCACGCACGTCAGCGGCACGATGGACAACGGGACGAGCGAGAACTCGGCGCCATCGGGTGAGACGACGCGCGACGAGCCTTCCGAAGACCCCGACCCCGAGCCCGACCCGGAGCCGGACCCCGATCCGGACCCGTCGGGCGAGTCGCTCACGGGGTCCGAGGTCGACGTCGACGGCCTGCTCGATCGCACCGATGCCCTCGTCGACCCGGCCGCCGAGCCGGCCCTCTCGGTCGAGCCTCCGGTCTCGCACGAGGGCGACCTCGAGGGCTGAGCGTCGCTTAGGTCTCGCCGATCACCCGTTCGGCCACCCAGAACCCGCCGAGGGGGATGACGGCGGCGAACATCACGATCAACGTCCGCCCCCAGTCCCACACGAGGTCCTCCTTCGCCTGGAGCACGGCGACCGCGTAGACGAGGAAGATCACGCCGTGCACCGGTCCGGCGATCGCGACGAGGTCGGGTCCGTCGAGCACCCGGAACCACACGACGGCAGCGAGCAGCACGAGGTAGGACACGGCCTCGACGACGGCGATCGGTCGCAGCGGCCAGCGCACCTCAGTAGTCGCCGGCGAGGTCGCGCTTGGCCTGGTCCGAGGCGAGGGCGGCGTGGTTGAGGATGTTGCGCGCCATGGAGCTGTCGTGGGTCTGTGAGCGGGTCCGGTAGATCTCGCCGCGCAGCGCCCACATGTCCTGGTTCCCGGGCTCGGCGAGGGCGCAGAACTCGATGAGGTGGCAGGCGATCGCGTGGTCGCCGGCATCGAGGGCAGCCTTCGCCCGCGCCATCACCGCGTCGGTGCCGCCCGCGAGCTCGACCCACACGCTCGCCTGTTCGGCGCGGGGAGCGGGCAGGAGGTTGTCGGGCTCGCCGTCGTACCAACCGCCGTATCGCCGCCAGACGTTTCGGACGAGGAACTGCGGATGGTCGTACACGGGCCGGAGGTAGGGCCGGTCGGCGAGGTGGGCCGGCACCTGCACCTCGTGGATGCACGTGTCGAGGCTCTTGCCCTGGTTCATGAGGGCGAGCGTCTGCGCCTCGAGGGAGTCGAGCAGCTCGGCGGTGTCCACGAGCGCCTGGACGACGCGGTCGGCGCCGAAGATCGGCAGTCCGTGGCCGGACAGCATGATCTCGGGCCGCAGCGCCGCCATCTCCCGGAGCGCCGTCGCCCAGTCGGACAGGTAGCGCTGGACCTTCTGCGGGTTCCCGGCGTTGGGCACGGCCCAGATGAACAGGTCTCCCGGGTGGAGGACCTTCATCTCGGGCACCCACGTCCACGTGGCGTCGTCGGTCTCGCCGCGGGCGTGGACGAGCTCGAAGGTGAGATCGCCGCGGGTGAAGGTCAGCTGCTTTGCGTAGGTGACGTCGGGGTCTCGATAGGTCGCCGGCCAGGACCACTCGGGGAGGTCGATGGCGAACTGGCGCCGGTTGATCGCGGTGTTCCACCCGTTGGTCCGCTCGTATCGGCGGAAGTGCTCGGGCATGTCCTCGTGGGCATGGACGACCGGTCGCTCCCACCCCTGCTCGGCCGCCTCGGCCTCGAAGCGTGCGGTGCCGAAGACGTGGTCGATGTGGTGGTGCGAGTAGACCGCGGCCGTCACCGGTGTGGTGGGCCGCCACCCGCGGACCGCGTCGTAGATGCGGTCGATGTCGAACGGGCCGCCGGTGTCGAGGAGGACGAGACCGTCGCCGGAGTCGAGCGCGTTCACCGAGGCGATGCTCTTCAACGTCAGCAGGCCGTCGGCGATCTCCTCGCTCGCCGCCTGGCCGTCGTCGCTGCGGATGGGTTGCACCGGATGGTGCGCGTGGACGAGGTCACCGCGCCCCTGCCAGTGCTCCTCGGCCAGCTCCCGGATCGTCGCCATGTCGGTCCCCCTCCAACTCGGCCCGCCAACCTACGCGCGACCGGGACGGCCACGCCGCAGCCGCTTCAGTGGCGAGGACCTGTGGAGGAGGCGTGGGCTCTGGGACCCACGCCGGGACAGGAACTCAGCCGACCAGGACGTCGTCGCTCACCGGGGTGAGCGAGACCGGGATGCCGCTCTGCACCGCCTGACCGGTGATCTGGTCGAAGCCGTCGTTGACGTCGACGAGCCGGTTGGTCGGCGCCCCGATGTCGCGGACCTTCTCGTCGGTCAGCGTCGCGCCTCCCCAGGAGTGCGCCATCGACACCACGCCGCGCCGCAGGTCGGGCGCGGCCTTCGCCACGCCCAGGATCTTCGCTCGTGGCGACTCGATCTCGAGGAGCTGCTCGTCCTCGATGCCCAGCTCGGCCATGTCGTCGGGGTTCATGTAGGCGTAGTTGGTCGGATTCTTCCTCCGGAGTCCCGGCAGCTCGCCGCCGAGCGAGTTGAGGTGCGACTTCAGGCGGCGAGAGATCAGGCGGAAGGTGTGCACGTCGGGATCGAAGCCCTCGATCTTCTCGGCACCGGTCTGCTGGGCTCGGACCTGGTCGAGCTCGTCGAGGTGATCGGCGAGCCCTACCGCGAACTTGCCGGAGGTCGCCGGGTCGGCTGCCTGGACGGTGATGCGCAGCTCGGGGACGACCTGGCCGTTCCGCTCGCGGATGAGGTCCATGCCGGCGCGGCTGTTGGCGTAGACGAGGTCGAGGACGTCGTCGTCGCTCGGCCGCTCGCCGTGCGGGATCACACCGCCGGGGAGCTCGAGGTCGAGGCCCATCCGCTCTCCGACCTCCCAGTAGACCTCCCAGTCGTTGAGGAGGTCGCCGTCTGGTTGGAGCACGGCGGGCGAGTAGCAGGCGTAGGGCTCACGGAACCAGCGGTCCATGAAGGGCGGGACGTCGGACCGCTCGAGCGACAGCCGCGGCGCGATGACGTAGTCGGCGAACTGGGCGGTCTGGGTCATGCGGTGGTCGATGACGACCAGGAGCTCCAGCGCCTCCATCGCCTCGAGGGAGAGCTTCTGGTCGGGCCAGGCCGCGACCGGGTTGCCGCCGTTCGAGATCAGGGCCCGGACCTGCTCGTCGCCGGGGGTGATGATCTCCTCGGCGAGCGTCGTGCAGGGCATCTCGCCGCCGTAGCCGCGGAGGCCGCGGAAGCGGCTCTCGGGGCCGCGGAGCGGATCGAACGGTCCGAGGACCTGGGCCCGCTTCGGCGTGTCGGGCTGGAGGAGCATGCCCGACTCGATCTGGTCGCCTTCCCGCAGGAAGCGGCCGCAGAGCACGTTGAGGCACTGGGTGAGGTGCTCCATGAGGCTGGGGTGCGGCGACATGCTCGGCCCGGTGCCGGTGCCGGCTGATCCCTTCGGGCCGGCGGCGAACATGCGGGCCGCGGCCTCGACGTCGGCGGCGGCGACGTCGCATCGCTCGGCCACGTAGTCGACCGTGAACGGGGCGACCCGGTCGGCGAGCGCAGCGAGCTGCTCCTGGTCGACCCACTCGTCGCAGAACTCGTGGTCGTGCAGGTCCTCGCTGAGGATGACGTTGATCAGGCCGGCCAGCAGGGTCGGGTCCTCACCGGGTCGCACCGCGAGGTGCAGATCGGCCTGGCGAGCCAGCTCGGTGCGTCGGGGATCGACGACGATGAGCTTCATACCCTCGGCCTTGCGCTCCCGCAGGGTCTGGAACGGGTCGGTGCCCTGGAGACCGCCGAACGGGGAGAAGCTCGAGACCATCGGGTTGTAGCCGATGGCGAGCAGCACATCGGCCTCGGTGAAGTTGTGGGGGCCGGCCTCCCACGCGCCGATGCGCATCGTCGCGGTCCGCTTCATCGGCTGATCGATGGTGACCGAGGTGTAGTAGCTGATCGAACCGATGGCCTTGTGGAAGGCGCGGGCGACCGGATCGGACGGCGCGTTCTGGTAGCCGCCGGTGCCCGTGTAGGTCGCGATGGCACGGGGGCCGTTTCGCTCGAGGATGCCCTGGAGGCGCTCGGCGATCTCGTCGAGCGCGACCGACGTCGGGACCTCTTCGTAGGTGCCGGACGCGGTGCGGCGGAGCGCGTGGCGCAGGCGGTCGGGGTGGTGCAGCTGCTCGGGGAGCTGGCGGCCCTTGACGCAGGTGTAGCCGCGGAAGATCGGATCCTCGTCGACGCCGCTGATCTTGACGACGCGGTTGTCGGTGATCTCGACATCGACCGGACACGCCGCGTGGCAGATGCGGCAGAACGAACGGCGGACCTCGGTCCCCATGGCAGACCTCCCCTAGACCCTGCTCACATGATCCAACGGCGGTGGGGGCCGACGCCAACCGGGGTGAGGATCACGGGCCCGGGGGCCAGAGGGCCTCGTCGACGACCCAGTCGGGGGCGAGGCCCCATCGTTCGCTGAAGGTCGACTCGTGCGCCGGTCGGCGCTCGGCGATGCCCCAGCTGCCGAGCGGATAGCCCATCGGGACCATGGCGTGCATCTGCCACTCGCCATCGGCCGGGACGCCGAGCAGCTCGTGGATCTCGTCCTTGTGGGCCCGGAGCAGCGTGGTGATGGTGGTGCCGATGCCCTCGGCGCGGGCGGCGAGGCAGGCGTTCCACAGCACCGGGAAGGTCGACGACTCGCCTGCCGCCTTGCCGAACACGAACAGCAGCAGCGGCACCTCGGCCAGGTGCTCGGCGAGCCAGACCCCCGACTTGGAGATCCGGGCGCTCTGCGCGACGGACGGGTCGTTCGGATCCCCCTCGGAGATCGACGACTGCACGTCGGCGTACTTCGTGCGGTTGAGCTCCTCGAGGTCCTGCCGGTACCACTCGGCCAACCGTGCCTTGGTCGCGGCCTTGGTCACGGTGAGGAACCGGAAGCGTTGTTGGTTGCCCCCCGACGGTCCGCGCACCGCGGCATCGACGATCCGTGCGATCACCTCGTCGGGGATCGGGTCGGGCTTCACGCGACGCATCGCCCTCGTGGTGTAGAGCGCCTCGTGCAGATCGAAGCCGTCAAGGGCCATCACCTGGTCGACGCGGCGCTGGTGACGCCCGCCGGCGAATTCGGTGGCGAGGAACAGCTCGACGATCTCCTCTGCGAGGCCGGGCGCCACGATGCGGGCACCCATCGACAAGACGTTGGCGTCGTTGTGCTCCCGGGCCATGCGGGCGGTGTAGAGGTCGTTGCACAGGGCCGCACGCACACCTCGGACCTTGTTGGCCGCGAGCTGCTCGCCCTGACCGCTCCCGCCGAGCACGATCCCGGCCTCGGCGCGCCCGTCGGCGACCCGACGACCGACCGCCGCGCAGAACGGCGGGTAGTCGACGGCTTCGGTCGAGTACGTCCCGAGGTCGTCGACCTCGTGGCCCGCAGCGGTCAGCACCTCCACCAGGTGCGCTTTGAGGGGGAAGCCTGCGTGGTCGGCCCCGATCGCGATGCGCATGGACGCCGAACGTATCCGCTTCGCGACACCCACGTCGCTCGTGCGTGCGGCACTAGCGTCGGACGGGTGAGTCGAGCGCGCATCATCCTCGTCGCCGTCGGCCTCGGCGCGTTCGTCGGGCTCTTCTCGCCCCTGCTCTTCCTGATCGTGATCATCGCGATCTCGGTGCTCGTCGCCATCGCCGTGGCGACGTGGGGAGAGGGCCGCGAGGAGCGGGGGGTTCTGGCGAGACCGACGCCGTATGCGCTCTTCGCCGCCTTCGCCGCGGTCTTCTGGTTGATCGGACGACTCGGCCTCATCCTCGGGCTGGCCGCGGCGATCGCTCTGATGGTCGCGTTCTTCGCGCTGGGTGGCGACCTGGGGTGAGGTCGCCGAGGCTCAGCTCAGGGCGTTGGCGATGGCCTCGAC
>JBCDAU010000033.1:0-63565 GCA_039185015.1 Actinomycetota bacterium
CGGCCAGGTCGTTCTCGAGCTCCCTGCGCTCGATGAACTGGCGAGCGTGACGATCGTTGCGGGCGGTCCGGACGGATCGGTGGCATGGACGGCCACCGCCGGAGCTGGCGACTCCGTGCTGCTCCCCGGCTCGGACATACCAGCCAAGCCCCTGGTGATCGTGGGGCACGATAGCGATGGCCGCACGCTCGCCGTCTGGGGTGAGGTCGATCCGGTCTCGGCGACGGCACCGGCCGAGCCCGCGTCTCGCGAGCTGGTGCGCTCGACCGACTTCGCCGAGATCTACGCCGAGACGGACCCAGACGGTGACGTGTGCCTGGTCGTCGTCTACTCCGCGGACTCGGAGGCTTCGACCTGCGCTCCTCGCGACCTCGTGGCCGAGGAGGGGCTCTCCCTGGTCGGCCGCGACCGCGAGGACGACCCGTTCGAGGTCATCGTGCTGGTTCCGGACGGCGTCACACAGGTCCTGGCGGGCTCCACTGAGCTGCCGATCGTCGACGGCGTCGTCGCCGAGCGCCTCGACATCGATGTGCTGGAGCTCACGATCTCCACATCGCGCGGATCGATGACGCGCTCGTTCCCGTAGCGTGCCGTGAGTCCGACGAGCATGAGGTGTCGGCGGTGGGGACACGACGATCGAGGCGGGTGGCGGACCTTCGCTTCCTCGCGCAGCCGTGGCGGTTCGACTTCGAGTACTCCCGAGCGTGGATCGAGCTGAGCTTCCCGCTCTACGGCGTCGATCTGCCGAGCTGGTCGCGAAGGCGGATGGGCGGCAAGGGTCGTGGAGGCCGAGTCCCGCGTCGTCCACTGCGGTGGCTGCCGCCTGCGTTCTGGACTCGGCTCCTGCACCTCGGCGTCGTCGTCTCCGGCGAGACGTGGGAGATCGAGGTCGACTCCGGCATCGGCGGACCAGCGACGCAGTGGGACCTCCACGCCGGCCGGTGCGCATACCCGGATGACCACCGCCTCGACGACGTCGTCCCGTGGAGCTCGGTGCTCGCGGTCGACGGACAGCCGGTGAGCTTCGAAGGCGCTCGCCTCGACGACGTGTGGTCCGGCGGCGCCCAGGTCGGCTCGGGCAACGTGACGGTGCGGGGGTCAGGGGTAGAACCCGCCGACGTCGCGCTCGCCGAGATCGTCGATCCGGCGCCGTACCTCGCAGGACAACGGAGCTACCTGCGAGGTGACGGGGACGGCCCGGCGCATGGGTCATGAGCCACAGCGTGTCGGGCATGACGTCGGTCCGTCGGTGACGTTCGTGCGGATACAGGCCGTGCAGGCCAGCTCGTCAGGACGGTTTCCCGGGGTCTTCGCGCTCGTGAACGGGCTCGGTTTCGCTGGGCAGCTCGATGCCCACGAGCGGGCGTGGTGGCGAAGTCAGAACCGATGGCTCGAGGACCACTTCCCGAATCCGGCGGACTCTTCGCCCGAGGTCTTCGACCGCCAACGGCATCCGTGGACCAGCAGCTGGTTCCGAGCCGAGGCCCACGATTTCATCGACGCGACCCGCGGCTATCTCGAGATCCTCGACGCCCACGGCGTCGGCTGGGTCGAGCTCGGCAGCGACGGACCCGGGCCGATCCTGTACGAGGACCGATATCAGGTCGTGGTGGCGGCACGCCACGACCCGGCGGCCCTCCCACGTGAAGTCTGGAGACGGAGACGGTCGGCGCCGAGCTGAGCAGCCGTGCCTGGCCCCGAATTCCCGCTCCTCGAGGTGTCAGCGAGTCGGATGGTGCGCGGGCAGGGCCGATGAGCGCTTCGGACGGGCGAGGACGGATCGGCCGAGGCGAGGCTGACGGCCAGATCGCATCGAGCCGATCGTCGCGGCGTAGCCGATCGCTCCGATGGTGGTGGCGAAGCCGAGGACCTGAATGGCGGTGAGATCTTCGCCGAGCAGCAGCCAACCGAGGGCGGCGCCGGTGCACGGAGCTGCGAGGCCGAGCACCGGTGGTGCCTGGGTCGGGAGCCGGCTGATGCCGGTGAACCAGATCACGAACGCGGCACCGGTGGCGATCACGCTCAGGTAGGCGAAGCCGAGCGCGTTCACCGGCGAGATGGTGGGTGGCGGACCTTCGGCCAGCAGCGAGATCGGTGCGAGCGCGACGGCAGCGATGAGCATCTGGAACCCGGTGGAGACGATCTGGTCCGGGAAGCTCGGGAGCCGTTTGGTGGCAACGACCCCGGCGGAGAACGAGACGTTCGCGCCGAGTGCTGCGAGCAGGCCGACGGAGTCGATCGAGGCGCCGGGTCGGATCACGACCATCGCGACCCCGAATGCCGCGACGAGGCCAACGGCGACGTCGAGGCCGCGCATCGCGCGTCCGACGACGATCCAGGTGATCACCCCGACGAGGAGCGGCTGGATGCCGCCGACGGACGCAGCGACGCCGCCGGGCAGCCGGTAGATCGCGACGATCAGCAACGGGAAGAACGCTCCGAAATTGCACATCGCCAGAACCACGAGCCGTCGCCACTGTGAACGGTCCGGGAGCCACTGCGACCGCCACCAACCGACCCCCACCAACAGCAGTCCGGCGGGCACGGTGCGCATGAGCGCGACGAACAACGGCCGGTCAGCCGGGAGGAGCTCGGTGATCGCGACGTAGGTCGTGCCCCACGAGATCGGAGCGAGCAACGTCGCCAACGCCACCCGGATCCCGGTCTGTGACTCCACATTCAGTATCTTAATGTCAAGCTATTGGACGTCAAGACGGCAGAGCTACCGTGGCGGGATGCCGTCCGACAGCGTCGACGTGATCATCCAGCAGTGGCACGACACCGATCCGACCCTCGATGTCTCGGCCATGGCGATCATCGGGCGGATCTCGCGTCTGTCGCGCGTGCTCGACCGGCGCCTCGGCGAGAACTTCGCCCGACACGGCATCGACGACTGGATGTACGACGTCCTCGCGACGATCTACCGGAGCGGCGAGCCTGGGGAGCTGTCGCCGACCGAGCTCGTCGAGCACACCATGGTCACCACCGGCGCCATGACCAACCGGATCGACCGCCTCGCCGAACGAGGACTCGTCACCCGCAGGCACGACGCCAGCGATCGCCGGCGAGTCGTGGTCGCCCTCACCGACGACGGCCGCGAGCTGGTCGAACGCATCGCCCCCGACCACTACCGGTACGAAGACGGCCTCCTCGACACGCTGAGCGAGACCCAGCGTGCCCAACTGGTCAGGAGCCTGCGCGCGCTCCTGGTGGGCCTCGGCGACACCCCGCCCGATCGGTGATGACGACCCGAGGTCGGAGCGGCTGACGAGTCGATCGCACACGTCCGCCGTCAACAGCCCGGAAGGGCCGCCGCAACGATGCATGGCGTGCTTCGGCCGCGTCGGACCCGGCGGGGGCAGGCTGAGCGGTCGGGCACTGGCGTGAAGAGTGACGATTAGAGGGCTGAACGTCACCCTGTCAGGGTGACGTGCTCTCCTGCAGCAGAGCTGCCGCGGCCAGAGCGAGGGCGGTCAGTCGCTCTCGGTATGCCTCCGGGGTGGGGTGGTCTCCCTTGAGGCCGGCGGGCGACAACGTGAGCAGCTCGATGATGCGTCCGGCCCTGATCGGCTCCGTGCCAGCGGCGGCGAGCAGGAAGATGCGCAGCCCCTCGTGCGCTCGTTCGGCCGCGGCGACCGCGACGTCTGCGGCGAACTCCTGACGACCTTCCATCAGCTCGTCGCCGAACGGCGTTGAGGCCGTCCCTTCGTATCCATCGCCGTACGCACGTTGCAGGAAGCCCTCCAGCCGCTGGGCGGTGGTGCCGTCGGCGTGAAGCGCCGCCAGGGCGGCGTCGGTAGCGTCGTTGAGGATGGCGTCGAAGGCGGCGCGGAACACGTCGGATCGGTTGCGGAAGTAGCGGTACAGAGCTGCGCGCGAGAGTCCGGCCGCGCCGGCGAGATCGGCCATCGAGGTCCGCCGGAATCCCTGGGCCGCGAACACGGGAATCGCCGCACGTCGGATCTCGTCGGCGCGCCCACCCGCCTGGCTCCCGCTGCCCTCGGTCATCGGTGTTCAGGTTGACAGATCGGGCCTGGAGTGTCACTCTCATCCGGCGAGGTGACATTCTTGGGCCGAAACGTCACCTCGGGACGCCGATCTCGGATGGATGGACACCCGTGACGACCACCCCCACACTTGCTGGCCGCACGGCGTGCGTCACCGGTGCGTCGAGCGGCATGGGCCGGTCGATCGCCGAACACCTCGGTGCGCTGGGCGTTCACGTGTTCCTCGCGGGACGGACCACCGACGAGATGGTGGCGTCGGCAGGCCGCATCGCCTCGGCAGGTGGTCGAGCCGAGGTCGACACCTTCGATCTCACCGACCTGGATCGGCTACGGGCGTGGATCGACGGCGCCGCGACGTCGACGGGGCGACTCGACGTGCTCGTCAACAGCGCCGGCTTCGGCGACTTCGGCAGCATCGTCGGCGGCGACCCGCAGGTGTGGAGGGGCATGCTCGAGGTCAACGTGCTCGCCGTTGCCGTGGGCTGCCAGGCCGCGGTCGGAGCGATGCGGCGGACCGGTTCGCACGGCAACATCATCAACGTCTCGTCGACAGCGACGCTGCGGCGCGACTCGGGCTTCTACGGGGCCACGAAGTATGCGGTCAACTGCATCAACTCGACCCTGCGCCAGGAGCTCGAGGACGACACCATCCGCGTGACCGCGCTGATCCCCGGCGTCTTCGCCTCCAACTTCAGCCGGCACGGCGACCCTTCGAGGATCGTTGCTCGCGCCGACGCTGCCGGACTCACGGACCTGCGACTCGACGACTCCTTTCGGCTGACCCCCGATCAGATCGTCCGGATCCAGGCCGCCCTCCCCACGACGTTGGGCGACACCACCCACATCGCTCGCGCCGTTGAGTACGTCGTCAGCCTGCCCATCGAGCTCAACGTCGAAGAGCTCGTCATCCGTCCCCAGAAGAGCCTGTTCTGAGCCGGCGTCATCGCTCGGTTCACCACCCGAAAGGACACCGTGGCATCAACTGTCTTCGTCACCGGAGCGAGCTCTGGGATCGGCAAGGCCACCGTCGCTCGATTCGCCGAAGCGGACTGGAACGTCGTGGCCACGATGCGTGAGCCGGAGGACGGCGACGACCTCGCCGAGCGGGCTGACACCCTCGTCGCTCGACTCGACCTGCTCGATTCGGACTCGATCACGTCGGCGGTGGAGGCGGCGCTCGAACGTTTCGGCTCGATCGACGTGCTCGTCAACAACGCTGGGTACGGCGCATACGGGCCCCTCGAGGCGACCCCGATGTCGGTGATGCGTCGGCAGTTCGACGTCAACGTGTTCGGTCTGGTGGAGACGATCCAGGCGGTCCTTCCCGGCATGCGGACCAGGAGGGGCGGCATGATCGTGAACGTCTCGTCCGTCGGCGGTCGCGCCGCCTACCCGCTCGGCACGCCGTACCACGGGTCGAAGTGGGCGGTCGAGGGACTCTCCGAGGCGCTGCACTTCGAGCTGGCAGCGTTCGGGATCGCCACGAAGATCATCGAACCCGGTGGCGTCCGGACCGACTTCTCGGGCCGGTCCTTCGTGTTCACCCACGACCCGGAGCTCGCGGACTACCAGCCGCTCGTGGACGCGTTCCTCGCCGCCGGAGGCTCGCCGACGGGACTGATCGAGCCTGACGATGTCGCGGCGACGATCTGGTCGGCGGTCAACGACGGCACGTCACAGCTGCGCTACCAGGTCGGACCCGGAGCGCACGAGGTCCTCGGTCAGCGCTACTCGGCCGATCGCGACGAGGCCTTCGTCGCCGGTCTGCGCTCCAGTTTCGGGCTCTGACGCAGCGATGGAAACGAGGCCACCGAGCGTTGCCTGCCCCTTTCTCCGGATCATCGAGCCCGACACCACGACCGCGGGTTCCTTCGCGCGCGATTGCCGTCGACACGGGATGGGCCGCTGGATGGCCCGCTTCGTCACCCTCCAGGTCACCTGGAAGCAGCAGGGCCTGCTCGCTGCGCTGTCGAACCGCGCCCCCGACGTCGACCGTCTCGACGAGGTCCCCGGCATCTCCCACCTCGACCTGTACACGACCTTCCCCGCTGTGGTTCGCCGGGAGCTGGCAGGTCGGGAGGTGGACGGACGGGTGCGATTGCAGGATCTCGTCGCGATCAAGGAGTCGATCGCTGAGCACGCGGGCGTGACCGTCATCGATTCGAGTCGCATCGAGACCGCCTTGCTGTTCCTCATGGCGGGTGGCGATCTCGACACCGGTTTGGTCTCTGTCACTGACGTCCTACGCCTGCTGGACGGCGAAGCCATCGCTCCCGGTGCGACCGTGAACATGGCCAGGCTCGGCCGCGCCCGAAGGGCGACGGAATGGCAGCGCTGACGGCGGCGGCACCACGTGGAGCGCCGCGGCGTGCCTGACGCACCGGACGGCGACCCGGCGCGGACCGCACCTCAGCCGCAGGGCGATGACGGCCGGAAGTGGTTCGTCCTGGCCGCAGTCGGTTCCGGGATCTTCCTCAGCACACTCAGCGGCAGCATCGTCAACGTCGCCCTGCCGACCCTCGCCGCCGAGTTCGACGCCGAGTTCGAGATGGTCCAATGGGTGGTGATCGCGTTCCTGGTCACGACCGCCGCACTGCTGATCTCGATGGGCCGCCTCGGCGACACGATCGGCAAGAAGCCCGTCTACCTGTCCGGACTCGGCATCTTCACATTCGGCTCGGTGCTCTGCGCACTCGCTCCCTCACTGGGATGGCTCATCGCCTTCCGCATGGTCCAGGCCATCGGCGCCGCCATGACCCAGGCACTCGGTCTCGCGATCGCCACCGAGGCGTTCCCGTCGGAGCAGCGAGGGCTCGCCGTCGGGTACGCCGGGGGGCTGGTCTCGCTCGGCGTCGTGGCTGGACCGACGCTCGGGGGTGCGCTCCTCGGCTCGCTGACGTGGCGATGGATCTTCGCGATCAACGTGCCGATCGGCCTCGTCGCCGTAGTGCTGGTGTTCCGATTCGTCCCGAACCGTCGGCCAGCACACCGCACGCCGTTCGACGGGCGCGGCGCGGCCCTGTTGGTCGTCGCCCTGACGGCTCCGCTGCTCGCGCTGACCCGGGGGCAGGCGCAGGGATTCGCCGAGCCGATCGTCCTCTCGCTCCTCGTCGCGGGGATCGCAGCGTCGGCCGCATTCGTGGTCGTCGAGCTCCGCAGCCCACACCCGCTCCTGAGCCTCGAGCTCTTTCGGGACCCGACGTTCTCTTCTGGGCTCATCAGCGGGCTCTTCGTCTTCGCTGCCCTCGGCGGAGTGCTGCTCCTGTTGCCGTTCTACCTGGAGGACATGCTCGGCTACTCCACCGTCGAAGTCGGGCTGCTGATCGGGCTCGTTCCCGTCCTGTTGGCGGTCATCGCACCGGTCGCCGGCGCCGCGTCGGACCGCTGGGGCACGGCACCGCTCACCGTCGGTGGCCTCGTGGTGATGATGGCCGGGCTGATCATCATGGGGCGCCTCACCATTGACACGACGACCCTTGGATTCGTTCTGATCGTGCTGCCGTATGCCGCAGGGCTCGGGCTCTTCCAGTCCCCGAACAACAGCGCCATCCTCGGTGCCGTCGATCGCGACGCTCTCGGCTCGGCGTCCGGCCTGCTCTCGGTCACGCGAAACCTCGGCACGACGATCGGCACCGCCGTCGTCGGGGCGATCTGGACCGCCAGAGTCGCGGCGCGCGGCGACAGCCCCGCCGGCCAGGGCCCGACAGACGCCCCGCTCGGCGACCAGGTCGCCGGACTGCAGGACACACTCGTCATCGTGGCCCTTGCGCTCGCCCTGCCGATCGCCATCGCCCGAGCAGTCCGGCCACGATCCTCGTCGGGTCAGCGCTGAGCCACCCGGCCGGCATCACCGATCGGGGCAGGATCTCGATGACCTCGAGCGCTCGAGGTCCTGACCCGGCTCGACGGCAGTTGGGAGACACTCCGAGGCCGGCACCGGCAGTTCAGGAAGGGATTCGACGAGTGCCGGCCAGGTGGTAGCGGTCGATGCAGACGGGACTGCTGCGCATCGAGGGACACGGGTTGATCAGTGATCCGCCCCGGGGTCGCGCAGGCTCGAGCCCTTGAGAGCATGGGGCTGTGCCGGGGCAGTGACGATCGGAGGGGTGGACCTCCTGACCGCCTACGTGAACCGAGCCTCCGTTCTGGAGTCTCTCGAGAAGACCATGTCAGGGTGGTGCGTCGTCGGGGTGATCTCCGGGCCAGATCTGAGGCTCCGGCTCGTGATCGCCGTTTGAGACGGATCAGCTGGCCGAGCTGGTCGTTCGGCACGAGGACGGTGAGACCGTCTACGAGCTGGGGGAGCCGTTCGGACTCAACCGCAAGACCGTGGCCGAGATCCTCAGACGTGAGGGTGTGAGGCCCCGCTACCACTCGATCGAGCCTGAGGATCACGCCGAGGTGATCCGACTGTACGAGTCAGGGCTGTCGCTCGTCGCTGTGGGCGAGGTGTTTGCGGTGAACGCCGGGACGATCAGAGCCATCCTCACGCAGCACGAGGTTCCTCGTCGGGTGGTGGGGACGAATCGGTGGGTTGTGAAGCACCGCTGAGGGCTTGCGTCGTCGGCATGCACTCACGTCTGCTCCAGGTAGGTCATGGTCTCGATGAGTGAGCGGCCGACGTGGTCGGGTACGGGGGTGAGGTGTGCGGGGTGCCCGAAGATCCCGTGGCCGACGATGAGGTCATATCGGTCGGGGTCGACAGGTATCCGTGCTCGACCGGCCAGCCGTATCGTTCTGCGACGTCGCGAACCCGTGCGCTCGGCGCAGAGAACACATCGTCGATACGGCCACTCCAGTAGGTCCGAGTGAGCCTGGTCCAGTCTGGGCCGCCACCAGGGAGGCAGATCATGGCGGCCCCGTCGTGGATGTGGAAGATCGCCTTCAGGTCGAACCCATCGACGGTCACGACGAAACGCGCCCCGTCGAGAACGACCGCATTCACGCGTGGCCCCAGCTCGAGGTCGTCGATCACGCGGTAGCCGCGGTCGATGCGGTCGTCGCCGGTGAAGCACTCCACGGGATGGTCGGGTTGGTCTCGGTCCCAGAGGCAGACCGCGTCGACGCTGTAGGCGACGTACCAGCGGGTCAGGTCCCAGCGAATAATCTCCATCCCGACCCGCGGCTCCATCGCGAGCTTGACGAACCCGTCGCTCTCGCCGAGCAGCGCGATGTCCGGGTGGTCGTGGAGTGGGTTCGGCTCCCGGAGGCATCGTTCGGTGGTGATCGACGGTGAGTGGAGCTTGTTGATCAGCCGCCTGATCGTGCGTGGCGGGTCGAGCGCGCGCAGCAGCTCCTTGGTGTCGGTCTCGACACCGTTCACCCACGCACGGTCGGGTGCGTCGGTGGCCGTGTGGCACACCACGCCCGATCCACCGACGACCTCGGGCAGGCGATCGGGAAGCTGGGCGTCGCTGGCGAGGAACCACCAACCGGCTCCGCAGTAGGCCCGGTGGACGCCCTCCGTCGCCGACGTCTCCGAGAGCTGCCGGAGCCGACCGAAGGCGTCGAAGCTCTTCACCATGGCCTGGTGCATGAGAGGCATCGCTGTCCACCTGTCTCCGACGACGACCCCCGCTCGCGAACGGTACCGGTGAGGAAAGCGCTGGCGTGCTCGACATCTGACCCGACCCGCTGATGGAGACCCTCGCAGGCTCGGAGGTCTCCTCGTGGCGTCGAACGCTCTGCTGGTCGAAGTGGTTGCCGGACTCCCTTGTGTCCGGTTCGAGTCGCCGCCATCGGAGGCCGCGCTCGCAGCGATCAATGAGCTCGTCGACGAGTTCGGCCTCGACGCGGTGATCGACGGCGACCACGACGCCATGGTGTTCGATCCAGCGCGGGTGACCGTCGCAGACATCCACCGGGTGCTCGCTACGCTCGGTCCCTGACCTGATCTCGGCACCGTCCCGGACGCGAGACGGCCGCTGCCGTGATGCGCAGCGGCCGTGGTCGAGTCTCGGAGTGGAGCTGAGGGGAATTGAACCCCTGACCTCTTCCATGCCATGGAAGCGCTCTGCCAACTGAGCTACAGCCCCGAACGACTCGACGATGCTAGCAGCCGACGAGCCGATGCCAACGGTCAGACGACGAGGTTCACCATCCGGCCGGGGACGACGATGGTCTTGCGGGGCTCGGCGCCGTCGAGGTGCCGGGCGACGGCCTCGTCGGCGAGCGCGGCGGCAACGATCGTGGCCTCGTCGGCATCGGCGGCGACCGCCACGCGACCCCGCACCTTGCCGTTGACCTGCACGGGCAGCTCGACCAGGTCCTCGACCAGCAGTGAGGCGTCGGCCTCGGGGAAGGCCTCGTACGTGAGCGAGGAGTCATGCCCCAGACGGGCCCACAGCTCCTCGGCGGTGTGGGGCGCCAGGGGAGCGAGCATCAGCGCGAGCGGCTCGGCCACCTCCCGGGGCGTGGGCGCCTCGGCGTAGGCCTTGGTGAGGTGGTTGTTGAGCTCGGTCAGCTTGGCGATGGCGGTGTTGAAGCGCAGGCCGTCCATGTCGCCCCGCACCCCGTCGATCGTGCGGTGCAGCACGCGCCGGGTCTCGTCGTCGGCCGCGTCGTCGGACACCCGGGCCTCGCCGGAGTCCTCGTCGATGACGGTCCGCCAGATGCGCTGCAGCAGCTTGTGGGAGCCGATGATGGCCCGGGTCTCCCACGGCCGGTCACGGTCGAGTGGTCCCATCGACATCTCGTACAGCCGCAGGGTGTCGGCGCCGTAGGCGTCGTACATCTCGTCGGGCGTCACCGAGTTCTTCAGGCTCTTGCCCATCTTCCCGAACTCGCGGCTGACGGGCTTGCCCTCGAAGCTGAACGAGCCGTCGTCCTCCACGACCTCCTCGGCCGGCACGTAGATGCCCCGCTCGTCGGTGTAGGCGGCGGCCTGGATGTAGCCCTGGTTGTAGAGCCGCTGGAACGGCTCGGGCGTGGTGACGTGGCCCAGGTCGAACAGCACCTTGTGCCAGAACCGGGCGTAGAGCAGGTGCAGCACGGCGTGCTCGACACCGCCCACGTACAGGTCGACGCCGCCGGTGTGCGCGTCGGAGCCCATCCAGTAGGCCTCGACACCGGGATCGACCATGCGGTCCTCGTTGGTCGGGTCGAGGTAGCGCAGGTAGTACCAGCAGGACCCGGCCCACTGCGGCATCGTGTTGAGCTCGCGCCGGTAGGTGCGGGTGCCGTCGCCCAGGTCGAGGTCGACCCCGACCCATTCCGAGGCCCGACCCAGCGGCGGCTCGGGGTCGGCGTCCTCGGCCAGCTCGCGGGGCGCCCAGTCGTCGATCTCGGGCAGCAGCACCGGCAGCGCGTCGTCGGGGACGGCGATCGGCAGGTCGTGCTCGTCGTAGACGATCGGGAACGGCTCACCCCAGTACCGCTGCCGGGAGAACAGCCAGTCCCGCAGCTTGTAGGTGACGGTGCCCTCGCCGTGGCCCTCGTCCTGCAGCCAGTCGATGATGCGGCGCTTGGCGTCGTCGACGTCGAGCCCGTCGAGGAACCCGCTGTTGATCGCCGGACCGTCACCGGTGAAGGCCTCGCCGTCGAAGCCCTCGGTCGGCTGGACCGTGCGGACGATGTCGAGGCCGTAGGCGACGGCGAAGTCCCAGTCACGCTGGTCCTGACCGGGCACGGCCATGATCGCCCCGGTCCCGTAGCCCATCAGGACGTAGTCGGCGATGAACACCGGGATGCGGTCGCCGGTGGTCGGCACGGTGGCGAACGCGCCGGTGAACACGCCCGTCTTGTCCTTGGTCTCGGCCTGGCGGTCGAGATCGCTCTTCTGGCTGGCGGCCAGCCGGTAGGCGGCGACGGCCTCGGCCGGAGTGGCGGCACCGCCGGTCCAGCGGTCGTCGGTGCCTTCTGGCCAGGCGTCGGCCATCAGCTCGTCGACCAGCGGGTGCTCGGGCGCCAGAACCATGTAGGTGGCGCCGAAGATCGTGTCGGGCCGGGTCGTGAACACCTCGATGCCCGCCGAACCCTCAACGGGGAACGTGATGCGGGCGCCCTCGGACCGGCCGATCCAGTTGCGCTGCATCGTCTTGATGGCGTCGGTCCAGTCGATCAGGTCGAGATCGGCCAGCAGGCGCTCGGCGTAGGCGGTGATGCGCAGCATCCACTGCTTCAGCGGTCGACGGAACACCGGGTGGTTGCCCCGCTCCGAGCGACCCTCGGCGGTGACCTCCTCGTTGGCAAGGACCGTGCCCAGCGCCGGGCACCAGTTGACCGGCGCCTCGTCGAGGTAGGCCAGACGCTGGGCGTCGACCACCCGCCGCTGCTCGACCCGGCTCAGCGAGTCCCACGCGACCTCGTCACCGGTGTCCGGATGCGTCGGCGTGCGGTCACCGGCCGCGTACGCGGCCTCGAGCTCGGCGATCGGACGGGCCGCATCGGCCTCGTCGTCGTACCAGGCGCCGAACAGCTGCAGGAAGATCCACTGCGTCCACCGGTAGTACTGCGGGTCGGTCGTGGCGATCGAGCGGCGCGGGTCGTGACCCAGGCCCAGCGCCCGCAGCTGGCGGCGCATGTTGGCGATGTTCGCCTCGGTGGTCGTGCGCGGGTGGGTGCCGGTCTGGCGGGCGTACTCCTCGGCGGGCAGACCGAAGGCGTCGTACCCGAGGGTGTGGAGCACGTTGTAGCCGGTCATCCGCTTGTACCGGCTGAACACGTCGGTGCCGATGTAGCCGAGCGGGTGGCCGACATGGAGACCCGATCCCGACGGGTACGGGAACATGTCCATCACGAAGAGCTTCGGACGATCGGCGCCCCGCTCGTCCCAACGCTCGTGGAGCAGGCCGGTCGGGTTGGGCGCCTCGAAGGCGCCCTCGGCGTCCCACCGGTCCTGCCACCGTCGCTCGATCACGTTCGCGAGCGCAGCGCCGTAGCGGTGGGCGTGGGTCGTGCTCGCGTCGTCGGCCTCTGCCATAGGGATCGAAGCTACCGAAGGACCAGGTCGAGGCCGCGGTCCGATTCGGACGTAACCGGGGCTGTCGCACTAGCGTCCAACCCCGCAATGACGACTCTCATCTCCCGGATCGAGCGCGCCGCCACCACCGGCCGCACCGTCCACTTCGTCTCCGGCGACGACGCCGAGGCCGTCGGCTACGACCAGCTCTACGCCGACGCTCGTGCGATGGCCGCCGCGCTGCAGGCTCGTGGCGTGGAGCCCGGCGACCACGTGTCGATCCTCGGGCCGACGTCCCGAGCGCTCGTCACCTGCATCGAGGCGACGCTGCTGGCCGGTGCCGCCGTCGTCGCGCTCCCGCTGCCGATGCGGCTCGCCTCGATCGAGGAGTTCGTCGACCAGACCCGCCGTCGGGTCCGGGCCGCCGACAGCCGCATCCTCGTCGTCGACGCCGACCTGGCCCCGTTCGTCGAGCCGGAGCCCGGCGATCCGCCGATGGTCACGCTCGACGCGCTCACCGGCGACGCCGACGACTACGTGCGCCCGGCCGACGATCCGACCCGCCTGGCGATCCTGCAGTTCACCAGCGGCTCCACGTCGGACCCGAAGGGCGTGATGCTCCCCGACGCCCAGGTCAGGGCCAACCTCGACGGCATCGCCACCGCCGCCCACCTCGACCCCGACGACGTGCTCGTCTCGTGGCTGCCGCTCTACCACGACATGGGTCTCATCGGGATCCTGTTCACAGCGCTCACCAACGGCCTCGAGCTCGTGCTGTCGCCGCCCACCGACTTCCTCGGCAAGCCATCCCGCTGGATGAACTGGATCAGCGAGCACGGCGGCACCGTGACCGCCGGCCCGAACTTCTCCTACGCGCTCGCCGCCCGAGCGCTGCGTCGCGGCGAGCAGCTCGATCTGTCGTCGTTGCGCATGGCCCTGAACGGTGCCGAGCCGATCGACCCGGCCGACGTCGAGCGCTTCGTCGAGGCCGGCGATCGCCACGGCCTGCGACCCGAGGCCGTCTTCTGCGCGTTCGGCATGGCCGAGGCCACCCTCGCCGTCACCTTCCCCGAGCCGCTGACCGGGCTGGGGGAGGACGTCGTCGATCGGGTCACCCTCGAGGCCGAGCGCTACGCCGCCCCCGCGAACGTGAGCGATCCGAACGCCCGGCGCTTCGCCCGCTGCGGCACCGTGCTCCCAGGACTGCAGATCCGCGTCGTCGACCTCGACGACGAACGCCCCCTCGGCGAGCGCGAGGTCGGCGAACTGCAGGTCCGGGGCGCCTCGGTCACGACGGGCTACTACGCCGCTCCCGACGCCACCGCCGCCGCCTTCGACGGCGAGTGGCTGCGCACCGGCGACCTCGCCTACCTCGTCGACGGTGAGCTCGTCGTCTGTGGGCGCATCAAGGACGTGATCATCGTCGGCGGCCGCAACGTGTTCCCCGAGGACGTCGAGCGCGCGGTCAACGGCCTCGACGGCGTCCGGCGGGGCAACGTCATCGCCTTCGGCGCCGAGCGCTCCGACGGCCGTGAGGGCGTGGTCGTGGTCGCCGAGACCAAGTCGACCGACTCGGTCGCGCTCGCCGAGGACGTGCAGCTCGCCGTGCGGGGTGCCATCGGCGTCCCCGTGCGCGACGTGGTGCTCGTCAACCCGGGCACGCTGCCGAAGACGTCCAGCGGCAAGCTCCAACGCAGCCTCTGCCGCCAGCGGTACCTCACCGGCGTATTGGGGTAGTCAGCCCGTCGCGACCGCGGAACCGGTCCGGATCTCGTTCACCTCGCCGCACGACGGGCAGGACCAGGCGACGCTCATCACGCCCGCCCGCTCGTTGGTCAGGCCCACCAGCCGGCGGACGCCGAAGAGCTGGTCCCGGTCGCAGTGGGTGCAGTGCTCGTGCCACATGATCGTTCCTCCGTGTCGTCGCTCGTCACGAGTGTCCGACAGGATCGGACTAATCTGAAGAGCCACTTCCATGGCAGAAAACCGGACCACTTCTCGCGAGCTGATCGTCGACGTCGACGGCCGGACCGAGTCGAGCCGCCAGGCCCGCCTCCAGGGCGCGCTGCGCGATGCCGTCCGTTCGGGACGGCTGGCCGCCGGGAGCCGGTTGCCGTCCAGTCGGGCACTCGCCGCCGACCTCGGTGTCTCGCGGGGCGTCGTCGTCGAGGCGTACGACCAGCTCATCGCCGAGGGGTACCTCCACAGTCGGCAGGGGAGCGGCACCGTGGTCGCCGACGGCGCTGCCCGGCCGGCGAACGACGCCTCGTCGCCGCAGATCGCACCACCGACGGCGGCCTGGCGGGTCGACTTCGAGCCCGGCCGTCCGGACCTCGACGGCTTCCCTCGCTCGATGTGGACGTCAGCCATCCGCTCGGCGCTGGCCGAGCTGACCGCCGCCGACCTCGACTACGGCGATCCCCTCGGCGACCCCGTGCTGCGGGCCGAGCTCGCCGCCTACCTCGGCCGGGTGCGAGGCGCCGCCGTCGAACCGGAGCGGGTCCACGTCGTCGGCGGCGTCGGTCAGGGCCTCGGCCTGCTGGCCCGCACCCGGCGGGCCGCCGGCGACACGACGGTGTTCGTCGAGGACCCCGGCGCCTACGTGCTGCGGGGCGTGGTGGAGACGGCCGGACTGCCGGTCGAACCGGTCCCGGTCGACCACGCCGGAATGATCGTCGATCGCCTCCCCGCCACGGGGGAGCGACAGACCGTCCTCGTCAGCCCTGCGCACCAGTACCCGATGGGCGCGGTGCTCGCCCCCGAGCGTCGAGCCGTACTGGTCGACTGGGCCCGCTCGGGCATCGGGCGGCTCGTCGTCGAGGACGACTACGACGCCGAGTTCCGGTACGACCGCTCGCCGATCGGCTGCATCCAGGGCCTCGCACCGGAGCACGTCGCCCTGACCGGATCCGTCAGCAAGTCGCTCGCCCCCGGTCTTCGGATCGGCTGGCTCGTCCTGCCGGAGCGATGGTCCGGTCCCGTCGGCGAGCGTCAGCTCTGGGAGCACCTGCAGCCGCCCATCGTCGATCAGCGGGCCTTCGCCCACCTGCTCGCCTCCGGTCGCTACGACCGCCACATCCGGCGAGCGCGCGCCCGGAGCCGCGAGCGTCGCGACGTGCTGCTGGAGCAGCTCGGTCGCATCGCCGACGTCGAGATCCACGGTGTGTCGGCGGGTCTGCAGGTCGTCGCCACCCTCCCGGTCGAGACGGACGTGGCAGCGATCACGGCGGCGACGGCCGAGGCACGGGTGCAGGTGAGGTCGCTCGACGACTATCGCGTACGTCCGGCCGAGCCGCCCGGCGTCGTCCTGGCCTTCGCCCACCTCACCGTCGACGAGATCCGTGTCGGCGTCGCCGTCGTCGCCGAGGCGATCGCCCGCCAGCTCGGCTGAGCCTCACGCCCCCGGGAGCACCAGCCGCATGGTCGTGCCGGTCCGGTCGGACCTCGACACGTGGAGGTCCCCGCCGTTGAGCTCCAGCAGCCGGCGACACGCTGCGAGTCCGAGGCCGAGCCCCTCGTCGTCGTTCGACAGTCGCTCGAAGGGCCGGAAGATCTGCTCCCAGTGGCCCGACGCGATCCCTCGCCCGTTGTCGGTGACCGTGATCGTCGTGGTCACCTGGAGCGCCTGGGCATCGACGACGATGCGCGGCGCCCGATCCGCGACCCGGTAGCGCAACCCGTTGAGCACCAGGTTCGACAGGACCTGGCGGAGCATCGCGCAGTCGCACCGAACGGTGCCGGCCGCGTCCCAGCGCAGCTCACCGTCCGCGTCGTCGAGGTCGTGGTGGAGGTCCTGGGCCACCGTGTCGCCCAGGTCGGCGAGGTCGATCACCGTCGGCTGCGCCACGGTTCGACCCATCTGGCCGTACTCGAGCAGGGCCTGGACCATCTCGTCCATGCGGCCGAGCGAGCCGTCGAGCCGGCGCCCCCACATCCCCTGACGAGCGGGGTCGTCCAGGAGGCGATCCGCGTAGAGCCGGGCGGTCCGCAGCGGCGCCCGGAGGTCGTGGGCGACGATCGACAGCAGCTCCTCGAGATCGTCGACGAGCCGGTCGCGGTCGCGGATCGCCGCCGCGAGATCGTGCTGCACCTTCGCCGTCGCCTGGGCCGCCTCGATCGTGCGCCACAGGCGGTCGGCCTGGAGGTCCCGCTTCGGCAGGTACTGATGGGCACCGCCGTGCAGGCTGTCGGTCCCCAGCTCGTCGCCCGATGCGGTCAGCACGACCACCGCTGCATCGGGCACCGTCTCCCTGACGGTCGCGACGATGCCGGTGCCGGTCGCATCGGGGAGGTGGAGGTCGAGCACGGCGACGTCGGGTGCTCGCCCCTCGCCGATGGCTTCGACCGCCTCCGCGAGGGTGTGGCAGGAACGAACGCCGGCCGGGCCGGGTCCGTTGACGAGCATCGCCCTGACCGCGAGCTCGTCGACCGGGTTGTCCTCGACGAGGAGGATGTCGAGGCTCAACGGCGCTCGCCGAGATCCAGGATCAGATCGAACGTCTCGACCAGCTCGGCGAAGCGCGACGGCTTCACGAGGTAGCGGATCGGGCCGGCGGCCTCGACCCGTTCGATGTCGCGATGGTCGGCGGACGTGGTGAGCACCACCATCGGGACCTCGGAGATCGTCCGGTCGCTCACCAGCGCGCCCAGCAGCTGGTGACCATCGACCTGGGGCATCTTGAGATCGACCACGAGCACGTCAGGCAGCTCCTCGCCCGCCTCGATGCGCTGTTCGAGCATCGTCCACATCTCGATCGCCGAGCTGACCGTGCGCAGCTCGTGGGCGCGACCGGTCGCGCTCAGCGCCTCGCTGGCCAGGAACTGGTCGTCCTCGGAGTCGTCGACGTAGGCAACCGTGACCGGACCGTCCCAGTCCGTCCGCACATCGATCAGGTCGGCCCGCTGGTCCCCGGTCTGTGTCGCATCACCCATGGTCTTCCGGTCGGCGGCAGTCGAGCACACGTGAGCGGTGCTCTGGTGCGCGCGCATCAGTGCTGGTGCTTACGCATCAGATCGAAGGGTCGACGGATCCGGCGGAACGCTGGAGGAAGGTCCGGGGTCGTGGAGCCGAGTCGACAGGGTGGCCGGGTGCTGCTGGTGCTCGGTGCCCTTCTGGTCCTGGCGAGCGCGGTCGCGACGCACCGCTTCGCGGCGGGCGACCGGGAACAGGAGCGCCGGGATCGTCTCCAGGAGATCGCCGACCGCGAGGCCCGACAGATCGGCGGCGACCTCGAGCGCTGGGCTGACCTGCTGGCGACGGCCGGCGCCCTCGACGTCGGCGGACTCGACGAGCGCGCCTTCACCGCCTTCGTCGACGACGCGTTCGGCGACCGGGATGCCACCGGGACGCTGACCGGCACCTACCGAGGCATGGGGTCGGTGGTCTGGGTCGAGCCGGAGCCGAGTGCCGGAGCTGCGCCCGCCTACGTCGTGCGGTACGCGCGCCCGGATCCGCTCGCCGCCGAGGTGGTCGGTGCCGACCTGAACGCCCTTCCCCAGCGCGGGCCCGGGTTGGAGCAGGCCCGCGATAGCGGTCGGCCCGCGGTCGTCGGGTTCTTCGTGCCCCTGAGCGAGCTCGATCTCCCGGCCGACGAGCAGAGCCAGCTCGGCTCGCTCTACGTGCCGATCTACCGGGGTGACGGTGTTCCGTCGACGGTCGCCGGGCGGCAGATGACCCACGCCGGCTGGATGGTGACCGGCTTTCGGGCCGACGACCTCCTCCATGGCGTGCTGCAGGACGAGCGCCTCGGCGCTGCGCTGCTGGTCGACGACGAGCTCGTGCACAGCACGAGCGCCGACCTCGACGGGCGCGCCTCGGCGACCGCGGCCATCGACGCCTTCGGGCAACGCTGGTCGCTCATGGTCACGGCGGTCGAGCCCATCGTCGGCGGTTCGTGGCTGGACACGGCCCTGGCCGTCGCCGGCCTCGAGGCTGCCCTCGGCCTCTCGCTCCTCGTCGTGATCGAGCTACTCCTCCGGTGGCGACGCTCGGACCGCCGAC
Organism: Actinomycetota bacterium; assembly: GCA_039185015.1. Lineage (GTDB taxonomy): Bacteria > Actinomycetota > Acidimicrobiia > Acidimicrobiales > Poriferisodalaceae > JBCBSZ01. Next base: position 18,908 of record JBCDAU010000033.1, read on the forward strand.
GGATCGCCGCGGTCGAGGAACGGGCGGTGGCATGGCGTGAGGCCCGTCAGGACCTGGCAGACCGGGTGGCGGTCGGCGTCCTCGACCTCGGTCCCGACGGCGAGCTGCGGTACGTGAGCTCCTCGGTCCAGGACCTGCTCGGTCGGACACCCGCCGAGCTGACGGGACGGACGCTCCAGGCCGTGCTCGACGACGTCGGGGCCGGCACCGACGCGCAGCTCCTCCTCGACCGTGCCGCCAGCGCGTCCGACCGCGCCGAGCTGGAGCTCCCGTCCGGGCGGCGAACGCGCTTCACGGCCTCCGCGATGCCCGAGGGCGGCACGATGCTCACGATCGTGGACGTCACCGCGGACCGAGCGGCGATCGACGAGCTGTCCGACGCCCTCGACGAGGCGGTCGAGCAGCGCGAGCAGGGCCGCCGGCTGCTCGCCACGATGTCCCACGAGGTCAGGACGCCGCTGGCCGGGATCGTCGGTCTGTCGAGCGTGGCACTGGAGGAGACCGACCCGGGTCTACCCGTCCACGACGTGCTCCGGCAGGTCCAGGACGTCGGCGTCGACCTCCTGGAGATCGTCAACGACGCCCTCGCCATCTCGATCTCCGATGAGGGCACGCTGCGGCTCTCGCCCGGTCCGGTCGATGCCCGCCGCTTCCTCGACGAGCTCCTCGCCCAGCACCGACCGAACGTCGCCACCGGGGTCGAGCTCCGCGGCTCGGTGCACGCTGTCGACGTCGTCCGGACCGACTCGTCGCGCCTCCGCCAGATCGTCGGGAACCTGGTCGCGAACGCCGCGAGGCACACCGCCGACGGCACGATCGACGTCGCCATCGACCGGACCGCGGCCGGGATGCTCAGGATCGTGGTCAACGACACCGGATGCGGCATCTCGCCCGAGGCGCAAGCGCAGGTGTTCGAGCCCTTCTGGCAGGTGGACGGCTCGGCCCATCGCAGCGGCGGCGCCGGCCTCGGCCTCGCCGTGGTCCGGTCGCTCGTCGACGCGATGGACGGGACGGTCGAGTTGCGGTCCGCCGAGGGGGTCGGCACGCGCTTCGTCGTGGAGCTGCCCGCCCCCGACACCGAAGCGCCGGGAACGGTCGAGGACACGCCGCTCGCGGAGACGCGACCGACCCCGGCGCTCGGGTTGCGCGTGATCGTGGTCGATGACGATGCGATCTCGGGTGAGGTCGCCTCACGACAGCTGGGACGGCTGGGCGCGCGCGTCGAGGTCATCGACGACGGTCTCCGTGCGCTCCGTGAGATGCGGTCGACCACGGCGGACATCACCGTGATCGACCTCCACCTCCCGGGCGTCGACGGCTTCGCGATCCTGGAGGCCGCGCTCGAGCGACGAGAGGCGGCGACCGTGCCGAAGCTCGTCATCGCCGCGACCGCGTCCTCGGCGCCGGAGGATCATCGTCGGTGCCGCGAGTTGGGCGTCGACGCCGTGATGCTCAAGCCGCTCGACCGCGGCGTGCTCGGCGACCTGATCTCCAGTCGATGGCCCGAGCTCGCCGCAGCCCGGCTCCCGAACGGACCATCGCTGCTCGTCGTGAACGAGGGCCGGATCACCGAGCTCGAGGAGCTCGGCGTGCTCGACGGGATCATCGAACTCGCCGCCGAGCAGCTGCCCGAGCTCCGCCGCCAGGTCGCCGATCCCGACGGCGAGGTCCGCGCCAACGGTGCGCACCGACTCGCCGGAACCCTGTTCGCGCTCGGGGCCAACCGACTCGCCGACGAGGCCAACGCACTGCACCGGGCCGTGCGCGACGAGCCCGACGCGGTCGTCCGCGCCCGTCTCGATCGCCTCCTCGGATCGTCGGAGGAGCTGCTGGCACGCCTCGCATCGGAGCGAGCCGCCTCGACGGTGAGCGGGGCGACCATCGAGTGATGCTCCCGCGGTCGCTCGCGTCCGAGCGACCGGTCCGGATCTCCGCGAGGCTGGAGCCCGTGGCCGACGAGGTGAGGCCCGAGGTCGGCAGCTTCCTCGACCGACTGGACGAGCAGCACAGCGCTGGACTGCTCGCGCTCGGGACGCGGCGGCGCTTCCCGGCCGGCTCGACGGTGTTCATGGTCGGCGAACCCGCCCTCGAGGTGCTCGTCGTCCTCTCCGGTGAGGCGAAGGCGGTCGTGCCTGCCAGCGACGGCCGGGAGGTGATCGTCGGCGTCCGCGGCCCGGGTGACGTGCTCGGTGAGATCGCGGCGCTCGACGGCGGGACCCGATCGGCGACGGTGGTGGCCATCGGTGAGCTCGTGGTGCTGATGATCGGCCTCCAGCCGTTCGATGCGTTCCTCGAGCGGCATCCGTCGGCGCTCCGGCACCTCGTGCTGGTGATCGCCGGGCGGCTGAGAGCCAGCAATCGACGACAGCTCGAGTTCGGCACCGGCGACTCGCTCGGGCGTCTCTGCGCACGCCTCGTCGAGTTGTCCGAACGGTACGGCGAGGTCGACGACGACGGCACCGTACGGCTGGTGTCGCCGCTGACCCAGACGGATCTCGGCGCGCTGTCCGGGATGTCCCGAGAAGCTGTCGTGAAGTCGATGCGGGCCCTGCGGTCGCTCGGGTGGGTGCGGAACGACGGTCGGACGATCGAGTTGCTGGATCCCGCTGCGGTCCGTCGACGCGCCGATCACTGAGCCGACGCCGCTCACGACCGCAGCGAGACACCAGTCCTCGGCCACTGGGTACAGGTACCCATCGACCTGGGTCCCGCGCCGCTGCGTCGCCGCGTCGACGGCAGGACGATGGGAGCGGCGCCGACGACGGACGTCGGCGGTCAGGGGGAACGCACGTGTCTGACATGGAGAAGCTCACCGCCGGTCGGGTGTTCGTCGGCTGCACGACGTCCGAGCGCCGCCGGCTCGACCGGATCAGCACGCTCATGCGCTTCGAGTCCGGTGCCGTGATCGCGGGCGGACGATCGCGTGGGCCCGTCTTCGGCGTGATCATCGAGGGCTCGGCCCGACTGGTCGAGGGCGGCCGTGTGGTCGCGCGTCTCTCGTCGGGCGACCACTTCGGCGAGGCGGCACTGCTCGACCGCGCTGGTCTCGGTGGCGGTGACGATCCGCTCGTCGTCATCGACGACGACGCGTGGGTGGCGCTGTCGAGCGGCCCGGAGCTCTCCGGGGTGCTCGCCGCGGTCCCGTGGCTGGTGGACCGCCTGATCGAGAGCGCAGCGAACCGGATCGCCTCACGGGCCGTCATCGAACGCACGGCCACCGACGCCTGAGGTTCAGCTCGGCGGCGCGTCCCAGACCAGCAGGCGTTCGTCGGCCAGACCGACGGCCACGGCGATGCGGTCATCCGGCGTCGCGGCGATGCCCAGACCCGCCGCGAGCTTGCCGCCGAGCGACACTCGGGCGACCACCTCGACCCGGTCCTCGACCCGACGCAGCAGGCCGAGCTCGTCACGCTCCTGTGAGGGGATCAGCAGCTCCGGACGACCGTCGCCGTCAGCGTCGAGCACGTGCGCGTTGTCCAGCTCGGTGTCGAAGATCGCGTGGCTCGACCACCCGCGCTCCTCGCCGGTGAGGAGGAGCTCGCCGTCGTCGACGGCGCGGAAGCTGACGATGCCACCGATGTGCGGCGTGCGGACCTCGACCAGCTCGATCGCGCCGTCCGGCCCGGTCGGCGCGACGGCGATCCGATGACGCCAACGGCGCTCCTGACCGAGCGCGGTCGTCGTCGCGACCTGGGCACCCGTGTCGGGGTCGAAGGCGGCGATGCGTGCGCCGGCGCCACCGCCGGCGACGGTCGCCAGGACCTCCGGCTCACCGTCGCCATCGAGGTCGGCCCACGTCGGCCGCCGGCCCTCGAAGACCGCCGGCGACGGAGCCTCGATGACGACCTCGTTGCGGCCCCCGATGATGACCAGGCGGGCCGCCTCGAGGTCGTCACCCAGGATGGCGTGGGGATATCGGTCCGTCGGCCCGGCGAGCACCGCGATCCGTCCGTCGGCGCTCGTCGTGACCGCGGCATCCGGGAGCGGATCGTCGATCTCGATGGGCAGCAGCGGCGCTGTCACCGTGACCGAGCCGTCTGCCGTGCGCTCGATCGCCACATCGCCCCGGCCGAGATCGACCTGGCCCGGACTGACCGCGACGTCGACGCCGACGACCGTGCCGTCGTCGAGCACCACGACGAAGCCCGGGCCGACGCCGTCCACACCGATCACTCGCACGGGGACGCCGGGCAGGTCGACGCTGCGCGCATCGGCGAGGACGTCGGCCCGACCCGGGGTGTACCGGTTGCCGTCGTCGGGCACCGAGCCGTCCGGCCGAGGCGGAGTCGTGGCCGTCGCCTCGCCGTTCGGCGCGACGCTCGTGGAGGTGGTCGACGTCGTGATGGTCGCGGGCGCGGCCGTCGTCGACGCGCCGCCCCCGTCGTCGCTGTCGCCGGCGCAGGCCACGACGAGGAGCAGCGCGGCCGCGATCGCGAGTCGTGCCGAAGCGGGCCGGTGCACGACGGCGAGCGTAGGTCGGCGTCGAACGGCGGCCGCGTCGCCGCGACCGCCAGCAGCGCGATGCGCTCAGCCGGCGGCCGCCCGGTAGTCGTGGGTGTCGTCGAAGCGGGAGCGGAGGTACTCGCTCGCCGTGATCGGCTCGTAGGCGGGCGGATGCTCGTCGTCGACGCAGGAGCTCAACGGCGCCACGACCGCGCCGGCGTCCGGGTTGACGAAGAACGGGATCGAGTACCGGTCGCCCTCGGTCGGTGAGTGGACCCGATGCGTCGTCGACACGTAGCGGTCGTTGGTCCAGCGGGCGAGGAGGTCGCCGAGGTTCACGATCAGGGCACCCTCGGGCGCCGCGACTCGGACCCACTCCCCGGAGCGGTTCAGCAGCTCGAGGCCCGGCGTCCCGTCGGTGGCGAGCAACGTCACGGTGCCGTAGTCGCTGTGCGCGCCGCAGCCGAGCTGATCGTCGGCCTGCTCACCGACCGGCGGGTAGTGCAGCAGCCGCAGGTTGCACATCGGCAGCCGCATGCGCCGGTCGAAGAAGCCGGGCCGCAGATCGAGGGCGAGCGCGATGCCCCGCAGCGTCACCAGCGACGCTTCGAGGACCGCCGAATAGTAGGCGAGGATCGCCGAGCGGAAGCCGGGCACGTCCGGCCACTGGTTGGGTCCGTGGACGCCGAGGAGGTCGGCGATCGACGGATCGTCGAGGTCGATCTCGAGGCCGAGGTCCACCGCCTCCTTGGCATCGCCACGCAACTCGGGTTGGAGGGTCTCCGACTCCATCGCGACGTAGCCGCGGTGATGGTCCGATCGTGCGATCGCGATCCGTTCCTTCACCTCGTCGTCCTGCAAGAAGAACCGCCGGGCCGCGGCGAACACCGCTTCGGTCGTGCCGACGTCGATGCCGTGTCCGATCACGGCGAAGAACCCCGTGTCGCGACACGCCCGATCGATGCCCTCGACGAGCGTGCGGAGATCACCGTCCCCCGTCCGGAGCGGAGCGAGATCGACCACCGGGAGCGCCACCACGACGCCCGACCGTACGGATGGGTTGTTTCGCCGCCGTTACCTGAGCGCGACGGCGAAGGGAACCGGCGGGAGGACCTAGTCGTCGTCCAGGCCGGTGAGGAAGCGCTGGATCTCGTCGGCGAGCTCGTCGCCGGAGGGCAGGTCGGGATCGTCGCCGGTCGTCAGGGCGTCGACGTACCGCTCGAGCTGGGAGATCACCTGTTGGGCCTCGGCGTTGTCCTCGACGAGTTGGTCGATCCGCTCGATCGACGGTCCGACCATCGGCGCGAGCGAGTCCGTGCTCAGGTCGAGGCCGGCGACCCGGCCGAGCGTCTCGATCAACGCGACGGCGACTGCCGGGTAGGGCATCGCTGCGGCGTAGTGCGGCACCTGCCCCCAGAGCCCGACGGCCGGCAGCGCGGCGTCGGCGCAGGCGAGCTCGATCGAGGCGAGCGCGCTGCCCGGTACGTCGATGGCCCCGTCGAGGTGGCCGACCTCGTCGGCGAGCGCCTGGTCGGTCGCCGTGGACACGACGCGGGCCTCGCGGGTGTGCGGCGCCGGCGCCGGGTAGGCACCGATGCCGCAGACGAGGCGCACGTCGAGCGAGAGGGCGTACTCGACCAGCTCGGACGCGAACCGCCGCCAGCGGTAGTCGGGCTCCGGTCCCTGCAGGATCAACAGGTCACGGCCGCCGGCGTCGGCGCCGGCGACGATCGACAGCTCGCTCGTGTCGAGGCCGGTGTTGACCCCGTCCACGAGGTGCATGACGGGCCGGCGGGCACGCCGGTCGACCAGCTCGTCGGTGTCGACGACGGCGAGGGTCGTGGTCACCATCTGCTGGAGCAGGTGGTCGATCGCGAGCTCGGCGGCGGCCCCTGCGTCGACGAAGCCGGTGAGCGAGACGATCAGGACCGGTGCGTCGAGCTCCGTGCGCTGCTGCGGCAGGATCAGTCCGCTCACGGCCTCGCCCCTGGCTTCGTTCGCTGCTGGATCACGCCGTCGATCCCTCCTGCTCGGAGCCCGCACGGTACCGGGCGGGGCCGCCGATCGGCACCGGTAGCGTGGGATCGCTCAGCTGACGAGGAGGCCGACGTGCTCGACGTGACCGATGCGACGTTCCAGACCGAGGTGGTCGAACGATCCGCGCAGGTCCCGGTCGTGGTCGACCTGTGGGCCGAGTGGTGCGGGCCGTGCAAGACCCTGGGGCCGATCCTCGAGAAGGTCATCGCGGCCACCGACGGCAAGGTCGTCGGCGTGAAGGTCGACGTCGACGCCAACCCCGGTGTCGCCGGCGCGTTCCAGGTGCAGTCGATCCCCGCCGTCTACGCGCTGGTCGATGGCAAGCCCGTCGACGGGTTCCTCGGTGCCCAGCCCGAGCACATGGTGCAGGAGTTCGTCGATCGCCTCGCTCCCACCGAGGACGACGACCGTCTCGCCGCGCTGGTCGATGCCGGCGACGAGGCCTCGCTCCGGGCGGTGCTCGACGAGGTGCCCGACCACGAGGACGCGGTCGTCGCCCTTGCCGGTCTCCTCGTCGACGCCGAGCGCAACGACGAGGCGCTCGAGGTGCTCGGTCGCATCCCGGAGAACCCGGCCACCCGTCAGCTCGCGGCGATCGCCCGCAGCGGCGGCGAGGTCGGCGACGTCGAGGGCAAGCTCGCCGGGCTCCTCGAACGGGTCAAGGCCGACGAAGACGCCCGCCAGGAGTTCGTCGACCTGCTCGACATGCTCGGCCCCGACGACCCCCGGACGGGGGAGTGGCGCCGGAAGCTGTCCTCGGCCCTCTACTGACCCCTGGCGGTCGCCGTGCCGACGAGGCGTCCGGCGCCCAGCGACAGCTTCCGGAGCACCTGCGCGGTCGTCCACCGGTCGACGGGTTGGCTGTTCGCCCGGAACCTCGTCGCCAGACCCCCATCGGACCCGGGCAGCATCCCGCGGGCGATGAGCTCGCTCATGCCCCGTCCGTAGAGGAAGTGCTGCCGCAGCATCGGCACCAGCCCGGCCCGGTGGCGGTAGTGCACGATCGCCTTCGCGGCGTAGGAGAGCTCGACGCCCGCGTCGACGAGCGCGTAGCTGAAGGCGAGGTCCTCGCAACGGGTGAGCTGCTCGTCGAAGCCGCCGACGGCGAGGAAGTCGTCGCGATGCACCGCGCAGTTGGCCGACACCAGGTACGGGTGGTCGAGGAAGCTCGGGAGCTCGTCGGGGGTCGCCGGAGGTCTCCAGTCGGCCTGGCCCGGGACGGCGAGGAGCTCCTCGTCGAGGTGGCCACCGACGGCGTGACCGCGGCCCGCCCGGTCGATGAGCGTCGCGGCCCAACCGGGCGCGACGCGGTCGTCGCCGTCGCAGAACAGCAGGAGCTCGCCGGCCGCTTCGGCGGCGCCGACGTTGCGAGCGTGCGCAGCGCCACGCCGATCGCTCGCGTCGACGATCCTGATCGGCCAGCCCGGTTGCCCGTCGGCGAGCGTCCGCAACTCGGCCTCGACGTCGTCGCCAGGTGCGTTCAGCGCGAGGACGATCTCGATCGCCACCTCGCTGCGCTGCGCCTGGAGCGCTGCCAGCTGCTCGTCGAGCTCGACGTCGACGCGGCCGACGGGGACGACGACCGATGCGACGGGTCGATCGCTCACGTCGCCAGCCGGCGCCATTCGCGCCACACGATGCCGACGAAACGGACGTCCTCGACGAAGTAACGCCGGAACAGCCGTCGGGGCTCCTGGGCGAAGCGGAAGAACCACTCGAGCCCGACCCGCTGCATCCAACGGGGCGCACGACGTCGCAGCCCGGCCTCGAACTCCAGCGACGCACCGAGGCAGAGGAACAGTGGGCGCGGCGTGCCGGTCTCCGGCCATCGATCGAGCAGACGGGCGACGAGGCGCTCCTGCTTCGGGTTGCCGAGGCCGACGACGACGACCTCGGCGGCCCCGTCCTGGGCGAGGGGGAGGCAGATGTCGACGAGGTGGTCGAGCACCGCGTCGTCGTCGGCGTCGAAGAACGGTGGCGTGTAGGCCCAGGCCTTGGGGTGGGCGGCGAGCAGTCGTTCGGCGACCAGCTCCGACGGCGAGATGAGCAACGTCGGGATCGCCTCCCGGCACAGCTCGGGCCACAGGTGGCCGAACAGCGTGCTGCCGGCGAGGCGAGCGGTGATGCCGCGACCCAACAGGCGACCGGCCAGGACGACCGGCTGACCGTCGGGAAGAACGAAGCGCGCTCGGCGGCACAGCTCGTGCTCGGCTCCCGGCGGCTGCCGGTCGAGCGACACCAGGTGGTGCACGTTCGGGGTGACCACGACGGGCAGCGACGTCTCCGCGCCGTCGTCGGAGCCGAGCGAGCCGAGCAGCTGGCGCGTGACGTGAGCCTCGTCCGGCGCGTCGACGAAGCGAAGGCCGAAGACGTCGACCCGTTGGAGCCCGTCCGCCACCGACGTGCGGTCGACGGCCACCGGCCGCGCCCGTCTGGGAGCCGCTGTGTGCGTTGCCCTCATGTCCCACCCTCCGTGATGGGCAAACACTAGTTGTTCCCGAGTTGTTCGTTCGTGTACCACCAGCGGCGCGTCGTTCGCTGCCTCCAGTGGTGCTCTGCCCTGTTCGGACACCCCAGGTGGGCAATCTGCCACGCAGGGTCGACTGCTGGGCGTCTTCCTGTCGACGGACGGGCTGCTGTTACGGTCGCCGCGTCCTGCAGAGAGAGGAGCGCCCCACGTGGCGTGCACGGTGAGCATCGGCCTGCCGGTCTACAACGGCGCCGACTACCTCGACGGGGCGCTCGAATCCATCCTCGGGCAGACCTACGCCGACCTCGAGGTGGTCATCTGCGACAACGCGTCGACCGATGCCACCGAGGAGATCTGCCGTCGACACGCCGCCCGCGATGCTCGCGTCCGGTACCACCGCCAACCCGCCAACCAGGGTGCGGCGAAGAACTACAACGACACCTTCGAGCTGTCGAGCGGGCGCTACTTCAAGTGGGCCGCCCACGACGACCTCCTCGAGCCCGGCTTCGTCGAGGCGTGCGTCACCACCCTCGATGCCGCCCCGGAGTCGGTCGTGCTCGCCTACCCACGGGCCGTCGTGATCGACGAGGACGGCGAACGCCTCCGCGTCCACGAGGAGCTCATGGACATCCGCGAGCAGCGCCCGATCCAGCGGCTGCTCCACGTCGTCAACCGGTGGGGGCTCTGCAACCCGGTCTTCGGGCTCATGCGGCGCGACGCACTCCAGTCGACCGGGCTCATCCGTCCCTACGTCAGCTCCGACGTGTCGCTGCTCGCCGAGCTCGCGCTGCTCGGAGAGTTCTGGGAGATCGAGGATCCGCTCTTCCTGCGGCGAGTGCACCATCACTCGTCGCGCGGTGGCCATCTGAGCCTCACCGAGGTCGCCCGCTGGTTCGATCCGAACGCATCGGGGCCGCGCTTCCTGCACCCGCGCACCCGCCTGTTCTTCCACGTGCTCTCGGTCGTGTGGCGGTCGCCGTCGCCCCTCGGCGAGCGCATCGCCTGCGTCGCTGCCGTGACGCCGGCCTGGTGGTTCCGTCGGCTGCGGATCCGTCAGGGGCAGTTCCGGCGGTGGGCCTGGGCTCGGCTCACGAGGCGCTGAGCGAGGCGTCCGCCGCCGGCGCGGCGACGGTGCGCAGCTCGGCCCGGACCACGAACCCGGCCGACAGCACGGCGCCGGTCATCGCCTCGAGCGGGCCGAGGTGCGGTCCCCGGCCCGGCAGCGACCTCGTCTCGACCACCTCGAGCGGGCTCGACGACAGCCACCGCGACACCGTTCGGCGGTGGGTGGCGTGCACACCCGACCGGGCGAAGCCCTGGGTCCTCGGGCCTCGGCGTCGGAGACGACGCAGCTGCGTGGGCCACCACACGTTCGGCACCGAGATCACCAGCGAGCCGCCGGGTGCGATCAGCGGCCGGAACCGCTCGATCACCGCTCGCGGATCGTCGACGAGATGGAGCAGGTCGGCGAGCACGACGCAGTCGAAGCGGCGATGGGCGAGACGGCGTGCCGCTTCGTCGAACCCCGCCCGCACCACGTCGACGCCCCGCGCCGCGACGAGCAGCCCGAGGACCGGATCGATCGGGAGCGACGTGACGTCGTGGCCTCGGTCGGCGAGCGCCTCCTCGGTCGCTCCCCATCCGCTGCCGACGGCGAGGACGTCGGCGCCGGCGGGGACGATGTCGAGCAGCTCGGTCCGAGGCTGCTCGTAGAGGTCCTTCCACCACGCACCGGTGGGGAGCCCGTTCTCCGGGTCGAACAGCGGGCCCTGCCACGCGCCGTCGTCGCCCACCGCCTCGACGGCAGCGACGAGGTCGTCGAGCGTGCGCTGGGTGACGCCGCGAACGCCGGCGTACCGGTTGGACAGGTGGGGGAGGGTGAAGTCCTCGAGGCGAGACAGGCACAGCACCCGAGTCAGACCGCACCGGGTGTACGGGTCGGTCGCCGCGGCGCACAGCATGTCGTGACGGCCCTCGTGGGGGTCGATCTCGTACCCGCCCGAGGCGATGCAGCGTCGCAGCTGAGCCCGGGTGAGCAGGTAGGACGCGGCGTGCTCGTTGGTCATCGCCGCGAACGTGAGGTCGCCCCGGCGCCGGAACGTCTCGGGGAGCCACCGGAAGCCACCGTGGATCATGGGGTAGTGGAGCTCCCCGTCCGCATCGGCCTCCGAGCGGAGGAAGCCCAGGATCTCGTCCGGCCGGAGCGTGTCGGTGATCTCGAGGTACGCCTCGATGTTGCGGGCCGTGATCAGCGTGTCGTTCTCGGTGTAGACGAACAGGTCGTACTCGTCGGCCCGTTCGATGAAGAGCGGACGGTGGGCGAAGGGCAGCGACCACGGGTCCTCGGCCGGTGCACCGACGAGCACCTCCACGTCGTCGCCCAGCTCCTTCGGCACGTCCGACAGCACGACGAGATCGACGTCGTACGGCATCGAGCGGTACTCGGCGAGGAGGCGGTCCAGGTGGTGGCGGGCCGCGGTCCCGTGATCGGCGATGGCGACGAGGAGCCTCACTCCCACCTCCGGGTCCAGATGTCGAGTGGACGGTCGAGCAGTCCTTCGAGCTCGGCGACGTCAGGCCGGTAGAGGTCGGCCAACATCGCCAGGTCGTCCTGCGTCGGCGCGATGGACGGCCAGTCGATCCGACGGATGAACGGCGCCACGCGGCGCAGGCGGTCGTGCAGCCCGGGACGGATCGCCCGGAGGTGCAGCTCGAGGTCGCTCGCACGCTCGTTCGGTCGGTCGGCCGTGCCCGACGGCTCGAAGTCGGGATCGACACCGATGTGTCCGTAGACGCGCCGCAGGAAGGCGTCCGGTTCGGTCGCCACGTCCTCCTCGAAGATGCCGACCAGGAACCGGTCCGCCGGGAACCGTTCACGCCATCGATCGAGGTGGGCGTGGTAGGCGCCCATCGTGACGATGCCGTGGCGACCGCACACCGCCCGGAACGGCGCCCGTGGGGACAGCTCGCCCATGCGGATCTGGTGGCGCCACGACGAAATCGCCCGAGCGACCGGGTCTCGGAGCAGGACGAGCAGCCGGAGGTCGGGAAGGAGGTCGCCGATGTCCTCGCTCGGGTCCCGCACCACCTCCGGGTGGTCGGCGACGTCGACGCCGGCCGCTGCGAGTCGATCCCGGAACGCGGCGGGACCGTGCACGCCGAGGTAGTTGGGTGTGGCCTCTCCGACCGCACGGCCGACGCAGTCGGCGAAGTGGGTGGCGTAGTGCTCCCAGCCTCGATCGCGATTGGCGACGAGATCGAAGTGATGCAGTTCCTTGCGCGAGGGCACCGACACCTCGGGGTGTCGCGCGAGGAGCGTCGCCAGCCAGGTGGTTCCGGACCGTTGGGCGCCGATGAGCAGGAAGGTGGGTCGCAGGGTCCGGAGGGTAAGTCCGAGCTCACGTGAGCTTCCGGTTCGGTTCACGCCGGGCGGTCGACCGACCTCGTTCAGGGGCTCGTCCGCTGCTGGCTCGGACGCTCGATCCGTCGACCCAGGGCATCGCGGGTTCTTCGCAGCTGAAGCGCCGCCTCGGGCTCGCCTCGCACGAGCACGGCGAGCACCGTCGCACCGATCAGGACGGCGGCGATCGCGCCTCCCGGGAGCCAGTTCCGCAACGGGGGAGCGACTGCCCACAGGACCGCACCCACCGCCGCGCCGGCCGCGCCGGCGGCCACGGACGGGAGGCTGACCCGGATGGCCGTGCCGATGCGGACGTGCGCGGCCGCTCGCAGCACGAGCAGGTTCATCACGAGCAGCGGTCCGGCGAACACCGCGGCGCGCACCGCCGCGACCCCGGCCACCTGGGCCCCGACGGATCGGCCGTCCAGGGCCCACCCGGCCAGGACGAACGAGACCGCCGAGGTCGCGGCCGCCAACCAGGTGACCTTGGCGAACTCCATCGTGCTCCCCACGGCCTGGAGCACGGCGGCGACCGCCATCCCGAACGCGGTGACCGCGCCGACGACGCAGAGCAGCTGCAGCGCCGGGACGGCGCCGGTCCACTCGTCGCCGAGCACGTCGAGCAGCCACGGGGCGATGGCGGCCAGCGCGCCGAAGGTGGTCCACGACATGACGGCCGTCGCGCGGACCAGCTCGATCGTGCGGCGGTAGAGGCGGCCGGGCTGGTCCTGGAGGCGGGCGAGCTCGGGCAACGTCGCCTGCTGCATCGCGCGGGCGGAGACATCGAGGACGACCGACACCAGGCGGGCCCCGAGGCGGTACAGGCCGACGACGACCGGACCGAAGAAGAGGCCGAGGAACACGACGTCGCCACGGTTGTGCACGAAGCTCCCGATCGCGGCGGCGAGGGCGCCTCTCGTGTACACCCACAGGTCGGCGGCGGCCGCGCGGTCCCATCGACGTCGCGGTCGCCAGGAAGTGATGGCCCAGAGCAGTCCGACCTCGACGACGGCGGCGGTGAGCTGCTGGGCGACCAGCGCCCAGACCCCCGCGCCGCCGATCGCGAGGACGAGGCCGACGACACCCCCGACGAGTGCGGCGGCGTTCGATCGCGCGGCGAGCTTGCGGAACTCGAGCTCCCGGCGGAGCAACGCATCGGGCACGACCGCCGACGCCCGCAGCGGGATCGTGAGCGAGAGCGCCCAGATCACGTCACGCAGCTCGGGAAGGTCGTTCAACTCGGCGAGCAGCGGTGCGGCGGCGAGGCTGGCGGCGGTCGCCACCACGGCTGCGCCCATCGTCATCCAGAAGGCGGCGTCGGTGTGCTCCCGCCGCAGCTCGGCGCGCTGGACGACGGCGGGCAGCATGCCCTGGTTCGTCAGCAGCTGCCCGAACGCGACGTACACGGTGCCGATCGCGACGATGCCGAACGCCTCCGGGCCGAGCAGCCCGGCCAGTGTGAACGTGATGACCAGGCCGATCGCTTGCTGGCCGCCCGTCATCACGAGCGACCAGCCGAGGGCACTCCGAAAGGTCGGCCGCTGGCTCACAGCACGCCGAAGCTACTCCGCGGCCTTCGTCGCGGCCCGAGGGGAGTGCTCGCTCACCGTGGGGCGTCTCGCGCCGCATCGCGCGCGAGACCGCGGGGCAACGTCACAGCGCACCGATAAGGTCGCCCTCGCTTCCCCCGGCTGAGGGCGCGTCGCGCGCCCGAGGAGCACCCTCGTGCTCGATGTCGAGGCGGCGTCCCCGCTCGGATGGATCGAACGCGCCTGGGCCCGTCGGGCGCTGTGGCTGCGTGTCGACGCGCTGGTCACGGTCGGCGTCGTCGTGACCGTCGCCGTCGTCGGATGGCTCTGGTGGGCACCCTCGTCCTCGGCCGAACCACCGGAACGGGTCGAGGACGCGCTTCCGTTGGCGGCGACGCCGGCTCCGCCGCCGGTCGAGGTGCACGTGCACGCCGCGGGCGCGGTCGTGCGACCCGGCCTCTACCGGCTCCCCGATGGCGCACGGGTCGCCGACCTGCTCGAGGCGGCGGGCGGGGTCACCGACGACGCCGACCTCGATCGCGTGAACCTCGCCGCCCCCGTCACCGACGGAGCGCAGCTCTTCGTGCCGCGCCGGGGAGAACCCGTCGTCGCCATCGAAGGAGCCACCGCCTCCTCGCAGGCGTCGGGCGGGCCGATCGACCTCAACCTCGCCGGAGCGGCCGAGCTCGAGTCGCTGCCCGGCATCGGCCCGTCGACCTCAGCGGCGATCATCGCCCACCGCGAGCGGGATGGTCCCTTCGCCACCGTCGACGAGCTGTTGGAGGTGCGGGGCATCGGACCGGCCAAGCTCGACGCGATCCGCGACCTCGTGGTGGTCGGATGAGCGTGCTGGTGGTGCCGATCGGGGCCGGTGTCGGCTCGGTGGCCGCCGCACCGATCCCGTGGCTCGTGCTCGCCGCCGTGGCGGTGGCCGCGCTCCTCGACCGGCGACTCCTGCTCCTGACGCTCGCCGTCGGCTGCTGGACGTCAGCGCTCGCGCACCGCTCGCTCGACGGCCTGGACGCGCCGATCGAGGTCGGTCGCGTCGAGGCGACGGCCACGTTGGTGCGTGACCCGCGGACCTTCGGTTCGGCGACCGTCGTCGACGTCAGCCTCGATGGTCGCCGCTACGAGGTGAGCGCCTTCGGCGGAGCGCGGTTCGTGCTCGCCGAGGCGAGGCTCGGCGACCGGATCGTGATCATCGGTGAGCGATCGCCGCCACGCCCCGGCGACCGATCCTGGTTCCGGCCTCGGCACGTGGCGGGTCGCATCGTCGCCGACCGTGTGTCACGGCCACTCGGGGCGGCCACGCCGTTCGCGCTCGCCAACGAGGTGCACGATCGGCTCCGGGAGGGCGCGGCGTCTCTCGCGGACGACGAGCGGGCGTTGTTCCTCGGGCTCGTGGTCGGTGACGATCGCGAGCAGAGCCACGAGGTGCGCGAGCGGTGGCGGGCCGCCGGGCTGAGCCACCTCCTCGCCGTCTCCGGGCAGAACGTCGCGTTCGTGTTGCTGTTGGCCGGCCCGCTCCTGCGGCGGCTGCCACCGGCTCCGCGTCTACTCGCCGTGGGCGCGTTGCTGGCGTTCTTCGTGATCCTCACCCGCATCGAGCCGTCGGTCAGTCGAGCGGCGGTCATGGCCGGGCTGGTCGCCGCGGTAGATGTGGCCGGGCGACCCACCTCGACGATCCGGGTGCTCTCGACGGCGGTGGTGGTGCTCCTGCTCGTGGATCCGCTGTTGGTGTGGTCGGTCGGGTTCCGGTTGTCGGTCGCCGCCACGCTCGGCATCGCGGTGCTGCACCCGTGGTTCCGTCGACGCGTGCCCGGTCCGAGGTGGTGGCGCGATGCCGTCTCCGTCACGGTGGCCGCCCAACTGGGCGTCGCTCCGCTGCTGCTCGCCACCTTCGGCCCGGTGCCGCTGGCCTCGCTCCCGGCCAACCTCCTCGCCGGGCCGGTCGCCGGGGCGGTGATGGTGTGGGGAGCGACCGCCGGTCTCCTCGCCGGGTTCGCACCCGACGGCGTCGCCGCCGTGCTGCACGTTCCGACCGGGCTGGGAGTTCGCTGGATCGACGGCGTGGCCCGGGTGACGACCGAGCTCGACCTGCCCGAGCTCGGTGCCGGTGCCCTCATCGCCGTCGTCGGGGCCGCCACCGTCGTCGGTGCTGCGGTCGGTCGACGCGGGCTCGAACGCCGCGCCCGGCGCCGTCCGCTCACCCCACCGCTAGCGTCTCGGTCGGTGTCCGACGGTCGGGATCAGGTGAGCGGTGGCTGACGACCCCACGGTCGTGGTGATCCACGGCGACGACGAGGTGCTGATGTCGCGTGGCGTCGAGGCCGCGGTCGATGCGGCGGTGGGCGATCGGGACCGCGCCGAGGTGCTCCACGAGCTCCGCGACGAGGAGTACACGGTCGCCGACGTCGTCGACGCCATCAACACGCCCCCCTTCCTCGCCGACCGGCGGGTCGTCGTCGCCCGCGGAGCGGACCGCTTCGGCGCCGACGATCTCGGACTGCTCGTCGAGGCGCTCGGGTCCCTGCTGCCGACCTCGCGACTCGTGCTCGAACGCAAGGGCCGCGTCCCCAAGGCGCTGAAGGAGGCGGTCACCTCTGCCGGCGGTGCGGCGACGTCCACCGCCGCGCCGGTCCAGGCGAAGGCCAAGCGTGGCTGGCTCGACGATCGCTTCGGGGAAGCCGGGGTCACCCTCGATCGGCCGGCCCGCACGTTCGTGGTCGAGCACCTCGGCGAGGATGCTGCCCGGATCGGGCCGCTGCTCGACACCCTCGTCGGCGTCCACGGCCCCGGCGCGACGCTCGGTCTCGACGACGTCGCCCCTTACGTGGGCGAAGCGGGCAGCGTTCCGCCGTGGGACCTGACCGACCCGATCGACGGCGGCGATGTCGAGGCGGCGATGCGGGCGCTGCGCCGCATGCTCGACGGGGGTGGGCTCCACCCGCTGCAGGTGATGGCCATCCTCCATCGTCACGTCGAGCAGGCCCTGCGCCTCGACGGCTCGGGAGCGCCCGACGAGCAGGCCGCCGCCGCCATCCTCGGTCTGAAGGGATCGACGTTCCCGGCCAAGAAGGCGCTCGCCCGGTCGCGACGGTTGGGGGGACGAGTCCTCCGGGATCAACTCCTGCTGCTCGGGCGGGCCGATCGGGAGCTGCGTGGCGAGACGGGCCTGGAGGACCGAGCCGTGCTCGAGGTGCTGATCGCCCGGCTCGCCGACCCCCGCCGCCGTCGATGACGGCGAGGGATGGCGCGATCAGACCTTGCGGAGGACGGTGACGACCTTGCCGAAGATCACGGCGTCGTCGGCGGGCACCTCGATGGGTGACAGCGCTTCGTTGGCCGGCTCGAGGACGATCACCGGTCCCCGCTTGCGCAGCGTCTTGACCGTGGCCTCGTCCCCCTCCAGCCCGGCCACCACGATCTCGCCGTCGTCGGCGTCGGGCTGACGACGAACCACCACGAGGTCGCCGTCGAGGATGCCGGCGTCGATCATCGAGGTGCCCCGGACCCGCAGCATGAACAGCTCACCCTCGCCACAGAGCTCGCTCGGCACCGGCACCAGCTCCTCGACCTGCTCGTGCGCGAGCACGTCGGTGCCGGCGGCCACGTTGCCGACGAGGGGCACGTGCCGGGCGGCCGCCCGCTCCGCGGTGGCGCCGGACGCGGCGTCGTAGCGGACCTCGATGGCCCGGGGCTTCGTGGGGTCGCGGCGGAGGTAGCCGAGGCGCTGCAGCGTTGCCAGGTGGGTGTGGACCGTGGAGGGCGAGGTCAGCCCGACCGCTTCACCGATCTCGCGCACCGACGGGGGATACCCCCGCTCGGTCAGGTGCTGCTCGATGACCGAGAGGATGGCCCGCTGGCGATCGGACAACGGGCGCTCGGTCGGGGCCTGGGGCCCGTCGGAGCCGGCGTCGATCGTGGTCACGGTTGCCTCCTCGGTCTCGGCCCCGGACGGGGCGAACACCTGTTTGACGTCACCGTAGCACCCGATCACGCGTTCGGGAACGATTGTTCGGTCGCGGGTCCGGCGCTCCACGAACATCCGTTCTCTTGGCCCTTGACGTCGAACGCTCGTTCGTGCTCTGCTGGCGACGAACGGGCGTTCGATCGATCAGGACGAACGTGACACACCCCCTCGTCAGCGTGTTCGGCATGGAGTTCCTCTCCAACACCGAACGGATGACGGCGGGAGCGGACGGACCGGCCCGCCCGGCCCGAGGAGGCACGATGACCGCAGCGATGATCACCACGCCGGGCGAGGCGCTGAGCCCGCACGGTTGGTGCGACGACGAGGCGGCGGACCAACCGCTCCAGCTCGTCCGGGGCGCTGCGGTCGGGCCGATCGTCGATCGTGAGACGCTCCGCCGGGTGGTGGCGGTGGCGGTCGCGGTCGCTGCCCTCGTGGCGTTGGTGTCGACGGTGTCGGGACGCGTCTGGCCGACCGAGCCGGTGGCGACCGGACCTGCGGTCCAGGTCGTCGAGCCGGGCGACACGGTCTGGAGCTTGGTGCGGGAGAGCTACCCCGAGGGTGACATCGGACCGATCGTGGCCGACGTGCTCGCCGATCGTGCCGGTTCGCCGCTCCGGGTCGGTGAGGTCATCGAGATCGCCGTCGACTGAGGCGCGCGCCGGGTGG
This sequence comes from Actinomycetota bacterium, assembly GCA_039185015.1. Taxonomy (GTDB): domain Bacteria; phylum Actinomycetota; class Acidimicrobiia; order Acidimicrobiales; family Poriferisodalaceae; genus JBCBSZ01. The sequence goes on from JBCDAU010000033.1 coordinate 37,429, forward strand.
TCGCGTGCTGACGCCGCGAGGAAGCGGCAGCTCGGATAGGTTGCCGGGCGTGCAGTGCCCGACCTGCAACCACGACGACACGAGGGTCGTCGACTCCCGTCCCGCCGACGGCGGCGCAGCCGTGCGCCGCCGCAGGATGTGCCCGTCGTGCGGTGCCCGATTCACCACCTACGAGCGCTTCGAGCCTGCCGAGGTCTGCGTGATCAAGCGGTCGGGCGATCGGGAGCGCTATGACGTCGACAAGGTCGAGCGGGGCGTGCGCCTCGCCGTGAAGAACCGTCCGGTCGACGCCGCCCTGGTGCAGGCGGTCGTGCAGGACGTCGACGCCACGGTGCGTTCCCACGGCGCAGAGCTCAGCTCCGACCAGATCGGCCGGTACGTCCTCGACCGCCTCGAGCTGCTCGACGAGGTCGCCTACCTCCGCTTCGCCTCGGTCCACCAGTCCTTCGACGACGCCGAGGCCTTCGCCCGCGAGGCCTCCCGCCTCAGCGGCAACGGCGCCTGAACCGGAGCGGCGGTCGACTCGTTCTGCGCCTGATGGCCGGTGTCGAGCTCAGCGCGAGCGGCGGTATCGCAGGTAGAGCTCGTCGTCGTCCGCCAGCAGGTGGACCCGCTCGAAGGGATGCAGCGTCGGGGTCGCCGACGACCGGGTGATGCGCGGTCCGTCGCCGCCGACGAGGTTCGGCGACACGGTGAGGAAGAGCTCGTCGATCAGGTCGGCATCGACCAGCTGGCCGTTGAGGCGGGCGCCGCCCTCGGCGAGCACCACGCCGGCTCCCCGCTCGTGCAGCTGCGTGACAGCGGCACCGAGGTCGACGTCTCCGGTGCCGGCCTCCACGATGTCGGCCACCTCGGCGACCGCGTCCCGACGGTGGGGGTCGGCGTCGGTCACGGTCACCACGAGCGGGCGGGACACCGACGACCGGAACGCCGATCGATCGAGGTCGAGGTCGAGGCTGCGGCTCACGATCGCCAAACGGAGGACGTCGGTGGCACCGTTGGCGCGGCGACGGGCACGGGTCGCCTCGTCGCCGGCCGGCGGGCTGTACTCCTCGGCGCGGAAGGTGCCGGCGCCGACGAGCACGACGTCGGCCTGGGCCCGAATCGCGAGGAACAGCCGGAAGTCGCCGTCGCCGCCGAGGCTGCCCGACACCCCGTCCACGGCGATGGCGCCGTCGAGCGACGAGACCATGTTGGCCAGCACCCAGGCTCGGTCCGGGCGTCGGCGCTCCAGGTCGCGGAGCGCTGCATCGAGCTCGGCGTCATCGTCGAGCGGCGTCGGGTCGGGCACGAGTCGTTCCACGGCGCCGCAAGGTAGTGGCCGCACGCCGCGCCATCGGACAACAAACGCTTGACTCAGACTGGTCTGCATCGCAGACTACTTTGCATGGAACAACGTGAGCTCGACCATCTCCGCCAGCTCCGCGACACGACTCGACGCATCGACGACCACCGCGGCCTCTATCTCGTCCCGACCGGACTCTTCCTGCTGATCAACGGCCTGGGACTGGCGATCGACCGCTCGCGGGTCACCGACATCGCCTTCGGTGTCGGCATCGCCGCAGCCCTCGCCAGCTTCGTCGTGGTGCACCGGTACTACCGACGCACGCTCGGTCGCGTGGTGAAGGCACCCGACGCACGGGGCCTGGTCATCGGCCTCGGGGTGGTCGCTGCGATGGTCGCCGGGATCGCCATCGACCAGGCCGTCGAACCGCCGATCTCCCTCGCGCTCCTGCCGGTCGCGGTCGGCGTCTTCTTCTTGGAGCCGACCAAGCTCGGCCACTGGCGGATGATCGCCGTGGCCGTCGTCGTCGCCGCCGTCGCCATCGCTCCGGCGTGGTGGGGTGCCGATCGCTCGGCGAACCTGGCGTCGGCCGTGGTCGGCGCCGTGATGCTCCTCGGGGGCGTGCTGACCCACCGGGCCCTCCAGCGCCTGCTCCCCGAGGTCCCGGCCGAGTGACCACCCCGTTCGAGCGCCTGAAGGACGTCGATCCGCTCGTCCACGCGCCCGCCCGGCTCGCCATCCTCACCGCGCTCTCCGCCTGCCGCAGTGCCGACTTCACCTACCTCCGTCGCATCACCGGCCTCACGCAGGGCAACCTCGGCAGCCACCTCACCAAGCTCGAGGACGGCGGACTCGTCTCGGTCAAGAAGTCGTTCGTCGGTCGCAAGCCCCAGACCACGGCGTCGCTGACCGATGCCGGGCGGGCCGCCATCGACGGGTGGTGGGCGGCGATCGACCGAGCCCGTGGCGACACCGAGGAGTGGAACGAGGAGGCCTGACGCCAGCTCGGCTCGGCCGGTTCAGAGCACGGGGGAGCGCAGCTCCGCCGCGCCGCGCCGGGGCGTTGCCCGCTCTTCGGTGATGGCCGGCTCCTGCGCCATCGGCGTGCCCCGCTGGAACAGGCGCTCGCTGAGCACCGCGAGGACCTTCGGGTCCGGCCGGTCCAGCTCCAGGCCGAGATGGATCGTCCCCGGTGGGCTGACCGGCCGGCGGACCCGTTCGACGACCGGGAGCGAGAGCCGCTCCTGCCCGAACGCGAGCTCGAGGTGGCCGTGGACCTCGGGTTGCTCGGCGCGGGCCTGCACCGCGACGCCCGTGAGCGAGATGTCGGCCAGTCGAACCGCTCGTCCGTCGAGGCGGGCCGCGACCGGCAGGCTGAACCGCTCTCCTCGCCGTCTGCTCCCGGCGAACTGGGCGGAGCGGATCCGTCGTGCTCCGAGCAGGAGGAGCACCAGGTTGAACGCCGAGAAGCCCGCGGTGATCCAGATCGCCGTCGTGTTCGTGTACTCGAGCCAGGTCAGACCGGCGAGCGTGGCTGCGAACCAGACGAGCGTGAGCGTGGTGAGCGCGATGAGGCCGACGATGAGCCGAGGGACGCTGGCCCGCTCTCGGTCCGCCTGTCCCTTGGGCGTCACCTCGAAGCGCTGGGCTCCCCTCCCGACGATCGTCGCCGTCGCCCGGAGGTTGATCGGCATCCGCACGATGTCGAACACCATGGCGAACCCCTGGGGGGCCATGCCCCGACCGAGGGCCGAGCCGGCGAGTCGTTGGAGCACCATCGTCGACGCGTAGAGCACGGCGAAGGTCACGACGTCGCCGGCGATCGGGAACTGCCCGGTCCACAGCGAGAGCAGCGGCCAACAGAGGAAGCCGAAGGTCCGCCACGCGTCGAACCATCCGAGCAGCGACCCGGCGTAGGACAGCCGCTGGCCGAGCGAGAGCTCTCGGGATGTGAACGGGCGCTCCTGCCGGATGACCTGCATCGCCCCCGATCCCCAGCGGAACCGCTGGAGCTGGTACTCGTCGGCGGTGCGGGCGGCGAGGCCGTGGGCCAGCGGCTCGGCGTGGTAGATCGACGTCCAGCCCCGCTTGTGCATGCGCAGCGTCGTGTGGATGTCCTCGGTGATGCTGCCGACGGCGACGCCGCCGACCGAGCGCACGGCGTCGAGTCGGAGGACGGCGTTCGTCCCGCACCAGAACGCGGCGTTCCACCGGTTCTTGCCCGACTGGATGGCCCGGTAGAACACGGACTGCTCGTGGTGTCGCGCCCCTCGTTGCGACGGCCAGAGGAGGCTCCTGCTGGTCGCGTGCTCGAACGACTCGACGTTGTAGAACTCCTGCGGCGTCTGGACCAGCGCGACGTCGGGGTCGGCGAAGTAGGGCAGCGTCTCGGTCAGGAAGCGCTCGGTCGGCACGTGGTCGGCGTCGAGCACGGCGACCACGTCGACGGAGTCCCGGAGCATGGCGATGGCGTGATTCAGGTTGCCGGCCTTGGCGTCGGTGTTGTCCGGCCGCGTGACGTGCTGGGCGCCGAGCCGCTGACACAGGTCGCTCACCCACCCACGGTTGCCGTCGTCGAGGACCAACGTCCGATGGATCTCCGGGAGGGCGATGGCGCCGGCGATCGTCGGGAGCAGCACCTCCTCGGGTTCGTCGTAGGTGGTGATCAGGACGGCGACCCGGAGGTCGTTCGGGATCGGTTGGCGGCCGGCGTTGCCGGTCCAGGATCGGAGATCCCAGAGCGAGAACGTGAACAGGGCGAGGCTCAGCAGCGCGTGCACCTCGAGCAGCAGCAGGGGGATGCCCAGCCACAGCGGGCCGAGCGTGAAGAGGAGACGCCAGGTCAGGTACACGACGCTGCTGATGAGCGCGGCCAACGCGACGCTCTGCACCATGGCGCGCGCCGCCCGCGACTCGTCGGCGGGCGAGCGGTGCCGGGAGGCAACGCTCGGTGGGAGCACGCCGTTGGCCGGGCGCGGCCGAGGTCTCGCCATCGCCGCTCACATCGGCAGCGGCCCACCTGCCGTTGAGGCCCCGGGCTCGACGGGCTCGTCGGGCACCGTTGGCCTCGCCGCCCCGATCGGCGGCAAGCTGACCCCGATCGAGGGGGTCGCCATGACCGAACGCCGAAGCGCCGTCCGCACGTGCCCGCTGTGCGAGGCCACCTGTGGGTTGCAGATCGAGCTCGTGGGCGACGACGTCGTGCGCATCCGTGGTGACCGCGACGACGTCTTCAGTCGGGGCTACATCTGTCCGAAGGGCTCCACCCTGCGGCAGCTCCACGAGGACGGCGATCGGGTCCGCCGGCCGCTGGTCCGCCGGGGCGGCGAGCTGGTCGAGGTGACCTGGGAGGAGGCCTTCGCCGAGATCGCTGATCGGCTCGCACCGATCCTCGACGAGCACGGTCGGGAGAGCCTCGGCATCTACATCGGCAACCCGAACGCCCACAACCTCGGCTCGATGGTCTTCCTCCGCAACGTGGTGTCGGCCGCCGGCACGAAGAAGCGCTTCTCCGCCGGGTCGGTGGACCAGCGTCCGAAGGAGGTCTCGTCGGGGCTGATGTTCGGGTCGGTCACGGTGCCGGTGCCCGACCTCGACCGCACCGATCTCCTCGTGCTCATGGGGGCCAACCCGCTGGCCTCGAACGGCTCGATCTGCACGGCCCCCGACTTCCCGGGGCGGCTCGAGCGGCTGCGCGAGCGGGGCGGGCGCCTGTTCGTGATCGATCCGGTCGAGACGGCGACGGCGGCGATGGCCGACCAGCACCTGGCGATCCGGCCGGCGACCGACGCGCAGCTGCTCGCTTCGGTCGCGCAGGTGCTGGTCTCCGAGGGCCTCGTCGATCTCGGCCACGTCGCCGATCACGTCAACGGCCTCGATGACGTGCTCGCCGGCGTCGCTCCGTTCACTCCGGAGCGCGTCGCCCCCCTCTGCGGCGTCGATGCCGAGGAGATCCGGGCGCTGGCTCGGGCACTGGCCTCGTCGCCCACCGCGGCCGTCTACGGACGCATCGGGACCTGCGTCCAGGAGTTCGGCACGACCACCAGCTGGTTGATCGACGTCATCAACCTGATCACCGGCAACCTCGATGTCGAGGGTGGTGCCCTGTTCCCGACCGGCGCCGTCGGCCAGCCGTCGACCCGTGGCGAGCCGGGCCGAGGCCGGGGGATGCGCATCGGTCGGTGGGGATCCCGGGTCTCCGGTCTGCCGGAGGCGATGGGGGAGCTCCCGGTGAACGCCCTCGCCGAAGAGATCGAGACGGAGGGACCGGGCCAGATCCGGGCGATGGTCTGCGTCGGCGGCAACCCGGTCCGGTCGCTGCCGAACAGCGAGCGCCTGGACGTCGCGTTCGGTTCGCTCGACCTCCTCGTCGCCGTCGACATCTACGTCAACGAGACGACCCGGCACGCCGATGTGATCCTCCCGTCGCCGTCGGCGCTGCAGAAGTCCCACTACGACCTACTGCTGTACAACTTCGCGGTCCGCAACGTCGCGAACTACTCGCCTCCGGTGCTGCCCCTCGACGACGGCGCGCTCGACGAGTGGGAGGTGCTGCTCGGCCTGGCCCGCGTGCTCGCGGGCCGCGACGTCGATCTGGAGACCCTCGACGACGACGTCGATGGGATGGTCGAGGGCATGGTCCGGTCGGCCGTGGCCGACGAGTACGGCCCGGCCCACGGTCGCGACCCGGAGGAGCTGCTCGGCGAGCTCGCCGACCGGCGTGGCCCCGAGAAGGTGCTCGACCACCTGCTACGGACCGGTCCGTTCGGCGATGGCTATGGCACCGACCCGGACGGGTTGTCGCTGGCGAAGCTGCTCGACCATCCACACGGCGTCGACCTCGGACCCCTGCAGCCGAACCGCCTGCCCGCGCTCCTCCGGACGCCGAGCGGTCGGATCGAGGCAGCGCCGCCCGAGCTGCTCGCCGACCTGCCCCGCCTCGAGGCGACCCTCACCGGCCCTGCTGCCGACGACGGCGGCCTCGTCCTGATCGGACGTCGCCACCTCCGTTCGAACAACTCCTGGATGCACAACGTCGAGGTGCTCGTGAAGGGCAAGGAGCGGTGCACGCTGTGGATCCACCCGTCCGATGCGGAGGACATCGGCGTCGGCGACGGCGACGTCGCCGCCGTGCGATCCCGGGTCGGCTGTGTCGAGGCGCCGGTGGAGGTGACGGACGCGATCCGTCCCGGTGTGGTCAGCCTGCCCCACGGCTGGGGTCACGACGCCCCGGGGAGCCGCTTGTCGGTCGCCGCGAACCGGCCCGGGGTGAACGCCAACGCGCTGACCGACGATCGCGAGGCCGACCCCGTCTCCGGGACGACCGCGCTGTCCGGGGTCGCCGTGGCCGTCAGTGCTGTGACGGCTTGACCGCGCTCCGAAGTTGTCGTCCGTCTGATCATCGCTTCGCGCGGTGGGGGACACTCGCGTCACGCAGGGCGTGATTTCGGCCCGTCGTCCCCCGGTCATCCACAGCGTTGTGGACCACTCCGTCCCCGCTGACCTGCGGAGATGACCGATGTCTCACCGCTCGGAGGGAAGCTTCCACAGGGTCCGCAGGGTTGTCCACAGGTGCTCCCCGGTGTGTCCACGGTGACGTGGGATCAGATCCCCAGGCGGTCCTCTCGTTCGCCACACGTTCGATCCGTACGGTGGGAGGTGCCGAGATCGGGTGATCGATCACCGACCGGCGTGCCCGGACGAGCACGTTGAGTGGTGGCGCGATTACCTCTTGCGCAATCCACCCGACACTGGTGTAATTACGTTCCTGTCATTCGTGGTTCCCGCCCCCCGGGACCACAACATCTGGTGGTTCCGAGCGGGGAAGTTCGAAACAACGAGGGCGGCGAAGCTCGCCCTCGTTGACGGCTCTCCTGGCACGAATCGCCCAAACGAAAGGGAGACGAGGGGATCATGGCGCTCGCACCGGAACAGGCGACGATCGGTATCCGTCGTCACTTCACGACACCCGGCATCGACCCGTACGACGAGGTCGAATGGGAGCGTCGTGACGCCCGCATCTCCAACTGGAAGGACGGCAGCGTCGCCTTCGAGCAGCTGGGTGTGGAGTTCCCCCGGTCGTGGTCGCTCAACTCCACCAACATCGTCGCCCAGAAGTACTTCCGTGGCACGCCGGGCACCGCAGCCCGCGAGTCGTCGCTGCGCCAGGTGATCGACCGGGTCGTCGACACGATCGCCGAGTGGGGTCGGGCCGACGGCTACTTCGCCGACGACGTCGAGGTCGAGGCCTTCTCGGCCGAGCTCAAGCACGTGCTCGTCAACCAGCGGGCCGCCTTCAACTCGCCGGTCTGGTTCAACATCGGCGTCCCCGACGTCCCGCAGCAGGCGTCGGCCTGCTTCATCCTCTCCGTCGATGACGAGATGGACTCGATCCTCAACTGGTACGTCGAGGAGGGCACGATCTTCAAGGGCGGTTCGGGGTCGGGCATCAACCTGTCCCGCATCCGCTCCTCGGTCGAGAAGCTGAAGGGCGGCGGTACCGCCTCGGGTCCGGTCAGCTTCATGCGGGGCGCCGACGCCTCGGCCGGCACCATCAAGTCGGGTGGGAAGACCCGCCGTGCGGCGAAGATGGTCATCCTCAACGTCGACCACCCCGACGTCGAGGACTTCATCTGGTGCAAGAGCGTCGAGGAGCGCAAGGCCCGCGCCCTGCGCGACGCCGGCTTCGACATGGATCTCGACGGCCGTGACGCGATCTCGATCCAGTACCAGAACGCCAATAACTCGGTCCGCGTGACCGACGAGTTCATGCAGGCCGTCGAGGACGACGCCGACTGGCACCTCCGGGCCGTCACCTCCGGCGAGGTCATGAAGACCATGCGTGCCCGTGACCTGTTCCGGCAGATCTCCCAGGCCGCGTGGGAGTGCGCCGACCCGGGCATGCAGTTCGACACCACGATCAACCACTGGCACACCGCAGCCAACACCGGCCGGATCAACGGCTCGAACCCGTGCTCGGAGTACATGCACCTCGACAACTCGGCGTGCAACCTGGCCTCGATCAACCTGCTGCCCTACCTCGACGACGACGGCGACTTCGACGTCGAGGGCTTCCGGCACACCGTCGAACTCGTCTTCACCGCCCAGGAGATCCTGGTCGGCAACGCCGACTACCCGACCGAGTCGATCGGTGAGACCTCGCGCCGCTTCCGGCAGCTCGGCCTCGGCTACGCCAACCTCGGCGCCCTACTGATGGCCCTGGGCCTGCCCTACGACTCCGACGAGGGCCGAGCGCTCGCCGCGTCGATCACCTCGCTCATGACCGGGCACGCCTACGCGACGTCGGCCCGAACCGCGGCGCGCATGGGTCCGTTCGCGGGATACGCCGAGAACGCCGAGCACATGCAGCGGGTGCTGCGTCAGCACCGTGAGGCCGCGGCCGACATCGACGAGGAGCTCGCTCCCGTCGAGCTGCTGAGCGCCGCCCAGCGGGCGTGGGACGAGGCGGTCGACGAGGGGGAGCGCCACGGCGTCCGCAACTCGCAGGCCTCGGTGCTCGCCCCGACCGGCACCATCGGTCTGATGATGGACTGCGACACCACCGGCATCGAGCCCGACCTCGGTCTCATCAAGTACAAGAAGTTGGTCGGTGGCGGCACGATGTCGATCGTCAACCAGACCGTGCCGCGGGCCCTCGAGAAGCTCGGCTACACGCCGGATCAGACCGTCGACATCGTCACCCACATCGACGAGAAGAACTCGATCCTCGGTGCGCCCCACGTCGACAGCGACCACTACGCCGTGTTCGCCTGCGCGATGGGCGACAACGTCATCCACCACCTCGGCCACGTGAAGATGATGGGTGCGGTGCAGCCGTTCATCTCCGGCGCCATCTCCAAGACGGTCAACATGCCGGAGGAGGCGACGGTCGAGGAGGTCGAGGACCTGCACATGCAGGCGTGGAAGCTCGGCCTCAAGGCCGTGGCCATCTATCGGGACAACTGCAAGGTGGCCCAGCCGCTGTCGTCGAAGAAGGACGATGACGACGCCGCCGACGTTCCGGCGGTCACCCCGGCCGACACCGAGGCCGCCATCGCCGAGGCCGTCGACGCCGCCATCGCCCAGGTGCGCAGCGAGCCGGTCCGCAAGAAGCTGCCCAAGGTCCGCAATTCCAAGACCTTCAGCTTCCGGGTCGCCGACTGCCACGGCTACGTGACCGTCGGCGAGTACGAGGACGGCCGTCCCGGCGAGATCTTCCTGAAGGTGGCCAAGCAGGGCTCGACCCTCGCCGGCATCATGGACGCGTTCGCCATCTCGGTGAGCCACGGCCTGCAGTACGGCGTGCCGCTGCGGGTCTACGTCGAGCAGTACACGAACATGCGCTTCGAGCCGGCGGGCATCACCGACGATCCCGATCTCCGGATCGCATCGTCGCTCATCGACTACATCTTCCGCCGCCTGGCGCTGGTGTACCTGCCCCACGAGGAGCGGGTCGAGATCGGTGTGCTCTCGACCGAGGAGCGGATGCAGCCGACGCTGCCCGGCATCGAGGAGGCGACGGTGGAGACCACCTCGGCCCCCGAGGTCAGCGAGCGTCCGTCGCCGCCGTCCAACTTCAACCCGGGCTACACGGCGTCGGCCCGTACGCTCGGCGAGATCTGCCAGGCGTGCGGCTCGGCCAACATGCAGCGGGCCGGCAGCTGCATGGTGTGCGCCGACTGCGGTACCACCAGCGGCTGCAGCTGACGTGAGGTGCTCAGCGGTCGGTGCACACCCGACGAACCTGGTGTGCGCCGACCGCGGTACCAGGAGCGGCTGCAGCTGAGGTAGGCCGCCGCCCGGGCGAGCCGGTGCGGCTCGTTCGCCGGGGGTTCGGCGGCCAAGTCTGCGAGACTGCGGGTGAAGAACAACTGAAGGTCTCGGGAACGATCGGCACGGTCCGTTCGGTTCCGAGTGTGCGCTGCTCGCAGCCGGAGGACGGTCGGGGGATCGTCACCGGCACCGAATGCGAGAGGGAGCAGGAAGGGCCCCGAGGGCCGGTGGTCGCTGTCCACCACCCCTTCGGGGCCTTTCCCGTTCCCCGGTCGCGTCGGCTGGCCGCCAGGCCCCGTCAGCCGAGGGCGGACATGTCTGCCTGTCCCGTGACGACCGCGCCAGTGAGGCCCTTGTCGACGACCAGGTTGTGGCCGTTCATCCCGACCGAGGCGTCGGAGCCCAGCATCACCAGGGTCCTGGCGACGTCGTCGGCGGTGAGCATCTCGCCACCGACCTCGTCCACCGCCCACTGGATCACCTGTTCGGTCATGTGCTGGATGAAGTCGCCGATCAGCGGGGTGTCGATCGGGCCCGGGCACACCGAGTTGATCCGCACGCCATGGTCGTTGAACAGCGACCGCGACGCGAGCATCGTCCAGACCTGCGCCGCCTCCTTCGAGAACTCGTACGGCTGCGCCGCGGTCAGGTCCTCGTGCTCGGCGACCCACGCCCGGGCCGCCTCCCAGTCGGCGATGGCCAGGAACTCGAGGAGTGCGGGCAGGTGCTCGGGCCACCGCTGCCCGGCGATCGAAGCGGTGGTCACGACGGCCGCGCCCGGGCGCATGCCGCCGAGCAGCCCGTGCGTCAGCCGGGGAGGACCGAGCGCGTTGACCCGGATGACCAGGTCGGGCTCGTGGACACCGGCGATCCCCGCGTTGTTGAACAGGACATCGACGCCGTCGCCGATCTCGGCGACGGCGGCATCGATCGAGGCCGGGTCGGACATGTCGGTCGGGAGGAACCGGGTCGCCGGGCCGGTGGGCTCCTTGACGTCGAGCACGGTGAGGTCGGTGCAGCCGAGGTCGGCGATCATCCGCACGGCCGCCTCACCCACGCCAGACGCCCCACCGGTGAGGACGACCTTCTTGCCGGAGTAGTCGAACATCGCTGGGCCCCTTCTGTTGCTGGTGACCGCTGCGATCACCCCGCTCTCACCTTCGTCGGTCGCGCCGTGCTGCCGCCAGAACGGAGCTCGGCGCCCGGTTCGACCAGCACGGAGGGCCGCTCGGGCCGGCTGGACGCGGGATCGGCCGTCGCGATCGCGCTCAGCTGGGCGAGGCGAAGGACAGGCGGAGGAGCCAGCCGTCACCGTGCGATGTCGTGTGGAGCACCGTCGCGAGGTTCGGTCGGCCGCCGTTCACCGCGAGCAGGCCGGTGGTGCCTGGCGACAGGCGGCTTCCGCCGCTGACGGCGATCATCGCCCCGCCTCGTGACACGTTGATGGTGGCGCCCGTCAGTGTCGCCGTACCGGAGCTGAAGGTGCACGGGCTGGTGATGCGATGCCGGATCTCGCCGCGTTGGTCGACGCGACAGACCCGACGCAGCACGTCGAGGACGAGGCTGTTCCCGACCTGCGCCACCACCGTCGTGGGCACGGCGATCGAGCTCTTCGCTGCGAGTCGGACGACGGCGACCGGCGCCCCGACGGAGACGGGCATGCTGGCGCCGGCGATGATCAACCGGTGGCCCTCGTCGTGGGCGACGCTCGCCGAGCCGGCGATGGTCTCGCCCTTGGATCCGTGGGCGCGCAGCACGATCACGGCGCCGGTCAGGTCATCCCGCTCGAGGTCTCTCGGGACGGCCGGGCCATCGAAGGGCAGCGTCGGAACCCTGCCCACCTCAGCTGTCCACCATGCGCTGAACGTCGCCGGCTCGGCCTCCAGCTCGGTGGAGGCCATGGCCGGACCATCGGCACCTCTCGGTCCAGCCATGAGCGAAACGCCTGGTCCGCCGGCCGGTCTCACCGGAAGCTCCGCCGAAGCACTCGCCCACGGTACGGCCCCGCCGGGTGCGGCTGGGAAGGGTGCAGGTGCGGAGAGTGCCCGCCTCGGAGCGACACCGGCGTCGCTGGTGCGGTGCCGTCGCTGTGCTGTCGCTCCGAAGCGGGCGATCGGTGGCGAGGACGCCGATCGGCGAGGCGTGACCTCAGTCCAGTGGCGCCGGCGGCGGGCCCAGCAGTTCCATGCCGTGGCTCGCCGACACCTCGGCGACCAGCCCGGGGTCGACGCCGACGGGCTCGGGCAGCACCGGCTCGCTCAGCTGTGCGCCGAGTGTGGCGACGAAGCGATCGAAGACCGGTTCGGCGGTGTTGCTGCCCGACACGACCACGAAGGTGGCCGAGGGCGACAGCACCTGGAACGAGTGGGGCACGCCGTGGGGGAGGTGGACGATCGCGCCGGCGCCGGCGATCTCCTGGGAGTCGTCGGACCGGGCGACGAGCTCGCCGTCGAGGATCACCATGAGCTCGTCCTCGTCGTGGTGCACGTGGAGCGGCGGGCCGAAGCCGCAGGGCGCCGTGAACACGGTCGCCGTCATCGAGCTCGACGGGCCGGCGGACAGCTTCCGCGTGGCGAGGTGGTCGAAGAAGTGCCGATGGTCGCCCTCGCCGGGACCGAGGACGTACGGCGCCGAGGCGTCGGGGAGGGTGTCGAAGAGGCCGGTGCTGTCGGTCATGAGCGCATCGTGCGACCCCGCCCTTACGACAACCTTCAGGTTCAGATCGGCGGGTCGGGAGCGACGCCGATCTCGGCGAACGCCTCGAGCGCGACCGCACGAGCCCGGTCGGCGCCGGCGCGGTCTCCCACGCGGTCCAGCGTCTCGACGAGCGTCCGGTGCGCCCCTTCGTCCCAGCGATCGACGTCGACGAGGCGGCGGGCGAGGTCGATCATGCGCTCGTCGTCGCCGATCGCGCGGTCGAGCTCGCGCCGAGCGGCGAGCGTGAACCGCGCCCGTACCTCGTCGCGGAAGGGCGCGACCCAGTCCTCGTACTGCTCCTCGGGGAGCAGCGGTCCGGCGTGGGCGTCGATCACCGCAGCGTCGTCGGCGGCGTCGAAGAAGGCGACGAGGTCGAGGCCGACGTGGCCGAGATCCAGGGCGACGGTCTGGCGGTCGGCGATGACGCCGCCACCGAGGACGCGTCGGACCCCGGACAGCTGCACCGAGAGCCGTGCACCGAGCTTGCTGCGGTCGGCCTCGTCGGGCCAGAGCAACGAGAACAGCTCGTCCCTGGTCACCGGCCAGCCGCGGGCCACCGCCAGCCGCTTGAGCAACGTGCGGGCGAGCCGCGAGCCCCACGCCGAGGTCTCGACCTCGACGCCGTCGACGTCGACCGCGAAGCGTCCGAGCGTCGTCACGCGGACGGTGCCTGCCGACGGTTGCGCAGCTGCTCGCGAGCGATCGGCCACGGTGCCGGTGACCCAACGCTCGATCTCGTCCATCCACTCGCGGACGTCGCCGACGAAGGCGAAGTGGTCGTCGCCGCTGATCTCGACGAGCCGTGCGTCGCGGGCGAGCTCGACGACCTCCTCGGCGAGTCGGAAGGGCATGGCCCCATCGTTGCGGCGGTGCATGACGAGTAGCGGGACATCGAGATCGGGGAGCACGTCGCGCGCATCGAGCAGGTCCATCTGGGTGAACAGGTCGAGCAAGGAGTCGGCGCCGGCGGACATGCGCTCGTATCGGGGCCACCAGGCGCAGAACTCGGCGTCGGACCTCTTCGACGGGGCGAAGATGTCGAGCGCGAACGAGTCGAGGGTGCCCCATCGCTCGCAGAACTCACGGCGGCGGGCCTCGACGCCGGCCATCTCCTCGGGTGAGAGCTCCTGGGTGCCGATCCGGGCCCCGGAACCGAGGAGGATGACGCTGTCGACCCGCGACGGGTAGGCCGCGGCGAACAGCAACGCCGTCGGCCCGCCCTCGGACTGGACGAAGAGGTGCGCGTGCTCGATCTCGGCGGCGTCCATCACCGCTCGGAGATCGTCGACGCGGGAGTCGACGTCCGGGACCAACACCGACCGATCGGAGCTGCCGGTGCCCCGTTTGTCGAAGTGGAGGTAGTGCGAGAACTCGCCGAACCACTCGAACATCTCAGCGAGCTCCGGCCACTCCCAGGCGACATCGATGTTCTGCGCCGTCGGAGGGATGGCGACGATGGGCGGGCCCTCACCCCACTCCTGGTAGGCAATGCGGGCACCGCGAGCGGTCGCGAACCGGATCTCGGGGCGGGGCGTCACGGCAGCGACGACGGTAGCGCGACCAGCGCGACGTCGACCGGACGGATCGGGACCAACGCCCCGTCCGCAACGGTCGATGCGACCGTTGCCGTGACGTCGTTGCTGCGGGAGCATGCCGGCATGGCGCGGATCGTGGTCGGCGTGGACGGGTCGGAGTCATCGCTCCTGGCCCTGCGATGGGCGGTGGAGGAGGCCGGCCCCGACGATCAGATCGAGGCCGTGGCCGTCTGGCGGCCCGTGGTCGGATTCGGATCGGACATGGCGCCGGGCATCCCGGACCCGGTCGAGTTCGAGCAGTACACCCGAGCGGGTTTGGAGGCCTCGATCTCGGTGCACGAGAGCCGCTTTGGCCCCCCGGACGTCGAGCTCCAGCCCATCGTCTTGCAGGGTCACCCGGGCCGCGCGCTCTGCCACCACGCTGACGGCGCCGACCTCCTCGTGGTCGGGCGGCGTGGCAGCGGTGGCTTCACCGGCCTCCATCTCGGCTCGGTGAGCACCACGGTCGCCCACCACTCGCCGTGTCCCGCGGTCATCGTGCCCGACTCGCTGGGGGACCCCGCCGAGGAGTGATGCCCGCTCTCGACGACTCGCTCGGCCTACGGTGCCGGTGCGGGAGGTCGGTGTGGGGAGCTGGTCGAGGCGTGTCGTGGCGGTCGCGTGGACGATCGCGCTCGCCGCGCTCCTGCTCGTGGCTCCACCGTCCTCGGCGACGCGTGGCGACGAGCTCGCTCCGCCGGTCGTCACCGCACCTGCCGACCTGGTCGCCCCCGTCGTGGCCGCTGCCGTGGCCCCCGACGGTGGGACGTGGTTGGCCGCCGGCGACGGGCGCGTCTTCGCCCTGGACGGCGCACCGTTCCAGGGATCGATGGGAGCGGTCGAGCTGGTGGCACCCGTCGTCGCGATCGAGGCCGCGCCCGACGGCGGCTACTGGCTCTTCGCCGCCGACGGCGGGGTGTTCGCCTTCGGTGATGCACCGTTCGTCGGCTCGATGGGTGGTGTGGCCCTGAACGCGCCGATCGTCGCTGCCGCCGCAGCCCCCGATGGCCGCGGCTACTGGATGGTGGCGTCCGACGGTGGCGTGTTCGCCTTCGGCTCGGCCGGATTCCACGGCGCGCTCGGTGACGTCGCGCTCGTGGCACCGATCGTCGACGTGGCCGTGTCAGCTGCCGGTGATGGCTACCTGCTCCTGGGCGCGGACGGCGGCGCCTTCGCCTTCGGTGACGTCGCCTTCCCGGGCTCGGCCGCCGGACGGCTCGGCGACTCGACGATCGCCGGGCTCGGAGGGTCGGCAGCTGCTCCCGTGATCGTCGCCACCGACGGGCGTCGGTGGGAGCTGGCCGACGGTGCTGCCCGGTCGATCGCCGCGGCACCGCTATCCGATCGGCACGAGGTCGTCGCCGTCGACGGCGAGGTCGTCGTCGAGTCGTACGTGTCGAGGCGGGCGACGGTGTCGTTCACCGGCGACGTGCTCCTCCACGGCGTCGTGCAGCGTTCGGCGTGGAACGGTGCCGCCTACGACTTCGGCCCCATGCTCGCCGACCTCGAACCGGTGAACCGAGCCGCCGATCTCGCGATCTGCCATCTCGAGGTCGTGATTTCCGCGACCGACGACGACCTCTCGACGTTCCCCCGCTTCCGGGCCCCGAGGGCGACGGCCGACGGCCTGGCCGGTGCCGGCTTCGACGGCTGCTCCGTCGCGTCGAACCACAGCCTCGACTGGGGCGTCGGCGGGGTCGCCACCACGCTCGACGCGCTCGACGCGGCCGGGCTCGGTCACACCGGGACCGCTCGTACCGCCGACGAAGCGCAGCGCGTCCGCCTCTACGTCGTCGACGACATCGCCATCGCCCACCTGTCGTACGCCTACGGCTTCAACGGGTTCCGCGTTCCCGCCGACGCGCCGTGGACGACCAACCAGATCGACCCCGACCGGATCCTCGTCGATGCGGCGAGGGCGAGAGACGTCGGCGCCGACTTCGTCGTGGTGAGCCTCCACTGGGGCGCGGAGTACATCACCCGACCCATCGGATACCAGCGCGAGATCGCCGAGGCGGTGCTGCCGTCGCCCGACGTGGATCTGCTCGTCGGCCATCACGCCCACGTGGTCCAACCGATCGGCCGGGTCGGCGAGGAGTACGTCGTGTACGGCCTCGGCAACCTCGTCTCCGGACAGGTCCGATTCGGGACGCGTGACGGCGTCGCCGTGACCGTCGAGATCCACGAACCGCGTCAGGGTGAGCTCGAGGTCGGTCTCATCGCCGCGGCCCCGCTCTGGACCGATCGTCCCTACGCGGTCAGGCGGGCGGTCACCGGCGGCGCGTTCTCGGCTGCCGCCGAGCGGACGATGGCGACCCTGCGCTCCGAGGGCGTCGACGTGATCGAGGGACTCCTCCCGGTACCGTGATCGTCGTGGAGGACGGTGTCGACGAGGAGCGCGAGCGGCAGCGGGCCGAAGCCCTGGAGGCGTCCCGCCGGGAGTTCGAGCGGCTCATCGAAGAGGAGCAGGCCCGTGCTCCGAAGCGCCGGATCATCCCGCTGAACGCCCCGCTCGACGACGGCTGAATCCCACCGCCGGTGCGCAGCGGGTGTGCTCAACTGCCGACCATGCGCACCTTCGAGCATCGTCCGCCCCAGATCTGCGTCCTCGGCAGCGCCGACCCAGGGACGGTGGCGTACGACCTCGCCGGTGCTGCCGGGGCGCATCTCGCCGGACTCGGCTTCACCGTGGTCAGCGGCTGTGGCAGCCCGGCGACCCGGTACGCAGCGGAGCGGGCCGTGGCCGCCGGCGGTCAGGTGCTCAGCATCGTCCCGACCGACGACATCGCCCTCGATGACTGGCCGTGCACCGTGCTCGTCCCGTGCGGGATGGGCGACGCGCGGAACCTGATGATGGCGCTGGCCGGCGACGCCTGCCTGGTGATCGGCGGTCGGGCCGGCACGAAGTCCGAGGTGTGCCTGGCCTGGCTCCACCGACGCCCGCTGCTGCCGCTCACCGGCACCGGCGGTTGGTCCGACACGCTCCTCGAGGACCCGCCAGACGAGCGGGAGAACTCGCCGATCCTGCCGTGGGACTCGGTCGAGACCCTGAACGCTCAGCTCGCCGAGCTCGGCTTCCCGGTGTCTGCCTCGACCTCGTCGAGGTGAGCGAGCACGGCCCGACTCCGCGGTGAGAGCTCGATCCGGTCGAGCACGGCCCGCTTCAGGAGCATCACCCGATGCCGTAGACGGCGCCACTACGGCTCCCGACGACGATCCGGCCGTCCCAGATCGCCGGGCTCGACTCCAGGCAGCCGCCGAGCTCGACGGTCCAGATCTCGGGCGGCTCGACGGTGGTGTCGGAGACGTCGAACCCGTGGAGGACGCCGCTGCAGTCGCCCTGGACGAGGACATCGTCGACGATCGTCGGCGACATCCACACGGGACCGGGCAGGTTGATCGTCCAGCGGATCTCGCCGCGCTCTCGGTCGATGCCGAGGAGACGGCCGCCGTCGGTCGGCACGATCAGCAGGTCGCGGTGGATAGCGGGCGTGGCCCAGATGCCACCGTCGATGCGGC
The DNA here is from genome assembly GCA_039185015.1 of Actinomycetota bacterium. Lineage (GTDB taxonomy): Bacteria > Actinomycetota > Acidimicrobiia > Acidimicrobiales > Poriferisodalaceae > JBCBSZ01. The sequence goes on from JBCDAU010000033.1 coordinate 55,276, forward strand.
TCGAGTCGTCGACCGACCACACGAGCGGATCGTCGGGGTTCGACGGATCGAGCTTGATGACCTGCCCGACGTCACGGGCCCGCTGCAGGCCCCGCTCGTACTCGACGCCCGCGTAGAGGAAGCCCTCGTCGTCGATCACGACCGTGGCGTCGATGTCGTCGCCGGCCCAGAAGCGGAAGACGCGCTCGGGGTCGCGGCCCTCGTCGAGCCCGGACAGGTCCCAGCCCTGGACCAGGCCACCGGAGTTGGCGAAGTAGGCGATGTCGCCGGAGATGGCGACCGAGTTCTCGATCGAGACGTCGGTGTCGCCGATCGCGTCGAGGAGCTCCTGGTCGTAGCCCGGGGTGATGAAGACGAGCTCGGGGTCGACGGTCACGAGGCCGTTCTCGTCGTAGCCGCGGTTGAGCTTGACGATGTGGAAGATCGAGTTCTCGCCGCCCTCGAAGAGGTAGTCGTCGATGATCAGGCTGGCGCTGTCCCAGTCGCTGTTCCAGAGCCGGCCCGGCTGGTCGTGGGACAGGCGGTAGAGCTCGACCAGCTCGCCCTGGTCGAACGACAGCACCCGGTAGAAATCGTCGCGGGAGCCGGAGTAGAGGAGTGGGTAGCCGTCGGGGTCGATCGTCACCGACCCCTTGATGATGTCGCCGGTGGGGTACGGCTCGAGGACCGGCTCGCCGGTGTCGGCGTCGAGCACGTGGATGCGCTTGTCGTAGGCGCCGAACGCGACCCAGGTCTCCCCGTCCTGCTCCCAGATCGCCGGCTGACCCGTCCAACCAGTCCCGCACCAGGTCCTGGTCTCGTTGTTCACGGTCGACTCGCCGCACAGCGACCCCGACCCGGGGTACCGCCAGACGACCTCGGGGGCGTCGGGCACCGGGCCCTGCCCGTAGAAGGTGCGAGTCGGGTTGCCCCGGAAGGTGAGGACACCCTGCACGGTGTCACCCCACGGCTCACCCGACGACGCCGGATCGACCAGGCCCTCGAAGGGCGGGGTCGTGGTGGTCGTGGTGGTCGTCGTCGTGGTCGGTACGGCGGTGGTGGGCGGAGGGGCAGGGGTGGTCGGAGGCAGGGTCGTGATGGTGGCCAGCGTCGTGGCCACCTCGGTCGTCGGGGCACCGGCATCGACGTCCGCCCGGTCGTCGCCGTTGCGGGCCATCACGACACCCACGACCAGCACGGCGACCAGCAGAGATCCGAGCGCGAGCAGCGGGGTGGCAGCCTCGCCTCGATCCATGACGGCGACGCTACTGACCGGGCGCCGGATGTGGGGTCACCCCTCCGCAGCCCTGACGGCCCGATAACGTCGCCCCGGCCGGCGACACGGGGAGGCACCGACGACGTGGCGCAGCTGCGCTTCTACTTCGGCACCATGGGCAGCGGGAAGTCGACGGTGGCTCTCCAGATCCACCACAACCTGTCGACCCGCAACCAGCGCGGGCTGCTGTGCACCCGGCACTCGCGCGACGAGTCACGGGTGGCGAGCCGTCTCGGCGTCGCCCAGCAGGCACTCGAGGTCGAGCCCCACATCGACCTGTACGACGTCGCCCGCTCGATCGTCGTGCGCCGGGGGCGGTTGGACTACCTGGTCTGCGACGAGGCGTGCTTCTACGAGCCGGAGCAGGTCGACCAGATCGCCCGCGTCGTCGACGAGCTCGGCTCCGATGTCTACGCCTTCGGGCTGCTCACCGACTTCCGGGGGAAGCTCTTCCCGGCCACCGTCCGGTTCCTGGAGCTGGCCGACGAGCGCATCGAGCTCCGTGTGGAATCGCGCTGCTGGTGCGGCGCTCCGGCGACCCACAACGCCCGACTCGTGAACGGCCACCAGGTGTACGACGGCGACACGGTCGTGGTCGGCGACTTCGACGACGGCGAGGCCGTGATCGCCTACGACGTGCTGTGCCGCAAGCACTGGCGGGAGGGCCTCGACCGGGCGCGACAAGCCCCGTTGCCGATGAGTGGAGCGCTCGACGAGGCCGAGCACGCGCTGTTCGAGCCCGGGGCGATCGACCCCGACGAGGTCGCCTCCGAAGCCGGTTAGACCGTGGCGGCCTCGCGCTCGAGGCGGCGCTCCCGGCGCTTGCGCTGCGCGGTGGCCGCCCGCTCGAGGCGGTGCATGTGATCAGCGATCCGCTCGCGCGCGGCCTCGGCCTCGGGATCGAGATCGGTGCGCTCGAACAACTTCCACTGGTTGGTCAGCACCGGGCGGAGGATCCGTTCCAGGTGCGACTCGAGGTCGTAGATGCCGGCAGCGGCGATCACGCGGGCGTGGGCATCGAAGCCGGGGATGCCGACCCCGGGCATCTCGAAGTTGAGCACCTGCGCCTCGGCCGCCTTCACGAAGGCCGACGCATCGGCCTCCAAGGCCTCCAGGCAGAGGTCTCGGTAGAAGAGGTGGTGGAAGTTCTCGTCGGTGCTGATCCGCTTCATGATCTCGCGACCGTACGGATCCTCGATCTGCATGCCGGTGTTGCGGTGGGACAGGCGCGTCGCCAGCTCCTGGAGCGCGACGTAGACGATGCCCTGGAGCGGGCCGGGCGGATCTGGGACCTCGCCGTTGGAGAGCTGCACCATGCGGGCCCGCTCGAGCTCACGCGGGTCGATCGCCCGGGACACGAGGAGGTAGTCCCTCATCACCTGCGCGTGACGGTCCTCCTCGGCCACCCAGCGGTTGGCCCACTCGGCCCAGGCCTCACCGCGAAACAGCGTTCGCAGGCTCAGGAAGTAGTGGGGGAGGTTGTCCTCGGTCAGCAGGTTCACGTAGAGGGCGCTGCGCACGCCATCGGAGAGGGGGAACTCCTCGGGGTCCCACTCCTCGCCCTCGACGAAGTCACGCCCCCGACTCCACGGCACGAACTCGTGCGGGTACCAGTCCTTCGCTGAGCCGAGGTGCCGCTCCAGCAGCTTCTCGACGGTGGGTTCGAGGTCGGCCAGCCAAGCGGCGTCGTCCATGGGGGCCGACTGTAGCCATCGGGGGGATGCCGGGTACATGTCATCTGGCACGTTCCGACCGGGACCTAACGCACGTCTTCGAGCAGCGCGAGCAGGTCATCTCCATAGCGCTCGAGCTTCGTCGGACCGATGCCCTTGCACCGTGCCAACTCCTCGAGCGAGGCGGGCATCGCCCGGGCGATCCCGTCGAGGTGGGCGTCGGACAACACGACGTAGGCGGGCACCCCGTCGGAGCGGGCCCGCTCCAACCGCCAGGCCTTCAAGGTGTCGACGACGTCGCTCGGCGCGGCTGGTGGTCCGAAGGTGACCATGCGGCCGTCGACGGTGACGGGATCGCCCTGACGCACCCGCGTCACCCCACCACCGCCGAGGGCGACGAGCACGTCATCGCCGTCGGCCTCGCTGACCACGCCCTCGAAGCCACCGGCGAGCCGGACCTCGAGACCGATCTCGGCCATGACGGACGGGAAGGCGTCACTGGCCCTCGGCCGAGCCGGCTCGGGTGCGACCTCGGGCGGCGGCTCGCCGGGTTCGTCGAGCTCGTCGAGGAACGGTGACGGCTGCTCCTCGTCGGCGACGACCAGCAGCTCGCGTCGGGCTCGGGTCATGGCGACGTGGAGGATGCGGCGCTCCTCCTCGACGTCCTCGGCGAGTCGATGGGGGAGCAGGCCGGCGTCGACGCCGTGTACGGCGACGTGATCCCACTCGAGGCCCTTGACCCGGTGGATCGAGGAGAGGTGCACGCCGCCGTCGTCACCCGGCAGCGAGAGGCGCTCCTGGAGCCAGCCGGCGAAGGTCTCGGGATCGGGGTGCAGCGCCGCCACGGCGAGCAGCGCGTTGAGATCGTCGCCGTGGCCGCCCGCATCACCGCGCCGGGAGCGGTCGAGGGTCTCGATCACCCGCCCGACCCCGACGAGGTCGCGCACGTCGCGCAGGATCGTGGCGGTGTCGGCCCCCGCGGTGCGGTCGGCGAAGGCCTCGACGTCGACGACGAAGCTCGTGAGGCGCTCGCCGTCGCGCCCCTCGACCCCCGCGGCCTCGTGTCGGAGCCGGTCGGCGGTCCACCGTCGGCGTCGTCGCAGCGACTCGACCCCGCGCCGGCTGATGCGGCGCGAGGGCCGGTTGGCGATCTCGGCGAGGTCCCCGCCGGCCCAGTCACCGCCGGAGGTGGAGATGCGGAGGTAGGCGAGTGCGGCCCGGACCCCGGTGCGGCGCAGCACCTGCACACCGACCGGGCGGGTGCAGGGCACCCCGACCTCGCTCAGCAGCACCTGGATCGGCAGCAGCGTGGCGTTGACCCGGGTGAGCACGGCGACCGACTCGGGCTCGGCACCGGCGTCGAGCCACGAGCGCACCTGGTCGACGACCTTGGGCGCGGCGCGCTCGGCCGCCAGCCGGGCGATCTCGGGCTCCGACCCGACCTCTCGACCCGCTCGGATGACCTTGTCGACGCGCCGCCGGTTGCGGGTGAGCAGGTTGGCGGCGGCATCGACGACGGGTGGTGGGCAGCGGTAGTTGACCTCGAGGGCGTGCGCGGCGGCGCCGGGGAAGTAGCGCTCGAAGTCGATGAGGTACGACGGCGTGGCCCCGGCGTAGCCGTAGATCACCTGGTCGTCGTCGCCGACGCCGAAGGTCTGGAACGCGGGAGCGGCCAACAGTCGGACGAGCAGCAGGTAGCCGGGCGTCAGGTCCTGGAACTCGTCGACCAGGAGGTGGCGTCGGCGAGAGCGGGCCCGAGCCCTCGCCTCGGGGTCACGGAGCAAGAGCTCGATGGCGCCGAAGATCAGCTCATCGAAGTCGACGGCACCCATGGCGTGCAGCTCGGCCCGGTAGCGGGTGGCGACGTCGCCGAAGCCCGGCGCGTCGTCGCGCTCGGCCTCGACGTGCTCGGGCGCCCGCAGGCCGAGCCGGAGGTCGGCCAGCCCGTCGAGATAGGGAGCGAGGATGTCGGTGTTGGCCCGCCGGCGCACCGGCACCATCGGGCCGAGGATGTCGCGGACCTCCCGCTCGTCGAGCACCCGCGGCGGACGCCAGCCACCGAGCGACGCCTCGGCCCGGAGCAGCTCGAGGCCGAGCGCGTGGAGCGTTCGCACCTCCACCCGAGCCTCGGGGCCCAACCGGTCGGCGAGCTCCCCGGCGGCCCGGGTGTTGTAGGCGACCGCGGTGATGAGCTCGGGCTCGATGCCCCGATCGACCACGAGGTGGCGGATCCGCTCGGTGAGCACCCGCGTCTTGCCGGAACCGGCCGGTGCGACGATGCGGGCCGGCCCGCTCCGGTGGGCGACGGCCTCGAGCTGGTCGGGGGCGAGGTCGGCGCTGGGATCCCGGTGGCGGGCGACGGTGAGCCGGCCCAGATCGACCGACTCGCGGTGGACGACGGCGTGCTCGACGTCGACCGGGCCACGGGGGCCACCATCGATCCAGGCCGGCGTGCCGTCGTCGAGCTCGACATCAGCCTTCGCGGACGGCCGAGCCCCGACCCGCTCGGCCTTGCGCGACCACCACCAGATCGGGGCGTCGCCCCTGGCGTCGTAGGTGTTGGCCCAGACGAGGAAGAACAGCCGCTCGAGCGAGAACTCGAACCCGGGATCGAGCGCCCACGGAGCGACGTCGGTGCGCTGCGGCGCTCGAAGGCGCTCATTGGCCACGGCGAGCTCGACCACGTGGGGGACCCGGCGTGACCAGAGATCGTGCAGCTCGCGCACCGCCTCGACCGGGTCGGCGAGGACGGCCTCGTCGACGACGATCCGGGGGGCGTCGGTCCACGGCTCGGGCGGCCGGGCGCCGGCCTCGACGACCACGCCTCGTCCGAGCGCGGCGGGGCCCGGATGGATGGATCCGTGCACCCCGCTCATCGAACGCATGTTCTCACACGGGTGCGCGCTCGGGAACACCGGGGCCAGTCGACGGGTTCAGGGAGACATGGCGAACACTCCGACCGCGATCGACGTCTACTGGCGCCCGGGTTGTGGCTTCTGCATGGCCCTCGACCGGCAGCTCAACCGGCTCGGGGTCCCCATGGACAAGCACAACATCTGGGAGGACCAGGACGCCGCCGCGTTCGTGCGCCAGCACGCCAACGGCAACGAGACCGTGCCCACCGTGCACATCGGCTCGTCGGTCCTCGTGAACCCGACGCCGAACGAGGTCCTCCAGACGATGCAGGCCGAGGTGCCCGATCTCGTGCCCGAGGGCGTCGAGGCGCCCGGGCAGGGAGCGGTCGGCCGGACGATGCGCCGCCTCCTCGGCGGCTGAGCTCTTCACCCGAGCAGGGACCCCGGAGCCCCGCTCTCCTCCACAGGTCCTCGTTGCTGACGCTCCTGCGGCGTGGCCGTTGACATCGGCCGCTTCACTCAGGCGCGGGACACCTTGAAGGTCGCGTTGCCGGTGGCGACGAGCTCGCCGTCGGGCGTGGTGCGCACCTCGGCCGCGCAGAAGACGATCGAGCGGCCACGCTTGACGACCCAGCCCTCCGCGAGGAGGTCGGCGTCGACCACCGCGCCCAGGTACCGGACGTCGAGGTCGACGGTCGAGAAGCCGCCAGGGTCGTCGTAGCCCGAGCCGATCGCGGGCACGAACACCGAGTCGATGAGCGTGGCGAACACGCCGCCATGGACGACCCCGGCGGGCTGTCGGAGCTCGGCCCGGAACGGCAGGCGCAGGCGGGCGTAGTCGAGGCGCAGATCGTCGAGGATGAACCCGACGAGGTGCGGGAAGTACGGCCCGCCCTCCCGCTTGGGGAAGTTGCTCCACCGGTCGTGGCGCTCGACCGGCAGTGGCCCGAAGCGGGCGGCGTTGGGGGCGACGACGCTGAGATCCTCCACGAGGCGAGCACCGTAGCCACCGCCCGGTACGTTGCCGAAGATGGCGCCTGCCGACAGCTTCCCCCGACAACACGCGCGCACCCGCCGGTTCACGCTCGGCGCCCCGCGCACGATCACCGTCACCGACGGCGGCCTCGTGCGGTTCTGCCGATCTCGCGGAGGCGACGACCCGGTCAACCTCCTGTGGGAGCTCGATCCGACCACGGGGGTGGAGACGGTCGCCATCGATCCGACCGCGCTCACCGTCGACGAGTCCGACCTGCCGCCCGCCGAACGGGCTCGCCGCGAGCGCGCCCGCGAGGCCGCCGGCGGTGTGGTCAGCTACGCCGGGGACGAGGACCGGGTCGTCACGGCGCTCGCCGGCCGCCTGGTGGTCGCCGAGCGGGGCGATGACGGCTGGGCGGTGCGCGAGGTCGAGACCGACGGCGCCGTCTTCGATCCGCGCCCGGTCGAGGGTGGCGGGATCGCGCACGTCTCCGGCCCGACGCTGGTGGTCGACGGTCGGGTGCTGTGCGCCGAGGACGACGACCACGTCTCGTGGGGGTCGGCAGAGTTCGTCGCCGCCGAGGAGATGGGCCGGGGAGGCGGTTACTGGCCGTCACCCAGCGGCGAGCGGCTCCTGGTCACCCGGGTCGACGTGTCCCCGATCCCGGTGTGGTGGATCTCGTCGCCGGCCACCCCGGCAGCCGGGCCGACCTCGATCCGCTACCCGCACGCCGGCGCGGCCAACGCCGACGTTCGCCTCTTCGTGGTCGACGCCGCCGACGGCGCCCGCACCGAGGTCGAGTGGGGCCGCGACGAGTTCGAGTACCTCGCCGACGCCGGCTGGCGGGACGCCGAGCATCCCTGGGTGCTCGTGCAGTCCCGCGACCAGCGCGTCGTGCTCCTGCTCGACATCGACCCGTCCACGGGGGAGACGACCGAGCGGCACCGCATCACGGACGAGGTCTGGGTCGAGCTGATCCCCGGCTCACCGTCGTTCGTCGAGGAGCGCCTCGTCACCGTCGAGGACCGAGGCGCCGCCCGCCGGGTCTGCGTCGACGGCGTGCCGTTGACCGGTGACGACCTGCAGGTGCGGTCGATCCTGGCGGCCGCCGATGACGGCGTGTGGGTGACCGCCTCGACCGAGCCGACCGAGATCGAGCTGTGGCGCTTCGGCCTCGACGGCGGTGCTGAGCGGATCACCGCCGGCGGCGGCGTCCACACCGCCGTCGTGGGTGGTGACGTCGTCGTGACCGGGCGAGCGTCGCTCGACCAGCACGGCACCGAGGTGTTCGTCACCGTCGCCGGCGGCCGGGTCGCCACGATCGAGTCGCACGCCGAGACCCCGCTCGTCGACGCCGCACCGCGGCTGATCCGGGCGGGGGAGCGCGAGATCCGCACCGCGGTGCTGCTGCCGGCCGACGCCGACCCCGAGGCGAAGCTGCCGGTGCTGCTCGATCCCTACGGCGGCCCCCACGCGCAGCGGGTGATCGCCAGCCGCAACGCCCACGCCGCCTCGCAGTGGTTCGCCGACC
>JBCDAU010000034.1:0-58751 GCA_039185015.1 Actinomycetota bacterium
CGCAAGACCGGGCTGGTCGTCCTCGACCGGGCCGGCACGTCGTGGCGGTACCGGACCGATCAGGCCCGCCTCGACGAGGCCCTCAGCGCGCTCGCCGGTGATCTCCCCCGATCCACCGAGCCCAGGACCGAACCATGACCCGACCCCTCGTCCACTTCGACATCTCCGGCCCCGACGAGTCCTCGCTCCACCACTTCTACGCCGAGCTCCTCGACTGGGAGGTTCGCCCGATGGGCCCGGGCTACGCGCTGATCGACACCGGCGACGGCTCCCCGAACGGCGCTGTGGTCGAGGCGCCCTCTCCGTCGTTCGTCCTCGGTGTGGCCGTGCCCGATCTCGAGGCCGCCGTCGCCGAGGCGACGGGCCTCGGGGGACGTGTCGTGATGCCGCCCACCGACAACGGGTTCGTGAAGAAGGCCCAGGTTGAGGACCCGGCCGGCAACGTGCTGACATTCGTCGAGGAGGACGCCTCGGGAGGGTGAGCGGTGGACGATCGGTCGGGTCACGGCGGCTCGCTCGGCCGTCGGATCGTCCCCGAAGATCCTCGCCGCATCGGCGAGGAGCCCGACTACCGGTTCACGCTCGCCAACGAGCGCACGTTCCTCGCCTGGATCCGCACGGCGCTCGCGCTCGCCGCAGGCGGCCTCGGCGCGATCGGCCTCCTTGCCGAGGAGCTGGCCGGAGCCGAAGCCCTCGGCCTGGGCCTCCTCGCGATGAGCTTCATCGTGGCCGCGAGCGCGTACCGACGTTGGGCGCTGCAGGAGACGTCGATGCGCCTCGGCCAGCCGCTGCCGCCGTCGCGACTCCCGGGCATCATGGCCGCAGCGACGGCGATCGTCGCCTTCGCCGCAGCGGTGCTGTTCGTGGTCGATCAGCTGTGACGCGGCAGCGGCCGACGGAGCGCTTCGACGTCGGACTGCAGCACGAGCGCACAGCGCTGGCGTGGGAGCGGACCGCCTTCTCGATGATGGTCGCCGGGGCGATCCTCGCCCGCTACGCGGCCTCGGTCTCCCACCCGACCTGGGCACTGGTCGGCCTGGCGCAGGTCGCCATCGGCGGGGGCGTGATGGTCTGGGCCGGCTGGCACTACGACGAGCTCCACGGACCGCTTCGGGCCGGCAACCCGGTCGTCCACCCCACCGCCGCCCGGCTCGTGGGCTTGACGACGGTGGGGTTCACCGGGTTCGGACTGATCACCGCGTTGGTCGTGATCACCCTCGGTTGAGCGCGGCGATCAGCCCCCACCGCGACGATTCACCTGCTTCGGGTCCCGGATCGAGCGCGCCGGCTGCACGGGAATCCGACCGCCACGCGCTCGAGCGGGCTGCGTCGGGGGCGGTGTGTCGGAGCGTCGACGCTCCTGCTTCGGAGGACGGGTGCCCTTGGGCGTGGTGCGCCCGCCGGACGTGCCGGCGCGTGAGGACGGCTTCTTCTTCGGCATGGACTGCTCCCTGTTCGGGTCGCGTGGGACGCGGACGGACCGACGGGCGTCGACGACGCGACGCGGGCCGGCGGTGGACTCGACGCGCGCACGGCGCGTCCCGAGGAGCTAGTCCGTCATGGAACCGACGGTACGGCGACCGCCCGACGGGCGGCCAGCGATTTACGCGGTGACGGCGTCGAGGAAGTCGCGCAGCGCCGGGTTGACGATCTCGGCGTGGGTCATGTTGGGTGCGTGGGCCGCGCCCTCGACCTTCACGAGGCCCCGACAATCGGGCAGCCCGGCACAGGCGGCCTCGGCCCGATCGAGCGTGATCGCCTGGTCGGCCGTGCCGTGCACGACGAGCGCCGGGCAGCCGATCTCGCCGAGTCGATCGCTGACGTCGTCCCGGCTGAGCAGCGCCCCACCGGCCAGCACGAGCTGGTCCCGGTCACGGGCGTCCCACTTCGGGATCCACTCGGCGGCGAGCGCCTCGTCGCCGAGGATCAACCCGGAGACGACGGCGAAGATCCCAGCTCGATCCTCGTCAGAGCCGTGCTGCATGCCCTGCAACATCTGCTGGTAGCCGCCGATGGTCTCCTCGTCGTCGACGTCGGCAGCCGAGTCGATCAGGACGAGCCCGGCGACGCGATCCGGTGCGGCGAGCGCGGCCCGGATCGAGAGGAACCCGCCCTGGGACATCCCGACGAACACCGCACGATCGATGCCGAGGTGGTCGAGGAGGGCGACGGCGTCCGTGGCCGAGTCCCAGTAGCTGAACTCACCGGGAGCGACCGTGCCTCCGAAGCCCCGCTCGTCCCATCGGATGCAGCGGTAGTCGGGGGCGAGCGCCTCGACCTGCCGGTCGAACATGGTGTGGTCCATGAGGAAGCCGTGGCTGAACAGCACGGCCGGCCCGTCACCCCCGCTGTCCTCGTAGTCGATCTCGATCCCGTTCACCGCTGCGGTCCCCATGGTGAGGACAGTAGGCGGAACGGGCTCGGCCGGGCCGGGTCGACTCAGACCGGCTGGAGCGCGGCGTCGGCCCGAGCGAGACCCTCGACGGTGAGGTCCGCAGCCTCGGGCGCGGGTACCCCGAGTGCCCGAAGGAGTCGGTCGAGCACCTGCGCGGGGTAGTCGTCGTCGACGCCGCCGTCGACGATCCGCCTCGACGCAGCGAGCAGCGTGCCGACGACGAGATCGACCGTCGCTGCGTCGGCACCGCTGATGAATCGCCCAGCGGCGAAGCCGGCGTCGAGGTCCTCGATCAGGTGGCGGACCGGGGCGCCGTCGAGCAGCGCCTGCTGCGCGGCGGCCAGGCGAACGACGACCCGCACGGCATCGGGCTCGACCGCCGCTCGACGGAGCGCCAACGCACTGACCCCGGCGAAGCGCACGGCGGGATCGTCGTCGACGACGGCCTCTGCCCCTTCGGCGGCGAACGACCCCAGCACCTCGGGCACGATCGCAGCGATCAGCTCCTCGCGGTCGCGGAAGTAGTTGTAGAAGGTCCCGTGCGACACGCCGGCGGCGGCGGACACGTCGCCGAGGCTGAAGCCCTCGCCGACCGAGGCGATCACGTCGACCGCGGCGTCGATGAGCCGCCGGCGGGTCTTCGCCCGCTTCTTGTGCCCTCTCGACAGCGGTTGCTCCGCGTCCGACGCCATGAGACCACGGTACCTGGGTATTGACACTTACGTCAATATTGACGAGAGTGTCAGTACTCAGATCGACGACCACGAAGGACGATGCGATGACCGAGACGACGACCACCCCCCGTCTCCGCCTCAGCCACACGACGATGGCCGTGCGGGATCTCGAGGCGATGCTCCGCTTCTACTGCGACACCCTCGGCTTCCACGTGACCAACCGGGGCTCCCCCGCTCCGGGCGCGGCCGACATGGCCTTCATCTCCCAGGATCCGAGCGAGCACCACCAGATCGTGTTCGTGCAGGACACCGAGCCCGGCGACCACGCCTTCGTCATGGCCGACCACATGGCCTTCCGCACGGACAGCCTCGACTCGCTGCGGGCGATCGGTGCCCGGCTGGCCGAGGCAGGTGTGGACGACGTGATCCCGATCGATCACGGCAACGCCTGGTCGCTCTACTTCACCGACCCGGAGGGCAACGGGCTCGAATGCTTCGTCGACTCGCCGTTCCACGTCGCCCAGCCGTACGCCGGCGGCCTCGATCTGTCGGCCGGCGACGAGGACATCGCAGCGGCCACCGCGGCCCAGCTCGACGGTGCTCCCGAGTTCCAGCCGATCGAGGAGTGGCGCTCGTCGTTCACCCGTCGGCTCGACGCCGAGTAGCGGTCGTGGATCTCTGCATCGCCGACCGACGCGCCATCGTCTGCGCGTCGAGCCGGGGCCTCGGCCTCGCCTGCGCCACGGCGCTCGCCGCCGAAGGTGTCCACCCGGTCATCAACGGCCGCGACCCCGACTCGCTCGACGCCGCGAGAGCGACGATCCAGCGAGAGCACGGCGTCGAGGTCACCGCCGTCGCGGGCGACATCGGGGACGAGGCCACGAGGGAGGCGCTGTTCGCCGCCTGCCCCGAGCCCGACATCGTGGTCAACAACAACGGCGGGCCGCCGCCCGGCCGCTTCGCCGACTGGGACCGAGCAGCGTGGATCGACGCACTCGACGCCAACATGCTCGCTCCCCTCGCCATGATCCGCCTCGCCCTCGACGGGATGGTCGAGCGGGGGTTCGGTCGCATCGTCAACATCACCTCGGCGATGGTGAAGTCGCCCAAGGCCCCGATGGGACTGTCCACCGGGGCGCGCACCGGGCTGACGTCGGTCACCAAGGCGCTCTCCGCCGAGGTCGCCGCCTCGGGCGTCACCATCAACAACCTCCTCCCGGAGCGCTTCGACACCGGCCGTCAGCGGCAGATGGCCGAGCTGCACTCCCAGCTCGGCGGCATCAGCGTCGAGGAGGCGTACGACCACATGCGGGGGACGATCGCTGCCCGCCGCCTCGGACGACCGGACGAGCTCGGCGCCACCTGCGCCTTCCTCTGCAGCGTCCACGCCGGGTTCATCTCCGGCCAGAACCTCCAACTCGACGGCGCCAGCTACCCGGGATTGATCTGACATGACCACCATCGACGTCCCCTACCTCATCGTCGGCGCCGGCCCCGTGGGCCTCACCGCCGCCCGACTCCTGGCCGCCGACGACCGGCAGGTCCTCGTCGTCGAACGACGCGACGGCCCGCAGCGCCATCCGGCAGCCCACGTCGTCAACGCCCGCACGCTCGAGATCCTGCGCCAGGCCGGGGTGGACATGACGGCCGTCGAGGCGATCGCCGTCGACCCCGCGGACGGCGGCCACGTGAACTTCGTGACCCGCCTCGGCGGCGACCTCATCGGGCGTCTCCCGTTCGAACGGCAGGGTCCGGACTGCCTCGACCTGACCCCGACGCCACTGCGCAACATCTCCCAGCACCGCCTCGAGCCGCTGCTCGCTGCCGAGGTCGTCGGTCGTGCTGAGGCGACGCTCCGCTACCGGACCGAGTGGCGATCGAGCAGCCAGGACGCCGACGGCGTGACCACCGTGCTCGCCGACCTCGACACCGGCGAGGAGATCGTCGTCCGCAGCGACTACGTGCTCGCCGCCGACGGTGCGGGATCGCGGATCCGCCAATCGCTCGGCATCGAGATGATGGGACCACCGAGCCTCCAGAGCTTCGTCAACATCCACATCGGCGCCGATCTGCGACCCGTGGTCGGTCAGCGTCCCGGCGCGCTGCACTTCATCCTCGACCCGGTTGCAGGCGGCGCGTTCGTCGCCCACGACATCGATCGGGAGTGGGTGTTCATGCACTCGTTCGATCCGGCGATCGAGCGCGTCGAGGACTACGACGACGAGCGCTGCGAAGCCATCGTCCGTCGGGCCATGGGCGACGCAGCCAACGACCTGCCGCTCGAGATCCTCGGCACGGGGACCTGGCACATGACGGCGCAGGTCGCCGAGCGACTCCGCGAGGGGCGGATCTTCCTCGTCGGCGACGCCGCGCACCGCTTCCCTCCGACCGGAGGACTCGGCCTCAACACCGGGGTCGCCGACGTGCACGGCCTGGTTTGGAAGTTGGGTGCGGTCGCCGATGGGTGGGCCGATCCGGCGATCCTCGACACCTACGAGACCGAGCGTCGCCCGGTCGCCTCCATGAACTGCGACCAGAGCCTCACCAACGCCCTCAAGATGGCACTGCTCGCCGAGGCCCTCGGTCTCACCGGTGCGGCGACCACGGCGCAGATGGAGGAGGCGCTCGCCGATCCGGAGCGGCGGCCCGCCATCGATGACGCCGTCCGGGAGCAGACGACGCACTTCGACATGATCGGGCTGCAACTCGGCTACGGGTACTCCGAGGGCGCGGTGGTCGACGCCGACGTCGAGCCGATCGAGGACCCGAGCAGCTTCGACCCGGACGCCGCCACCGGCACTCGGCTCCCCCACGGCTGGACCGAGGACAGCCGGTCCACGCTCGACCTCGTCGAGCTCGGCGCGCTCACGCTGCTCAGCGTCTCCGATCACGACGCATGGGCCGCCGCCATCGCCGTGGCCGACGCGCCGATCCGCCAGGTGCGCCTCGGCATCGACATCGCTGTCGACGAGACGTGGACGAAGCGCTGCCACCTCGCCGACGGCGATGCGCTGCTGGTGCGACCCGACCAGCACGTCGCCTGGCGCGGCGCCGACCCCGCCCAGCTCCCCGTCGCCATCGACGAGATCACGAGAGGCTGACGTGGCCACGAACGTGATGCGCGTCGCGACCCCGGAGGGACCGAGGTGGTGCGTCGTCGACGGCGATCAGGTCCGACCCGTGGTCACCGAGGCTGCCTCGACCGGCGACTTCGTCCGCGACGTCGCCCCGAGGGTGCTCGCCGGCACGGCCGACCTCGGTGCACCCGTCCCGGTCGCCGAGGTCGAGCTGCTCAGCCCCGTCACGGGCGATCAGCAGTTCGTCTGCCAGGCGGTGAACTCGCGCACCCACATGGACGAGTCCGGGCTGGACCCCGAGACGAGCCCCTACAACGTGTTCTTCCGCAAGGCGTCCTCGTCGCTGGCTCCTGCGACCACCGACATCGTGAGCCCACCCGACGTCGAGTTCCTCGACTACGAGGTCGAGATCGGGCTGGTGCTCGGCTCGGACGTCGGCCGCGCCGTCGACATCGCCGACGCCGACCTCGCCGAGCATGTCGCCGCCCTCGTCGCGGTCGACGACGTGAGCGCCCGCGACGTCCAGCTCGCCGAAGGGCAGTTCTACAAGGCGAAGAGCTACCGGACCTTCGGACCGGTCGGCCCCCACCTCACCCTCGTCGATCGCGACGATCTCGCCCGCTTCGCCGAGCTCCGACTCCGGCTGTGGGTCAACGGCGAGCTGCGCCAGGACGGGTTCGCCGAGGAGCTGGTGCATGGTCCGGCAGCTTCGCTGCACGAGCTGTCGACGATCCAGGACTGGCGTGCGGGCGACCTGCTCGCCACCGGCACGGTCGGTGGGTGCGCACTGCAAGCGCCCGCGGCGCCGATCCGGATGCTCGCGCAGGTGCTGTCGCCGAAGCGGCGGCAGCAGCTCGTACGGCGCTCCGCATCGCGGAACCGACGGCGACTCCGCCCGGGCGACGTCATCGAGCTCCACATCGCCACCGAGGACGGCGCCATCGACCTCGGCCGGCAACGCACGGTGGTCACCGCGGCCTGACGAACAACGCGGTGGCCCGTGGCCGGTCGAGGATGGAAGCTGGTCACATGGTGGTGATCCGAGACCTCGTCGCCGAGGACGAACCCGCGCTGTACGAGCTGTTCTGCAGCATCGCCGAAGAGGGGTGGATCAGCACCGAGCCACCGGTCGCCCGATCGCGGACCCTGCGCATGGTCGCCGACCACCTCGATCCGGCCGTGCAGATCCACTGCTTCACCGCGGAGCTCGACGGCCGATTCGTCGGCTACCTCGGTCTGTTCGACGAGCGACGCAAGGGCGTCGCCGCGATGGGGATGATGCTGCCGGAGCACGCGCGGAGCCGGGGCGTCGGCTCTGCGCTCATGGACGAAGCGATCGACCGTGCCCGGGCGTGGGGCTGCCACCGGATGACCCTCGGCGTCTGGCCCCACAACGAGCGAGCGCTCGGCCTGTACCGGAAGATGGGCTTCGTCGAGGAAGGTCGGCGCCCGGCGCACGCCCGCCGAGCGAACGGCGAGCTGTGGGACCTGATCGAGATGGGCCGCGCCCTGTGACCTGACCCGCTCGGGGCCCCGGATCCCCGAGCGGGCGAGCGCTCAGGCCGCGAGGGCCGAGCGGAGACGACCTGCGGCCGCCGACCGATGCTCGGGGGCGCGACGCACGAGGACGGCGAGGGCCCGCTCCAGCGCGGGCATCGGCTCGTCCTGCTCGACGGTCCACGCCCGGCCGGTGGCGGAGGCCAGATCGGCGACGACGTCGACCAACAGGCCCCGGTGCGGTTCGGCCGCAGCCAGGCCGTGATCGGCGATGAGGTGGACCACCTCGACGGCGCTCGCGGTATCCCGATGCGAGCTGATTGGACCAGGATCGTTGTTGAACTGCCGCATTGGACTAGTATCGGCAGGAATGGCCTCGATACCAAGTGCCAATGGACCGAAAGTGGATGCTTCTGAGCTGGCCGGCCGGCTGGGCGTCTGGTCCACCGACGACGGGCCGCTGTACCGGCTGCTCGCCGCGGCGATCGAGCAGCTCATCGAGCTCGGGGCGCTGCGCGACGGCACCCGACTCCCGCCCGAGCGCAGCCTCGCCGGTGCGCTCTCCGTGTCCAGGGGCACCGTCGTCGCCGCCTACGACGAGCTCCGCTCCGCCGGCCGGGTCGACCGGGTGCAAGGCAGCGGCACCACCGTCCGCTCCGAGCCCGAGCGCTTCGATCCGATCAACCACACCCGGTTCGGCGATGCGCTGCGCGACAAGCCACCGACGTCCATCGACCTGCTGATGGCGGTGCCCCGGGTCCTCCCGAGGGTCGTCGAGCTCCTCGGCGACATCGACTGGGCCGCGCACACGTCATCGCTCGACGACGCCGAGCCGGCGGGCATCCACCCGCTCAGAGCGAGGATCGCCGACCGCATGACCGCTGACGGGCTCGCCACCCGACCCGAGGAGGTCCTCGTCACCGCGGGGGCGCAGCAGGGCATCGACCTCGTCGCGCAGGTCCTCATCCGACCCGGCGATGCCGTGCTAGTCGAGGAGGTGACCTGGCCGGGGTTGTCCGACACGGTCCGGCGCCTCGGCGGCAAGCCCCACGGCGTCACGCTCGATGAGGACGGGCTCGTCCCCGAGGCCCTCGAGGCCGCCTGCGATCGCCTTCGCCCGTCGGTCATCGGCCTCAACCCGCACCACCAGAACCCGACCGGTACCCGGATGCCACCGCATCGACGGCGCCGGATCGCCCAGATCGCGGCCGACTACGGCGTCACGGTGATCGAGGACCGGGTGACCTCGTGGCTCGCCTTCGACGGTGTGATCCCACCGCCGCTCGCCGTTCACCAACCCACCGCTCCGCACGTCACCATCGACTCGATCAACAAGACGGCGTGGCCCGGGTTCCGGCTCGGCTGGGTCCGGGCCGACGCCGCGCTCATCAGCGAACTGCGCGGCGCGCGAGCAGCGACCGACCTGTTCACGGCGATCCCGTCGCAGCTCGCTGCGCTCCGCGTCCTCGATGAGCTCGACGACATCGCGGCGGAGCGAGCCAGGCAGCTCGAAGATGCTGCGACCGTCCTCCTGACCGGACTGGCCGAGCGGCTCCCCGACTGGGAGGTGCAGGCGCCCAAGGGTGGTCTCGTGCTGTGGGTCCGCCTCCCGGGCGTGTCCGCCACCGCGTTCGCCCAGTTCGCCAACCGCTACGGCGTGGCCGTCGGGACCGGGCGCGAGTTCTCGTCGTCCACGATCGACGACGAGCACGTGCGGCTGCCCTTCACCGGCCCGATCCCGGAGCTGCGGGAGGCCGTCGACCGGTTGGCCGCGGCCTGGGCGGCCTTCGCCGACGCCGACGCCGACCGGACGGCGACCGCTCCGGCCGCGATCGTCTGACGCCGAGAATCGACTGGCGGGGGCGCCCGGGCCGCAGCATCCTGCGATCGTGCGTCGCCTGGTCGAAGCCGCTCTGCCGGCGCGTCTCGGGACGAACTTCCGGTGGCTGGTCGGCTCGTCGTGGGCTTCGAACCTCGGAGACGGGATCCTCGTCGCCGCCGGCCCCCTCCTCGTCGACTCGCTGACCGACGATGCCGCGCTCGTCGGGCTCTCGTGGCTGCTCGGCCGACTCCCGTGGATGCTCCTCGGCCTGCAGGCGGGCGTCGCCGCCGACCGGCTCGAGCGACGCCGGCTGCTCATCGTGTCGAACCTGATCCGGCTCGTCGTCGTGGCCGTGCTCGGCGCGGCGATCGCGACCGACAGCGTGGGCGTCGCACCGGTGCTCGTCGCGCTGTTCCTCATCGGCCTGTCGGAGACCTTCGTCGACACGACGGCGACGACGCTGCTGCCGATGATCGTGCCGACGCGGGAGCTGACGAGGGCCAACTCGCGGCTCATGTTCGGCGCGGTCGGGCTCAACCAGCTGATCGGCCCGGCGCTCGGCGCGGCGCTCTTCACCGTCGGGGCCGGAGCGCCGTTCCTCACCCACGCCGCCGTCATCCTGTTGGCGACGGTGCAGGTCTCCCGTCTCCGCATCACGCCCCGCTCGGCGGAGGAACGGGCGGCGACGAAGCGGTCGGTGCGCCGGGACATCGCCGACGGCTTCCGGTGGGTTCGGGGCCACGACGCCGTCCGCACCCTGGTGCTCACCATCCTGGCCTTCAACGTGAGCTACGGCGCCTCGGCCTCGATCCTCGTGGTGATCGCCACCGAGCGGCTGGGGCTCGATGCCGTCGGGTTCGGTCTCCTCACCTCCGTCGCTGCAGCCGGCGGCATCCTGGGCACGCTCGTGTACGGCGTCACCGAGTCGCGTTTCGGGATGGCGAACATCATGCGGATCGGGCTGACGGTCGAGACGCTCTGGCACGTCGTCTTCGCCGTGTCGACGACGGCGTGGCCGGCGATGGTGGCCATGTTCCTGTTCGGCGTGCACACATCGATGTGGGGGACCACCTCCGGTTCGATCCGGCAGGCCTCCGTGCCGGAGCACCTCCAGGGCCGAGTGGCGAGCGTCTACCGATTCGCCCTCCAGGGCGGGCTCATCGTCGGCGCGGCCGCGGGCGCCGTCCTCGCCGGGATCGACATCACGGCTCCCTACTGGTTCGGGTTCGTGGTGTCGGGCCTCGTCCTCGTCGCCTTCTGGCCTCGGTTCTCCGCCATCGCCCGCACCCCGGAGATGACGGGCGGCGGTCCGACTCCGACCTGACCGGGCACCGCCGCCGCACGATCAGGTGTCGCCGAGTCCGTAGCCGGCCCGCACGGCGGCCTGGACGGACTGACTGAAGCGCCGGGGGCCGATGTTGAAGATGTAGGCCCGTCGGGGTCGGTCGGTGAGGTTGGCGCCGGTGAAGTGGGGCGCCCCGACGGTGTGGACCGTCGCGCCGCCCGCGGCGAGTGGACACGCGACGGCGGCGGCGGTGTCGAGGTCGCCGTCGATCTCGATGAGGCGACCTTCGTCATCGGGATCGCCGGATGCGACGCGGTGAGCGAGCGACGGCGCGCCGACCGCCCTCGGGAGGTACTGCATGCACCCGTTCGCGACATCGACGTCGTCGAGCGCGACCCACACCTGGATGTCGGCCAGGTCGGTGTCGGCGCCCGCAGGCGTGACCGGACGCCCGAAGTAGCCGACGTCCTCGTGCCACGGCGTCTCGCTCACGGTGCCGGACGGCTTGTCGATCAGCATCTCGTACGCCCGGTCGTACTCGCCGTGGCCGAACAGCCCGGCCGCCAATCGGACGCCGGCATCGACAGCGGCGTTCGCAGCGAACACCGGGTGGTCGAGCGACGGATCCTTGACCTGACGGATCACGTCGCCGAGTCGACGATCGCCTCGGGCGGCGATCCGGCCCGAGATGATGTCGTCGTAGCCGGCACGGAGCTCGGCGACGACGTGATCGTCGATCAGGCGCGGCACCACGGCGAAGCCCCGCTCGCGGAACCCGTCCCGCTCCGCCTCGGACACCGAGGCGGGATCAAGGATCACCAGCGGGCGGCGCCCCTGCTCGGGCGGATCGTCACCGGACGGCATACCTCACCCTCTCACGCCACGATCACCGGCGAGGGGTCCACCCGCGCCGCTCTTCCGCCCCTGAGGCTGATCACCTCACGGCATGTCACCTCGACCTGGAGTCGCTGCACCTCGAGAGAGGAGGGCTAGCTTCCGAGCATGACGGGATCCGAGACGCCGACCTACGACGAGGTCGTCCGCAGCCGACGCAGCATCCGCGGCTACCGACCCGACCCCGTCCCGAAGCGGGTGCTCGCCGAGATCGTCGAACTCGCGACCCGTGCGCCGTCGTCCTACAACTCCCAGCCCTGGCACCTCCACCTCGCGACCGGCGAGGTGCTGGGCCGCATACGCGACCTGAGCACCGAGCGCACGGCGTCCGGCATCGCGCCGTCGTTCGAACGACAGGAGTCCGGTGCCTACGAGGGCGTGCACCGGAAGCGACAGATCGAGGTCGCCGTGCAGCTGTTCGAGGCGATGGGCATCGAGCGCCACGACGCGGACGGGCGAAACGCCTGGACGATGCGCGGGTTCCGCATCTTCGATGCGCCCGTGCTGGCCGTCATCACCTACGACCGCGACCTCCACGGCGGCGACATCGCCCCCTTCGACTGCGGCGCGCTCGCCAACGGGCTCGCCAACGCCGCGTGGTCCCGTGGCGTGGGCTCGGTGATCAACAGCCAGGGGGTGATGCACTCGCCGGTCCTGCGCGAGCACCTCGCCATCCCTGACGACGAGGTGATCCTGATCTCGCTGGCGATGGGCTACCCGGACGAGTCGTTCCCGGCGAACGCCGTCGTCTCGCGTCGCCGACCGCTCGAGGACGTCGCCTCGTTCGTCGGCTTCGACTGATCTGCCGCAGGACGGCGGGTGACTCGACCTGAGCTGCTCCTGAAGTCGCGGGCGCCCGGCTCCCCGCCGCGGGAGCAGCTGGGTACCGTCGGACGGCGGTGAGCAGCACGGATCCGGACAGCTGGCGGGGCATCGTCGTCGTGGAGGACGACGCGTCACTGCGTGAGGCGCTCATCGGCGTGCTCGAGCACGAGGGACACGAGGTCGAGGCGCTGGGCGATGCCGAGGCGCTCCTGGCGAAGCTGCCCCCGCTCGATCCGGCGCTCGTCATCCTCGACGTCGGCTTGCCCGGCATCGACGGCGTCGAGGCCTGCCGACAGCTCCGGGCCCGCGGCTACGAGGATGCGGTCCTGATGCTCACCGCCCGCCACGAGGTCGGTGACCGCGTCCGCGGCCTCGACGCCGGTGCCGACGACTACGTGGTGAAGCCGTTCGCCCTGGCCGAGCTCCTGGCGCGGGTCCGCTCCCACCTCCGGCGGACCGCGCCCGTGGACGAGTCCACGCCGCAGACCATCGCCGACCTCTCGCTCGACCCGGGCACTCGTCGGGTCGAGCGGTCCGGCGAGGAGGTCGAGCTGACCCGCCTCGAGTTCGACCTGCTCGAGCTGCTCGTGTCGAACAGCCCGAGGGTGCTCACGCGGGAGGTGATCCACGACCGCGTGTGGGGCCACGACGGCACGTTCATGTCCAACTCGCTCGAGGTCGCGATCTCCCAGCTCCGCCGCAAGCTCGACGCCGACCCCGAGCACCGACTGATCCACACCGTTCGCGGAGTCGGCTACGTGGTCCGGGAGCCCTAGTCCGTGCGACTCGCCAGCCGGCTCGGCCTCGTGTTCGGTGTTGGGGCACTGATCGCCGTCGTGTCGGTCGGGACGCTCGCCTTCTTCCTCGCCGAGAGCGAGATCATCTCCGCCGCGGACCAGCAACTGATCGACCGGGCCGAGCGCCTGGCGGCGCTCAACGACATCGCCGAGCGGCAACCGAACCTCTCGGCCGAGGAGCTCGAGCAGCTCGGCCAACCGCCGGGACTGGCGGTGATCACGGGCGGCGTGGAGGCCTACGACGCCGACGGCGAGCTCGTGCTCGGCGACCTCGGACTCCTCGAGCCCGACGACGTCAGGGCGATCGTGGCCGCCCCGATCGGGGATCCGGAGGACTTCACGGTCGACGATCGCGACTTCCGCATCGTCGCCGGTGCGATCCCTGCCGGTTCGCCGTCGCCCGTCGAGGGGGTCGCGGTGATCGTCCTCTACGAGGACGTCACCTCGCAGCGACAGGGGCTCGACCGCCTGCAACGCCGGATCGCCCTGGCGGCGAGCATCGCGTTCGTCACGCTCGCCGCCGCCGGCTGGTTCGTCGGTCGCCGGCTCGCCAAGCCGCTGTCGGAGCTGAGCGAAGCGTCGACCGAGCTCGCCCGCCTCGAGGCCGTGCCCGACCGGCTCGTGATCGACCGCAGCGACGAGGTCGGACAGCTCGCCACCAGCTTCAACCGGCTGATCTCGGCGTTGGAGATCGCCCGGGAGCAACAGCAGCGACTCGTCGCCGACGCGAGCCACGAGCTGCGAACGCCGTTGACGGCGTTGCGGATGCGCATCGAGTTCCTCGCCACGAACGACGACGTGACCACCTCGCAGCGTCAGTCGCTACTCGACGACGCGGTCGGCGACCTGGAGCAGCTCTCGGCCCTCGTCGGGGAGCTGGTCGACCTCGCCGCCGACATCCGGGGTGGGGAAGAGGCCCCGGAGCGCGTCGAGCTCGCGTCACTCCTCGGCGAGGTGACCGAGCGGGCAGCGTCGGCCCAAGGCCGCGAGATCGAACTCGTCGTCGACGGCTCCGCGGCGGTGGTCCGGCCGGCGATGATCCGTCGCGCGGTCCAGAACCTGATCGACAACGCCGCGAAGTACAGCCCCGACGACTCGCCGATCACGGTCCGCCTCCACGACGGCGCCATCGAGGTCAGCGACGCCGGCCCCGGCATCCCCGAGCACGAACGCCACCTGGTCTTCGACCGCTTCTATCGATCGCCGCAAGCGAGGAAGCGCCCCGGCAACGGCATCGGCCTGGCCATCGTCCAACAGGTCGCCGACACCCACGGAGGAAGCACCTGGGCGTCAGAGTCCCCCGGCGGAGGAGCCACCGTCGGCTTCTCCGTGCCCACGAGGTAAGCGCCCAAAGACGCTCACCCCACGACCCAACCACCCCCACCCAAGACAGTAGGTGTGGAGCGGTGAACGGAGCTCGGTGGGTGGCGCCGCAGCGGGGTCCCCGGGACCGCCCGCAGCGAAGCGAGGACGGCCCGGGGTGCTGCGGTGACAGGCCCCGCCGAGCGGGCGGAACCAAGGAAGCCTCAGGATCCCCTCAGGTCCGACTCAGCCGACGATCAGACGCAGACCTCAAGCTCCGACGTGACACCCCACGAAGGAGACCACGATGAAGCGAGCAACCCTGCTGTTGCTCCCCGCCGCGGCGTTGCTCGCAGCGTGCGGGGGCGGCGACAGCGACGAGTCCGTCTCGGCGGCACCGATCGTCGTCGAGGGCGGCGACACCGACGCCGCCGCCCCCGCCGAGGGAGCGACGGTCGTCTCGTCCACCGACGAGGAGCTGGCGCTCGAGTTCGCCCAGTGCCTGCGCGACGAGGGCATCGACGCCAGCGATCCCGAGGTCGGGGCGGACGGTTCGATCGATCTGCTGTCGATCTTCGGCGACATCGAGCCCGGCTCGGTGAGCGACGCGCAGCAGGCGGCGGGCGAGGCGTGCGCCGAGCTGCTGGAGGGCACGAACCTCCTGCCGGAGCAGAACGATCTCGCGGCCAGCGAAGAGGCGCTCCTCGAGTTCGCCCAGTGCCTGCGCGACGAGGGGATCGACGTGCAGGACCCCGACGTCAACGCGATCGGTGGCGGCGGTGGTGCCGGTGCCGGCGGTCCGCAGGGGCTGTTCGGTGACGCGTTCGACCTCGCCGATCCCGACGTCGAGGCGGCCGTGCAGGTGTGCGCGCCGATCATGGCCGACTCCGGCCTGGGCCCGGGAGCCTGACGATGGCCGCGCTTCCGACCCGCACCCCCGTGCCCGCCCCCCACGAGGACGGCGTCACTCCGCCGCCCGAGCAGAATGGCCACGCTCCCGCCGACACGAGTCGCCGTCGATACGCAGTGCCGGCTGCGATCCTCGCCGCTGCGGTCGCCGCAGCAGGAGGCATCTACCTCCTGGCAGCGAGCGACGACGGTGACGCCACGACGGACCCCGAAGCCACACCCCGGACGGCCGTCCAGGCGACCCAGGGCGACCTGGTCGAGTTCACCGAGCTCGACGGCACGCTCACCTACCCCGTCGTGTCCGATGTGAGCATCGGGCTGACCGGCACGGTGACCGCGGTCGCCGGCGACGGCGACCTGATGGAGCGCGGCTCGGTGCTCTACGAGCTCGATGCCGAGCCGATCACCGTCCTCTACGGGGAGCTCCCCGCCTATCGCACCCTCGCCGAGGGCGCCGAGGGCGACGACGTGCTCCAGCTCGAGGAGAACCTCGCCTCGCTCGGCTATCACGCCGACCTCGACGAGGACGACGACGAGATCGACGGCGGCTTCGAGGTGGACGGCGTGTTCGACGCCGCCACGACCGATGCCGTGCTCCGTTGGCAGGAGGACATCGGTGCCGAGGAGACCGGCGTCGTCGAGCCCGACGACGTCGTGATCGTGAGCGGTGCAGCGGTCGTCTCGGACGTGAGCGTCGAGGTCGGCGACCGTGTCCAGCCCGGCGCGCCGGTCGCCGATCTCAACATCGCCGAAGGGGCCGATGCGTTCCACTCGTCGCACTCCGGTGAGATCGACCTGGTCGTCCCCGTCGGCGAGCCGATCGTGAGCGGCGACGTGCTCTACACCGTCGACGAGGACCCGATCCTCGCCGTCGTCACCGACGACGACGTCGAGCTCAACCGCGATCTGTCCCTCGGTGTCGCCGATGGCGAGGACGTGCAGGTCGTCGAGCAGATGCTCGTCGACGCCGGCTTCGACGTCGACGGCACGCTCGACGTCGACGAGGAGTTCGACGAGGTCACCGAGGAAGCGCTCGAGGAGCTCTGGGAGTCACTCGACGGCGACTACGACCTGGAGGTCGTCGGCTCGATCGACGCCGACCAGCTCGTCGTGGTCCCGACCGACGCCCGCATCGAGTCGGTCACCGTCCACGACAGCGAGATCCTCGCCACCGGCGCGGAGCTGTTCTCGTGGACGTCGGGCTCGGACAGCCGCATCGTCACCACCGAGATCGGGGTGGACGAGCAGGACCGCATCACCGAAGGCGACGCGATCGATATCGAGCTGCCCGACGGCACCGTCGTCAGCGGCACGGTGACCGAGGTCGCGATCTCGTCGACCACCGACCCGACAGATCCGACCGCCGACCCGGTGCTGCCGATCGAGATCACCCTCGAGGCCGTGCCGGAGTCCGTGGCCGGACTCAACGAGCTCCAGGTCGACGTGCTCCTCGTCGACGAGCTGGTCACCGGAGCGGTGCTCGTGCCCGTCACCGCACTGGTCGCGACCGGCGACGGCGGCTACGCCGTCGAGGTCGTCGGCGCCGATGGCGTGTCGACCACGTTCGTCGCCGTCGAGCCGGGCATGTTCGCCGATGGCTCGGTCGAGGTCACCGGCATCGAGGCCGGCACCGCCGTGGTGGTGCCCCGATGATGGCGCGCAACGGATCCGAACCGGAGCGGGTGTCGGGCGCGGCGCTGGAGCTACGGAACGTCACCAAGGAGTTCCCCGGCAGTCCGCCCGTGCGTGCGCTCGACGACGTGTCGGTCCGCATCGAGCACGGTGAGCTCGTAGCGGTCGTCGGACCGTCCGGCTCGGGCAAGTCGACGCTGCTCAACGTGATGGGCACGCTCGACCGTCCGACCGACGGCCTTGTGGCGGTCGATGGTGTGGACACCGCCCAGCTCCCCGACGACGCCCTCGCCGGCGTGCGGAGCCGACGCATCGGCTTCGTCTTCCAGCAGTTCTTCCTGCTGGAGGGCATGAGCGCCGTGGACAACGTCGGCAACGGACTGCTCTACCAGGGCACCCCGCCGGCAGAGCGCCGGCGACGCAGCATCGAGGCGCTCGGCCGGGTCGGTCTCGGCCACCGCCTGGACCACACCCCCAACCAGATGTCCGGCGGCGAGCGGCAGCGGGTCGCCGTCGCCCGGGCACTGGTGCACGACCCGGCGTTCGTCCTCGCCGACGAGCCGACGGGCAACCTCGACTCGCGCTCGACCGAGGCGGTCATGTCCCTCATCCGTGGCCTACACGACGAGGGCACGACCATCGTCGTGATCACCCACGACACCGAGATCGCCGAGGCGCTGCCAAGGCAGGTGTCGGTGCTCGATGGCCGCATCGAGCGGGACTCCTCGCTCGAGATGGAGCCCGTGTCATGAGCGTCGGGACCTGGCGCAGCCGCTTGCGGCCGGGTGACGTGTGGCGGGTCGGCGTGTCCGGCCCCCGGGCCCGGAAAGGGCGCACGGCGCTCTCCGCGCTGGGCGTCTCCATCGGGATCGCCGCGCTGGTCGGCGTGCTCGGCCTGAGCGAGTCGTCCAAGTCGGCGCTGCTCGACGAGATCAGCCGACTCGGCACCAACCTCCTGACCGTCGAGGCCGGCGGTGGCTTCGGGGCGGGCGACAGCGCGCTTCCCGACACCGCGCCGGACATGATCGAGCGGATACCGACGGTCACGGCCGCAGCGCCGGCCTGGCCGGTGGACGCCGACGTCTACCGCAACGACCTCGTCCCCGAGGGCGAGACCGGGGGCCTCCAGGTCGTCGCCGCCGAGGACGACCTCGTCGACACGCTCAACGGTGCCGTCGCCGAGGGCGTGTACCTCGACGAGGTCCCGGACGAGTACCCCGTGGCCGTCCTGGGGTCGGTCGCCGCCGAGCGCCTCGGCGTGGAGGACCTCGACGAACGCACCTTCGTGCAGATCGGCGACGAGCAGGTCGAAGTCATCGGAATCCTCGAGGAGTTCCCGTTGGCCGCTGACCTCGATCGCGCAGCCATCATCCCGAGGGCGGCCGCCGAGGCCGAGTACGACCTCGAGGAGTCGCCGGCGGTGATCTACACCCGGGTGCTCGACGGGACGATCGACGAGACGCGCGAGGTCATCCCGACCACGGCCGATCCGGAGAACCCGGAAGAGGTCACGGTCAGCCGACCCTCCGACGCCCTCGAGGCCCAGGCCGCGGCCGACGACGCCCTCACGACGCTGTTCCTCGGCCTCGGTGCCGTGGCACTGCTCGTCGGTGGCATCGGCATCGCCAACGTGATGGTGATCGCCGTGATCGAGCGGCGAGGCGAGATCGGCCTGCGACGCGCGCTCGGCGCGACCCGAGCGCACATCCGCCGGCAGTTCCTCACCGAGGCGGTCGTGCTGTCGGCCCTCGGCGGTGTCGCCGGTCTCGTCATCGGGGTGGTCGTCACCTACGGCTACGCCGCCACGCAGGACTGGCGGGTGATCATCCCGACCGAGGCCGCCGTGGGCGGGTTCGCCGCCGCCATCGTGATCGGCGCCATCGCCGGCCTCTACCCCGCTGTCCGGGCCGCCCGCCTGGCCCCGACCGAAGCGTTGAGGGGGTGAGGCCAGACGACTCTTGATGTGGTGTGCAGAAACCGCCCGAGGGCCCTCGCTCGTTCACCCGACGAGCGAGGGCCCTCGTCGCGCTCGCCATCACCGAGTACCTGGGCGATGACAGGGGCCTGGATCTCGGCTCAGTCGGCGAGCTCGCTCAACATCCCTCCCACGTCCTGACGCCAGCTGAGCAGTCTGATCACGTCCGCGTACTCGGGCCGGACGACGTAGAACCAGGCGACTGCGAAGCCTTCGAGCGACAAGGTTCGTAGCGCGTTGACCCCGATCTCCTCGCCGATCCGGGGCGAGCCCGCATCCGGCCACTCCCCGATCGTGTCGAGCGCGTCGACCGCTGCGTCGAAGAAGCGCTCGGCGACCTCGTGACCTGCGTGCTCTCGGTAGTAGCCGGTCTTGGCCGTGAGGTCGTCTTCAGCCAGCGGCCGGAGTCGAACCTCCGTCACACGGAGCCGGGAAGCGCACGCCGGCGAAGCTCAGCGATCGTCGCATCCGAAACGGGGCGGGCGTCGCCCGAATCCACCCCGTCGCTGAGCAGCATGCGCAGACGTCGAGCTTCCTGATCGCGCTGGTCGCGTCGGATCAGCTCGCGGAGGTACTCGCTCGTGTTGCCATACTCGCCCGACTCCACCCGCTCGTCGATGTACGCACGCATCGACTCCGGCAGGGCGAAGCTCATCGTGTTCCGGCTCACTCCATCAGTGTGAGGCGGAATATCAACTGTTGTCAACGCGGCGTCAGGGTGTGACGACGAGCTTCCCGGCGGCCTTTCGGTCGATGAGGGCCCGGAGCGCCTCATGGGCCTGCTCGAGGGGATACCGACCGGAGACGTGCGGCGCGAGATCACCGTTGGCGACCCATTCGACGAGCTGGTTGCTGATCGCTGCGCTCTTCTCCGGCTCACGGCCGGTCATCGCGCCGTAGAAGACACCGATGATCTGGCAGCTCTTGAGCAACGCCAGATTGAGCGGGATCGAGGGGATGCCGGCCGTGAAGCCGATCACGAGGAACCGGCCCTCCCAGCCGATCGCTCGCAGCGCCTGCTCGGCCTTGTCGCCACCGACACAGTCGTAGACGACGTCGACGCCCTGGCCTCCGGAGAGCTCCTTCGCCCGCTCCTTGAGGTTCTCCTCGGAGTAGTTGATGGTCTCGTCCGCTCCGGCCTCGCGACAGAGGTCGAGCTTCTCCTCGCTCGAGGCAGCGGCGATGATGCGGGCACCCATGAGCTTGCCGACCTCGATGGCCGAGAGGCCGACCGCTCCCGCCGCACCGGTGATGAGCATCGTCTCGCCGGGCTGGAGGTCGGCGCGATAGCGGAGGCCATAGAGCGTCGTGCCGTGGGCATAGTTGAGCCCGGTGACCGCTTCGAACGAGACGTTCTCGGGCACACGTCGGGCCCCTGCGGCCGGGAAGACCATCTGCTCGGCGTAGGCACCCGTGGTGCCCAACCCACCGGCGGCCCGGTCACCGACCGACCAGCCCTCGACACCCTCGCCGACCGCCGCCACGATGCCCGCACCCTCGGTGCCGGGGACGTAGGGGAGCCCGGTCTTGAACTGGTACTTGTCCTCGAGCATCAGCGTGTCGGGGAACGTGACCGCAGCCGCCTTCACGTCGATCAGCAACTCCCCCTGGCCGGGGGTGAGGTCGTCGACCTCCTCCACCACCAGGTTCTCGGGCGGACCGAACTCCTTGCACACCACAGCCTTCATGGCGGCGACAGTAGACCTGCCGACGGGCGCAGCGCCCCTTCACGGTGAACCGGCCGAGTGCGTCGTGCAAGGAAATCCGGGCGGTGACGACACGGCGCCGTCGCTACGGTCGCCACGTTCGCTGACACCGTCGGAGGTGCCCGTGCGAGCCGACCGCTCGACCTGAGTCCCATCCGGGACGAAACCGACCCCTGACCGGTGCTGCGTCACGACACCGGTCGGTCGCCCGCGTCCGTGATGACTCAGGACTGGTCCGTCGACGTTGCCTTCCATCTCCCGCGGCGATCCCGCGCATCCCGCCGATCCACCCGTCCGCCGCTTCCTCCGTTGGAGCTGTGGCCGGAGCGCGCTCTGGCGCGGCTACTGGCTGCTGGCCTCCGTGTACCTGGTCGTCGACGCCGGACTCTCCGCATCCCAGCTCGTCCTCATCGGAACCGCGCAGTCAGCGGTCGTGTTCGTGGCGGAGGTTCCCGCCGGGATCGTCTCGGACCTGCGGAGCAGACGGGTCTCCCTCGTGATCGCTCACGTGGCGACGGGCACCGGGATGGTGGCCACCGGCTTCGTGACGGCCTTTCCGCTGCCCGCAGCGACGCAGGCGCTGTGCGGACTCGGATGGGCCTTCGCGAGCGGGGCGGACGTCGCGTGGATCACCGACGAGCTCGACGATCCAGTTGGGGTGCCTCGCGTCCTCGCCGCTCGCGCCCGATGGGATCTCGTCGGAGCCGCAGCCGGCATCGTCGGCTTCGGCGCCAGCGCTGCCATCAGCGAGCTGCGGATCGGGATCATCACCAGCGGGCTGACGATGATCGCGCTCGCCACCGTCGTGGTTCGCTTCCCCGAGCGACCGACCCGGTTCGCCGCCGAGCACGGTCGCAGCCGGAGGGCGAGCTACGACACGCTCCGTCGAGCCGTGCGGGCGGCCGCACTCGATCGGGAGGTCCGGACGGTCGCCATCGCGTGGATGCTCGTGAACGGCAGCGCCGACGCCTACGGCCGACTCGTGGAGACTCGACTCATCGAGCTGGGCTTCAGTGACTCGGACCGCCCGATCCTCTGGTTCACCGCCCTCGGCCTCGCGCTGCTCGGCATCAGCACGGTGGTGGTCCACGTCCTCGAGCGACGGATGGACGACGAGCGCATGGCTCGCCGCACGATCGTCGCGGCGAGCCTCGTCGGCGTCGTCGGCCTCATCGCCTTCGCCTCTGCGACCGACGTCCGGGTCGCGCTGGCCGGCGTCGTCCTCACCACGGGCTGCGCCCGCCCCGGCACCGTCGTGCGGACGATGACCGAGATCTGGGTCAACCGCCGCACGGCCAGCGACGTGCGCGCAACGACCCACTCGCTCCTCTCGCTCGCCGAGCAGACGGGTGAGGTCGCGCTCGGCGCGACGCTGGCGGCGTTGGCGTCGAGGAGCTCCACATGGGCCTTCGCCGGATCGGCCGCGCTGCTCCTGCTGGCCGCAGCCCTCGTGTGGTCGACCGCCCGAGGACCGCGGCCCTCCGGGGGCGGTTAGGCCTGCCGGCCGACGAAGGCGAGGAGCTTGGTCTGCGGATCGGCGTCGTCGGCGACCTCGATCGCCGGAGCGAACATGTTCTCGCTGCGCAGCATCTCCTCCGGGGCACGCTGCAGACCCATGTGGGTCGCCTGCACGGCGGCCATCGGAAGCGAGTCGTCCGCACCGATCGAGCGGGCGAGGTCCCAGCTGTGCACGAGAAGGTCGCCGATGACGAACCCGGCCACCTGCTGCTTGGGCATGCCACCCATGGCCTCGACGGTGCCCTCGAGTTGTGCGGGGTCGGCGAACGCGGCGGCCAGCGCCGACTCGACGTCCTCCCACGCACCACCCGGTGCCATGCCCGCGAGCCCGGCGGCGCCCATGCCCTGCCAGTGCATCGTGTGCTCGATCAGGTCGGCCACGGTCCAGTCGGCGCACGTGACGCATGGCTTGGCCATGTCATCGTCGCCGACCTGCGCCCGCACCTCGTTCCACTTGTCCGCCGTCTGCTGAAACACCGTGCTCATGTCCACGGGTCGGTCCCCCTGCGATCGACGGACGCTCTGCGGCACCCGTCATGTGTCGGTCAGATGGGAGTCTCGCAGGGCAGCCCGGGCCGTGCGCCGTGACTCAGACGGCGAGGCGGTCGACGGGTGCGTAGTGGTCGTCGCCGACGGCGACGAGCGCGGCCAACCCGGCAGCGGCCAACTCCGTCGCGAGCTCGGCACCGGCTCCCAGGAGACGGTCACGCACGTCGTCGACGAGTCCGGCGTCGAGGCCCATGGCCGCGACCAGCGGCTGCACGGGCCACGGACCGAGGCGTTCGACCGGCTGCAGGGCGGCGACGGTGGCATCGGTCCGAGCTCGAGTGCGGCGGACGACCGAGTCGACGACAGCAGCGTCCAGGGCACCGTCCGCGACGAGATCGAGCGAGCGATGGTGGCCGCCGGTGAAGACGAGCTCGCCGAAGCGGTCGGGATCGTGGCCCCGATCGCGCAGCGCGGAGCGGAGGGCGTGGTGGCCGCTGAGGCTCACCGGGTCGTTGCAGCCGATCGTGTGCCCGGCGAGGTCGTCCAGCCGCTCGATCGCGAGGCCAGGCCGGACCACGAGGTCTCCGTAGTACACGGGACGACCCCCGACGCCGGGATCGTCCGGCACCCAGGCCACCCCCGCGAGCCGGACCGACGGGTTCGCCGATCGACGGTTCAGCTGCACGTACGAGGTCGAGCACACCCACCCGAGGTCGGCGCGGCCATCGGCGAATGGGTCGTCGGCCGGATCGGGCCCGGAGCGGTCCTCGTCGAACCAGACCTCCGCCCCGATCAGCTCACCGACGCGGTCGAACAGCTGCCGGGGGAACCCGGGAGCGAGATACGAGACGAGCCGCACCCCTCGGACGGTAGCCAGGTTCCATCCAGATGCCCGCCCGGCGACGACTAGGTTCTGCACCGCCCAGAGGTCGAACCAGGGGTACATGGCGTGGACCTTCTTGCCGACGTCAGAGCCCACGGCGACGCGATCTTCAGGATGCGATGGTCTCCTACGGGCGCTCGACTCGCTACTCCCTCCCGCGATGGAAGCACGCGGATCTGGAGCAGAGAGGGACAGCTCCAAGCGCACGTCGCTCACACGGGGATCGAGGCCAACTGCGTCGCATGGCATCCGGACGAGTCGTCGGTTGCGATCGGACTCGATGACGGACTGGTTCTCATCGCCGACGCCACATCTGGCGCCGTGCTTCACGAGCACCGCCTTCGGGAGGACATCTGCGCGGCGGCGGGACGGCCAGGAGACCTCCTCGTCGGTGGCGATGCCGGGGTCCTGTGGTCCCTGGACTGGAGCGACGAGTCGGTTGCGGAGATCGCCGCCTTCGACGACTGGGTCTTCGCGCTTGCGACTGCACCACATTCTGACTCGGTCGCAGCTGGAACGCGGAGTGGGAGCGTCGTGGTCGTCAGCCCGGAGGAGAGCGATATCGAGTGGGCCGTCCCCGGCGTCCAGGTTCTCGATGTCTGCTGGCAGACGAGCCTTGGCGCAGTCACCGCCGCCTACAGCGACGGGGTCGTCCGCCTCATGAGACCCACCGACCGAGCCATCCTCGCCGAACGCCTACTTCACGTCGGGAGGACCAACTGCTGCAGGGTGGTGGACGGCGGCGGAGTCCTTGCGACGCTCGGCGCCGATGGGCAACTGGTCCTTTCGGACTCCCACACCCTCGTCCCCTTTGCACAGATCGAGGAGCAGCTACCGAACTACTCGTTCGCGCAGGCAGATCTCAGCCCCACCGCCGACGTTGTCGCCTGCCCGATCGCCGACGGTGGGCTCCGTCTGTGGAGGTTCGCCGTCGCAGCGGCGCTCTCAGAACTCGACGACGGTCAAGCTGCCAAATCCGAGGCCGGGTCCGAGGCCGTCTTCATCTCCTACACGAGTGGCGATCGCGCCACCGTGAAGAGCTTCGTCGACAAGCTCGAAGGTCTTGGAGTCTCTACGTGGATGGACGTGAAGGACATCCTCCCTGGCGAGGAGTGGCTGCTGAAGCTCCAACGAGCAATCGTCCACGCTCGAGCAATCCTGATCTTCGTCGGCCCAGGCGAGACCGGACCATGGGCCAGGCAGGAGGTTCAGCTTGCGATTCGACGTCGAGCGCAAGCAGGCACGCCAGTCATCCCGGTCGTTCTCGAGACCGGCGCAGCTGAAGCGAAGCTCGATGGCGAACTCGCGTTCCTCGGCAGCTTCCACTGGGTCCGAGCTAGCGACTCGAGCGCTCCGAACGCCATCGCCAAGGCACTAGCGGCTGCGGCCCTGTGAAGCTCAGGAGGAGCGCTCCGCCGTAGGCAGCTCCTGCGCGAGCTGACCGGGCTCAGAAGCCCATCGAGCGGCCGATGATCTCCTTCATGATCTCGGTCGTGCCGCCGTAGATCGTCTCGATGCGGGTGTCCTGCCACGCCCGGGCGATCGGGTACTCGCGCATGTAGCCGTACCCGCCGTGCAGTTGCACGCACTGGTCGACCAGCTTCTTGCGCAGCTCCGTGCACCACCACTTGGCCATCGAGGCGGTCTCGGTCGTGAGCGTGCCGGCGACCAGCTCCTCGATGCAGCGGTCGACGAAGGTGCGGGCGATCTGTACCTCGGTGGCCATCTCGGCCAGGACGAACTTCGAGTTCTGGAACGAACCGATCTTCTGCCCGAACGCCTGCCGCTCGGTGCAGTACTCGACGGTCCACTCGAGGTACTGCTCGCAGGCGGCGACGGCGTTGAGCGCGATCGACAGCCGCTCCTGCGGCAGGAAGTCCATGAGCGAGAAGAAGCCAGTGCCCTCCTCACCGAGGAGGTTCTCGACCGGTACCTGCACGTCGGTGAACGAGATCTCCGCAGTGTCCTGCGCGTGGAGGCCGACCTTGTCGAGGTTGCGACCCCGCTCGAAGCCCTCCATGCCTCGCTCGATCACGAGCAGCGAGACGCCGCGGTGGGCCTGCGACGGGTCGGTCTTGACGGCGGTCACGACGAGGTCGGAGATGATCCCGTTGGAGATGAACGTCTTCGAGCCGTTCACCACGTAGTGGTCACCGTCGCGGATGGCCGTGGTGCGGATGTTGCCGAGGTCGCTGCCGGTGCCCGGCTCGGTCATGGCGACGGCGAGGATGCCACCGTCGCCCGACACGGTGGAGGGGAGCCAGCGGGCCTGCTGCTCGTCGTTCGCGAGGTGGAGCAGATAGGGCAGGACGATGTCATTGTGGAGCGTGAAGCCGTTGGCCGCGCCACCCGGACCGGCCTTGGTGAGCTCCTCGCCGAGGACGGCGTTGAACCGGAAGTCGTCGACGCCACCGCCGCCGTGCTCCTCGGGCACGGCCATGCCGAGGAAGCCCGCCTCGCCCGCCTTCTTCCACACGTCGTTGGAGACGACCCCGGCGGTCTCCCACTCGTCGAGGTGCGGGACGACCTCGCGCTCGACGAACGTGCGCACGGCAGCCCGGAACTGCTCGTGCTCCTCGGTGAACAGGGTGCGCTCCATGCCTCCAGTGTGGAGGCCGGGGCGGAGCGGGGCCTAAGCGGCGGTGTGGGCTCGCTCGGCGAGCTTGGTGAGCAGCGCCAGCAGCGCCCGCTTCGCCGACACGCGGTGCCGGGCGTCGAGCTCGACCATCGGAACGTCCGCACCGACGTCGAGCGCGGCGCGCACCTCCTCGAGGTCGTGGGTGCGCACGCCGCCGAACAGGTTGACGCCGACGGCGAACGGGACGCCGCGGCTCTCGAAGTAGTCGATCGCCGGGAACGACTGATCGAGGCGGCGGGTGTCGACCAGGACCACCGCTCCGAGCGCTCCCTGGACGATGTCGTCCCACATGAAGCCGAACCGATCCTGACCGGGGGTGCCGAACAGGTAGAGGACGAGGAACTCGTCGACGGTGATCCGGCCGAAGTCCAACGCCACGGTCGTCGAGGTCTTCGTGTCGACGTCCCCGCGGTCGTCGATGCCGCGGGCGCGGTCGGTCATCGCCGCCTCGGTCTGCAGGGGCGCGATCTCCGACAGCGCGCCGACGAAGGTCGTCTTGCCCACGCCGAAGCCCCCCGCCACCACGACCTTGACGGCCAGGGGAGCGTCGGGAGCTTCTCGTCGATCAGAGTGCTCGGACACGGTCGATCAACCTCTCCAGGACGTGCGGGTCGGTGCTGACCTCTTCGGGTGATCGGAGGGTCAGGTGGCCCGAGGCGACGAGATCTCCCACGAGGACCCGGGCCACTCCGAGGGGGATGGCGAGCTTCGCCGAGACCTCGGCGACGGAGACCGGTGTCTGACAGAGCCGGACGATGTCAGCCGCCTCGAATCGCAGGGAGCTGACATCGACGCCGGATTGGACGCGGACCATCGCCTCCAATGCGAGGGTCTCGTCGACCGGACGTGTTCGCCCACCGGTCATGAGATACGGGCGCACCAAGCCAGGGCGCTCGTGGGGCGGATGGCCGTTCGTCACCGCAGGACCGACCGCTTGAGCTCGGTCACGATCTCCGGGGTCAGCAGCGAGCCGGCGCGCTCGACGAGCAGGGTCATCTCGTACCCGACGAGCCCGAGGTCGCAGTCGCGGCGCGAGAGGACGCCCAGGACGCTGCCGTCGGAGATGGCGGCGACGAGGAGGAAACCGCCGTCCATCTCGACGACGACCTGCTCGAGTCGGTTCATGTCGAAGCAGCGGGAGGCGCCATGACCCAGGCTCACCAGGCCGCTGACGATCGCTGCGAGTTGCTCGGCAGAGGCGCGCTCGAGGCCCTCGGACATCGCGATCAGCAGGCCGTCCGACGACACGCCGACGGCCTCGACGACCCCGGCGGTCTTGTGCACGAAGTTGGACATCAGCCAATCGAACTTCTGGGCACCATCGACCACGGACACGCCGTTGCCGTCAGACATCGCTCTGCTCCTGCTCCGGCGACGAGTCGCCCTCGCGGCCTCGCTGCACGCCGTCGCTGAAGCGCGACAGCATGTCTCTCACCGAGTCGGCGTCACGCTCGGCGAGCGCCTCCCGGTCGATCTTGAGCTCGTCGAACCGGCCGCCGGTCTCCGGCAGGTTGGCGCCCCTGGTCCGGCGGGCGAGCCCGCTCGCCACCGACTCGGACTCGGACTCGGGGGTGGACGGCTCGACGGGTGCCGCGTCCTCGGCCACCGGCACGAGCGACGTCGGCGAGGGGGCCGCGGCCGGAGCGACCTCGGCGGCCGGTGCGTTCGGCTCCGCCGCCATCGGCTCGGCATCGTCAGCGTCGTCCGCAACCGCCCCGTTCGCGTGCTCCGCAGCAACCTCGTTCGAGCTGTCGGCGGAGGTGTCGGCCGACTCGGAGGTCCTCGCCACCTCGGCGCCGTCGGCGGTGCCGACGTGGCCGTTGGGCTCGTGGTCGACCACGTCGTGCCCGTTCACCGCGGCGTCGAAAGCGGAGGACAGGGCGGCCGAGTCGGCAGCGGCATCCACAGGCGGCTCAGCGGGCTCAGGGGCCGGCGGGCGTTCGCCCGACGACTCGGGGAGGACCGGTTCGATCCGTGCTTCGGGCGTCTCGTCGGGGGGCGGCGCGCTCCGCTTCGGCAGGGTCAGCCCCAGCGACGAGCCGGCGGACTCGTCCTGCGAGATCTGCTCCGGAGCCGCATCGGCCGCCACGTCATCGGGCGACAGCGAGGCGCCTCGGCGCCGCTGGGCCAGCTCGCCCAGCGGGCGCTGCGGCGGCGCAGCCGCTTCGGGCTCGCGCACCTCGACCACCGGGTCGCGTCGCTCGGCATGGGGCACGGCGGCCGCGGCGACGTCGTCGTAGCCGTCGATGAGGGCCGCATCGAGCGGGAGCGGGTCCGGCACCGGTGGCACGTTCATCACCGACGAGACGTCCGAGGAGAGCAGGCTCGACGACGCCGGGCCATCGACCTCGGGCTCGTCGGGCTCCTCGACACCGGCCTCGGACACGATCAACGACGACGGCACGAGCACGTCGGCGAGGACGCCACCGGTGGCGGCGCGGCTCAAGCGCACGGTGGCACCGAGACGACGAGCGAGCCGGGCGGCGACGTAGTGGCCGAGGTAGCGGGACGGGGCGACCGTCGGCAGCTCCTCACCGGCCAGACGGGCGTTGGCCCGCTCGAGGTCGTCCTCGGAGAGCCCGACGCCGCAGTCGACGATGGCGATCCGGTACATGTGCTCGGTCCGACGACCGACGATGCCCACCGGCTGATCCGGCGGCGAGAAGTTCAGGCCGTTCTCGAGCAGTTCGGCGAGCAGGTGCGCCAGGTCCGAGACGGCGTGGCCGTGCAGCACCGCCGCATCGACCGGACCGAACTCGACCCGCTGGTAGTCCTCGACCTCGCCGAGCGCGGCACGGAGCACGTCGCCGACCGAGGCGGCCGGACCCCGCACGCGGGTGGAGTCGCTCCCGGCGAGCACCACCAGCGACTCGGCGTGGCGTCGGATGCGGGTGGCGAGGTGGTCGATCTCGAAGAGGCGCTCGAGGGCCTCGGGATCGGCCTCCTCCTGCTCGAGGACCGTCAACGCGTCGAGCTGACGGCCGACGAGGCTCTGGGTCCGGCGAGCCAGGTTGAGGAGGCTGTCCGAGACGTTGTGCCGGAGCAGGGCCTGCTCGACGGCGAGATCGAGCGACACCCGCTGGAGTCGGTCGATCGCACCGCCGACCTGTCCGATCTCGTCGTCGTCGCCGACCGCTATCGGTGGGAGCTCGGGAAGCTCGATGTCTTCACCGAAGGGTGCCGACCGAACCTGTGCGACCGCATCGGGCAGGCGGTGATCGGCGACGTCGGTGGCCTCACGCGTGAGCCGGCGGAGCGGAGCGCCGATCGATCGGGAGGCGACGAGCACGAAGAAGAGCCCGAGCAGCACGACGATCCCGGCACCGATCAGCGCGATCAGCTGCTGCTGCTCGGCCTCGGACTGGACGGACCGGGCGTCGGCGATCAGCTCGTCGGTCGCCTGGTCGGACGCGTTGATCAGCGTGGCCTGCGCGCCGCGGAGCGCTCCGGCGAGCAGGTCCGTATCGGCCTCGAGCGGTTCGCCCGGCGCCGTGGCGAAGGCCTCCTCGATCTTCTCGTCAATCGCCTCGGTGTCGCCGGTGGAGACCGACGCGTCCTCGAGGCGCAGCGTTCGGACGGTCGCCAGCGCCTGCAGCGTCGTGCGGTCCTCGATCGACGGCCCGACGCCCTCACGGGCGATCGCGTCGAGGAAGGCGCCGACGGCGGCGTCGGCATCGATCGCACGCTCGATGACGTCGAGGCGGTCGAGGGTGGTGCGGATCTCGGGCAGGTCGATGTCGGTCCGGGTCTCGCGGTTCGCGTCGAGCACCAGCTCGATGCCTCCGGCGTAGAACGCCCAGGCGTCGGCCTGCGAGATCGTCCGGTCGACGACCGTCGCCCGGATCTGGGGCAGCACCTCGTACGCGGCCAGGGCCTCGGCGTAGATCGCCTGGTCCTCGGCCGTGCCGGCGGCGAGGTCACTGGCGCCGGCGAAGAGCGCGGCATCGACACGCTGGCGCACGGCGTCGAGCTCCGGGCGGTCGATGAGCTCACGCAGGTACAGGACCGTCGCCGCCCGCTCCTCCGAGAGCGCACGGGCGACGAGACCGGGACCGGCAGCCGTGTCGGCGAGATCGATGGCCTCTGCTGCGGTGTCGGACCGGTCGATCGCGGACAGCACCGCGACGCCCGCCACGCCCAGGAGCGCGAGCAGGGGCACGGTGAGCAAGAGGACCAACTTGGTCCGGATGGTCATCCGCTTGATCACCTGGGCGCTCCCGCGTGTGGGCAGAGGGTTGCGCCTTGGATATCGGTCGAACTGACCCCGGCTTGAGGGTCAGGCGTGACTCAGATGGGACGGTCGCGCTCCGGGATGATCGCCACGGGCCAGGCTCGCGGGGCGACGCGCCACCAACGGCCCGAGAAGCGCCAGGCCGGCGGCGCCGACGGCGGCGGGGCCGCAGCGGCCCGTGGCCACGTCAGCTCGACGGCGGCGACGA
This sequence comes from Actinomycetota bacterium, assembly GCA_039185015.1. Lineage (GTDB taxonomy): Bacteria > Actinomycetota > Acidimicrobiia > Acidimicrobiales > Poriferisodalaceae > JBCBSZ01. Next base: position 30,758 of record JBCDAU010000034.1, read on the forward strand.
TCGCCGCGACCTCCTCGGGTCCGGCGTCGGCCGGAACATCGATCCTCACAGCGGCACGTTCCCGTGCTTGCGCTTCGGGAGGTCCTCGCGCTTGGAGCGGAGCACCCGGAGGGCAGCGGCGACCTTCCGTCGCGTCTCCGACGGCTGGATGACGTCGTCGACGTAGCCCCGCTCGGCTGCGACGTACGGGTTGGCGGTGCGCTGGGTGTACTCGCTGACCAGCTCGTCGCGGCGGGCTGCCGGGTCGGCGGCGTCAGCCAGCTCGCGACGGTGGAGGATCTCGACCGCACCCTGCGGCCCCATGACCGCCAGCTCGGCCGAGGGCCAGGCGTAGGCGATGTCGGCGCCGATCGACTTCGAGTTCATGACGACGTACGCGCCGCCGTAGGCCTTCCGGGTGATGATCTGCACCCGCGGCACCGTCGCCTCGCAGAAGGCGTAGAGCAGCTTGGCGCCGTGGCGGATGATGCCACCGTGCTCCTGGTCGACGCCGGGCAGGAAGCCCGGCACGTCCACGAACGTGACCAGCGGGATGTTGAAGGCATCGCAGCTGCGCACGAAACGAGCCGCCTTCTCGGAGGACTCGATGTCGAGCACCCCGGCGAGAACGGCCGGCTGGTTGCCGACGATGCCGACGGACTGACCGTCGACGCGGGCGAAGCCACACACGATGGAGCCCGCCCAGCTCGGGTAGTACTCGAAGAACTCTCCGTCGTCGACGACCTCGGTGATGACGCGCTTGATGTCGTACGGGACGTTCGAGCTGTCGGGGATGATCGAGTCGAGCGCCGGGCACTCGCGCTCGGGGTCGTCGGCGGTGGGGATCTCCGGAGCGAGCTCGAGGTTGTTCGACGGCAGGAACGACAGGAGGTAGCGCACGTCGGCGATGACGCTCTCCTCGTCGGGGGCGACGAAGGTGGCCACGCCCGACTTCGATGCGTGGGTGGACGCGCCGCCCAGCTCCTCGAGGCTGACCTCCTCACCGGTCACGGTCTTCACCACGTCGGGGCCCGTGATGAACATGTGTGACGACTCACGGACCATGAAGATGAAGTCGGTCATGGCCGGGCTGTAGACGGCACCGCCCGCGCACGGCCCCAGGATCACCGAGATCTGGGGGATCACACCCGAGGCGAGCACGTTGCGGTGGAAGATGCCGCCATAGCCGTCGAGCGAGACCACGCCCTCCTGGATCCGCGCCCCGGCGCCGTCGTTGAGACCGATCAGCGGCGCGCCGGTCTTGATCGACAGGTCCATGACCTTGTGGATCTTCTCCGCGAACACCTCGCCGAGCGCGCCGCCGAAGACCGTGAAGTCCTGGGAGAAGACGAAGACCTTCCGACCGTCGACCGTTCCCCACCCCGTGATGACACCGTCGGTGTAGGGCCGCTCGTCGAGCCCGACGTCGTGCGCACGGTGGCGGGCCAGCATGTCGAGCTCGTGGAACGACCCGGGATCGAGCAGCGCGTCGATCCGCTCGCGGGCGAGCATCTTGCCCTTGGCCTTCTGCCGCTCGACGGCCCGATCGGAGCCGGCAGAGCGTGCCGCCGCCTTCCGCTCCTCGAGCTCGGCGAGCCGATCCTGCATGGGGTGATCCGACACGGGCGGGATCGTACCGGGGAGGCTCGGCGCCGAACGATTCGACCGTCCCGAGCGCGTCGGGACCTCCGACGCAACTGCCTGGAGAACGTTCAGAGACACCCAGCGTGCGCCGACGGTGCTTGACCCAGCGGGCCGAACCCGCTCTGCTGTGGTGTGACAGACGGGCGAATGGCCCAGGTAAGGGGATGGCCCGCATGAAGATGGTTCGACGAGTGTCCGCTGCGTTCCTCGTGGTGGCATCCGTGCTCGTGGTGGGTGGAACGGCCTCGGCTCAGACGACCGGGTGCTCACCGGAGACCGTCTCGATCAGCTCGGGGACACTGTTCACACCGGGCAACGGCGACTCCCAGACCGATTGGGTGACCGTCGACTGGCCCGCCGGCTCGATCATCAGCGCGACCATCGACACCGCCGACCCCGGCCACGTCACGGCCCGCGCCCAGAACGTCGGCCAGATCAACGAGACGATCACCATCCGGTTCAACGTCGCCGGTCAGGGTGTCATCGCCCTCGACCCGACGCCGGACCTGCCGATCGACCTCGTCAACGACGGACCCTTCTCGTTCACCTTCGTGGCGCCGGGCCCGATCAACCGGGTGCGGATGTCGCACGGCTGGTACGCGAACGGCCTCCAGGGCGACGTGACCAACTCGATCCAGGGCATCGCCGAGCTCAGCTGCGTCGCCGAGCAGGTGACGACGACGACCGCACCGCCGCCCACCGTCACGACGCCGCCGCCGCCCGTCACCGAGGCCACGACCACCACCACCGAGGCCACGACCACCACGACCGAAGCCACGACGACCACCGAGGCGACGACGACGACCGAGGCGACAACCACCACGGCGCCGACGACGTCCACGACGGCACCGCAGTCGACCACCAGCGAGCCCGACGGCGGCGGTGGCGGCGGTGAGCTGCCTCGCACCGGCCCGAACGACGGCCTGGTCCGCATCGGCATCCTGCTCGCCGGCGCCGGCGCCGCCCTGCTGCTCGTCGAGCGGGTCGGCTTCCGAGAGGCTCGCTGACGGACGCGACTCGGCCGGGGTCGTGCGACCCCGGCCGGACTTGATCGCTCGGACGCCCGGTCGATGAACCGGACATGTCGTGGATGCGAGCCGACGCCTGGGTGCCGACCGATCGGCCGGCGCCGGTCCGCAGACGTTTCGCCCAGATCGTGATCGGCGTCACTCTCGGCCCGTTCGGGATCATCTTCGCGACCTGGTCGAACGGCGAGTGGGTGATCTGAGCGGGGTTGATTCCCGGGTGGGGCCCCGGAGCCCCCGGAGCTCGGTGCTCCGACCCCCTCCCGGTGTCCTCGGCCTGACGGCCTGCGGCCCGGGCCGTCCCGTTGCCGGAGCGGACAGACCCCGGACTACCCGATGGGGTGGCCGTACATCTCCTTGAGCGGGTTGCGGATGATCTCCAGGCGCTCCCCGTCCGGCCCGGCGAAGTACGTCGAGTCGTGAACGTCCTCCGGGCCCACGTTCACGATGCCGGCCTCGGCCAGTCGACCGCGGATCACGTCGTAGTCCTCCGGTGAGACCGAGATGGCGACGTGGTGGAGCCCGCCGAGCACCTCGGCGTAGTCACCGAGGTCGAGCCCGGGGAAGTCGAAGTAGGCGATCGTGTTGCCGTTGCCCACGTCGAAGAAGAAATGGGTCGAGCCCTCGTAGTCCCGGTTCTCGAACAGCTCGACCAGCGGGAAGCCGAGCACGTCTCGGTAGAAGCGGATCGTCCGCTCGATGTCGCTGCTCAGCAGCGCCGTGTGATGGATGCCCTGCCCGGTGCTCACCGGACGGGCCTCACGCGGCTCCAGGTACTGGCCACGCAGCTCGTCCCACTCAGCGGTGCGGTCGGTCGTCATGTCGCCTCCTCTAGCCGGCCGGCGCGAACTGCGCCTCGAGCTCGATCTGGACCTTGTCGCCGATCATCACCTTGTCAGCTCCGAGCGGCACCTCGAACTCGATGCCGAAGTCCTTGCGGGAGATCGACCCGGTCGCTGAGAAGCCGGCGTGGACGCTCTGGTCGAACGGGAACGTCTCGGTGCCGTTGAACTCGATGTCGAGGGTGACCGGCTTGGTCACGCCGCGGATGGTGAGGTCGCCGGTCGCCGTGTACTCGCCATCGGTGCCGTCGATGGCGGTCGAGACGAAGGTCATCCGGGGCGATGCGTCGGCGTCGAAGAAGTCGGTGCCGGTCAGGTGAGCGTCGCGGTCGGCGTTGTTCGTGTCGACCGAGGCGAGGTTGACGTCGGCGGTCAGCGAGCAGGCCGAGAGGTCGGTGCCGACGACGAGCTCGGCGGTGAAGTCGCCGAAGCGGCCCCGGACCTTCGACAGGCCCATGTGGCGCACGACGAACTCGACCGAGGAGTGGCTGTTGTCGATCGCCCAGGTGCCGGCGGTGAGGGGAAGGGTGGCGGTGGTGGTCATCGGGGGCTCCCGTTCGAGGCTGGATACTTCAGATCTGAACTATATGGGTTCCGGCAAGATAGTTCAACTCTGAACCATCGACGCCGCGTCCGGGGTAGGCTCCGACCATGACCCCGCGCTGGCTCGACGACGCCGAACAGGCTGCGTGGCGCCACTTCCTCGATGCGCAGATCCGACTGAACGACCGACTCGACCGGGAGCTCCGCGCCGCCCACGACCTCGGACTCGACGACTACGAGGTGCTCGTGCACCTGAGCGAGCAGCCCGACCTGCGCCTCCGCATGAGCGACCTGGCCGACCGCCTCGTCCACTCCCGCAGCCGGCTGACCTACCGGGTCGACCGGATGGTGCAGACCGGCTACCTCACCCGTGAGCAGTGCCCTGATGACAAGCGCGGCACCTTCGCCGTGATCACCCCGCTCGGGCTCGAGCTGCTCGCGACCGCAGCGCCCACCCACGTCGACGGCGTGCGTCGCCACCTCACCGACCAGATGAGCCGCGACGAGTTCCTGCAGCTGGGCGCTGTTCTCGGCCGGGTCGCGGAGCAGCTGCGGAGCGAAGGCGATTGAGCCTCCCCCTCGGCCCACCGGTCGAACCGATGCTGGCCAAGAAGGCCACCAAGCTCCCCGCCGGGGAGCTGCTCTACGAACCCAAGTGGGACGGCTTCCGCTGCCTGGTCTTCCGCGATGGTGACGACGTCACCTTGCAGTCGCGCAACGGCAAGCCGTTCAACCGGTACTTCCCCGAGCTGCCCGAGCCGCTGGCCGACGCGCTCCCCGATCGCTGCGTCGTCGACACCGAGCTCGTCGTGCCAGGCGCCGCCGGCCTCGACTTCGATGCGCTCTCCCAGCGGATCCACCCGGCCGAGAGCCGGGTCCGCATGCTGGCCGAGACCACGCCGGCCGAGGTGGTCGTCTTCGACGTGCTCGCCGTCGACGACGTCGACCACCGCCCGACTCCGCTCCGGGACCGTCGGGCGCTGCTCGAGTCGATGCTCGACGGGGCGACCGCGCCCGTCCACCTCAGCCTGGCGACCACCGATCCCCAGCTCGCCGCCGACTGGTTCGCCCGCTTCGAGGGCGCCGGGCTCGACGGCGTCGTGGCGAAGGAGCTCGACGGCACCTACCGTCCGGGCGAGCGAGGATGGGTCAAGGTCAAGCCCGAGCGCACCGCCGACGTCGTCGTCGCCGGCTTCCGGATCCACAAGGACGGCACGGGCGTCGGATCGCTGCTGCTGGGTCTGTACGCGGACGACCGCCTGCAGAACGTGGGGGTCGCGTCGAGCTTCACGGCCGCCCGGCGGGCCGAGCTCGTCGAGGAGCTGTCCCCGCATCTGATGGAGACGATCGACGGCCATCCGTGGGCGTCGTGGGCCGACGAGGAGGCGCATCGGTCGGGCCGCATGCCTGGCGGCCCATCACGGTGGAACAACGGCAAGGACCTGTCGTGGATCCCGGTGCGGCCCGACCTGGTCGCCGAGGTGAAGTACACCCAGCTCGAGGGAGGCCGCTTCCGCCACGCCACCAAGTGGCTCCGCTGGCGACCCGACCGGATCCCGGAGTCGTGCACCTACGACCAGCTCGACGTCCCGCCGGCCCGCGAGCTGTCCGAGGTCTTCGGCGCCGACGAGTAGGTTCTGCGCCCATGCTGTTCGAGGGGACGACGGTCGATCGGGCCACCTTCGCCGGGGGGACCGGCTGGGAGCTCAAGCCCGAGGGGGCGTGCCGAGGCGAGGTCTGCGTGCCGTTGCCCGGCGGCGTCGACGGTGACACGGTCGAGGTCGGCGCGGTCGCCCAACGGCTCGGCATGCCCATCGTCGGCGACGAGGCGTCGGGGCTCTCGGCGCTCGGGCCGGCCACGGTGTCGGGTCGGGCGCTGGCCACGACGGCGGCCCCCGACCTCGAGCTCCCCCTCGTGCTCTCCGACGACACCTGGCGGCTCGCCGACCAACGCGGACGCCGGACGGTCATCGTCGCCTGGGCTCCCTGGTGAGGGTGCCGCTTCGACCTCCCCGGGTGGGAGGCACTGCATCGTGAGCTGAGCCCGGCCGGCGTCGACGTCGTGACCGTCTGTCTCGACGTCGAAGGCCGCGAGGGCGCCCGACCCGACCTCGAAGCCGTCGACGGGGTGACCCACATCGCCGTGGTCGACGAGCGCCATCTGCTCGACGAGGCCTTCGGGATCATCAACGTGCCGATGGCCGTGTGGGTCGATGAGGACCTGCGGATCGTGCGACCGGCAGAGGCGGCCTGGCCGACCCCGGGGCGTGAGATGGGTTCGGCCGCAGCCGCGCCCGATGACGTACCCGAACGAGTCGCCCGGATGATGACCAACGCCGGCCAGATCGTCGCCGACCGCGAGTGGTACGCCCCGGCGCTGCGCGACTGGGCGGCCAACGGCGCCGACAGCGAGTACGTGCTCGACAGCACGCGCGTGCTCGAGGGGTCGGTCCCCCGTGGCGCCGAACAGGCGGAGGCCGCGGCCCGCTTCGAGCTCGGCCAGCACCTGCACCGGACCGTCGGCTCCGACGCCGCCGTGCCCCACTTCCGTGAGGCGCATCGGCTCGACCCGGGCAACTGGACCTACAAGCGCCAGGCCTGGGAGCTCGCCTCGCGGGTCGACGGACCGCTCGCTCGCTTCTGGCAGGGCCCGAAGCCGGGTGCCGAGGGGGACTGGCCCTACGACGGCGACTGGGTGAGCGACATCGAGGCGTCCGGTCCCGAGAACTACTACCCGCCGGCGGTTCGCTGAGCGCCGAGGGCAGCCACCCGCTCCGCCAGGCGCGGCGCGTTCAGCTCGTCCTCACAGAGCCGGGCGAGGTCGGCCGTCGGTCCGGCCCAACGCCACTCGTCCACGGTGCCGACCTCGGCGTCGGTCTCGAGCGTGGCGAGGCGTCGGAACAGCAGGGCATGGTCCCGCTGCTCGACCAGCGTCGCCGCGAGCTTCGCGGCACCACGGGGCTTCACCTCCCACTCGCCGACGTCGGCGGGGACCCGGTCGAGGTGCCGGTAGTGGGCGAGGACGGTCGCCGAGGACTTGGCGCCCCACCCCTCGAGGCCGGGGAAGCCGTCGGCGCTGTCACCGACGAGTGCGAGCCAGTCGGGGATCGACGCCGGCTCGACGCCGAACTTGGCGATCACGCCGTCGTGGTCGCGCAGCTCCCCTCGGCGTCGATCGAGCTGCACGACTCGATCGTCGCGAACGCACTGGGCGAGGTCCTTGTCGGGGGTGCAGATGACGACCCGATCGACCCGGTCGTCGGCATCGGCCACGGCCGCCGCGGAGGCCAGCGCGTCGTCGGCCTCGACCTCGACCATCGGCCAGACCGTCAGCCCGGCCGCCCGGAGGACCTCCTCCAGCAGATCGAACTGGGACCGCAGGTCCTCGTCGATCCCGGAGCCGTCCTTGTAGCCCGGCCACAGGTCGTTGCGGAAGCTCTCGATGACGTGATCGGTGGCCACACCGACGTGCGTGGCGCCGTCGGCGAGCAGATCGAGCATCGACGAGAGCACCCCGCGGACCGCTCCACGACGGGGCGATCGGTTGTTCGGTGCGTAGTGATAGCGAAAGAGCTCGTACGTGCCGTCGACGAGATGGACGTGCATGAGACGAAGGCTGGCACACGATGACCCCTCCCGACCCGGTGGGCGACGCCACGACCCCCCTCGGTGTGCCCAGGCGCGACGTGCCCGATGGGGAACGTGCCGTACGGTGGCCCTCCGTGCGTACTCGACTGACCGCGTGGAGCGTCGCCCTCACCACGATCGTGGTGGCGGTGGTCGCCGTGACCGTGACGCTGGGCGCCTCCGCCGACGACGGTGACCGCACCGTCGTGGCGACCGCCGGCGAGGACGGCCGCTACTGGCTCACGACCAGCACCGGCACGGTGGTGGGCTTCGGCGACGCCGCCGATCACGATGACCTCGACGGCCGGGCTCCCGCCGGCATCGCCGACATCGACGCCGTGCCCGACGGCTCGGGCTACTGGCTCGCCGACGTCGACGGCACCGTCTACGTGCTGGGCGATGCCGAGTTCTTCGGTTCGGCCGCGGCGACGACGCTCTCCGGCACGGTCACCGACCTGACGGCCACGACCACGGGCGAGGGCTACTGGCTCGCCACCGACACCGGCGAGGTGCTCGTCTACGGCGACGCCGTCGACCACGGCGACGCCTCGGAGCTGCCGCTGGTCGAGCCGATCGTCGGCATGGGCGTCACCGCCGACGGCGGCGGCTACTGGTTGGTCGCCTCGGACGGCGGCATGTTCGCCTACGGCTCGGCGCGGTTCTTCGGCTCGTTGGGTGACACCCAGCTGGCATCACCGATCGTCGGGATGGCTGCCACCGACGGCGGAGGGGGTTACTGGCTCGTCGCGGCCGACGGCGGCGTCTTCGCCTTCGGCGATGCCGGCTTCTTCGGCGGTGCGGCCGACATCCCGCTCGTCGCCCCGATCGCCGGGATCGTCCCGACGCCGTCCAACGACGGTTACTGGCTCGTCGCGACCGACGGTGGGGTCTTCGCCTACGGCGACGCCCCGTTCCTCGGATCGAGCGGCGGCACCGAGTTGGACGGCCCGGTCGTGGGGCTCGCGTCATGAGCGGCGCCGAGAGCGCTCAGCTCGCCTCCATCGCCGCTGTGCTGCTCGCCGGGATCCTCGCCTGGTCCGCCGCGGCCAAGTGGAACGACCGCCACCTCACCGTGCTGCGCTTCGCTCGCCTCGGCGTTCCGGCGCCTGCGACCGTCGTGCCCGCCGTCGTCGCCGGCGAGGCGGTGTCGGCCATCGCGCTCGTGACGGCACCCCGGGTCGGCGGTGTGCTCGCCGGGGCGTTGCTCATCGCCTTCACGGTCTTCCTCGTCGGTGCGATCCGTCGGGGCGTCACGGTCGGATGCGGGTGCTTCGGTGGCACCGCCGACCGTCCGGTCGGCGCCCACGACCTCGTCCGCAACGCCGGCCTCATCGGCCTCGCTGCCACGGCGATGACGACCACTTCGCTCGTACGACCGAGCCTCGCCGCTCTGGTCCTGGCCAGCGTGATCGCGCTGGCCGCGGTCGTCGTCGCCTCCCTCGCCGACCTCCGTCATCAGACCGGTGGCCGGCTCTGGGTGCTGCCCGAGCCCGGCGAGCTGGCAGGGGGACGACGATGAGCGGCGGCCTGTGGGTGGCGTCCTACATCGCCCTCTGGGCAGCGGTCGTGCTGCTCGGGCTGACCGTCGTCGTGCTGCTCCGCCAGATCGGCGTGCTCCACGCCCGGCTGCAACCGATGGGCGTGCACTTCGCCGGCGAGGGCCCGGAGCTCGACGGCCGGGCACCGGCGGCCGGGCCGTTCGAGTACTCGGCGCCGATGACCCTCGTCGCCTTCACCTCCTCGACGTGCGACATCTGTGAGGCGCTCCGTCCGGGGCTGCGCTCGATCGAGCGCTCCTACGACGACGTCGAGCTCGTCGAGATCGAGTCGTCCGACGCGACCCGGTCGACGTTCCGAGCGTTCAACGTGTCCAACACGCCCTACTTCGTCGCGGTCGACGCCGAGGGCATCGTCCGCGGACGCGGCATCGCCAACACCCTCGACCAGATCGAGGAGCTGCTGCGCGAGGCGCTCGACTCGTCCCCGGCGGTCGACCTGTGAGCGCCGCGCCGACGAGCCCCATCGACCGCTCCGTCGAGTTGCTGTCCCGCTGGCTGGCGGTGCGCACGAGCCGTCGGTCGTTCCTCGGCCGCCTCGCTCGCGTGGCCGTGCTGGTCGCCACCGGTCCGACGCTCGCAACGCTCCTGGCACGCCAGGCCGAAGCCCGGGTGTGCGGACAGACCGGCATCACACCGAAGTGCCCGACCTTCGACTGCAACTTCCCCGACTCGGTGTGGGGCTGGTGCTGGTACGCCAGCCCCGGGTGCTGCGCCAACGGTGGGCTCAAGAAGGTGTGCGACTGCTGCACGACGAACTGGCCGAACGTCCACGGCTACTGCCCGTCCGGCACGAACGTCCGCTGCATCGTCGAGTCGTGCCACTCCGACCCGCGGGTCATGACCATCACGCTGGACCCGATCGCCGGTGACGACGCCTCGACGGTCGCGGCGGAGCTGTGCGAGGCCGACGCGACCACCGCCTGGCTGTGCGACGACGATCCGCTCACCGCGGCTGTGGTCGCCCCGCTCGCTGCGATCGGCGCGGGCGCCCTCCTGCTGACCGACGGCGACCGGCTCCACCCGGCGGCGATCCGGGCGATCCAGGCCAACGAGATCCAGCGCATCGAGCACGTCGCCGGCACGGTGAGCGAAGCGGCGGTCGCCGAGGCGTCGCGCTACGCAGCCGCCTCCGAGGCGACCGCGCTGGGCTCGACCGACCTCGGCTCCATCTCGGTCGACGTCGCCCGACGCGTGCTCGACGCCACCGGCGCTCGACGGGTGATCGCCGTCGACGACACCGGTATGTCCGCCTCGCTCGCACCGGTGGTCGCCGGTCTCGCCGCCACCGTCGGCTGCCCGCTGGTCGTCGGACGGACCGCGCTCGACACCGTCGTCGACGAGCTGCGTCCGGTCGTGGTCTGGCTCGTCGGCGCCGAGGCGTCGGCCTGGGCCAACGAGGTCCCCGGTGGCGTACCGGTCGGACGGAGCGCCAGCACCGCGGCAGCAGCGATCGACGCGGTGACCCGCATCGCCGCCACCGAGGAACCGTCCGAGCTGCGCGTCGTGCTCGCTCCGGCAGCGTCGGACGGCATGCACGCCGGCCTCGCCGCCTGCCGGGGCGCGGCGCTGCTCCATCCCGACGGCGCGCTCGGCGACGAGCTGGCCGCGTTCCTCCGGAACCAGCAGATCCACGTCGTCGGCGCGTCCCGGATCGAGACCACCGGCCAGCTCTCGGCAGCCGGCGTCTGGGAGGCCCAGGCCTCGCTGAACCACTTCGACGTGCACCAGCTGCAAGGCGTCTCCGGCCAGGGTCTGCCGGTCCGGTCCCAGCCGCTGGCCGAGCGGGAGCTGGGGAAGGCCCGCATCGCCGCATACCGAGGTGCCGAGGCAGAGGAGTCCGAGGCGCCGTACTGGCTCTCGCGGGCCAACCCCAACCGATGAGCGTCCCGGTCGCCGCCGCGCTGCTCATGGCGGTGGCCGGGCTCCGCTCGCTCTGGTCACCCTGAGGTCGTTCGGTGGCCGAGACGGTCACGCTCCCGGTCCGGGGGTGGCAACGCATCCGCATCCTCGCCGTGTTCACGGCCGCTGGCGTCACCACGGCCGCCATCGTCGGCGCCGTCACCGGCGCGGCGCTCGGTCCGCTGCCCGACCCGGCTCCGTGGGCCGTCGCCGTCGCCATCGGCCTCACCGCGCTCGCCGACCTCGTCGGGCCGCGGGCACTGGCGGTCGGCCGGCAGGTCCCCCTCGAGTGGGGCCGCTGGTTCTCGCCCTCGACGACGGCGGCGCTGTACGGAGCCCGGATGGGCGCCGGGCCCCTCACGATCCTGACCTCGTGGACCTGGTGGACGGCAACGGTCCTCGCCGGGCTCCACGGTCCGATCGTCGGAGCCGTCGCCGGGACCGTCTTCCACATCGTCCGGACGCTCGTGATGGTGGCCGGTGTGACGAAGGCCGCTGACGCGCCGGTGCGGGCCGCTCAGCTCGTCCGACTCGATCGGCCGGTGTGGATCGGCAGCGCCGCGACCACCGTCGCCGTCGCCGGCTTGGTCCTGACGTGAGCGACGGTCGCATCCTCCTCGGTCTCGGCGCGATCGTGCTCGTCGCGGTCATCGCCCTGGCAGTGACCCGCAGCTCCGACGGCGACACCGATGTGCCCGAGGTCGTGGCCGCGCCACTCATCGGCGAGTCGGTCACGACCATCGCTCCGCTGCTCGGCGCCACCGAGACCTTCCCGATCGAACCGACCTCGACCGAACCGTCCCCGGTGGCGGTCGAGCAGACCCCGACCACGGCGCCCGTCGAGGTGGCCGAGGAGGTCCCGATGGATCAGCTGCTGATCGACGACCGCACCCTCGTCGGCGTGCTCGCCGACATGGAGCTCGCTCCCGACGCGCTGCTCGGCACCGGTCCACTCGGCCTTGAGGCGGCCGTGGCGATCGAGGCGGACGGGGAGGCCGAACGAGCGTTGCTCACGACGCGCGGCTTCGAGGAGGGATTCTCCCGGGGCTTCACCAACACCGACGGCGACACGGTGATCGTGCAGGTGTACCGGTTCGCTGACGCCGACGGTGCCGCCGCCTACGTGGTCGACGGCGCCGAACAGCTCCTGGGTCGAGGGGCGAGCCCGTACGACGTCGCGCCACTCCCGGGGGCCCTCGGCTTCAGCGGCAACGACGGCGGCTTCGAGGCCCACGGCGTGACCTACGCCGTCGGCCGACATCACGTGCTGGTCGTCGTCGGCGGCGCTGAGGGCAACCGCTCCGCCGAGGAGGCCCGCCTCGTAGCGCTCGCCCAGCACGAGCACCTGCTGGCGCTGGTCCGCTGAGGAAGCAGCGCTGTCTCGACAGGTCGACGGGACGATCGTCAGCGCTCCAGGATCTGGAGGACTCGGTCGCACCGGAAGACTCGGTCGTGCCCTCGACCGTCGAACAGTCAATCTCAGCGGGTCGGATTGAACTCAACTTGCATGAATAGGGCAGGCAGTGAACCCAACCGCCGGCAGAGTGTAACTACACCCCTGCAAGTTGAACCCTCGGTCCCTCCCAACGCGGCCACCTCGTCGACGGGAGCCGTGGGCCGTCCCGGGGCTCAGCCGCCCAGCAGCAGGCCGATCCCGCCCATCGTGAAGAGGATCATCACCGCCATCAGGGGGTACTGGGTGTCGCGGGCACGGCGACCCGACCACCAACTGACCGATCGGTCGTGGGCGACGATCACGCCGAGGATGTGACCGAGCACGATCGCCAGCACCTGCACCCAGGCGATGGTGGTCGTCGACACCACGGTGAAGTCGATGCGCCACGTCGCCGTGCCGAAGAGGTTCCAGCCCTGCGACAGCGGGTCGGAGATCCGAGCGGCGAGCTCCTGCGCCTCGAAGATGACGAGCGAGAAGTAGTGGGCGACGGCGTAGCCGAGCACGATCGGCGCCAGCGACGGCCCGAAGCCGAGGGCGACCTCGCGGAGCGGTCGCCGACCGATCTTCGAGACGCCCCAGACCGCGGCCCCGTAGAGAGCGAACACGACGACCACGCAACCGAGGAGGCCGGCTCCCGCCACGAACGTGCGGTCCCACCCCGTGTTGGACCCGAGGACGTCGAGCCACCAGGTCGTCCGGGTCAGGCCGTCGAAGCCGGTCCCGCCGAGGGTCACCAGCAGCGTGGCGGTGGTGGCGGCGGGGATGGGGTGGGCCAAGCGCCTGAGCGGAGCGCCGACGTGGAGGCGGTCGCGCTCGTCGATCGCGATCGGACCGAGCCGGCCGATCGCGCCGAACAGCACGGCGAAGCCCTCGCCGCGCGCGAGCCAGCCCCGACCCCAGCGAGCGGCACCGGCCAGGGCGACCAGCACGTAGATCGTCATCGTCCCGGCCAACACACGGGGCGAGGCGGAGTCGTGGTAGGCGAGCTCCAGGACGAGGAAGCCGAGGATCATCGCCGGAGCGGTCCAGGTGGGACCTGGACCAGCATCGGCGCTCGCTGGGCGGACTCGCTCGCCCAGCCGGGCGAGGGTGTCGATCGGGTCGAGCATCCGCCAGACGTCGCCGACGAACAGCGACAGCATCGGCACCATGACCCAGACGACGACGTAGATCGTGAGCGGGGTGATCGTCGCCCCGGACTGCGCGTCGCCGAACCAGGCGGACACGAGGGCGACGACGAAGACGAAGAGCCCGACGCCCCGGGTGCCGACCAGGAGTGGGACGGCGTCCCTGCCACGAGGTCCCGGCCCGGCATCGGAGTCCGGCTCGAAGCGCGACGACCGCCATGCGACGCCGAGCACGGCGAACGAGGCGAGCATCGCCGCCACGGCGCCATAGGTCGCGAGCCAGACCGGGACCGGCAGGTCGCTGCGACCGCCGACGCCGTGGGCCGCCGCCGGCCCCGCCGATGCGACCACGAGGGTCGCACCGACCAGGACGGCGACGAGGAGTGCCCGTGGTTTCACGACACCTCGAGCTGGACGAGCAGGAGGCCACTGCCCTCCAGCTCGATCTCGTGGACGCCGGGCACGTCGGCGGTGAACACGATCTCCGCCGTCTCGCCCGGGGCGACGTCGGCGAAGAGGTCGTAGGTGTGGACGTGGACCTCCTCGGAGAGGTCGGCGTTCACCGTGAGGACGACCTCGGTCCCAAGGCCCACCTCGACGCGCTGCACGCCACCGACGACCTCGCCACCGGCGACCTCGACGTCGACGACGCCGGCAGCCTCGATGGCCTCACCGGAGGAAGCTGCCTCGGGCGCGTCGATCGGTGCGAAGTCGACGCAGGCGATCTTGTTGTCGATCAGGTCGAGCGGGTGCACGACGACCGAGACGCCGCCGTCGCCCACCACCATGTCGTTCTCGGCGGTCATGAAGCCGGAGCCGTCCTCGGCTGCGTCGAACAGCAGGTGGATCTCGTTCGGTGGCATCTCCGAACCGTTCGGGTCGAACTGGTAGTGGTCGCCGCCACCCTCGCTGCAGGGCGCCTCGTGGACGTGGCTGATCATGGTCTCGCCGGGCGGAAGGCCCTCGAGGCGGATGGTGACGGTGGTGCCTCCGTCGTGACGGGCCATCACGGCCGTCCCGATCACCTCGTCGTAGCCACTCGGACGGGTGTCCAACAGCACGAAGTCGCCGCCGACCAGCTCGGCGCCGGCGACCTCCTCGGCGGGTGTGGCGGACGGGTCCCCCATGTTCATGGCGCCCATGTCCATGTCATCCATGTCCATGTCGCCCATGTCGTGCTCACCGTCCTCCGTGTCCATGTCGTCCATGTCCGACATCTCCTCGTCGGACATGGCCATCGTGTCGTCGGTCTCGGCGGCCGTCGTGGCTGCCGGTTCGGCGTCGTCGCTGTCGCCGCAGGCAGCGAGGATCAGCGCGGCCGCGGCGAAGATCGCCCCGGTCCGGGCGCGTGTGGTGCTCATGTCGGTTCCTCTCGTTCTCGTCGTCGTTCGGGGGTCAGGACGCGACGACGAGCGGGGGACCTCGGCGATGGCGGGGGGCTCCGACGACGACGCCTCCAGCGGGTGCGAGCCCGGCGGGGAACCGGACCGCACGCGGGGCTCGGGCGGGACGTCGGCGGGACCGAACGAGCGCCGCACGGAGCACGTCGGCGCCGGTGGTGAGCGCACGAGCGACGACCCAGGCGACCAACGGCTGGGCCAGCAGGCCGATGAGGAACCCCGGCGAGCTGAGGTGCGCCACCGGGGAGCTGAGGGCCGCCTCGACGATCTCGAGGAGCAGGTAGGCCAGGACGTGCCCGGCGACGAGCGATCGGTACGGGGGCCGGCCGGGCGCACGCCGAGCCCACCTCGTGATGAGCACGAGCGCTGCCCCGCCGGCGACACCGGTGGCGGCAGGGGCGAGCACCGAGAGGTGCCCGTGGTCGGTCGTGGCGGCGGCCGCGCCGAGCGAGTAGCCGACGCCGTGCCCGACCAACGCGCCCGCGCCGGCGATGGCAACGAGCAGCACTCGATCGAACGGCTGGTCCGGTCTCACCGCCCTCGATTCTCGCACGATGACCGATGTCTCCTACATCACGGGTTCCCACCACCCCGTTGATCGGGCAGGCTGGAGGCGTGTCGAGCTACCGCCGTTCACGCCGTGACCTGCGCACCGCGCTGGAGATGCGGGCGCCCCTGGAGTTCGGTGGCTTCGTCGCCGCCGGCCCCATCCTGCGCCGGGCCCCGCGCGGTGACGTCCCGGTGCTGGTCATGCCCGGTCTGTCGGCGAGCGACGTGTCGACCCGACCGTTGCGCAGCTACCTGATCGGCCAGGGTCATCGAGTCCACGGCTGGCGGCTGGGACGCAACGACGGCCCGACCGGCCGCGTGATCCGGGGCCTCGCCGATCGGGTCGCCCAGCTGTCCGAACGCCACGACGAGCCGCTCGCGCTCGTCGGCTGGAGCCTGGGCGGGGTGTACGCAGCGGCCATCGCCCGAGCCGTGCCCGGCGCCATCCGACGGGTCATCACCCTGGGGAGCCCCCTCGCCATCCTCGAAGATCCCCGTCTCCCGCGCACCGGCCTCGACACCTTGATGCGGGACCGCCTCGGCGATCGGCCAGGTGCACCGGTGCCGATCACCTCGATCTGGAGCCGCACCGACGCCGTGGTGCCCTGGAAGGCGTCGCTCGTGGACCGCGTCGGCGACATCGACGAACGGGAGGACATCGAGGTCCGGGCGAGCCACCTCGGCATCGGGTGGAACGCCACGGCGGCCTACGCGGTCGCCGACCGGCTGGCGCTGCCCGGTCGATCGCTCCCGCCGTTCGAGGCGCCGTGGACGATGCGATCGGCATACCCCGACCCCGATCGCCGCCGCGACCACGTCGCCTGAGTGGTGCCGCAGGGCGCTCCCGGGCCCCATCCGGGCGAGCGGTGAGTGGACGTTCCGAACACGGGGCTCCCCATCGAGGCGGTCGTCCCCGACCTCCGGCAGGCGCTCGCCGATCGCGGCGTCGCCGCGCTGGTCGCGGAGCCGGGCGCCGGCAAGACCACGGTCGTCCCGCTCCGCCTGCTCCGCGAGCCGTGGCTCGACGGACGACGCATCCTCGTCCTCGAACCGCGACGCCTGGCCGCTCGTGCGGCTGCCGCCCGGCTCGCCGCGCTGGCCGGTGACCACGTCGGCGGGCTCGTCGGCCTGACCACCCGCGATGAGTCCCGCCGCAGCGACCGCACCCGCATCGAGGTGGTCACCGAGGGCGTGTTGACGCGTCGGCTGCAGAACGACCCCGCCCTCGCCGACGTCGGCATCGTCGTCTTCGACGAGTTCCACGAGCGGAGCCTCCCCGCCGATCTGGGCCTGGCGCTCACGCTCGACGCTCGCCGTTCGTTGCGCGACGACCTCCGGATCCTCGTGATGAGCGCCACGCTCGACGCCGCCCGGCTCGCCGATCTCCTCGGCGGTGACGGCCCACCCGTGCCGATCGTCGAAGCCGAGGGACGCACCTTCCCCGTGGAGATCACCTGGCGGCCGCGCAAGCAGCGGGACCGGCTGGAGCCCGCGGTCGTCGGGGCGGTGCGCAGCGCGCTCCAGGGCGACGGCAGCGTGCTCGTCTTCTTGCCGGGGATGGGTGAGATCCGTCGCGTCGAGCGAGCGCTCGGCGAGGCGGGCCTGGCGAACGATGTCGACGTCACCGTGCTCCACGGATCGCTGCCGATCGACCGCCAGGACCAGGCGATCTCGCCGTCCCCGGCCGGGCGCCGCAAGGTGGTGCTGTCGACCGACGTGGCCGAGACCTCGCTGACCGTCGAGGGCATCACCACGGTCGTCGACGCCGGGCTGGCACGAGTCCCGAGGTTCGACGCCGGCACCGGCATGACCGCGCTCACCACCGTCCCTGCCGCCCGCTCGTCGGCCGAGCAGCGGGCCGGGCGGGCGGGTCGCCTCGGCCCGGGTGCGGCGATCCGCCTCTGGTCGAAGATGGAGCACGCGGCTCGACCGGCGTTCGGGGCCCCGGAGATCACCCAGGTCGACCTCGCCGGCCTCGCGCTCGAGCTGGCGCTGTGGGGTGTCGACGACCCGGCGTCCCTGCCCTTCCTCGACGAGCCACCCAAGCGGGCGTGGGACGAGGCGATCGCGCTGCTGACGGCGCTCGGTGCGCTCGATGCCGACGGCCGACCGACCGACACCGGGCGCCGACTCGCCGGACTCCCCCTCCACCCGCGCCTCGGCCGGATGATCGTCGAACACGCCGACGGGCCTCACGGACGCCTCGCGTGCGAGCTCGCCGCGCTCGTCGAGGACCGCGACGTCCTGCGCGGGCGCCCCGACGAGGTCCCGGCCGATCTCACCATCCGGCTGGGGCTCCTCCACGACCACACCCGCCGGCACCCGCTCGCCGACGGCGGAGCGATCCGTCGAGCACGCGAGCGCGCTGGTGACCTGGCCCGCCGGGCCGGCGTGTCGGGACACGGCGCCGACCCCGATGCCGCCGGCGCCGTGCTGTGCTCGGCCTTTCCCGACCGCATAGCGATCCGTCGCGGCACCCGCTCACGGGGACGTTTCCTGCTGCGAAGCGGCGGTGGCGCCTGGGTGTCGACCGACGATCAACTGGCCGACGCCGAGCTCGTGGTCGCGGCCGAGCTCGACGGCAAGCGCAAGGAGTCGCGCATCCGACTCGCTGCACCGCTCGATCAGGCCGACCTGCTCGCCCGGTTCGGCGACGACGTCATCGAGCGCACGACGGTGGGTTGGGACACCGAGCGCGACGACCTGGTCGCCCGGACCGAACGTCGCCTCGACGGGATCCCCCTGGCGACCCACATCGGACGCCCGCCCGCCGGTCCCGACACGGTCGAGGCGCTGCTCCACCACGTGCGCGTCAACGGGCTCCGCCCGCTCGGATGGACGACCGGAGCCTCCCGCTACCGCTCGCGGTTGGCCTTCCTCCACCGAGGCGACCCAGAGACCTGGCCCGATGTCGGCGACGAGGCCCTCCTCGACCGACTCGACGAGTGGGTCGCCCCCTTCCTCGAGCGGGCGACGGGACGCGCCGACCTGGAGGCGCTCGACGTCGTGATGGCGCTCGGCACGCTCCTCGACTGGGACCTGTCCTTCCGGCTCGGCGACCTCGCGCCCGAGACGATCGACGTGCCGAGCGGGCGCGCCGTCGACATCGACTACGACGGCGAGCACCCGGCGATCGCCGTGCGACCCCAGGAGCTCTTCGGCACGGCCGAGACGCCCTCGATCCACGGCGGACGGACCCCGCTGCAGCTCCACCTCCTCTCCCCGGCCGACCGCCCGATCCAGATCACCTCCGATCTGGCCGGCTTCTGGTCGGGCAGTTGGCACGACGTCCGCCGGGACCTCGCCGGCCGGTATCCCAAGCACGCCTGGCCCGAGGACCCGCTCACGGCGACGCCCCACCGAAAGTGAACGTCCTCTGAACTCGGGCGCCGGACGGTCGCCCGACGCCGCTCTGCGGGGTTCGGTGGGTTCATGCAGCACGTCCCGCACTCCGCCCCCGAGGGAGACCGGGGTACCGTCTCGGCCGTGGTCACCGATCCCGAGGTGCTCGTCGTCGAGGACGAGACCCAGGTGCGAGAGCTGATCTCCGAAGCGCTTCGCCGGGAGGGCTACGCCGTGCGCACGGCCGCCGACGGCAGCAGCGCGACGACCGAACTGGCCACGAAGCTCCCCGATCTCGTCCTGCTCGATCTGGGGCTCCCGGGGATCGACGGCATCGACATCCTCGACCGGCTCCGAGGAGCCGGGACCGACGTGCCCGTGATCGTCCTCACCGCTCGCGGGCGCGACAGCGACCGGGTCAAGGGCCTCGAGCTCGGCGCCGACGACTACGTGGTGAAGCCGGTCTCGACGCGTGAGATCGTCGCCCGCGTGAAGGCGATCCTGCGTCGGGTCCGCCGCGACGCTCCGACCGAGGCGCTCCGCTTCGGTGAGCTCGAGATCGACCTCGGCGCCCGCACGGTGACCTCGTCCGGGGCCGAGATCGACGTCCCACCGAGGGAGTTCGACCTGCTGGCGCACATGGCCCAGCGGCCGGGCACCGCCTTCTCGCGGGCCGACCTGCTCCGCGAGGTCTGGGGCTCGTCTCCCGAGTGGCAGGACCCGTCCACCGTGACCGTCCACGTCCGTCGCCTGCGCAACCGCGTGGAGTCGGACCCGACCGAGCCCCGCCACCTCGTTACCGTCTACGGCGTCGGCTACCGGTTCGATCCATGATGAACAGCGGACCGGGCATCGCCGTCTTCCTCGCGACCATCGCTGGACTGGCGCTCGTCGTGGCGACGATCGCGCCCCCGCTCGTCCGCCGCCTCTCCGTCCGTCGCTCGCTGCTCGCGATCGGCCTCATCGGGCCGCTGCTCGGCGTCATCGCCGGGGTCGTCGCGACCTCGATGATGGTGTTCAGCAGCGACGACACCCGCTACCTGCTCGTGATCCTCGGTGGTCTCGCCGTCTCGTCGACGTGGGTCGCCTATCGGCTCGGCCGCCCCCTCGCCGAGGACCTCGAACGCCTCAGGGCGACCACGAACGCCGTCGCCGCCGGCGAGCGGGAAGCCCGCACCGGCATCGACCGTGACGACGAGGTCGGACGGCTGGCCGCCGAGCTCGACGGCCTGGTCGCCGATCTCTCCCGAGCCGAGGAGGAGCGCACCGCCATCGGCCAGGAGCGCCGCCTGCTCGTCGACGGGCTCGCCCACGACCTCCGCACTCCCCTGCAGGCGCTGATCGCCACGGCCGAGGCGATCGGCTCAGGTTTGCTCCCGCCGGACGAGGCGCCCGAGGCCGTCCAGCGCCAGGTCGCCACCCTCGAACGGCTGCTCGGCGACCTGATCGTCCTCGCCCGCGTCGAGGCCGGCACGCTCGAGATCGCCAGAGAGCGCCTCGATCTCGCCGAGCTGATCGACGACGCCATCGCCACGGCCACGACGGTGGCCACCAACCGCGACGTCCAGCTCCACGCTGCCGTCACCGGGCCGGTCCTCGCCGAGGTCGACCCCGATCAGGTGGGGCGCGTGCTCCGGAACCTGCTCGACAACGCCATCCGCCACACGCCGGCGGGCGGACAGGTCACCGTCCGGCTCTGCAACGACGGCGACGGCCGGGCCGAGATCGAGGTGCTCGACGAGGGCCCGGGCTTCCCGGCTTCGTTCGTCCACGAGGCCTTCGAACCCGCCGTGCAGGGAGCGAACGGCACCCGCCCCGGCTCGCACGGGCTGGGCCTGGCCATCGCCCGCGGCGTCGTCGAGGCCCACGGCGGTGAGATCGCCGCCCGACCCGGGCCCGGCGGCAGCGTCACCGTCAGGTTGTGAGCCGCCCGGGCGGGGACCCCGGAGCCCCGCCCCCTCCCGATTCCTCGGAGCTGACGCTCCTGCGGACGGGCCGTCGATCGGCCAGCTCGCAGCGACAGGCTGGGATCGCGACTCAGCAGCGGACCTCGACGGTGCCGCGGATGCCCTCGTCGTCGGGGCTGGTGAAGCCGGCGCTGTTGCCCTGGAGGAACACGGCGTCGGCCCGGATGATCCCACCCTCCAGCTGGAGGAACGTCTCGCCGTTGCCGGCGAGCGATGACGCCTCGAGGAACAGGTCGTAGGTCTCGAAGTCCTCGGTGACGTACAGGGTGACCGAGTCGATCGGACCGGACCCGACGTCGAGTCGGCTCACGTCGAGGTACGGCGACTCGTCGACGCGGGCGGCGTTGAACAGGATCGACTCCCGGCCGGTCTCGTCGGGCGAGAGACCGCAGCGGATGCCCTCGAGCTCGAACACGCGGCCGTCCGAGAGCGACACGGTCGCACGGCCGCCGGTGGAGCGGAGCGGGGGGCCGACGTCGCCATCGGCGAGATCGGCGGGGTCGGCGGTGGAGTCGGGCTCGAGCGGTGGCCCGCTCGGGGGCGGCGCCAGCTCAGGGGCGACCTCCGAGCCTCCGGCGGTGTCGCCGGAGTCGCTCCCGCCGCCTCCAGCGCAGGCCGCGAGCACCAGCGCAGCGACCGCGAGGATGGCCGCGAGTCGGGCACGCACGGGGTACGGCCCATGTGGCGAGGAGAAGGGCACCAACGGCATGCTGTCACGGTGACCGTCGCAAGTGACGCCATCCTCCCACTCACCGACTTCGACCGGCCCATGGCCGAGCCCGGTGACGACCTGCGCGCGGTCGCCCGGCACCTGCTCGCCACCGGTCGCGGCGCCGTGCTCGTCCAGCGTCGGACCGGAGAGGTCGCCGTGCTGACCGAGCACGACATCGTCCGTGGCGTCGCCGAGGACGGCATCGAGGTGTGGGCCACCGACGTCATGAGCCGAGAGGTCGTCGTGGTCGACGCGACGACCTCCGTGACCGAGGCAGCACAGGCCATGCTCGATCACGGAATTCGGCACCTCGTGGTGCAAGATGGAGACCGGCTGGGCATCCTGTCCCTCCGAGATTGCGTCGGGCCCCTGGTCGCGACGGCCGACGCGACCTGAGTACCTCCAGTCTCCCCCAACCGCGGCCGATGGAGTCTTCGTGAGCTACAAAGTCTGGATCGATCAGGATCTCTGCACGGGCGACGGCATCTGCGTCGAGATCGCCCCGTCGGTGTTCACCCTCCTCGACGACGGCCTGGCCTACGTGAAGCAGGGCGACGACGTGAAGAGCGACCCGGGCGGCCCCCAGGGCATCGTGCCGGTGCCCGACGGCGACCTCGATGGCGTCATCGAGTCCGCCGAGGAGTGCCCCGGCGAGTGCATCTTCATCGAAGCCACCTGAGCACGACTTCGGGGACCCAGCGACCTCGATGAGCGACGACCCACCCGTCCTGCGGGTGGGGTGCCCCATGTGGGCACACCGGCCCTGGATCGGGCGCTACCTGCCCTCCGACACCCCGCAGGGTGCCGAGCTCGCCGCGTACGCTCGCCTCTGCACGGCCGTCGAGGGCAACACGACCTTCTACGCCCTCCCGAGTCCGGACACCGCCGACCGGTGGGCCGCATCCATGCCGGACGGCTTCCTCCTCGTCCCCAAGCTCCCGAAGGAGCTGACCCACGACCGGCGGCTGCGCTCCGGCGAGGGACTGCTGCGCGAGTCGCTCGACCGGTTCACGCGTCTCGGCGACCGGCTGGGTCCGGTCACGGTCCAGCTGCCCGCATCGTTCGGTCCTGACGATCTCCGGGTCCTCGAGGACTTCCTCCGAGCGGCCTCGGGCGAGGTCCGCTGGGCAGTCGAGGTGCGCCACCCGGCGTTCCACGACGGCGGCGACGACCAACGCCGACTCGACCAACTCCTCCACGAGCTCGGCGTGGAGCGGGTCCTCCTGGACACCCGGGCGCTGTTCGCCGGACCCTGCGAGACCCGGGCCGAGGTCGAGGCGTTCGAGCGCAAGCCCCGACTCCAGGTCCGACCCGTCGCGACCGGGTGGCAGCCGATCGTGCGATTCATCGGCCAGCGGGACCTCGGCGTCAACGAGCGCTTCTGGGCGCCGTGGGTCGACCGGGTCGTCGACTGGCTGGCCGCCGGGCTCTCACCGATCGTGTTCCTGCACACGCCCGACAACGATCACGCGCCGGCGCTGGCCCGCCGCTTCCACGCCGCGGTGGCCGACCGACTCCCCGACCTCGCACCACTCCCCGAGCCACTCCCCGTCGAGCGTCAGACCGGCCTCTTCTGAGTTGACTCCCGGCGTGGGACCCGGAGCCCACGCCTCCTCCACAGGTCCTCGCCGCTGGAGCGGCTGCAGCCGGGGCACGGAGCCCCGCTCTGCTCCGGTGTCCTCGGAGCTGGAGCGGCTGCGGCGTGGCCGTACTCGCTGCGGCGGGGGCACGGAGCCCCACCCTGTCAGCGGCGGCGGAAGCCCATCCGGAAGGTCCGGACGGCGCGGGCGAACACGTTGGGCTCGACGTCGGGCTCGGTCACGACCCGGAGGTCGGTGAGTCGCTCCGTCAGCTCCTCGAACATCGACCGCAGGGTCTGGCGGGCGACGAAGGCACCGAGGCAGAAGTGGGTGCCGTTGCCGAACGCGACGTGCGGGTTCGGCGAGCGGGCCACGTCGAAGCGGAAGGGCTCGTCGAAGACGTCCTCGTCGCGGTTCGCCGACGGGTAGAGCAGCGCCAGGCGGTCACCGGCGGCGATCGGCACGCCCCGCAGCTCGGTGTCGACCGTGGCGACCCGGAACATCTGGTTGAGCGGGGTCACCCACCGGATGACCTCCTCGACGGCGTCGGGGATCCGCTCGGGTTCGCGAGCGAGCAGTTCCCACTGGTCGGGGTGGTCGCAGAACGCCCGGAGCCCGTGGGCGATCGTCGTCCTGGTCGTCTCGGCGCCGCCCGACACGAAGAGGCCGAACTCGTGCATCGCCGTCTCCCGCGACAGCGGTGCCCCACCGATCTCGGCGTTCGCCCAGACCGACAGCAGGTCGTCCATCGGGCAGCCGACGCGTGCGGGGAACAGTTCGGCGACCGTGCGGAACATCTCCTCGCCGGAGGCGTAGAAGTCGTGCCAGACCTGGGGATCGTCCCGCCGGGTGTCCAGCCGCATCTGCCGCTCGGACCAGGTCTGCAGCTCGGCCCACCGATCCTCCGGCACGCCGAGCAGTCGACACGTGAACCGAGCGGGCAGCTGGCCGGCCAGCGCCGAGATCACCTCGACCTCACCGTCGTCGGCGAAGGCGTCGACGAGCTCGCTCACGAGCGAGCGGATCTCCGGCTCCCGGTCGCCGACCGCCCGGGGCGTGAACCGACCCTGCACCAGGCGACGCTGTGCCAGGTGCTGCGGGTTGTCGTGGGAGATCATCGTCTCTTCGTCGGGGCTCGGCACCCAGCGGTACATCCCCCGGGACGAGAAGGTGGCGTCATCGCGCTCGACGGCGATGAGATCCGCGTGCCGGGTCACGCCCCAGACCTCGTTGCGGTCGTCCCGGTAGACCGGTTCCTCGGCCCGCATCCACGACCAGACGTCGTGCGGATCTCGCTGGTACAGCGTCGGGTCGAGCAGGTCCACGTCGAGCCGGGTGCTCATGCGGCGAGCGTAGGTCCGAGTGATCGACCTGACCCCATCCCGGTCAGCGGCAGACGGCTGCAGCGATGTCGAGGTAGCGCTGGCTCATCCCCGGGTTCCAGGGCGCACCGGCCTGTCCGACGAGCACGAGCACGTCGCCGTCGACGATCACGTGCTCGAACCCCTGCGTGCGGGGGACGTCGGGGAACATCGCCTCGAGCTCGGCTCGTTCCCGGTCGGAGATGTGCTCCCCGGCACCCGACACCTTGGTGCGCAGCGCCCACAGGAGGGCCCGGAGGCGGCGATCGGTCCGGACGGTCTCGCTGCGCTCACCCCCGTCGAGGGCCAGCCACCAGCGACCGAGGACGTCGTCGTCGAGCGCGCGGGGCTGCGGGCCGATGCGCTCGAGCACGGCGAGAGCGGACTCGACGCGCTGCGGGTCGAAGCCGAGGTGGTGGGGCACGAGGGTGAGCCGCTCGGCGACGGTGAACGGGAGACGGGCGACGATCACCTGCACGTCCAGGCTGGTGCTCTTCGTTCGGGTGAGGAACGCCGAGGTGGACGAGTCGACGTTCACCTTGAAGGCGCCGACGATGCCGCTGCGCTGAAGGTCGCGGGCGACCCAGGCTCGCTTGGGCCGAAGTGCGACGGTCGAGATCGAGCTGAACAGCCCGACGTCGAGACCGACGAGGCGGGTCACGTTCGACTCGACCCGGCGACTCCGCTCGACCTCGGCGAACCGGTCGAGCGCCCGCTCGGCGTTGTCGACCGGGCGAAGCCCGATCCGACGGAGCGCCTCGTCGGCGCCCTCGGCGTTCCGACGACGGAGGAGGGCGATGACAGCCACGAGCAGGGCGGTGAGGCCGATGGGGATGCTGAAGGCGATGACGATGTCCATGGCCGCACCGTCGATCGACATCGTGAGAACGGCGTGAAACGGCGCTGATCGATACCGGTCTCGTCCTGCCGCAATGGTCGAAGGTCACATCACCCTGCCGGTTGACCGCCGGTAACTTCGCTGCCGCACGCTCGACGGGAGGACAGGGGTGAGCTTCGAGGGGGCGACGGCGGTGTCGCGTGTCGACGAGGGCCGCTACGACGCCGAGATCCAGTCCGGGTGGGACATCGCCGACAACGCCAACGGGGGCTACCTCCTCGCCATCGCCGCCCGCGCCGGCACGGCGGCGACCGGCCGGCCCGATCCGATCAGCATCACCGCGCACTACCTCAGCCCCGGCAAGCCCGGTCCGCTGACGGTCGACACCGAGGTGCTCAAGAGCGGCAAGCGCTTCGCCACGGCGAGCGCCACGCTGAGCGGAGACCGGCCGGTGCTGGCCACGCTCGGCTCCTACGGCGACGTCTCCGACGCGGAGGGACCGCTCCGCATCGACCGCTCGATCCCCGAGATGCCGGACCCCGACGAGTGCATCGCCGTCGAGCCGACCGACACCTTCCCTCCGCCGTTCATGGGCCGCATCGAGCTCCGCCTGCACCCGGAGGACGCTGGCTTCGCCACCGGAGACCGCAGCGGCACGCCGCGGGTCCGGGGCTGGTTCCGTCTCCGCGACGACGAGCCGATGGACTCGGTCGCGCTGCTCCAGGCGACCGACGCGTTCCCGCCGACGATCTTCAACGCCGACCTCCCGGTGGCCTGGACTCCGACGCTGGAGCTCACCGCACACGTCCGGGCGCGACCTGCCCCGGGGTGGCTGCGCTGCGCCTTCACCACCCGCTTCATCACCGGCGGCTTCCTCGAGGAGGACGGTGAGATCTGGGACAGCATCGGCCGGCTCGTCGCCCAGTCCCGCCAGCTCGCCCTCGTTCCCCGTGGCTGATGGTCGGCTGCGCGATGGGCGGCGCCCGCCGTCGCTCCCCCTAGTCTGATCGCCCATGGCGATGCGGCTCTACGACACGGCCCGCCGCGCGGTCGTGCCCTTCGAGCCCGGTCCCGTGGTGTCGATGTACGTGTGCGGCATCACCCCGTACGACTCGACCCATCTCGGGCACGCCGCGACCTACCTCGCCCACGACCTGGTCATCCGCCGCCTCGAGGACCTGGGTCACGAGGTCCGCATGGTCCGGAACTTCACCGACGTCGACGATCCGCTCTATGCGAAGGCGGCGACCCTCGATGTCGAGGCGATGGCGCTCGCCGAAGAGGAGATCGCCCGCTTCCGCGGTGACGCCGAGGCACTGGACCTGCGCCCCGCGGTCGCCGAGCCGAGGGTCTCGACGTCGATCCCCGAGATCGTCGCTGCGGTCGGGGGGCTCCTGGACCGCGGTCACGCCTACACCGTCGACGGCACCACCTACTTCGACGTGCGCACCTCGGAGCGGTACGGGACCCTGTCGAATCTGAGCGAGAGCGAGATGATCGCGATCGCCGCCGGGCGGGGTGGCACCCCGGACGACCCCCGCCAGCGCAACCCGCTCGACTTCGTGCTGTGGAAGCCCTCGGCTCCCGGCGAGGACGCCTGGCCCGCGCCGTTCGGACTCGGTCGGCCCGGCTGGCACATCGAGTGCACGGCGATGTGCATGACCCACCTCGACGAGACCATCGACCTGCACGGCGGCGGCAACGACCTCGTCTTCCCCCACCACGAATCCGAGATCGCCCAGAGCGAGGCACTGACCGGTCGGACCTTCGCCCGACACTGGATGCACGTCGGGATGGTCGCCTACCAGGGCGAGAAGATGTCCAAGTCGCTGGGCAACCTGGTGTTCGTGTCCGAGCTCCGCAAGGTCGCCGACCCACGGGCCATCCGGCTCGCGCTGCTGCCCTTCCACTACCGGGCCGGCTTCGAGTGGTTCGACGACATGATCGACCAGGGCACCGAGGACCTCGCGTTGCTGCAGGCCGCGGCCGCCCTCGACGCCGGCCCCGACCCGACCGGCGTGGCAACGAGCGTTCGCCGCCACCTCGACGACGATCTCGACACCGGCTCGGCCCGACTCGCCCTCCTCGACCACGCACACCGCGCCGTCGACGGTGAGGGCACGGATCGTTCGGCCCCTCAGGTGCTGCGCGAGACCGCACGACTGCTCGGTGTCGATCTCGACGAGGGTTCTCCCTGATCCGCCGCCGAGGCGTACCCTCGACCGGATGCCTCGGGCCCGAACCGAGTGGGACACCCTCCCGAACCCGGTCCACGACCTCTGGACGAGCACGAACGCCGCAGAGATGGTCCCCGGCGTCGTCCGGCCCTTCACCACGCAGCTCCTGAACCGCTGCGACTCGCTCGCGATGCGCGCACTCCTCGAGGAGTATCCGGCCGGTCCACGCATCGAGGTACCGGCGCCACCGACGGCCTGCCTGTTCGGCGTGTTCGGTGGGCGGCTCGCGATCAACATGGGCTTCTCGATCGCGGCGGCGTCACTGCTCGACCCCGCCATCGCCGAGCAGATGCTCGCCAGGTACTTC
>JBCDAU010000035.1:0-58235 GCA_039185015.1 Actinomycetota bacterium
AGTACCTCCTCCTCGGTGAGGTCGATCACCCACTCGGCGAGTACCTCCCCACGATCGTCGACGAACCTCGACCGATCGACGACCGCATGGTGCGGACGTTCGACGACTTCGTCCGCGCCCACGAGGACGACCTGCGCCGGATGGTGGCGTCCCGCACCATCCAGACCAACGAGGTCGCCCGAGCGGCATCGATCCGGGTCGCGATGGGGGCGCTGGCCACCGAGTCGGGGGCGGCGCCGTTCGACGTGATCGAGATCGGTGCCGCGTCAGGTCTGCTCGGCTGCTTCGAGCGGTACCGCATCCGCCTCGGCGACGCAGCGGTCGGCCCGCACGGTGCCGACCTGGTCCTGGCTCCCGAGTTACTCGGCGCTCCGGTGCCCGCCCTCTGGCTCGACGCCGGACCGCTCGTGCGTTCGGTCGTCGGTCTCGACATCGCCCCGCTCGACCTCGAGGACCCGGCCGACCGGCGGTGGATGAAGGCCTGCATCTGGCCGAGCCAGCCCCACCGTCACGAGCAGCTCGACCGGGCCATGGCGGTGGCACGGGTCGCGGGCGTCGAGGTGCGTCGTCGCGACGCCCTCGACATCGCTGCGCAGGTCGACGAGCTCGACACTGGCGCCGACGTCGCGGTCGTGTCGAGCGTGATGGTCTCGTACCTGACCGAGCAGCAGCGCGATGCCCTCATCGACCGGCTCACCGAGGCGAGCGCCGGGCGCCGGGTCCACCTCGTGGCCCTGGAGGGCGAGACGCTCGTCCCTGGCATCGACGCCGCACCGACCGCGGAGCTCCCCTCCGGGCCGCGGCCGTTCGTGCTGTCGACCAGCACGTTCGATCGGGGCAGCCGAACGGACCGCGTGCTCGGTCTCGCCGGTGGCCAGGGCGACTGGATCAGCCTGCTGCCGAGGCCGAGCGGGGCGGAGTCCGCCCCGTCTCGCCTCGGCTGAGACCTCGCCCGAGCATCAGCCCTCGAGGACCATGAGGGTGGCGAAGCACATCTCGTCGTCGGTGCCGTCGGCCCAGACGATGTACGCCGGCTCCAGCTGCGGGTCCCGCAGGTTGCGGTCCCACGTGCACTCGATGCGGATCGTGTCGTCGCCAGCGACGAACAGCTCCTCGACCGGTTCGTAGACGAACTGCCAGTCGAAGTCCCAGCGGTCGATGTCGAGGAGGACGCGTTCGTCGTCCTCTCCCGGGTTCTGGGTCATCCGGAAGGCCGAGCCCAGCTCGTGCGCGTGGCCGAACACCCCCAGGATCTGGCCCTGGATGCTGGCGGACTGGTCGCACTCGCCGCTGACGACGCCGTCGACGAGCACGAAATCGTCGGGCTCGAAGCCGCACGACTGGGTGATGAAGGGGCCGAGCGTGCCCTCGACGCCGTACTTTGCGATGGCGGCGTCGATGGCGGCGTCCCGATCGCACAGCGGGCCGGACTCGTCGGGGCCGCAGGGGATCTCGGCGGGGGCAAGGTACGACTCCACGCTCACCCGGGCGGGGTCGGGGTCGTCGCTCCACCGCAGGCGCATCTGCGACAGGTCCTCGGGAGCGTCCTCCTCGTAGTGGTAGTGGACCTGGATCACGAGGAAGTCGCCGGCGTCCAGTGGCATGCCGGACCCGGACGGGAGCTCGGTCGGGCCCTGGCCGGGGGCCCAGCCGAGGAACAGCTCGTCGTCGCGCAGGCCCGAGCTGCCGAAGCAGCTCCAGCCGGGCTGGCCGTCCTCGCCGTCGCGAGCGGCGGCCTGCTCGGCGAGCTCGGCGTCGACGAGGTAGCCCACGGCGTGGTGGACGACCTCGGTCTGGTCGGGCACGAACTCGTAGCCGTCGAGCCAGGCCGTCTCGGTGAGACCGGGGTCGTAGACGTAGCAGCGGTACTCGTCGGGTTGGCCGGCCTCGCCGTCGTAGCCGCCCGTCGCCGGGGACAGCGTGACGTCGGCGTCGTCGAGCGTCGGCAGGGTCTCGATGTCGAAGGGCATCGTCGGGTCGACGTCGATCTCGCCGCCCGCCCGGTTCCAGGCGATGATCGCCTCGATCTGGTCGTCGTCGAGGCTCCAGTCGTGCTGCAGCTCGACGCCCAGGCCCGAGGCCGGCCACGGCGGCATCGCGCGGATCTGGACCATGTCGGAGATGAAGAGCGCGTTCTCCTCCGCATCGGCGGCGGTCTCGAGGAGGAAGTGCGCGGTGCCCGGGCCCTCGCCGGTGTGGCAGCGGGCGCAGGTCTCGGCGAGCACGGGCTGGATGTCACGGGAGAACGACACGTCGAGCGCCTCGGCGCCGGCCTCCGCCTCGGTCCCGGGGGCGCTCGAGGGGGTCTCCGCGTCCGCCTCGGCGTCGGCGCCGTCACCCGATCCGCCGCACGCGGCCAGCACGAGTGTGATCGCGATCGCGAGCCCGGCGAGCAGCCACCATGCCCGCCGCTCGGTCGATGCGCCCTGGTTCTCCGGCTGTCCCATCACGCCCGACAGTACGGCGCGTCGGCGGCGACGGGCATCCGCCCCAGCGGCGGTTCGCCTCCTCCGGAGGGAGGATTTCGGCACGGCCGCTCCCGGGGCAACCCGGGCCCTCCGGGGCCCCGATAGCCTCCGGACATGGCGTTCCGACGGGGGAAGCGGGCCGAGCGAGCCGACCAGGGGAGCGGGTTCCGCTACTCCGCCTGGGACGGCACCCAGACCGGCTTCGAGCTCGATGCCGACTCGCTGTTCGAGGAGCTCACCGACGACCTCCTCTACCACGGCGACGTCAACGCGGCCCTCCGGCGTCTGCTCCAGGGTGGGCTCGACAACGAGGACGGCGACCGACTCCGTGGGCTGCGAGAGATCCTCGACGACCTCCGCCGCCAGCGCCGCGAGCGCCTCGAGAACCACGACCTCGGCGGGGTGTACGACGAGGTCAACGACGCCCTCAACGACGTGATCGACACCGAGCGCGAGGCCCTGGACGACCTTCGGGCCGAAGCCGATGCGTCGGGCGACGAGCGTCACGCCGAGCTCGCCTCGCAGACGGCCACCGAGAAGGGCCTCGAGCTCGAGATGCTGCCCAACGACCTCGCCGGCAAGGTGCGGGGCCTGCAGAACTACGACTTCGAGTCGCCCGAGGCCCGGCAGGCCTTCGAGGAGCTCACCGAGCAGCTCCGCCAGCAGATGGCGCAGCAGATGTTCGACCAGATGGCCGGCGCCATGTCCAACATCTCCGAGGCCGACATGGCCCGGATGAAGGACATGATGGCCGAGCTCAACCAGATGCTCGAGCAGCGCGAGCGGGGCGAGGAGCCCGACTTCGAGGGGTTCATGGAGCGCTACGGCGACTTCTTCCCCGAGAACCCCGAGACCCTCGACGAGCTGCTCGAGATCATGGCCGAGCGCATGGCCGCCATGCAGGCGATGCTCAACTCGATGACGCCCGAGCAGCGGGCGCAGCTCCAGGGCCTCGCCGAGGCGTTGATGGAGGACATGGATCTGGCGTTCGAGTCGCAGCGCCTCGCCCAGAACCTCCAGAACGCGTTCCCGCAGGCCGGCTGGGATCGCAGCTACGACTTCTCCGGCCAGGACCCGCTCGGGTTCGCCGAGGCGACGCAGATGATGCAGGAGCTGGGTGAGCTCGATCAGCTCCAGCAGCTGCTGTCCCAGGCCACCGAGCCCGGTGCCCTCGCCGACGTCGACCTCGACCGAGTGCGCGAGCTGCTCGGCGATGAGGTCGCCCAGGACCTCAACCGCCTCCAGGACCTCAACAAGATGTTGGAGGAGGCCGGCCTCATCGAGCAGAAGGAGGGCCGGTACGAGCTGACGCCCCAGGCGATCCGTCGCATCGGCCAGAACGCGCTCGCCGACCTGTTCCGCAAGCTCACACGCGACCAGCTCGGACGGCACCAGCTGGAGGAGTCAGGGCACGGGCACGAGCGGGAGTACACGACCAAGCCCTACGAGTTCGGCGACCCGTTCAACCTCCACATCGAGCAGACCGTGCGCAACGCCATCCGCCGCACCGGCGGGGGCACGCCGGTCCGGCTCTCGCCCGAGGACTTCGAGGTCGAGCGGACCGAGCACCTCGTCCGCACCTCGACGGTGCTGATGCTCGACCTCTCGCTGTCGATGCCGATGCGCGACAACTTCCTCCCCGCCAAGAAGGTGGCGATGGCGCTCCACTCGCTCATCACCACCCAGTACCCGCGGGACTACCTCGGCATCGTCGGCTTCTCCGAGACGGCGCGCATCCTCGACGCCAAGGAGATCCCCGAGGTCTCGTGGGACTTCGTCTACGGCACCAACATGCAGCACGGCTTCCTGCTCGCCCGCCAGCTGCTCGCCAAGCAGAGCGGCACCAAGCAGATCCTGATGATCACCGACGGCGAGCCCACCGCTCACCTGCTCGCCAACGGTGAGCCGTTCTTCTCCTACCCGCCGGTCCAGGAGACCGTCGACGCCACGCTCCACGAGGTGATGCGGTGCACCAAGGAGGACATCCGCATCAACACCTTCATGCTCGACGCCACGAGCTACCTGCGGGCGTTCGTGGAGCGGATGACCGAGCTGAACGGCGGGCGAGCGTTCTTCACCACCCCCGAGACGCTGGGCGACTACCTGCTCGTCGACTTCGTCGAGCACCGTCGCAAGCTCACCCTCGCCCGGCGCTGAGCGTCAACGGCGCACCCGGTCGTGCGGGAGGGCAGTCGGTGAGCGTCGAGGAGCCGGTCGTCGCCGAGGGGCCGTCGAGGTCCGCGAGCACGAGCGCCCGGCCGACGTCGTCGAGGCGTTCCGGGCGAGGTACGACTGGGACATGACGATCGCCGACGATCCCGACGTCGGCACGGTCGTGCTGTGGGAGATCACGCCGCGCACGTGGTGGTTCGGCGCTCCCGGAGCCGGAGCCTCGATCTGAGGGCCGCCCGCCGCTACAGCGACGAGGTCATGCCGCCGTCGACGAGCAGCGTCTCGCCGTTGACGTAGGAGGCCTCGTCGGACGCGAGGAAGACGGCCGCTGCAGCGATCTCCTCGGGTCGGCCCCACCGACCCACCGGCGTCGACCCCTCGACCATGGCAGTGAAGTCGGGGTCGTCCTTGAGCGCGGTGTTGAGCTCGGTGGCGACGTAGCCCGGCCCGAGCGCGTTGACCGTGATGCCGTGGGGGCCGAGCTCGGCCGCCAGCGCCCTGGTGAGGCCGGCGAGACCGGCCTTGCTCGCCGCGTACGCCGGGATCGACGGCCGCCCGACGGCCGTGCCGATGATCGAGGCGACGTTGACGATCCGACCGGCCCCGCTCGGGACCATGTGCCGCGCTGCGGCGCGGGCCATGGCGAACGGGGCGTCGAGGTCGACCCGGAGCACCTCGCTCCAGCGGTCGTGCTCGAAGTCGGCCAGCGGCGCTCGATGGGTGATCCTGGCGTTGGACACGAGCACGTCGAGGCGACCCTGGGATGCGGCGACCTCGTCGACGAAGGCCGCTGCGTCGTCGAGATCGCCGACGTCGACCGCCCGGCCCGACGCCGACGCGCCGTGCTCGGTCAGGTCGGCGATGCGACGCTCGACGTCAGCGGCCGATCGGCTGGAGACCACCACGTGAGCACCCTGCTCGGCGAACGCCTCGGCCATCGCCCAGCCGAGGCCGCGCGTGCTGCCCGTGATGATCGCCACCTTCTCATCCAGTCGGAACACGTCGACGGACCGTAGTCCGGGCGGTGGTCAGCTCGATGGCGTGGTCGTCGTCTCATCCAGTCGGAACACGTCGACGGACCGTAGCCGGGGCTGACGTCGCTCGATGTGGTGGTCGTCGTGACGTCGAGTCGGAACGATGTTCGCTGCGACGACGGGGCACGGCCTCGACCGGATCGGCTGCCTGCATGAGCGAGCTCGACGACACGATGGCGCTCGGCAAGCCTGTGCTCCCGGTCCTGATGCGCGAGGGCATCTCGGAGTCGTTGCTCCCCGAGGCGGTCGGGCGGATCCACCGTGAGAGCTACGTCGAGGCGGATACGGCGGCGATGAGCCGGCTCGTCCGAGCGGTGGAGGCGATCGTCGCCAGGAGCGACCAGCAGCCGAGCAGCGACGTCAACGGCGCCTGGTGGATCGCACTGATCCTCTTCGGGCTGTTGGAGGGGCTTCGTGGCGTGGCTCTCGGTCCGTTCGAAGAACGCCGAGACGGCGAAGAACATGATGATCGTGGTGTCGTCAGCTCGGTGGTCTGGGTGATCCCGGCCAGCGCCTGAGCTCACTGTCGTGTCCGGGCACGGGCGGGGGCGGCAATGATGGCCGCCATGCGCTACCTGACCCGGGCCGAGACCGCCGCGATGATCGAGCCGGACACGCTCCGTCGGGCCGTCGGTCAGGCGATGGTCGAGCTCTCGGCCGGCCGCGTGTCGATGCCCCCTCGCGTCGCTGCGACGAGGGAGGATCCGATCGGGCTGATGGCGGTGATGCCCGCGTACGTGCCGGCGCTCGATGCGATGGCGACCAAGGTCGTGAACGTGTTCCCGGGCAACGCCGCGCGCGACCTTCCGACGCATCTGGCCCTCGTGCTGCTCGTCGAACCCGAGACCGGCGAGCCGATCGCGCTGCTGGACGGGGACGAGATCACGGCGGCCCGCACGGCGGCGGGCTCGGCGCTGTCGGCCGAGCACCTCGCCGTGCCGGATGCCGCCACGTTGACGATCGTCGGCACGGGCGTCCAGGCGCGGAGCCACGCCCACGCCGTCAGCCGAGTGCGATCGTTCACCGAGGTGCGCGTCGCCGGTCGTGACCCGGCGAAGGCCGCGGCGCTCGCCGCAGCACTCGACGACGAGCTGGACGCATCGGTGATCGGCGCCACCTCGATCGAGGCGGCGTGCGTCGGCGCCGACGTCGTCTGCGCGACCACCGACGCCTCGACCCCGGTGCTGCGCCGCGAGTGGCTGGGCCCGGGGACCCACGTGACCTCGGTCGGTTTCGCCGCAGGGGGCCCGGAGATCGACGGAGCGACGGTCGCCGACGCGTTCCTCGTCGTCGAGAGTCGGGCCTCCGCCTTCTCCGGCTACCCCGTGGGGACACATGACCTCCGGGAGCCGTTCGAGGCCGGCCTGATCGCCGAGACCCACGTGCGGGCCGAGCTCGGCGAGCTCGTCGACGGCACGATTGCCGGCCCGGACGACTCGACGCAGCTGACCCTCTACAAGTCGGCAGGTGTCGCCGTGCAGGACGCCGCTGCCGCCAAGCTCGTCCACGACGCGGCGTTGGCTGCCGGGGTGGGCGTCGACCTCGAGCGCTAGCGACGGATCGGGCCGGTGTCGACGAACTCGAAGTCGGACCCGACCAGGGTCTTGATCTGGTTGAGGTCCTGGTCGGACCAGCGGACGTCGGGCGCGCCCGAGAAGTAGAACGACGAGCCGTTGTCGGCCACGAAGGCGCCGTAGGTTCGGAGCGCCTCCATCACGACGAGCGACTGACCCGAGTACCCCGACAGATCGATGTCGGTCCGGAGTCGGAGGCGGGCGCCCATCGGCGGGCACGACGGGTCGTCGACGCCGGCCTGGTGCGTCGCTGGGAGGACGTAGCCGCGCTGGGTGCAGGCGAAGGTGACCCGGAGAGCGTGGTCGATCGAGCCGGCGGCGACCTCGTCGTAGCGGACCAGGCCGGGCAGGATCGGCAGTCCGGCGGCGTCGGCGCTCGTCCAGCCGAGGGGGCGCAGCTCGTTGGTGCCGAGGTCGAAGACCGCACCGCTCTGCGCCTCCCAACCGGCCCCGACCTGCTCCGCGGCGAACAGCTCGTAGAGCGTGCACGTCGTGGACTCCAGGACGAGCACGTGACGATCGCTGCCACCCTCCACCGGGGCATCCAGCGGCACGGGGTACGGACCGGGATCGCTCTCGGAGCCGTACGCCGTGAAGGTGATCGGGACATCGGGTTGGGTGTCGTCGACGACGACGAAGGGGATCCCGAACGGCCCGCCGTTCCAGTTCGCCCCGAAGTCGGGGTGGGCGTTGCGGTCGGCGCCGGCGCGGGCGATCCACGCGTCGGAGTCGGGGTGCGCCGGCAGGTCGTCGATCGGTTGGTTCCAGGGGTTGTCGGCGGGGAGGACGTCGCAGCCACCGAGCTGCGGGCGCGACCTCGGCGTCGGGTCGGGCGTTCCGGTCGGGAAGGCGAAGATGCCGCCGTCGCTGGCGACGAGCCAGTACCCGTCGCTGCTGTTCGTCGGGGCCATCCCGACGATCGGCTGATTGAGAGCGATCGCGCCGGTGGAGCCGAAGAACTCGGCGTCGCCGAAGGCGAAGATGCCGCCGTCGCTGGCGACGAGCCAGTACCCGTCGCCGGTCGGGGTGCCGGCGATGCCGACGATCGGCTGGTTGAGGACCTGCCCGGCGAGGTCGCCGTGGTGCTCGACGCCCACGGCGAGCACCTGTCCGTCGGCCTGGACCGCCCACATCCCTCCCTCTCCGTCGGGGTGGACGTCGGCGGCGACGGCGACGACGTCGAGCACCTCCGCGGTCCTCGGTGGCGTCGGGACATCCGAGAAGCCGAAGAGGTTCGTCCGGGCATCGATCAGCCAGTACCCGTCGCCGATCGCCCCGATCGCGACGACCGGCCACGGCCGCTCGGTCCCGCCGATCGACCCACGGAACTCGGCGTCGCCGAAGGCGAAGATGCCCCCGTCGCTGGCGACGAGCCAGTACCCGTCGCCGGTCGGGGTGGCGGCCATCCCGACGATCGGCTGATTGAGGGCGATCGCGCCGGTGGAGCCGAAGAACTCGGCGTCGCCGAAGGCGAAGATGCCGCCGTCGCTGGCGACGAGCCAGTACCCGTCGCCGGTGGGGGTGGCGGCCATGCCGACGATGGGTTGGTTGAGGGTGATCGCGCCGGTGGAGCCGTGGAAGTCGGCGCCGGCCCCGGCGACCCCGCCGGTCGCCGCGAGGACCGCCACACCGAGCACGAGCGCACGAACCCACCGCATCACGGGGTCATCGTCCGCCGCGGGGCGAGGGTTGAGCGAACGTCGCGCTGAGCACGCAGTGAGGTCGCGCGGGCACCCGAACGCACGACCGGGTTGCACATGCGCCGATCGTGCTCCACAATGACAGACGTGTAATCACACGTGTGTCATTCGCTCCGACCCGCAGAGTTGCTGGCGAAGCGGCTGATTCTCGAGTGATGCACCTGCACCACCGTGGTGCGAGGCACGCCTCTCACCACGACCGTGCGAATCGAGCCAACGGCCCGACCTCACGGCACCGCAGCAACCTACACCGAGCGGTCCGACCAGAGGCGGACCCCCACGACAGGGGACCAAGGCGATGCGACTGAAGATCGAGCACGACGAGATGCCCGGCTGGTGGGAACAGGCCAACTGCCTGGGCGTCGACCCCGACCTCTTCTTCCCCGAGCGCGGCGCGTCCACGCGGGAGGCCAAGGAGGTCTGCCGAGGCTGCGTCGTCCGCGAGGACTGTCTCGAGTACGCCCTGGCCAAGGGCGAGAAGTTCGGCATCTGGGGCGGCATGAGCGAACGTGAGCGCCGTCGGATCCGCCGTGAGCGCGCGCTGCGACGCCGTGCGCAGGAGGCCGCTGCGGGCTGATCCGCCCCGCAGCGGGCTACGCTCGGCGTCGTGAACCTCGGCGCGCCAGAGCTCCTCATCGTTCTCGTCGTCATCCTGCTGCTGTTCGGCGGCTCCCGGCTCCCGAAGCTGGCCCGATCCCTCGGTCAGGCCCAGAAGGAGTTCAAGCAGGGAGTGACCGAAGGCGCCAAGGACGACGACGAGGCCTGAGCTCCTCTCCATCTCAGCCTTCCCGGGAACCGTCCGCCCCCGACGGTCGTTGACTGTCGCGGGCGGGAGGCGAACTCGTGGGTGATGCGGACGGTTGGTCCGACACCGGCGAGGTGCCGACCTGGGAAGAGGTCGCTCGGGACCACGGGCGGTTCCTCTACTCGGTCGCCTATCGACTGACCGGGAATCACGAGGAGGCGCAGGACCTGGTGCAGGACGTGTTGTTGCGAGTCCGCCGGGGCCTGCCCGGCTACCAGCCCGGCAACCTCCGGGGCTGGCTCTCGCGCATCACGACCAACGCCTTTCTCGACGGCGTGCGGCGCAAGCAGCGTCGTCCCACCACGGCGCTGCCCGAGGATCCCGATTGGGTCCTGCCGTCGTCGCCTGCGGCCGACGAGGAGGCCGCTCGTCGGTCGCTGCCCGACCACCTGCAGGCCGCGTTGGCCGAGGTGCCGGCCGACTTCCGGGTCGTCGTCGTGCTCGCCGACGTCGTGGGGCTGACCTACGACGAGATCGCCGACCGGGTCGGCGTTCCCGTGGGCACGGTTCGCAGTCGCCTGCATCGCGGCCGGGCTCGGCTGCGGGAGGTGCTGGCGTGAGCGACGAGGAGCTCCACGACGAGCTCTCCGCCCTGCTCGACGACGAGCTCGGTGCCGATGCGCGGGCCGAGCTCGAGCGGCGCCTGATCGACGATCCGCGGCTGGCAGACGAGCTGACCCGCACCGCCGAGATCCGCTCGGCCCTCCGTGACCTGCCCGAGGTGGAACCGCCGCCGGGGGCGCTCGAGGAGGTCGTCAACGCCGTCCGGGCCATGGAGCTGGGTGAGCGCCGCGGTCGGCGACGTCGCCTCGTCGGATCCGGGGTCGCGGCCACCGTGCTGCTGTGGCTCGTCGTCGCCAGCCAGGTCACGGTGCCTGCGGCGGCGACCACGCCCGACGTCGACGGAGCCGTGGCCCTGCACTCGGCGATGGCCGAGATCGAGTCGGCTGGTGCGCCGGGCCTCCGCTCGACGCACTTCGTCGGAGGCGGGGACCGAGTCCACCGCGGCTTCGGACGAAGCGACGGCGGCCTCGTGTCGGTGTTCACCGAACCGGGCCGGGTCGACTGGGACGGGCTCGGTGACGGAGAGAAGACCGAGCTCGCCGGTGAGCGGGCGTGGGCTGGTCAGGGGGACGGCGACGGTGTGGTCGTCGTCGAACGGCGGGGTGTGATCGTGACGATCGTCGGGGCCGGCGAGATGGTCGACGACCCGATGATCCTCGCGATCGTCGACCAGGTGTCGGCCACCGGTGGGGTCAGCGAGCGGACCTGGCTCGACCGCATGGGCGAGCTGGTCGGCATCGGCTGACCCGTCAGCCCGAGCGGGGACCCCGGAGCCCCAGGCCCCGGGCCAGCGAAGCTCAGACGGGCTGCTCGGCCTGTGCGGCGAGCCGACGGGCCTTGAGGATCCGGCGCCGCTCGCGCTCGGAGGTCCCACCCCACACGCCGTGATCGATGCGGTTGGTGAGGGCGTACTCCAGGCAGGCCGCCCGGACGGGGCAGTCGACGCAGACGCGCTTGGCGACCTCGACGCCGACGCCGTCGCTCGGGAAGAAGAGCCCAGGCGGCCGCTCGGCACAATTGCCGGTCGCCATCCAGTCGTTGTCCATCACGGGATTTTCCTCCGTCTCGCCCAGTGATACGTCGGCGACGCTCCTGCGGTTCCCGATTTCTGGAACCATGGTGAACGTGAAGACGTGTTCCTGGGCCCGGTGTCTCTCGTGGACGTTGTCGACCGGCGGCGTCACCGCGATAGCACTCCCGCCAGATCCCCGTGGGGCCGGCGCCGGATCCCACGGAGTGTCGTGATGGCAGCGGGGCCCGGTCAACCATTCCCGCCACTCGGGGTGTCGGAGACGCGCGCACCGTCGGAGGAGGCGGTACAGGACCCGGCGGTCAGCTGGTCGTCGACCGGCGTGCCGCAGTGGTCGCAGCTGAGCGACGGACCACCCGGTCCGATGGCGCCGCCGCCTCCGGGCCCGGACCGAGAGCCGCTCCTGTCGAGCCCGGCGGGCGTCGCCGCCCTGGTCGCGTTCGTCGTGGCCGTGCTCGTGTCCGGTGGTGTCGTCCTCCTCGCCGAGCTGCTCGACGACGACGACGGCACCGTCGCTGCTCCCGTCACCACGGTCGACGCCGTCACGTTGCCCGGCCTCAGCGGCTCGTTCGACCTCCCCGCCGTGATCGACGCCGTCGCGCCCTCGGTGGTCACGGTGCGCGCCGGGCGAACCGCCGGAGACGGTACCTCCGGGTCGGCCTCCGGCGCCGGGGTCGTGATCGACGACGGCAGCCGCATCGTGACGACCCACCGGGTCGTGAGCGAGGCCGGCGGGGCATCGGTGTCGGTCGTGTTGGAGGACGGCAGCGAGCTCCCGGCCGACGTCCTCGGCTCCTCGCCATCGGAGAACATCGCCGTGCTGGCGCTCCGTGACGGGGCCCGGCTCACCGCCGCCCCGCTGGGCACCAGCGCTGCGGCACCGGTCGGCGCCGCCGTGGTCGGGCTGGGCGATGCCTTTGTCGGCGCAGGCGTCGCGAGCGCGAGCCCCGGCGTCGTGACCTCCACCGGTCGGGTGGTCTCCGACGGCGACTACCAGCTCGACCAGCTCCTCGAGACCAACGCGACCGTCAGCGCCGGGAGCGACGGAGGCGCGCTCGCCAACAGCGCCGGCCAGGTCGTCGGCCTGCTCACGACGTTGGCGGAGCCGAGCAGCGGCGTCGGCTACGCCATCGCCATCGACGAGGTGCGAGCGGTGGTCGCGCAGATCACGGCCGGGGTGGCTCCGGCCGAGGCCGGCGCACCGTTCCTCGGCGTCACGGTGGGCGACATCGGCGACATGACCGTTGAGGATCTCGACGGCCTTGACGTCACCGTCGACTCGGGCGCCGTCGTGCTCGACCTCGCCGACGGGAGCGGCGCAGCACAGGCGGGCATCCGCGAGGGCGACGTGATCCGCTCGGTGGCGGGTGTCGCCACCAACAGTCGGGCCGAGGTGGCCGACGTCGTCGCCGGCCTCCAGCCCGGCACGAGCGTCGAGGTGGCCGTGCTCCGATCGAGCGAGACCCTGCTGCTCCCGGTCATCGTCGGCATGCGCGAGGCGGGCTGAGCCGGCCCCGCACCGCTCCTCCGCAGTCGTCGCGGGGGCCGGTAGCATCGTCACGTTCCAGCGACGGCCTTCGTGGAGGATGATGTGACCGATGTGACCGAGGAGCGCGAGCCGCCCGTGGCCCACATCCGCATCACCTACATGGGCCCGGTCGCGCCGCATTGGGAGGTCGGCTCGAGCTTCGGTGAGCAGGCCGTCGTCGAGGGGTTCCGTGTGCGCACGCAGGCCCGCCTGCAGCTGCTGCCGCCCCACGATCCGCAGTTCCGACGGAACCGGGAGCGCGTGGTGCGCGATGCCGAGCGCGAGAACGTCACGCTCGAGTGGGATCTCGGGGAGCCCGAGTCGGAGGAGTGACGAGCGTCGGTCGCGCTCCCCCGGAGCGTGAGCGGACAGGGTGACTCACGTCACGCGGCCACCAATCGTTGCGGCCCCGTACACCGGTTGTTCACCTGTAAGCGCTTTCGATGACAGGTCGGGTCCCTAGTTTCCGGCTCATGACAACCCCTGACACCCCCATCCGACGCCGGAGCACCTGGCTCCGACTCGTCGCTTTGCTCATGGCGTTGGGTCTGGTCGCCGCCGCCTGCGGTGATTCCGACGACGACGACGCCGAGTCCTCGGACACGGCGTCCGCCTCTGCGTCGGAGCCCGCCGAGGAGACCGACGACACCGAGGCCGCCACGGACGACACCGAGGCTGACGACATGGCCGGCGCCAGCTGGGAGGGCGTCGAGGGTGACGTCATCGTCTCCGGCTCGTCCACCGTCGAGCCCGTCTCGACTCGTGCCGCCGAGCTCCTCGCCGACGTCAACGGCGACATCCGGGTGACCGTCGACGGCCCCGGCACCGGTGACGGCTTCGAGCTCTTCTGCAACGGCGAGACCGACATCTCGGGTGCTTCGCGTGCCATCAAGGACGAAGAGGCCGAGAACTGCGCCGGCAACGGCATCAACTTCGTCGAGCTGCAGGTTGCCTTCGACGGCATCGCCATCCTCACCAACCCGAACAACCCGGTCGAGTGCGTGACCTTCAACGACATGTACGGCCTGATGAGCGCCGAGGCCGAGGCCGCCGGGGTGTCGGAGTGGGCCGACGCCGCCAACATCGCCGACCTCGAGCTGTCGCAGGAGCTCCCCGCTGCATCGCTCGACATCTCGGCTCCCGGTACCGAGTCGGGCACCTATGACTCGTTCATCGAGATCGTCCTCGAGGACATCGCCGACGAGCGTGGCCAGGAAGATCTCATCCGGACGGACTTCCCGGGTCAGGCCGAGGACAACGTCATCGTGCAGGGCATCGCCGGCTCCGACTCCAGCTTCGGCTGGGTGGGCTTCGCCTTCGCCGAGGCCAACGCCGACGTGGTGAAGAAGCTCCAGGTCGACGGCGGCTCAGGCTGCACGGAGGCCACCTTCGAGTCGATCGCCGACGGCTCGTACCCGGTGAGCCGGGCGCTGTATGTCTACGTGAACGTCGACAAGGCGGCCGAGAACCCGGCGGTCACCGGTTACGTGGACTTCTACCTCCACCCCGGCGCCTACGAGGACGCGGTCGTCAACGCCTTCGGCGAGGGCGCGGGCTACATCCCGCTGCCCGACGATCTCTTCGCCGAGACCCTCGCGGCCTGGGAGGGCCGCTGATCGAGCTCGCTGTCGCTCCGGCACCGGAGCGTCGGCAAGACTGACCACACGTCGGCTGAGGGGCTGGGGTTCGACCCCAGCCCCTCGCAGCGTGGACGGAAGCACCGAATCAACGTCGAGCACGCGGGAGCGACATTGACGACGCTGACGAGTCCGGGAGGACTCGAGACCGCCCTCCGGGGCAACCCGAGACGTCACCGCAAGGAGGCGTCGATCAAGTGGCTGTTCTTCGGGGCTGCCGCCTTCTCCGTCGTCATCAGCGGCCTGATCGTCTTCTCGCTGATCGGCGAGGCCTGGACCTTCGTCTCACAGGTCGAGGCCGCTGCGCTGTGGGGCGACCAGTGGGCGCCCCGCTTCGGCGAATACGACATCAAGACGCTCCTCATCGGCTCGCTGATCGTCACCACGGTGGCGATGTGCGTCGCCGTGCCCATCGGCCTCGGCGCCGCGGTCTACCTGTCGGAGTACGCCAACTCGAGGGTCCGGAAGGTCCTGAAGCCGACGCTCGAGATCCTCGCCGGCATCCCGTCCGTGGTGCTCGGCTTCTTCGCCCTCACCTGGATCGCCCCCGAGATCGTCCAGCGCTTCTTCGATTCGGCCGGCATCTTCTCGCTCGCCGCCGCCGGCCTCGGCGTGGGGCTGCTCACCATCCCGCTGATGGCCTCGGTCTCCGAAGACGCCATGCGGTCGGTCCCGGGCGCATTGCGGGAGGCATCTGCCGGCCTCGGTGCCCGGAAGCTGAGCACGACGGTCAAGGTGGTCCTGCCTGCCGCCGTCTCCGGACTCGTCGCCGCCGGCATCGTCACCGTCAGCCGTGCCATCGGCGAGACCATGGTGGTGTTCATCGCTGCCGGCGGCGCCGGCAACCAGACGCAGTTCACCACCAACCCGCTCGATCCCGGATCGACGATGACGGCCGCGATGGCTGCTCAGGCGTCCGGTACCGACGCCGTCGTCGGCGAGGCCCTCACGTTCCAGAGCCTCTTCTTCGTCGGCATCCTCCTGTTCATCATCACGCTCGGGCTGAACGTCCTGGCCGACCGCTTCGTGCGCCGCGTGCGCGAGGCCTACTGAGAGGCGCTCGGACATGGCAGTCACCGAAGCTCCTCCCCTCCCTCCCGAGAGCCCCGAGATCCGGCGTCAGCTCGAGAAGAGCGGGCTCGACCTCTCCGGCAAGGCGTTCCAGGGCGCGCTGCTCGCAGCGCTGCTCTTCGCCCTCGTCGTGCTCATCGTGCTCATCACCACCGTCCTCCAGGACGGCCTGAGCACGATCCTCGATCGCCCGGCCGACTTCCTCGGTTCCGAGCTGCGGTCGCGGGCCGACGAGACCGGCGTCTTCAAGGCCCTCCGAGGCACCTTCTGGATCGGCGTCTTCACCGTCGTCATCGCGTTCCCGGCCGGCATCGCCGCGGCGATCTACCTCGAGGAGTACGCGCCGAAGAACCGGCTGACGAACTTCATCGACGTGAACATCCGCAACCTCGCCGGCGTCCCGTCGGTCGTCTACGGCATCCTCGGCTTCACGATCTTCGTCGAGGCGCTCAACGGGTTCGACT
Organism: Actinomycetota bacterium; assembly: GCA_039185015.1. Lineage (GTDB taxonomy): Bacteria > Actinomycetota > Acidimicrobiia > Acidimicrobiales > Poriferisodalaceae > JBCBSZ01. The sequence goes on from JBCDAU010000035.1 coordinate 16,048, forward strand.
GGCTCTTCCCCGGTCGTGACACCGGCGGCGCCGGCAAGACCACCGCAGCGGCCGGCATCACCCTCGCCGTGCTCGTGCTCCCGATCGTGATCATCACCTCGGCCGAGGCCATCCGCTCGGTGCCGCAGGCGCTTCGCGAGGCCTCGTACGGCGTCGGTGCCACGAAGTGGGACACGATCAAGAACCACCTGCTGCCCTACGCCGCGCCGGGCATCCTGACCGGCACGCTGCTGTCGCTGGCCCGAGCCCTCGGCGAGGCGGCACCGCTCATCCTGGTCGGCGCCATCCAGGGGCGTCTCGGAGCCGACGAGGGCTTCTTCGAGCTCGGACAGCTGTCCGATCAGTTCACGGCGATGCCCATCATGATCGCGGTCACGGCCGGACGCCCCGGGCAGGAGTGGGCCGAGATCACGGCCGCCACGATCATCATCCTGCTGGCCGTGGTGCTCCTCGCCAACGCGACTGCCATCCTGTTGCGGAACCGATTCGAGAAGAAGCGCGAGGGCGCGTAGCCGTGACGAACCCGATCCAAGAGTCAAGTGAGGACATCGTGAGCTCTACGGAGACCGCCGCCCCGGCCACCGAGGTCGAGCGCAACGTCAACGTCGGCACCGTCCAGCGCGATCGGCCCGACGACGCGGCCCCCCTCGTCCTCGCCGTCGAGGACCTCGCCGTCTACTACGGCGACTTCCGGGCCGTGGCCGGCGTCAACATGCCGATCCGGACCAACGAGGTCACGGCGCTCATCGGCCCGTCTGGCTGCGGCAAGTCGACGGTGCTGCGGTGCTTCAACCGCATGAACGACCTGATCGACACGGCCCGGGTCGAGGGCAGCATCATGTACCACGGCGTCGATCTCTACGGCGACGAGGTCGATCCGGTCGAGGTGCGTCGACGGATCGGCATGGTGTTCCAGAAGCCGAACCCGTTCCCGAAGTCGATCTACGACAACATCGCCTACGGACCGCGCATCGCCGGTGTGAAGAAGAAGTCCGAGCTCGACGACATCGTCGAGCGCTCGCTGCAGAAGGCGGCGCTCTGGGACGAGGTCAAGACCCGCCTCAAGGACTCCGCCTACGGCATGTCCGGCGGTCAGCAGCAACGCCTCTGCATCGCACGCACCATCGCGATCGAACCGGACGTCGTGCTGATGGACGAGCCGTGCTCGGCGCTCGATCCGATCGCGACCGGTCGCATCGAGGAGCTCATCGAGGAGCTCAAGAGCGACTACTCGATCGTCATCGTCACCCACAACATGCAGCAGGCCGCGCGGGTCAGCGACCGCACCGCCTTCTTCACGACCAACGTCGAGGAGGGCCTGCGGACCGGTGAGCTCGTCGAGTTCGACGTGACGGAGAACATCTTCTCCAATCCGGCCGACCCCCGCACCGAGGCGTACATCACCGGCCGCTTCGGCTAGAGGACACGAGGAGACCGATGCCCGAGATCAGGCGGGCCTTCACCGAAGAGCTCGACACGATCGAGGCGATGCTCGCCCAGATGGGCGCGCTGGTGGTGGACTCCGTCAATCGGGTGACCGAGGTGCTGCTCGAGGTCGACCTCGACGGTGCCCAGCAGGTCATCGATGCCGACGACGAGCTCGATCTGCTCACCGTTGACCTCGAGGAGCGGGTCTACCGCGTCATGGCGCTGCAGAACCCGGTGGCGTCCGATCTCCGGTTGCTGGTCGCCGCCGTCAAGCTCGGCGGCGAGATCGAGCGCAGCGGTGACCTGGTCACCAACATCGCCAAGGGCGTCACACGGATCGCCCGCATCGAGCTCGACCACGAGATCCGTGGCCTCATCGCGCGCATGGGCGAGCGAGCCGGCGCGCTCATGCACCTCGCCGTCAGCGCGCTCTCCGAGCGCGACGCCGAGCGCGCCGGCTCCCTCGCCGCCGAGGACGACGTGCTCGACCAACTCCACGCTGAGTTCGTCCAGCAGGTGTTCCGCAGTCACGACGCCGGCACGCTCGACGTGCAACAGGCCGTGCAGCTCTGCCTGGTCGGTCGGTTCTACGAGCGCATCGGCGACCACGCCGTCAACGTCGGCGAGCGCATCCACTTCGTCGTCACCGGGTGGCTCCCCGAGCACGATGGTGCCGAGCGGGCCCGCCGACGACACGAGCGACACGCGTCGTGATCACGATCCTGCTCCTCATCGCTCTGGTGGCCGTGTCGGTCGCAGCGGCGATGGGGTGGCGTCACCGCAATGAGCAGTTGGCCCGACTCGACGAGCTGACCCGCCGCCTCGACCCTGCGGCACCGGCCCGACCCCGTCGCTTCGGCGATGCGCTCCAACAGCTCGCCTGGGCGATCGACGAGAACGAGCGGGCCGCGGCCGTGGCCGAGACGACCGTCGACCGTCTCGCCCACGCCCTGCGTCGGGTGCCGATCCCGGTGGTGGTCGCCTCGCCCGACACCGCCATCGTCCATCGCAACGATGCTGCCGTCTCCGAGCAGGGCGGCGAGGACCACACCGGTCCGATCGTCCGGTCCGCGATGAGTGAGGCCATCCAGGTCTCGCTCACCGGTCGCTCCGAGGACCGACGCCTGCAGCTCTTCGGTCCGCCGCAGCGCTCGCTGCGGGTCGTCGGCCTGCCGCTGCTCAGCGGTTCGGAGCTGTTGGGTGCCGTGGCCTTCGTGCTCGACGAGAGCGACACCGAGCGGCTCAACGCCGTTCGTCGCGACTTCGTCGCCAACCTGAGCCACGAGCTCAAGTCGCCGATCGGCGCAGTGTCGTTGCTCGCCGAGACGCTGCAGGACGAGACCGATCCCGAGGTCCGGCAGCGACTCCTGCAGCGGGTGCACAGCGAGGCGCTGCGCATCGGTCGTCTCGTCGACGACCTGCTCGGTCTCGCCCAGCTCGAGTCCTCCGAGGACGACATCCCGTTGGGTGACCTCGACGTGGAGGCGGTCGTCGGTGACGCCGTCGAGCTGGTGGCCCACGCGGCCGAGCAGCGGGGCTCGAAGATCGTGGTCGACCTCGCCGACGGGCTGGTGGTGAGCGGCGATCGGATGACGCTGATCCGAGCGCTGTCGAACCTCCTCGAGAACGCGATCAAGTACTCTGACGACGACTCCGAGGTACGCATCGAGAGTCGGTTCGAGGTCTCGGGCTCCGTCGACCTCGCCGTCGTCGACCAGGGCATCGGGATCCCCTCGCGGCACCTCGACCGCATCTTCGAGCGCTTCTACCGCGTCGACCGTGCCCGCAGCCGGGCCACCGGTGGCACCGGCCTCGGGCTGTCGATCGTCAAGCACGCCGCCGACCGCCACTCGGGTCAGGTGCTCGTCGCCTCGACCGAGGGGGTCGGTTCGACCTTCACCCTTCGCCTTCCCCTCGCCCCCGAACGTCCCCTTGGAGGTGTGTCGTGACCGCTGTGAAGAACGAGGCGATCTCGGTCCTCGTCGTCGACGACGAGGACTCGATCGTCGATGCGCTGGCTTCCGGGCTCCGGCGCGAGGGCTTCCGGGTGCACGTCGCGACCGACGGCTCCGAGGCGATCGACCTCTTCGACGCGACCTCGCCGGACCTCGTCCTGCTCGACGTCATGCTCCCGAAGATGTCCGGCATCGACGTCTGTCGCGAGATCCGCGCCCGCTCGAAGGTGCCGATCATCATGGTCAGCGCCAAGGGGTCCGAGATCGACACGGTCGTCGGGCTGGAGGTCGGCGCCGACGACTACGTGACCAAGCCGTATCGCCTCCGCGAGCTGGTCGCCCGCATGCGCGCCGTGCTGCGGCGGTCGCCGAGCGATGCGCCCCTCGATCCGACCGGCGAGATCGCCATCGGTGACGTCAGCCTCGATCCCGACCGTCACGAGGTCCGGGTGCGCGGCCAGCAGGTCCAGCTCCCGCTGAAGGAGTTCGAGCTGCTGCACGTGCTGCTGGACAACGCCGGCCGGGTGGTGACCCGCGACAGCCTGATCGACCAGGTCTGGGGGCACGACTACGTGGGCGACACCAAGACCCTCGACGTGCACATCAAGCGGGTGCGCTCGAAGATCGAGAACGACCCCGCCGCACCGGAGCGGATCGTCACGATCCGCGGACTGGGCTACAAGTACGTCGGTTCCTGACGGGCCGCGGCCCTGGGGCCCTGTGTCTCCCGCTCTGGTCTCGCTTCCTCGATGCTCCGCCCCACCTGCGGTGGGTCTGCGCATCCGCTCGCTCGACGGGCCGCTCGGGCCCCGGCTCGCCGTCCGGCTCGCCTCAACGGCGCCGGAACAGGCCCTTCTTCTTCTTGGCCGGGAGGATGTCGTCGTCGGCCCGGAGCCACGGCGCCGGACCGTCCTCGACGTCCTCGTCCCCTGCAGCGGCGCCCGCGGCGAGCATCCCGAAGGAGCGGGTCGTGATGCCCTTGTCCTCGTCGGTGGCGTCGTCCTCGTCCGCCGGGGCGACCTCGGGAGCGTGGCCGTTGGTCTCCGGTTCGGCGACCTGGTCCCACGGCACGGGGGCCTCAGGCGTCCAGTCGATCTCCTGGTCGTCGACCGGCGAATCGAGGTTCCACACCGGGGTGCCGGGCTCCTCGTCGTCGCCCGGCTCCTCAGCCATGGCGTTCTCCTCGTCGGTCACGGCAGCGGCCTCGTCGACGTCGTCGTTGTCGTCGCCCTGGTGGACGAAGACACGCACCACGACCTCATCGTCGTCGACCTGCTCGGTCTCGTCACCGTCGCTGTCGTCGTCCACGTCCCACACCGTCGCCGCCTCGGCCTCGTCGGCGACGGGGCGCTCCTCGAGCGCGGTCGCCTCGTGCTGATCCGGCGTCGGGTCGTCGTCGTTGTACACCCCGCCGAGGACGTCTGAGAGTCCAGCCATGCTTCCCCTGTCGACCGCAGGCACCCGCTGCTTGAGGGGTCGGGCCGCTTCCCGCCCACCGAGTCCGACGACGACCGACGAGGTCATCGTAACGTGATCGACATGTCGGGGGACGGCGGGGCCTCCGACCGTGGCCAATCCGCGCCGATCGAGCGGTTCGGTGGAACCGCCTCGGCCTACCATGAGCCAGTGACCGAAACGGGCCCGCGGGCGGGTGACGTAGGCCGCCGCGGGCCGGGTGCCGAGGCCTTCATCGTCACCCCGTTCGCCCGCGTCGCCCGCACCCACGCCCTGCTCGTTGCCGGCGACGCGCTCGTGGCACTCGCCCTCGCCGGTTCGCTCTTCTTCTCCATCGAGCCCGACGCCGCGCGCGTCCGCGTGGCGCTCTACCTGGCCTTCACCATGGCGCCGTTCGCCCTCGTGAGCCCGCTGATCGGCCCGGCGATCGACCGCGCCCGCGGCGGACGCCGCCTGATGGTGTTCGCCACCGCGCTCGTCCGATCCATCACCTGCTTCCTCATGGTGTCGAACCTCGACGGGCTCCTGCTGTTCCCGCTGGCGTTCGCCACCCTGGTCGCCGGCAAGGGCTACCACGTCGCCAAGTCCGCCCTCGTGCCGACCGTGGTCAAGAACCAGGACGATCTGGTGCAGGCCAACTCGCGGCTCGCCCTCCTCGCCGGCATCGCAGGGGCGCTCGCGTTCATCCCCGGCGGCATCCTGTTGCGCTTCGGCGGCTCGGAGTGGGTGATGGGGTTCGCGGCGGTCGTCTTCTCGATCGGTGCGATCGTGGCGATGCGGATCCCCCCGACGGCGATCGCCACGGAGCCAGCCGACGAGGTCGAGCGGGCCGAGCTGCGGGGGGTCGGCATCATCGCCTCGGCGTCGTCGATGGGCATCCTCCGCGGCGTGGTCGGCTTCATCGCCTTCCTCCTCGCCTTCCACCTCCGCTCGATCGACGCCTCGACGCTGTGGTTCGGGGTCCTCCTCGCCGCCTCGACACTCGGGAACATGGCTGGTGCGATCGCAGCGCCGATGGTGCGCCGCACCCAGCGGGAGGAGTTGATCCTCGTCGGCGTGCTGGCGATGACGACCGTCGTCGCCGGGCTCGTGGCGCTGCTCGGTGGCCTCGGTGGAGCGACCGGACTCGTCTTCGTGATCGGGTTCTCCGCTGGCGCCGGGAAGATGTCGTTCGACGCGATCGTCCAACGCGACGCACCCGACGCCAACCAGGGACGCTCGTTCGCCCGGTTCGAGACCCGCTTCCAGCTCGTGTGGGTCGTCGGGGCGATCATCCCGACGATCCTCCCGTTCGACGTGCTCTCGGTGCGCCTCGGCTACCTCGTGATCGCCGTGATCACCGGCTTCGCGCTGTTCACCTACGTCGCGGCGTTGCGGGCGATCGCCCGCGGTGAGCGACCACGTCCCGTGCGCATCCCCGCGCAGGTGCGGGATCCGATCGTCGCTCGCGCACGCGACGCCTCGACGTCGGTGCGTCACCGGGTCACCAGCTGGCGGCAGCGTCCCGACTCGCCACCAGCCGACGGCGTCACCGACGGTCAGGGACCGGAGTCGGCCGAGTCGGCCTAGGTCCCGGGCGCTTCGTCCGGCTCGCCGATGTCGATGCGGGCCAGCCACAGCCCCGGCGCCTCGAGCTCGTTGGGCGTCGGCAGGCGGCCGGGGGCTTCCCACAGGCGGGCGAGCCCGTCGTCTCCGGCCCGCTCGACGACGCCCTCGACGAAGCGTTGCCCGGCCTCGACGGTCTCCCGTTCGAGCTCGACACCGAGGAGTTGCTCGACGAACCGGTCGGCGGAGCTCGCCTCGACACGCCGCCGCCGCAGCGCCTCGGCGATCATCGGGTACGGCTCACCGATCAGACGTGCGGCAGAGGTGTCGAGCACCCGGTCGACGTAGCCGATCAGCGCAGCGAGCATCGCGGCGATGCGGGGCTGTACCTCGTCCTGCTCCGGGCTGCGCATGGCACCGAGGATCTGCTGCGGGTCGGAGAACAGCGACTGCATCGCCGACGGGTCGCCGGCGAGGGTCATCGGGTCGATGGAGCCGAACTGCTCGCCGAGGGCCTCCGGGTCGTTGCGGAACGCACCGGCGTAGCGGGTGAGCAACGCCGTGACCTCGTCGCGGACGTGGGGCACCGAGAGCACGGCGTGGTAAGCGAGACGCTCGACACAGATCCAGAGCCGCAGCGCGTCCAGATCGAGCTCCCACGAGCGACCGAAGTCGTCGATCGCTGCCGGCACGATGAGGGTGCCGCGGGAGCCCGAGCGGGGGACTGGCAGCTCGTAGGCGCCGAAGGCCCGGGCGGCGACGTGGCCGACCATGCCGCCGGCGGTCATCGACCGGGTCATCGGGCCGAGCAGCTGGATCAGCGGGCCGAGCAGCTGCATCGTCGGGTCGTCGGCCGGCAGGTCGTCGGGCGCCGCGACGGTGAACGCGTCGCCGAGCGCGTCGAAGATCGGTCGGAAGTCGTCGACGGTCTCGCTGGCCCACTCGCTGCGGGTGACCACGCGGACGGGGTCGGCGCCGTCGTGGGGGACGCGGAGGCCGGTGACGTCGGCGACGTGCAGCTCGGCGATGCGGCCGAGCTCCTCGTAGCGCATGCGCACCGCGGGATCGACGTTGTCCTCCGAGGTGCCGCCCGTGCTGATGGTGCGGGCGAGCTGCCTGGCGTTCTCCCAGACCTGGTCGCCGGCGCCGCCCAGCAGCTTGCCCAGGTCGCCGAGGAACGGCAGGCCGAGGAAGCCGAACGGGTTCTGGGGGTCCGGGTCGCCCGGTTCGCCCTCGGGAGGTTCCAGTGGACCGTCGCCGCTCACGAGGGCATGGTAGGCCGGTGACGTCGCCGAACCTCCCTCGCCCCGAGCGCGCCGCCCCGTGAGCGTCCTCGTCGTCAACGGCGCGGGCAGCGAGCTCGGCGTCCGCCTGGTCCGGCGACTCGCCGCCGATGACGGGGTCGAGCGGATCGTGGCGCTCACCCGTCGCCGGTCGAACCCCTTCGACGACCTCGGTCAGGTGCAGGTCCTCCGGGGTGGACCCGAGCAGGAGAGCGTCGCGACCGAGCTCGCCACCGCCGATGTGATCGTGAACCTGGCGAACGTCGCCCGCTCCTCCGCGCCCCAGACCGGTGCCGGACTGGTCGAGCTCAACCGCACCCTGTTGGCCGGAGCGACACGGGCGTCGTCCGTGGTCCACGTCAGCTCGGCGACCGTCTACGGCGCCTGGGCGGCGAACCCGATCCCCATCACCGAGCGAGCGCCCCGGCGGCCCAACCCGGGCTTCGTCTTCGCCGAGCAACGGCTGCAGGGCGAGCAGCTCGTCGAGAGCTGGGGTCGGGAGCGATCCGCCGCGGTCGCGGTCCTGCGGCCCGTCGCCGCCGTCGCCGAGGACCACCGCTCCTGGTTGGCCGCCCAGCTGCTCGAGGCGTCGGCGGTGGAGTCGGCCGACCACGATCCGGCCTGGCAGATCCTGCACCTCGACGATCTCGCGTCGGCGATCGCGCTCGTGGCGATCAGCCGGACCGCCGGCTGCTTCAACGTGGCGCCGGACGGCTGGCTCACCGGCGAGGAGCGGCGGGCCTTGTTGCCGGGTCGCGCCCGCGTGCGGTTGCCCGACCCGGTCGTCGGCGCGGCGCGCCGCGCCCGCCGCTCGGTGCGCGCCGCCGCCGACGGGATCGAGCCCTACCTCACCCATCCGTGGGTCGTCTCGAACGATCGGATCAAGACGCTCGGCTGGGCGCCGGCGTGGCGCAACGACGAGGCGCTCGTCGTCGCGGAGCGCGTGCCGGCCTGGGCGACGCTCAACGCCCGACAGCGGCAGTACGCGTCGCTCGGTGCGCTGGGCGCCGTCGGCGCGGGCGCGGCCGCCGGGCTCGGGTGGCTCGCTCGCCGTTCGACCCGCTGAACGCCCGCGAGGCAGGTCAGCGGTCGGAGGGCTGGGTGGTGTCGGGGCGGGTGCCGAGCTCCACGTCGACCAGCCGGCCGGTGTCGAGCTGGAGCGGGAGGGTGGCGCCCGGGCTCAGCCGCAGCAGGCGACCGATCAGCTCGCTCATCGATCGGAGGTCGTCGCCGTCGGCGGCCATGATGACGTCCCCCACGGACAGGCCGGCGACGGCGGCCGGACCGCCCTCGGCGACGCTCATGACCTCGACGCCGTGCGGAGTGGCGCCATCGTTCGCCGGGCCGAGGTCGCGGCCGGTGATGCCGAGCCAGGCGTGGTCGACCACACCGTCGTCGAGCAGATCGACGGCCACGTCGTAGGCGATCGTGATCGGGGTCGCGAAGCTGACCCCCTCGGCGCCGACGTCGCTGACGCCGATCGCGGTGGTGAGACCGATGAGTGCCCCAGAGCCGTCGACGAGCGCACCGCCGCTGGAGCCCGGAGCGATCGGCGCGTCGGTCTGGATCAGGTCGTAGAGGCGCTGGCCGGTCGGCGAGTCGAGGTTGCGGCCGAGCGCGCTGACCACGCCGAGGGTCACCGAGGGGCCGCCCTCGAGCCCGAGCGGCGAGCCGATCGCCAGCGCCGGTTGGCCCACGGCGAGCGCCGGGTCGTCGGCCATGATCACCGTCGATAGGCCGTCGCCGTCGATGTCGAGGACCGCGATGTCGGTGTAGTCGTCGACGCCGACGAGATCGGCCTGGAAGCTGCGCCCGTCGGCGAGGGTGACCTCCATGGCGACGGCGTCCCGCACCACGTGGGCGTTCGTGAGGACGAGCCCGTCGGACCGGAAGACGACGCCGGAGCCGTTGGCCCGCTCGCTGCCCGATCGGAGGACCGTGATGCGCACGACGCCAGGGGAGACCGCGGTGGCGATGGCGCTCGCATCGATGATGCCCGGCTGCTCGAGGGCGATCGCCGTGGACTCCATCCGCCGTTCGACCACGACGTCGGGGTCGTCGGTGAGGCTCCTGACCATCACGGCGGACACCAGCGCGCCGATGAGCCCGGCGCCGACGGCGACACCGACGAGGGTGCGCAGCCCGGACCGTGACGAGCCGGTCGCTGCTGCCTTCTCCAGTCGGATCTCCGACGGGTGGCGCCAGAGGCGGTCCTCCATCGGCAGCGGTGAGCTGGCCCACTCGGCCGACCCCCACTCGGCGTCGTCGTCGAGCTCCAACTCGGCGGTGATCTCGTCGAGTGGATCGAGATCGGGCGAGGACGCGGCCGACGGAGCGCGGTCGGGCTCGTCGTCGTCGCAGTGGGACTCGTCGGTCAACGGGTCGTCCCCTGGCTCGGGAGGCTCTCCAGCTCCGCTGCCGCGCACCGGCGCCGACGATACCCACCGTGGTCGCCCCGCGGGTCGCGGGCCGGGCACGATGGGGTGATGGCCGGCGGCGGGCACGCTCTGTGACGGGAAGCGACGACCGTGCGTAGCATGACCGCCATGCCAGAGGCCGACGACACGCGCATCGGACTCACCGCGGACCCGCTGTCGGTGGGCGAGCTGCACGACTGGGCGGTGCATCCACGCTGCGGCGCGGTCGTGGTCTTCTCCGGGACGGTCCGAGACCACGCCGAGGGCCGTGAGGGCGTCACTCGGCTCGAGTACGAGGCCTACACCGAGCAGGCCGAGCCCCGCCTCGCCGCCATCGCCGCCGAGGTCCGCCAGCGCTGGCCCGACGTCGTCCGGGTCGGGCTCGTCCACCGAACCGGCCCGTGCGAGCTCGGCGAGCCGACCGTGGTCGTCGCCGTGTCGTCACCGCACCGCCCCGAGGCGTTCGCCGCTGCCCGGTTCGCCATCGACGCCCTGAAGGCGAGCGTGCCGATCTGGAAGAAGGAGGTCTGGGACGGTGGCGAGGACTGGGGCCTCGCTGCGACCGACCTCATCGATGCGACCGCCGTCGAGGGGCCCGAGGGCGCGACGTGAGCCCGCTGCTCTCGCTCGGGCTGGCCGCGGGCATCATCGTCGTGGGCAGCCTGCTCGTGCTCGCCTGGCATCGCTTCACGAGCCGGCGCCAACGTGATGGCATCGCCGCGTTCGAGCGAGAGATGCGCGCCCTCGCGCCCGACGAGCGGGCACGGTCCGTACGCCGCAGCACCTCGCCGCTCGACGACTCCGGGCCGCGACCACCGGGGGGCGTGAGCCCTGGCCCGTGACCTCGCCATCGACCTCGGGACGGCGAACAGCCTGGTCTACGAGGAAGGCCGGGGCATCGTGCTCAACGAGCCGTCGGTCATCGCGCTGAACGAGCGGACCGGCGACGTCCTCGCCGTGGGTCGTGAGGCGTGGCAGATGATCGGCCGCACGCCGGGCTACATCGTCGCCGTTCGGCCGTTGCGCAAGGGTGCGATCACCGACTTCGAGACGACGCAGCGGATGATCCGCCTCATCCTCGAACGGGTGGGTGTGAGCCGATTCGGACGGACCCGCGTGGTCATCTGCGTGCCCTCGGTCATCACCCCGGTGGAGCGTCGGGCCGTGGTCGAGGCCGCTCGACGGGCCGGCGCGTCCGACGCGCTCACGATCGACCAGCCGATGGCGGCGGCGATCGGTGCCGGGCTGCCGATCCACGAGCCCGTCGGCAACATGGTGATCGACATCGGCGGTGGCACGAGCGAGACGGCGATGATCAGCCTCGGCGGCGTCGTGGCCCTCAGCGCGATCCGGGTCGGTTCGTTCGACATCGACGGAGCGATCCAGACCTGGGCCCGACGCGAGCACGGCGTCGCCATCGGCGAGCGCACCGCCGAGGAGATCAAGGTCGCGATCGGTTCCGCCGACCCCGTCCCGGGCATCCCCGCCGCCGAGGTGCGGGGTCGCGACCTCGTCAGCGGGCTGCCCAAGACCTTCGTGCTCACCGCCGACGAGATCCGCGGAGCCATCTCCGAACAGACCGGTGCCATCGTCGAGTCGGTGCTCGACTGCCTCGCCCAGGCCCCGCCAGAGCTGTCCCAGGACCTCATCCACAAGGGGGTCTTCCTCGTGGGCGGCGGTGGACTGCTGCGAGGGCTCGATCAGCGCCTGGCCAACGAGATCCACGTGCCCGTGCGCCTCGTCGACACGCCGCTCGAAGCGGTCGTGCTCGGCGCTGGTCGCTGCCTCGAGAGCTACGACCTGCTGCGCGACCTGTTCTCCCGCTGATCCCGGCGACGCCGCCGGCCGCTTCGGCCCTACGACCCGGGCTCGGTGGGAGCGTCGCGGGCGACGTCGAGCAGGTCTTCGGCGGCCTGCCTGACCTGCCAGTCGCGATCGTCCAGGGCGGAGCGGAGCGCGGCCTCGACCTCGGGACCCTCGAACGCGGCGAGGGACACGACGGCTCGGCGCCGGACGGCGGGCTTGTCGATGGTGCCGGCGAGCACCGCGTCGAGTCCGGCGGGGTCGCCGAGCGAACCCAGCGCGGCGATGGCGGCCTCGCGGCACAGCTGTTCGTCGTGCTCTGTCGCCTGGCGCACCAGCCGGGCGACGACCTCGTCGTCGGCGGATCGCTCACCGAGCGCCCAGGTCGCCAGCTCGACCACGGTGTCGTCGGCGTCGTCGAGCAGGCCGAGGAGCGGGATCGACGGCCGTTCCGCGGCGAGCTCGATGGCTCGTCGGCGGACGACGGGCGCCGGATCGCCCAGCGCGGCCTCGACGTCGTCGTCGCCGAGGGCGTCGAGCCGGGCGAGGGCCCCGAGGGCGAGGGCCCTGACGTGTCCGTCGTCGTCGTGGCGCAGCGCTTCGGCGGTCGTTCGGTCGCCCTGCAGTCCGGCCCGGACGGCTCGGCGTCGGCGCTCGGCCGTGCTCAGGACAGCAGCTCCTGGAGGACCAGCGCGAGTCCGGCCAGCGCTCCGCCCAACACTGCGGTGATGGCGAGCCCGATGAACAGCCAGATGGCGAGCAGGAGGACGAGATCGATGAGCCGCCGCCACAGCGGTGCGCCGCGCTTGACGACCCTGCCGGCGTAGGGCGATGGCTCGTCGCCGCGACCTCCGGTGAGCGCAGCACGCGTGGCAAGCTCGACCTCGAGCCGGGCGGATCGTGCGACGCCGAGCACGAGCGCGGCGACCACGACGAGACTGAGGAGCAGGGTGGCCACGGAGGACGCGATCGTAGTCGGCGGCCCGCATCACGCGCCGGCGACCTCGCGGCGGCGGACCGCCATCGTCGCCGTGGTGGTCGCGGTCGTCGTGATCGGCGTCTGGCGGACGCTCACCTGGCCCCTGGACTACTTCGCCTTCTCCCCCGGTTCCGCGACCCCGACCGTCGGCCTCGTCGACGTGGTCGGCAGCGAGGCCTTCCCCCCCGAGGGCGAGCTCTACTTCACGACCGTCTCGTCCCGCACCGTCACGGTGCTCGACTGGATCGCGGCCCAGTTCGACCCGGCGATCGAGCTGCGATCGACCGACGAGGTGCTCGGCGGCCGGACCAACGACGAGCGCCGCGAGCAGAACCGGGCGGCGATGCTCTCGTCGCAGGACGTCGCCGAGATCGTGGCGCTCCGACACCTGGGCTTCGACGTGGTCGAGTTCCTGGGTGCGTCGGTCGTGCAGGTCGGCGAGGACACCGCGGCTGATGGTGTGCTCGAGCCCGGTGACGTAGTCGTCGAGGCCGAGGGTGCGGCCATCACGACCCAGATCGAGTTGGTCGACGCCGTTCGGGCGCTCGAGCCCGGGGACGAGCTCGATCTCGTGGTGCGCGATCTCGACGGCGCCGAGTCGGAGACCTCGGTGATCCTCGGCGAGAACGACGAGGGCAACGCCCTCCTGGGCGTGTCCGTCGTGACCGACTGGGCCCAGGTCGCCGATCCACCGGTCGAGGTCCAGATCGACGCCGGCTCGATCGGCGGACCGTCGGCCGGCCTGGCCTGGACGCTCACCATCCTCGACGTCCTGACCCCGGGCGAGCTCACGGGCGAGAACCGCGTCGCCGTCACCGGCACGATGGAGCTCGACGGCACCGTCGGCCCGATCGGCGGGGTGGTCCAGAAGACCTTCGCCGTGCGCGAGCAGGGCATCGACGTGTTCATCGTGCCCTCGGTGGACGCTCCGGACGCCGAGTCGGTCGCCGGGGACGACGTCCTCATCGTCGGCGTCGACAACCTCGACGACGCCCTCGCTGCCCTCGACGAGCTGGGCGGCAACGCGCTGGCGCTCGAGGCGCCGGGCGAGCTGGCGGCCGGAGTCGACGAGCCGCAGGGGTGAGCCGGGTGGGTGGCGCGCTCCCCCCGCAGCCCGGTCGCGAGCCGTAACCTCGACGGACATGGTGGCCGAACGATCGTCCGGCTCGACGGATCCGGTGGACCCGGCTGACTTCGAGCGCGCCGAGATCCCCACCGTCTTCCGTGGCGCCGACCCCGCCGTCGTTCGGCGGCTGTTGTCGCTGGCCGCCGGTGAGATCCGGCGACTGCGCGACGAGCTCGACTCGCTGCCCGAGCCGGTGCCCGTCACCGCCGCCGAGCCCGCGGTGCTCGACGAGGCCACCCTCACCGCTCGCCTCGGCGAGGAGGCGGCGATGGTCCTCACCGCGGCCCGAGAGGCGGCCGCCCAGGTGCGGGCCCGCGCCGAGGAGAAGGTCGCTCGCCTCGTCCGCGAGGCCCAGCACGAGGCCAACGAGATCCGTGCCGCGGCCGACCGTGAGCGGGCCCTGGTGCTGCAGGAAGCGCGCGACGAGGCCGCGACGACCCGCGAGGCGGCCGATCGGGTGCACGACGAGGCGAGGGCGCAGGTCCAGGCCGAGCTCGACACGGCACACGAGCGGGCCCAGGACGTCGTCTCGGCGGCCCAGCGCGACCGCGACCAGGTGCTCGCCGACCTCGCCCACCGTCGCGACGTCCTGGCGGCCGAGATCGCCGAGCTCGACCAGATGCGAACGGACGCAGCGACGTTGCTCGGGCAGATCTCCGCCGGCCTCGGTCGCCATGCCGAGCGGCTGCACCCGGACGCCAACGCCACGGCGGCCCCGGTCGATCCGGACCCGATCGCGCCCTCCCAGCCGGTCGTCGCCATCGCCGCGACACCGGTCGAGCCGGCACCGGCGCCCGAAGTCGAGGTCGGCGCGGTCGAGCCGTCGGAGTCCGAGCCGCCGGAGATCGGGTCGGCGACCGTCGTCGACCCCTCGGAGCCGGGGCCCGAGCCGCTGGCCGACTCGCCGGAGCTCCGGTCCGCGCCGGTCGCCGAGTCCTCGGAGATCGAGCCGGCCGAATCCGATGCTCGTGATGCCGACGTGCCGCTCCCCGAGCTCGATGACGAGGACGATGCCGGCGATCCGAACTCGCCGGTTCAGGTCCGCCGGCGCCGGCGTCGGCGCGACGACGGGCTGCCCCGGGGGGACGTCAGCCAGTTCCGGGTCGAACCGACCGACGAGATCGAGATCGTCCGCATCGTGGACGCCGACGACGACCCGGTCGTCACCCCGGAGCGCGCCGAACCGGTGGTCGAGTCCGTGGCCTCGGAGCCGGTCGTGGAGGAGCAGGCGCCCGTCACCGCCGTTGACGAGTCATCGGAGCGCGTCGAACTGGAGTCCGCGGTCGAGCGACCGGAGCCGGTCATCGAGGCGGAGGTCGAAGACGGTGAGCCCGCCGAGCTCGATGATGAGCCCGCCATCGATGCCGAGGTGGTCGCCGACCTCGACGCCGACACGGCCGACGGTGGACCGATCGCCGCGGGCTCCGAGGCGGTCGACGACCTGGACCAGGGGCCGGCGGCCGACACGCCCGCCGAGCTCGATCTGCGCGAGCCGGCACCACGTCCGGTCGAACCGCTGCTCGCTCACGACGACCTCCCCATCCGCCTCAGCGCCGGGGGCCCACTCGACCCGCAGCCGGGCGAGTACGTCGTGGACCCGACGCCTCCCGGCGGCGTGCTCGATCCCCGAGAGGTGGCGACGATCGCCGCTGCCGCGGCGGCGGAGCAGGGCATCGACCTCGCGGCGGCCGAGTCCGTCGTCGACGAGGAGCAGCTCGCATCGACGTCGAGCACCGGGATCGACCTCACCGAGATCGAGGACGCCGGGATCGACCTCACCGAGATCGAGGACGCCGGGATCGACCTCACCGAGACCGAGGACGCCCGGATCGACCTCGCCGAGATCGAGGACGCCGGGATCGACCTCGCCGAGATCGAGGACGCCGGGATCGACCTGACCTCCGCCGACGAGCCGGCCGAGCCCGTCGAGCCGACGTTCCTCGACGGTGTGTTCGCACGACTCCGGGCCGAGCGCACGGCTCGCACCGAGGAGGCCCGGACGGTCCTGGCCGACACGGCCACCGCCACGGCCACGGTGCTCCGGGAGGAGACCCCGGTCAGGGCCGACGACGTCGAGCCGGTCGATCACGCGACCCCGGTGGCCGCCGACGACGTCGAGGCGTTCGGGAACGCGACCCCGGTGGCCGCCGACGACGTCGAGACGTTCGGGAACGCGACCCCGGTGGCTGCGGACGACGTCGAGCCCGCAGCCGAGCCCGAGATGGTCGCCGAGGCGTCGCACGACGCGCTCGGGGCGCTGTTCGCCCGCCGCGACGACCTGCTGCTGCAACACGCGGTCGCGCTGTCCTCCCAGCTCAAGCGGGTGCTCGCCGATCGCCAGAACGCGCTGCTCGACGGTCTGAACCGCGGCGCTCCGCTCGAGGAGCTGGCCAACGACACGCAGGCCGCCTATCGGGCTGCCGCGGTCGATGAGCTGGCCGAGGCCGCCACGGCGGCCAGCTCGATCATGGGTGAGCCGTTCGTCGTGGACACTGACGATCTCGCGACGGCGTTGGCCACCGAGCTGACCCAGCCGCTCTTCCGTCGGGTGCACGCCGCTGTGGAATCGGGGCCCGACGGCCTCGCCGGGCGCGTCCGGGCGATCCACCGCGAGTGGCGCTCCGAGCGGGTCGGATCCGTCGCCGAGGGCTTCGTCGGGGCGGCGGTCGCCCGTGGTGTCATCGCCGGCACCGCACTCGGTGCACCCGTCCGCTGGGCGTGCGATCCGAACCACGGTTGCCCCGATGGCACCGACAACGAACTGGCTGGCGTCGTGGCCAACGGCGACGCGTTCCCCACCGGGCACACGACGGCGCCGATCTACCTCGGGTGCCGCTGTCTCGTCGTTCCCGCCTGAGGGGCTCGCAGGTCGCGTTCCTCCCGGTCACGCGGCCGACAGACGACGACCGACGGGTAGTCTGATCGCACCATGCGCCCCCCAACAGAGATGAGCACCCCGCGGCGCGGCGTCACTCGCGGCCGGGTCGCTCTTGTCGTCGTCCTCATCGCGCTGTTCCTCTTCATCACCTCGATCCGCGGGGTGGCGAGCTTCTACACCGACTTCCTCTGGTTCGACTCGCTCGACCTCGCCTCGGTGTGGCGGACCGTCCTGGGAACGCGCGTCCTGCTCGTGCTCGCCTTCACGGCGATCTTCTTCGTGGTGATGTGGGTCAACCTCCTCATCGCCGACCGGCTGGCGCCCGAGACCAGATCCGGCGGACCCGAAGAAGAGCTCGTCGAGCGCTACCAGGAGTTCGTCAGCGGCCGCCGCGTCCTGGTCCGCTCGGGCGTGTCACTGCTCCTGGGCCTCATCGCCGGCACCGGGGTGTCGAGTCAGTGGGAGAACGCGCTGTTCTTCCTGAACCGGCAGGACTTCGGCATCGAGGACCCCCAGTTCGGTCGCGACGTCGGCTTCTACGTGTTCCAGCTGCCCTTCATCGGGTTCCTGGTGAGCTGGAGCTTCGCCGCCATCTTGATCATCACGATCGTCACGGCGGTCGCCCACTACCTCAACGGCGGCATCCGCCTCCAGCCCACCGAAGGCGCCAGCCGCGTCACCCCGCAGGTCAAGGCGCACATCTCCCTGTTGCTCGGCGTGCTCGCCCTCATCAAGGCGGTCGGCTACTGGTTCGACCGCTTCGAGCTGACCCTGTCGACCCGCGGCTTCGTCGATGGCGCGACGTTCACCGACATCGAGGCCCAGTTGCCGGCGTTGAACCTGCTGGTGCTGATCAGCCTGTTCGCCTTCGGGCTGCTGGTCTTCAACATCTGGCGTCGCGGCTTCACGTGGCCGATCCTCGCCGTCGGGCTCTGGGCGCTCGTCGCCGTGGTCGCCGGCGGCATCTACCCGGCCTTCATCCAGCGGTTCCGCGTCGAGCCGGCCGAGTCCAGCCGCGAGGCCCCGTTCATCGAACGCAACATCGAGGCGACCCGCGTCGCCCTCGGCCTCGACGACGTGGTCATCGAGCGGTTCGAGTACGAGCCCGTGCTGTCCGCGGCAGAGGTCGCCGCCAGCCAGGAGACCGTCGACAACATCCGGCTCCTCGACCCGGCCGTGGTCGTCGACTCCTTCCAGCGTCTCGAAGGCGTTCGCAGCTTCTACAACTTCATCGACCTCGACGTCTCCCGCTACGAGATCGACGGCGAGACGGTCCCGGTCGTGCTGTCGGCCCGCGAGCTCGACGTCACCGGCCTCGCCAACCGGTCGTGGGAGGCCACGACCATCGCCAACACCCACGGCTACGGCCTGGCGGTCGCGCCGTCGAACGCGGTGGAGCCGAGCGGTCAGCCCGACTTCATCGTGAGCGGCGTCCCGATCGACACCGACCGGGCCCAGCTCGACATCGATCAGCCCCGCATCTACTTCGGTGAGGGCGTCGGCGGCTACGCCATCATCGGTGCCGAGACCGACGAGGTCGACTTCCAGACCGAGGACGACATCGTCCAGACCTTCCGCTACGACGGCGAGGCCGGCGTCGGCGTCGGTTCCTTCCTCCGTCGCGCCGCGTTCGCCCTGCGCTTCGGCGACCTCAACCCACTGATCTCGTCCGAGATGACCTCCGACTCGCGGATCCTCATGAACCGCGACGTCGTCGACCGCGTCGAGACCGTCGCCCCCTTCCTCGAGCTCGACGCCGACCCGTACCCGGCCGTGATCGACGGCGAGGTCCTGTGGATCCTCGATGCGTACACGACCACCGACCGGTACCCGTATGCCCAGCGGGCCGACCGCAGCCAGCTCTCGCGCAACAGCGGGCTCGACGAGAACTTCAACTACATCCGCAACTCGGTGAAGGTCGTCGTCGACGCCTACGACGGCACGATCGAGCTGTACGTGATCGACGAGGACGATCCCCTCATCCGTGCCTGGCGCGACATCTTCCCCGACCTCTTCGCCGACGGCCCGCCCTCGGCGGAGCTCGAGGCGCAGTTCCGCTACCCGGAGGACATGTTCCGGGTGCAGACCAACATGTGGGGCCGGTACCGCATCACGCCGCCGAGCGACTTCTACGTCGCGACCGGTGCGTGGGACGTCGCCCAGGATCCCGGGAACCAGCTCGGGCAGCGGGCCACCGTCCAGGAGGCCGACGAGCAGGGCATCATCCGCGAGACCGAGGCCCGCATCGAGCCCCAGTACCTGCAGATGACGCTGCCCGGACGAGACAACGCCGAGTTCGTGCTGTTCCGGCCGTTCAGCCCGTTCTCCGAAGAGGGCAACCGACCGCAGCTGACCGGCTTCATGACCGCCGGCTCTGATCCCGGCTCGTACGGCCAGCTCAACGTCTACGAGATCGTCGCGCCGACGTTGCCCGACAACCCGGCGCAGTTCGCGTCCGAGTCGGCGACCACCCCCGAGATCTCCCGCGTCTTCTCGCTCCTCGAGGGTGACGGCTCCGAGATCGTGGCCGGGAACCTGTTGCTCGTCCCGGTCGAGAATTCGTTGCTGTACGTGCGGCCGATCTATCTGCAGGCCCAGGGTGGCACGCCGCTTCCCCAGCTCGAGCAGGTGATCGTCGGCTTCGAGGACCGCGTCGTGATGCGGCCGACGTTCGACGAGGCGCTCCAAGCGGCGGTTGGCGGAGCGCCTACCGTCGACGAGGACGAGCTGCCCGACGACGGAGCGACCGATGTCGATCCCGACGCCGATGTCGATCCCGACGCCGGTGATGTCGCGCCGCCCGAGACGACAACGCCGCCGGAGACGACCCCGGTCGATCCGAGCGACCTGTCGGTGCAGGAGCTGCTGCAGGCGGCGGCCGACACCTTCGACGAGGCGGACGCTGCGCTGCGCGCCGGCGATCTCGCCCGATACCAGGAGCTCATCGCCGAGGCGGAGGCGTTCGTCGAGCAGGCGTTGTCGGCCACACCGCCCGATGACCCCGTTGACGAGCCACCGCCCGAGACGACGACGACCGAGTCCACCGGCACCGACGCCTGAGCGGCTCGGAGGCGCTCAGTCCTCGTCGAGGCGGAGGATCAGTCCCGAGCGCGCCTTCGGCTCGAACGACGTGCTCTTCGGCGGCATCGTGTCGCCGGCATCGGAGACGGCCAGGAGGTCGTCGACGCTAATGGCCGCGAGCACGAACCCGATGCCGTTCTCCCCGGCGCGGGTCCGCACACCGTCGAGCCCGGCGGAGTCGGGCAGGTGGTGCAGGCGAGGATCGGTCCGGGGGTCGGTCACCCCGAGGAGCGGTCCGATGATGCCGTCCTGGAGCCGCGACACGTCGAGCTGATCGACCAGACGGCGCCCGCTCGCCGCCGGGAGCTCGAGGCGGTGCCATCGCCCTGCGGCCCACACGCCGACCTGGCCGGGACCGGCCGGTCTCGGGTCCTCGCCCGCTCCGATCGGCACGGCCCGATCGAGTACTGCGGTGGCCTCGACGTCGGACACCACACGGTGGAAGCCGCGGAGCCGGAGCTGGTCGTGGGGGAACAGGACGACCAGCGGGTCGACCGGGTCGTCCCGGTGCACGGCGGCGTCGAGCCGGTGGTGGCCGTCGATGATGTAGGTGACCCGCCGACGGAACGCCGAACGGAGCGCCGTGATCTCCGCCGGATCGTCGATCCGCCAGATCCGTTGATCGACGGCGTAGTGGCCCACGAGCTCGATGTCGGCCGGGCGGGCGCTCAGCGCGGCCACGACCTCGTCGGTCGGTGGGTCCGCCCGATAGGTGAGCGCCACCGGACTCGACCACGCGCCCACGATCTGCTGGTTCAACGCGAGCACGTCCACCCGGTCGGGACGGGTGAGCTCGTGACGCAGCACCCGCCCGTCCGCCGCCGCGGCGAGGGGGAGGGCGGCGACGATGCCGATCTGGCGATGACCGTCGATGCCCAGCTCGTAGAGCATGAGTCCGTCGACCGGCTCGTCGAACACGCCGTCGTCGAGGAGATCCTCCAGCACGCCGCGGCTGGCCCGAGCCAGCTCGTCGGTCGACAGCGTCGGGTCGTCGCTCGGTGATCGGGTCACCCGGAAGAAGGCACGCGGGTGGGCGCGAGCGTGGGCGGCGCGACTGGCTCCGTCGAGCTGGTCGTAGGCCGGACCGACGACCTCCCGGGCGAAGCGTTGACGCACCAGGCGCCCGGGGAAGGTCTGCAGCACGAGCGGCACCGTACCGGGGACACGGTGTCGACGGCGTCGAACGGTCCGTGCGAGGGGGTGCTGCGCGATCCTGTCGCCGCCTCGCGCCTGGGTCCGATGTCCGACTCGATCGTGCTGTTACGAACGGGGTTCGCCACGACGCAGACGAGTGTTCATCCCCGGTTCGGCGAGAGGAGACGCCGAGGCCTGCTTGGTGGGAGAGTTTCTCGGGGAATCGACCGAGGAGGTCCTCGTGGTCCGTCGAGTGCTCACCGCAGCGTGCGTCTCGCTGCTCATCGTCGTGTCCATCGTGCTGGCACGACCAGCCGCCGCCCAGGCCGGCGCATCGCCGGGCGACATCGTCATCACCGAGGTGATGCAGGACCCGGCAGCGGTCGGGGATTCCGAAGGCGAGTACTTCGAGGTCTTCAACGCCACCGGTGCAGACATCGACCTGAACGGTTGGACCATCAGCGACAACGACGCCGACTCCCACGTGATCGGTGCCTCGACCGTCGTGCCGGCCGGCGGGTACGCCGTGCTCGGTCGCAATGACGACCCGACCACCAACGGCGGGCTCGCCGTCGCGTACGAGTTCTCCGGCGTCGCGCTCGCCAACTCCGCCGACGAGCTCGTGCTCACCACGCCGGACTCAACCGAGATCGATCGGATCGAGTGGGACGGCGGACCGGTCTGGCCGGACCCCACCGGTGCCTCGATGCAGCTGTGCGATGTGGCGTCGGACAACAACGTGGGTGCGAACTGGAACACCGGCACGGCGACCTACGGTGCCGGTGACATCGGGACCCCCGGTGCGGCCAACGACAGCACCTGCGACGGCGGTGGCGGCCCGGGCGGCGACCCGGCCAACCCCGGCGACATCGTCATCAGCGAGGTGATGCAGAACCCGGCCGCGGTGAACGACAACGACGGCGAGTACTTCGAGGTCTTCAACGCCACCGGTGCAGACATCGATCTGAACGGTTGGACGATCAGCGACAACGGCTCGGACAGCCAGACCATCGCCGGTTCGGTCGTGGTGCCCGCCGGCGGGTACGCCGTGCTCGGCAACAACGCCGACTCCGGCACCAACGGCGGCCTGACCCTCGACTACGAGTACGGCACGTTCTTCCTCGGCAACAGCGACGACGAGCTCGTCCTGATCGATCCGCTCGCCACCGAGATCGATCGGATCGAGTGGGACGGTGGCCCGAACTGGCCGGATCCCACCGGCGCGTCGATGCAGCTGTGCGACGTGGCGTCGGACAACAACGTCGGCGCCAACTGGAACACCGGTACGGCGACCTACGGCGCCGGTGACGTCGGGACGCCGGGTGCGGCCAACGACAGCGTCTGTGATGCCGGCCCCGGCCCGGCGGCTCCCGGTGACATCGTCATCACCGAGGTGATGCAGAACCCGGCTGCGGTGAACGACAACGACGGCGAGTACGTCGAGGTCTACAACTCGACGGGTTCGGACATCGACCTCGACGGCTGGACGATCAGCGATCTCGGGACCGAGTCGCACCTGATCGCCGGCTCCGTCGTGGTGCCGGCCGGCGGCTACGCCGTCCTGGGCATCAACGCCGACTCGGCGACCAACGGCGGGGTCGGCGTCGCGTACCAGTACGCCGATCTGTTCCTCGGCAACAGCGGGGACGAGCTGGTGCTCACCTCGCCGGAGGCGGTCGAGATCGACTCGATCGCCTGGGACGGCGGTCCGGTGTGGCCGGATCCCACCGGTGCGTCGATGCAGCTGTGCGATCTGGCATCGGACAACAACGACGGCGCCGGCTGGGCCACCGGCACGGCCACCATCCCGTCAGGTGACGTCGGGACGCCCGGTGCGGCCAACGACAGCACCTGCGACGGAGGGGGCGGTCCCGGTGGCGGCACGGTGACGATCATGGAGATCCAGGGCAGCGGAGCCGCCTCGCCCCTCGACGGCCAGGCCGTCGAGACCTCGGGCGTGGTCACCGGCATCGTCGACAACGGCTTCTACCTGCAGGATCCGGTCGGCGACGCCGACCCGGCGACGAGCGACGGCATCTTCGTCTTCAGCTCGGCCGTCGTCGCTGTCGGCGACGCCGTGACGGTGGCCGGTACGGCCGCAGAGTTCTTCGACGCCACCCAGGTGGCGGCGACGACCGTGACGGTCACGGGCCTGGGCACCGTGCCCGCACCGACGCCGATCGATCTCGAGGCGCTCGGCGGCG
The DNA here is from genome assembly GCA_039185015.1 of Actinomycetota bacterium. Lineage (GTDB taxonomy): Bacteria > Actinomycetota > Acidimicrobiia > Acidimicrobiales > Poriferisodalaceae > JBCBSZ01. The sequence goes on from JBCDAU010000035.1 coordinate 39,336, forward strand.
CCCTCGAGCCGTTCGAGGGCATGCTCGTCACGCCCGGCACGCTGTTCGCCGGTGACGTGTTCGACTACCTCCGCTTCGGTGAGATCGTCGCCTACCCGTTCGAGCCGCTGCAGCCCACCGAGGTCGTGGATCCCGGGCCGGCGGCAGCTCAGCTCGCGGCGGACACGGCGGCAGCGGCGCTGCGGGTCGATGATGGTCGAGGCGTCGAGGACGACCCCCTCTTCCCGTTCCTCGTCTCCGACGGTGGCGTGGACCGGCTGGTGAAGTGGGGCGACACCCTGCCCGACGCCACCGGCGTGCTCGCCTTCAGCTTCGGCAACTACAAGCTGGTGCCGACGACCGGCGACCCGCTGGTGCCGGGGCAGACCTGGCAGCCGACGAACCCCCGTCCGAGTGGGGCCCCCGACCCCGGTGGCTCGATCACGGCGGCGTCGTTCAACACGCTGAACTTCTGGACCAACGACGGTGGCCAGGAGCGGGGCGCTCGCACGCAGGCCCAGTACGACATCCAGCTGGCCAAGCTCATCGATGCGCTCCTCGCGCTCGACGCCGATGTGGTCGCCCTCCAGGAGCTGCAGAACGATCCGGCCGGTGACGCCGCGACGTCGACCGACTTCGACATCGGGAAGGAGTCGGCCGAGGCCTTGGCCGACGCCCTCAACGCTGCGCTCGGCGAGACCCGCTACGGCTGGATCGACACCGGGGTCATCGGCACCGACGCCATCAAGGTCGGCTTCATCTACGACCTCACGGCCGTCACGCCGGTGGGAGCGCCGATCATCGTCGGCGTCGGCGATCCGGCCTACCAGCCGGACCGGAACCGTCCGTCGGTCATCCAGGGCTTCGAGGAGAACGCGACCGGCGCGCAGTTCACGGCGGTGTCGGTGCACTTCAAGTCGAAGAGCGGCTCCGAGCTCGACGACCCGGGGGCGGTGTGCGTCGACGGAGACCCGGCCAACGACGTGCCGGACTGCGATCAGGGCGATGGAGCCGGCTTCTTCAACCCGGCTCGGACCGCCGCGGCCGAGGTCCTGGCGGCGTTCCTGGCCGACCCGGCCAACCTGCCCGACCCCGACGTCCTCGTCCTCGGCGACTTCAACGCCTACACCCGTGAGGACCCGGTCGACGTCTTCGTCGAGGACAACGGCTACGCCAACCTCGGCGAGCTCTCGTCGGATCCGATCAGCTACACCTTCTTCGGCCTGGGCGGAAACCTCGACCACGCCGTCGCCAACGGTTCGCTCGTGGGTCAGGTCGTGGACGCCGAGGTGTTCGACATCAACGGCACCGAGAGCAACAACCAGGTGTACTTCGAGTCCGGCTTCCCCGGTCAGCTCCCGCAGCTCGACCGGTTCCGGTCCTCGGACCACAGCCCGATCATCGTCGGGTTGGACCTGGACGCTCCGGACCCGGTCGTGACCTACGACTGCGGCTCGGTCGTGTTCACCGAGGACGAGCTGATCGCCGACGGGTACAACCTGATCATCGGTGACGACGGCCGCGACTTCATCTGGGGCACCAACGGCAACGACTTCATCTTCACCGCAGGCGGGCGCGACATCGTCAACGCCGGTGGCGGCGACGACATCGTCTGCAGCGGTGGCGGTCGTGACGTGGTCCGCGGCGGCAGCGGCAACGACGAGCTCTACCTCGGGGGCGGACGCGACTTCGCGTTCGCCAGCGACGGCGACGACCTCGTCGACGGTGGGAGCGGTCGGGACTTCGCCGACGGCGGACGCGGGTTCGACACCGCGATCGACGTCGAGCGCCGGTTCCGCTTCGAAGCCTGAGCGACGGGCGCCGGGGCCCCAGGGTCCCGGCGCTCGGGCCCGGTGTCTTCCGCTCTGGTCTCGCTTCCTCGATGCTCTGCGTCACTGTGTGACGCGCCGCATCCGCTCGCTCGACGGGCCGCTCGGGCCCGGTGTCTTCCGCTCTGGTCTCGCTTCCTCGATGCTCTGCGTCACTGTGTGACGCGCCGCATCCGCTCGCTCGACGGGCCGCTCGGGCCCGGTCAGCCGCCGGAGTGGGCGTCGCCGGTGTCGGCGACCTGGACGGCGTCGTCGCGCGCGTCCAGCCAGCCCTCGGGCAGCGTGACCACCTGCGGGCCCTGGCTGTGACCGCGGATCGCCGACTCCGAGCCGGGGACCGGGAGCGCCGTCTGGTCGACCTCGTCGACGAGCCTGCCCAGCTCGGCGAGTGAGCCGACCTGGGCGAGTCGCTTGCGCAGCGATCCACCGACCGGGTAGCCGGTGCAGTACCAGTTGGCGTGACGACGGAACATCCGGCATGCCTGGGACTCGTCGCCGACCCACTCGGCCAGCAGCTCTGCGTGCTCGACCATGACCGCGGCGACCTCACCGAATGGCCGGGCAGCCAGGGCCGGACGCCCGGCGAAGGCGTCGACCAGCTCACCGAAGAGCCACGGCTTGCCCAGGCATCCCCGCCCGATGACGACGCCGTCGCAGCCGGTCTCGGCCATCATCCGAACGGCATCGGCGCCGCTCCAGATGTCACCGTTGCCGAGTACCGGCACCGTGGTGACGGCCTCCTTGAGCCGGGAGATCTCGTCCCAGTGGGCTCGGCCCGAGTACCACTGCGCCGCGGTCCGGGCGTGGAGCGCCACGGCCGACACCCCGGCCGTCTCTGCGATCCGGCCGGCCTCGAGGTGGGTGCGGTGCTCCTCGTCGATGCCGATGCGCATCTTCACGGTGACCGGGACGTCGCCGGCGGCGGCGACCGCCGACTCGACGACCGCGGCGAAGAGGCGGCGCTTCCACGGCAGCGCCGAGCCACCGCCTTGGCGGGTGACCTTCTTGACCGGGCAGCCGAAGTTCATGTCGATGTGGTCGACGCCACGCCGGTCACGCAGCATCCGGACGGCCTCGCCGACCGAGCGCGGCTCGGTCGCGTAGAGCTGGATCGAGCGTGGGCGCTCGTCGTCGTCGAACTCGGCGAGCTGCCAGGTGCGCTCGCTGCCCTCGACGAGCCCCCGGGCCGACACCATCTCGCTGACGTAGAGCCCGGCACCGAATCGACGACAGAGCCGCCGGAACGGCGGGTTGGTGACCCCGGCCATGGGGGCGAGGACGACGGGGACGTCGACGGTCAGATCACCGAGGCGCAGCGGCGCGACGGGGCTGGGAGCGACGGCGGTCACGATGCCCAGTGTGCCCGCACCGAGGTCCGGTGCGGCACGGGATCAGACGGTGGCGGTCTCGCGGCGGGTACGGGTGGCGAGGACCATCAGCGCACCGGCGGCCACGGCGACCGCAGCGCCACGGGCCAGCGGGACGAGCGTGCTGCCGCCGCCGGTGAGGGGCAGCGAGCCCTCACCGTCACCGGCACCACCACCAGCGCCGGGTGCCTGAGCGTCGTCGTCGGTCTCCGGCACCTGAGCGGTGGGCAGGTTGACCACGGTCGAGGCGACGCCGTTGGAGCAGGTGACGTCGACGTCGTACGGTGGCTCAGCGCCATCGGGAATCGCCACGACGACCTCGCCGGTGGCTGCGGCCTCGACGCTGGCGGCCGTCGCCGCGGCATCAGCGGTGATCGTGACGGTGGCGACCTCGATGTCGTCGATCGTGATGATCGCCGTGCCGACCTCGCAGTTCTCGATCAGGACCCGGATCGTCTCGTCCTCGAGCGAGCCGGAGACGGTCGGAAGGCCCGTGACGGTCGCGCTGGCCTGGGGTGGCGTGGGCACGGTGTCCTGCGCCGTGGCGACGCCACTGCCGAGCAGCATCCCGAGGGCAGCGGCCACGAGGCCAACCAGTCCCTTGCGCATCACGCGATTCCCGCCCATGAGAGGCCGCCCTTCAACTGTCCGCTCGCTCGAACCGAAGCTCGAGACGCTCCCGAGAGGAGATGGTAGGGCCACGCTCCGGCGTATCGCCATCGCCCGAATCGCGCTCCCAGCGTTCGCTCGGCCCGACCGTGACCGCGATCTCGTCGTCGCGCGGGACCGTCGCCGGGACCAGATCGAGGCGATACGCCGTGCCGACGTCGACGATCCCCTCCAGCTCCAGGACCACGGTGATCGTGCTCTCCGCGGGGATCTGGACCTCGTAACGGTGCCGCAACCAACCGAGCTCCTCTGCGGTGCTCATCGCCACGTCGCGGCCGTCGACGGTGGCCCGGCCGAGCACGGACGGTGTGTACACGGTGAGCTCGGACACGTTGGTCCCGAGCGGGAACCCACGATCGTTGTTGCCGATGATCGCATCGGGCAGTCCGGTCGCCGGGGCGGTGTTCTCGAGCTCGATCGTGAGCGTCGCCGACAACGCCCCCGAGCTGGGGTCGACGTCGACCACGTAGTCGATGCGTCGTTCGAGAAACGCGTCGATCTTGTTCCCGCCCATGTTCCTGGTGACGACCGCGAGAAGGTCGCCGCCGTCGGGTGTCGGGAACTCACCGGCGAAGCCGACCCGGGTCACGGTGTCGAGCACCGCCGGATCGGGGGACCAGAAGCGGAGCCCACCGCGCTCGACGACCGGCCCGAAGATGTCGGCCAGCACCCACGGCGACGGCACGTCCAACGTGGTGAGCCGGGCGGCGACGCCGAGCACCAGCTCGTCGAGGGCCGCGAGGCGGGCATCCTCGTCATCGTCGTACTGGATGTAGTTGTCGATCAGCACGAACTCGGCGACCGCCCGCCCACGGAGCTCCCGACCGTCGACCGTGACCGGTCCGGTGAGCTCGATGAGCGCCTGCATCGCCGTCGGGTCGAGCAGGAGGACGCCATCGACGGTCTCGCCGGTCGCCTGCTCGTAGAAGTCGAGTGCCGCCGACGCCGTGACGGGGTAGTCGGGCGAGAGCGCGATGTTCTGGATGAAGAGCTGGGGACCGAAGGGGCGGTAGAGCTCGATCAGCTCGGGTGCGAGCTGGGCACCCCCGGCCGGGAGGCCCTCGTTCAACTGCTCGCCCCGGCCGATCTCGGCGACGCTCAGCCGACCGCCGTCGGCGGTGACCACGGCGTAGTTGCCGACGAAGCCGCCGCCACCACGGGTCTCGGCGGTCGTCCCGAACAGCACCAGGTAGCGCTGAGCGCCGTCGCGGCCGAGCAGCTCGGGCGCGAGGGTGAGGAAGGACTGCGCGTCCCGGATGGTGTCGAGGCCGGAGGTCAGCTCGTCGCGCGCCTCGTCGAGCCGATCGGCCGCGGGGGCGACGAGCCACGGGCTGTCGACGTCGTCGAGCGTCGTGACGAGTTGATCGAGGCGGGCGACGGCATCGTCGGCCGGAGCCTGGAGCCCGCTGATGGCGTCGAGGTCGACCCCACCACCCGACACGGCCAGGTCGATCTCGTCGAGCGCGGAGAGCAGGTCGGCCGATGCGCCGGCGACGTCGCTCCCACCCGAGCCGAGCTCGAGCACGGCGGCGAGGTGATGACCCACGACGGGGGTCGCCCGTGCCGGGACGAGCCAGGGCGCCGAGAGGTCCTCGTCGAGGCCCTGCCACAGCTCCCGGGCCTCGGCGAGGCGATCGGCCGCGAGCAGCTCCTCGCCGTCGCGGGCCCGGTCGAGGGCCTCCTCGACGAGCTCCACGCTGCGCTCGAGGTCGTCGCGGGCGTCGACCGCCAGAACGCCGGCGGCGATCGACGACGAGAGCATGGCCACGCCGACGACGGCGACCGCCGATGCGATGAGGCTCCTGGTCCGCGACCGGATCCGAGTCGAGCCGGACGCGGCGACGGGGAGGGCCAGCAGGACGGCCGCGATCGTCTCGGTCCCGAGTGGGCCGGGCACGTCGGCGTGGAACAACGCCAGCGCGGCGACCGCCCCGACGGCAGCGCCCATGAGATCGACCGGGAGGTCTGCGAAGGCACCGGCGATGGCGAGCGCGAGGGCGACGGCCCCCACGGCGACCCAGGGACCGTCGGCGAGGAGCGTCGAGCCGGCGCCGAGGACGATCCACGCCCACGGAGCGGCGCGCCCGGACAGCAGCGTCAGCGCGGTAGCGCCGCCCGCCCGCCACAGGGCGTCGGCCGGGCTCCATCCCGTGGGCGACGAGTCGGCGAGCACGATCGCCAGGACGGCGGCGACGGCGGCGACCGTCGACGGGATGGTCACCCGACCGACGTGGTCGTCGCGATGCCACCAACGATCGGTCATCGGGCCGCTCCGATCGGCACGGGGCGCGAGACGAGCGTCAGCACCAGCAGGCCGCCGGTGCCCGCGGCGACGCCGATGGCCGCGGCGGCCGTGCCGGTCTCGGAGAGGCCGGCCATGCGGGCGGCGAGGACCGCCACCACGACGTGCACCGCAGCCACGACCGGTGCGATCGGCGCCCGCAGGAGGATCCGCCGGACGGCGGGCGAGAGCGTCAGGGCGGCGACGGCCACCAACCCGCCGAGCAGGGGGGCCTGCGACACGCCGCCGCCGAGGCCGACGGTGACGAGCAGGGCCGCCGTGCAGGCCACGGCCCCGAACCGGTCGACCACCAGCGTCCCGGCGAGACCGACCAGCGCGACGGCGCCGGCCGCTCCGAGCAGCGCGGTCGCCTGCTCGGTGTCCGGCACGGTGACCCAGATCCCGAACGCCGAGATGGCGACCAGCATCGGAGCGAGGCGGGGCGTCGCCCGGCTCTGCTCGGACAGCGACGGGACGACCAGGATCGCGGCGGCGACCAGGACCGGGACGTCCCGGGTCTCGACACCGGCCACCACCCCGGCGGCGGCGATCGCGACGGCGGTCCGCACGGCTCGTGGCAGGACCCCGTCGAGGACGAGGCGGCCGCCGACCTCCAGCACCATGGCTGCGATGAGCCCGGCGATCAGCTCGCTCGGGATCTCCTCGGTACCGGCAGCGACGCCGGCGACGAGCCCGACCGCGATCGGCCAGCCTCCGGCGGGCCCGCGGGCGAAGACGGTGCTCAGGAGCACGGCGGCGATGGCACCGAGTCCGCCGAGGGGCAGCCAGAGCTCACCGATGCGTTCGATCGTCGCCTGGTCCATCCGGCGGCCGGGTCAGTCGACGCGTCCGCGGTAGCGGAGCCGGTTGAGCCCGCGGCGGAGGTCGTCCTCGAAGCGCATGCCGCCGACGGCCTTGCGGCGGAACCACCGCATCCCGTCCGACACCTGGATGGGGCTGCGGGCGAGACGGTGGACGTCGGTCGATCCCCAGGCGTTCGACCTGGTGCCGGCCAGGGCGGCGGAGTCGAAGCGGTCGCGCACCGAGGCGTCGGCCGCCTCGTTGCCGGCGACCGCCTTCGGATAGGCGAAGTGCCGGGCCCGGACACCGAGTCGCTCGCCGATCAGGTCGATCGACCGGTCGAGCTGGTCGACGATGTCGGCCGGTGTGGCCCGATCGAGCAACAGGTGGTCGTGCGTGTGCGACCCGATGTCGACGACGCCGGTCGAGAGGCTGTCGGCGAGCGCCGTCCACGACACGGCCGGAGCGTCACCAGGCCAGGTTCGTCCGTCCTCGACGTAGCCGGTGCCGACGTACAGCGTCGCCGGGGTGCGATGGCGCTCGAGCACCGGAACGGCGTGCTCGACGAAGTCGGCGGTGCCGTCGTCGAACGTGATCACGACGGCGGGTTCCGGATCGGAGGGGGGATCGAGCAGCTCGGCCACGGCATCGTCGAGCGACAGGACCCGGTGGTGCTCGTTCAGCCAGGCGAGCTGCTCGTCGAACCGCTCCGGCGACAGGTCGATCTCGCTGGCCGAGCCGCCTCCGACGCGGTGGTAGATGAGCACCGTCACACCCGGATCGGAGGGGACGACGTCGGCGGCCGATGACGCCGCCTTCAACAGGGTTCGGGTGAGGCTCAGAGGTGCTCGACGTTATCGGCGCGGTCGAGGTGGCGTCGGCAGTCGAGCACGTAGGGCGCGTGGTCGGCGAGCACCCGGTGGTCGACGTCGGCGTGGTCGGTGAGCAGGACGACGGCGTCGGCGGCCGCGACGAGGTCGGGCGTGAGCTCGACCAGGTCGACGGCGGCCGGGAAGTGCTCGATGTCGACGTGTGGGTCCACGGCGACGACGTCGGCGCCCAGCTCGCCGAGTAGCTCGATGACCCGCACTGCCGGCGTCTCGCGGGCGTCGGAGGTGTTCGGCTTGTAGGCGAGCCCGACGACGACGACCCGGGCGTCGAGCATCGCCTGGCCTCGTCGGTTGAGGGCGTACATCAGGCGGCGGACGACGAAGTCGGGCATGTGCTCGTTGACGTCGTTGGCCAGCTCCACGAACCGGAAGTCGTGGCCCAGGCTGCGCTTCACCCGCCACGACAGGAACGACGGGTCGACCGGCAGGCAGTGGCCACCCACGCCGGGCCCGGGGGTGAACCGCATGTAGCCGAACGGCTTGGTCGACGCCGCATCGATCGACTCCCAGACGTCGATGCCGAGGTCGTTGGCGAACATGGCCAGCTCGTTGACGAGGGCGATGTTGACGTGCCGGAAGGTGTTCTCGAGCAGCTTGGTGAGCTCGGCCTCCTTGCAGCCCGAGACCGGCACCGTCTGCTCGCAGAGGTCGTCGAAGAACCTTCGCACGGCGGCGAGGGACGCCTCGTCGATGCCGGACACGATCTTCGGCGTCGACTCGAGCGTCCAGGTGTGGTTGCCCGGGTCGATCCGCTCCGGGGAGTACCCGAGGTGGAACTGCGAGCCGGCGGCGAGACCGGAGCCGTTCTCCAGGATCGGGGCGACCAGCTCCTCGGTCGTGCCCGGGTAGGTCGTCGACTCGAGGACCACCGTCGAGCCGGGACGGAGGTGGGGTGCGAGCGACGCCGCGGCCGACTCGATGTAGCTGAGGTCGGGCACGCCCTCCCGCAGCGGGGTCGGCACGCTGATCACGGCGACGTCGAACCCGGCGGCCTCGGCTGCGTCGGTCGTCGCCCGGTACCGGCCGGCGTCCCGGACGGCGGCGAGGCGGTCGTCGGTGATGTCCTCGACGTGGCTCGCACCGGACTCGAGTCCCTTGACGCGGCGTTCGTCGAGGTCGAGCCCGACGACGTCGTATCCCACCTCGGCCGCCCGGACGGCGACGGGGAGACCGACGTAGCCCTGACCGACGACCACCACCCGCTGCAGCTGCGCCATGCATCCAGGGTTCCACGGACCGCGGTCGACCGGTAGGCGCGGGGCGGGTGCGGAGCGTGAGGTGGTGGGCGCTGGCGAGGTCGGGGCGCGTTGGTACCGTGCGCCGGGTGAGCGAGCTCCGCATCGCCCTTCTCGGTTGTGGCATCTGGGGCGGCAAGATCCTCGGTCACCTCCTCGACCTGGCGATCGACGTCGTGGTGGTGGAGCCCGACCCGTCCCGCTCCGACGTCGCTCGCGCGGCTGGTGCGGCCGTCGCCACCGTCGACGCGCTCGGCACCGTCGACGGGGTGATCGTCGCGAGCCCGGCCACGGCGCACGCGGCCGATCTCGCGGCGGTGCTGCCGCTGGGGGTACCGGTCTTCTGCGAGAAGCCCTTCACCACCTCGGTGGCCGACGCCCACCGTGCTGCCGAGCTCGGCGGCGAGCGGATCCACCTCATGCACATCTGGCGGTATCACCCCGGCATCGAGCTGCTCGGGGAGATCGCCCGCTCCGGTGAGCTGGGGTCGCCGCTCGGGCTGCGCTCGACCCGGGCCAACTGGACGAGTCCCCGCACCGACACCGACCCGGTGTGGACCCTCGCCCCGCACGATCTCACCATCGCCATCGAGGTGCTCGGGGTCGCTCCGACGCCGCGGGCCGCCGTCGCCGAGCTGCACGGCGGGCGACCCGTCGGGCTGTGGGGTCAGCTCGGTGGGGGTGACGAGCCGTTCCTCGTCGTCGAGAACTCGACCCGCTTCGCCGACAAGCGACGCGAGGTCCGCCTGCACTGCTCCGACGGTGTGGCCGTGCTGCCCGGCCTCGACACCGACAGCATCGAGATCGCAGCAGGTCACGACGCCACACCGCTCATGTCGCGCCGCGCGTTCGGCGCCGCCGAGCCGCTGCGGCGTGAGCTGGTCGCCTTCCTGGAGCACCTCCGCGGCGGGCCGCCACCGAAGAGCGACGTCCACGAGGGTGTCGCGGTCGTCGAGGCCGTCGCCGAGCTGCGTCGTCTCGCCGGGGTCGCCCCGTGAGCGCGTGCCGGGCGTCGATCGTCGTGCCGACCACGGGCGACCGCGGGCCGCTGCTGCCGCTCAGCGTCGGCAGCGCGCTGCGTCAGAGCGTGGGCGACATCGAGGTCCTCGTCATCGGCGACGGCGTCGACGACGACACCGCAGCCATCGTCGAGTCGCTGGTGGAGGCCGACGAGCGCGTCCGCTTCTTCCGCTTCCCGAAGGACGATCGCCGCGGTGAGCTGAACCGACACGAGGTCCTGACCGACCACGCGCAAGGCCGCATCGTGACCTACCTCTGCGACCGCGACCTCTACCTCGGCAACCACATCGAGGCGATGGAGCAGGCACTCGTCGAGGCCGACTTCGGCCACACCCTGCGCTTCCGCGTCTCCGTCGACGGGGGCTTCACGGTCAACAACCGGATCGACCTGCGGCTGTCGGGGGAACGGCGTCGCTCGCACCGCTCACCGACGCTCGTCCCGCTGACCTTCGCCGGTCACACGCTCGATGCGTACCGACGGCTCCCGTTCGGCTGGCGCACGACACCGTCCGATCGGGCCACCGACCGCTACATGTTCGAGCAGTTCCTCGACCAGGGCTGGGTGCGGGTCGGCGTGCGGTCCGTGCCGACGGCGCTGACGTTCAAGCGCGGCGACCATCCCGGCTGGAGCACGGCACAGCGCCTCGAGGAGCTGGAGCGCTGGTATGCCCGCCTCGACGAACCCGACCTCGTCGCCACGCTGACGGCGGAGCTGCTGGAGGTGGTCGATGCGGACCGAGGCCGACTGGAGGCACTGCTCCGGCCGAGGACCAGCGAGGACCTGCGCCGACGGCTCCCCACCCCGGCCCGGTGGGCGGTCGACGCGACGGCACGGCTCGCCCGTCGCGTCCGCTGAGCACCGGCGGTCGCCGGCAGCGGATCAGTCCAGCGAGTCGCGCAGCTCGGCGAGCGACGGGAAGGCGTCGGCTCGCGGGGACACGACCGTCGGCTCGAACGGCCACTCGATCCCGAGCTCGGGGTCGGACCAGTGGCAGCCGTTGTTGTCGTCGTCGCCGTAGAACTCGTGGGCCTCGGAGACGGCCTGCAGGTGGACGCTGGGCTCGTGGGCGAGCCAGCCGTGGACGATGCCCCGCGGGAACGTGAGGCAGAGGTCCTCGCCGCCGTGGAGCTCGTAGACCGCGCCCCGGCCGCGCGTCGGTGAGCCCGGACGGAGATCGTGCAGGCCGACGCTCATGCGACCCGAGATCACCATGACGTACTCGTCGTGGCGGAGGTGCACGTGCATGCCGCGCAGCACGCCCGTACCGGACCGCACGAGGCTCCACTGCGTCGGGTCGATGCCGGTCTCCCAATGGGAGCAGAAGACCTCGGTGAAGGAGCCGCGATCGTCGTCGTGGCGGTCGAGGCGGAGGAGCCGGACCTCGTGGAGCTGATCGCCGGCGACGAGCTCCGGTGGCCGGGAGGTCACGTCGAGGGAGGAAGGAAGCGCCGCGCACATGGCGACGTACGCTAAGGCTCATCGTCAGCGAGGTCCGGTGGGTTGGTCTCACGTTGGGTGAGCTTGTCCCTCCGTTCTCGGTGGGCTGGGGCACAGTGGTGCCGGTGCACGGAGATCACGACGACCCGACCGTGTGGACGCGCTGGTGCCGCGCCGCGGCCCGGCGACTTCCCCGACGCGTCGCCCTCCGTCTGCCGGAGCAGCTGGGTGCTCGGGTCCTGTCCTGGCGCGACCCCGGCCGAGCCGCGACCTCGGACCATCGGGTGGTGGCCGCGCCGACGCCGTTCGATCTCGAGGTCTACTGGCTCCGGAACGGGGAGACGGAAGGTCCGGCGGCGTCGCTGTGGCTCGGTTCGCTCGAGGTGATGCGGATCGACGGGCTGTTCGGCGAGCCGCACGTGCACTACGACCTGGCCTGGTCCCGTGCCCGTCGTCGGGCCAACTTCGCCGCTCATCGGGTGATCGAGATCGATGACGTGCCGTCGTGGATCGCGGACGAGCTCCGGCTGAACCTCCGCTACGCCCTCTCGCTCCAGCGCTCGCGCCGGCTCCGCGAGCTGGAGATCGACCAGTCGGAGCTCGACGCCGCAGCGCACGAGGTCGAGGGGTGGGCCCGGGACGCGGTGGACCACTGGTCGGCGTCGGCGACGTGACCGAGATCCGACGAGTGGCGTCGACGCTCGGCGCCGACGACGACGCTCGGGCCCGCATCGACGAGATCTTCGATCCGGCCCCGGTCACGCACGTCGCCGCGGGTGACCGCCGTGGCGTCGAGGCCGTGCTCGACCAGGTGGATGTCGCCGTTCTTCGGGGCAATGCATGGCCGGCCTTCCTCGACCGACCGCAACTGCGGTGGGTCCACTGCGGCCACGCCGGCCTCGACGGGTACGCGCCGGAGCAGCTCATCGAGCAGGTCGTGCTGACGTCGTCGTCCGGCCGCTCGGCGCAGGCGTTGGCGGAGCACGCCGTCGCGCTCACGCTGGCGCTGTGTCACGACCTCGAGCGGTTCGGCCGGGCCCGGCGCCTCCGCGCCTGGGGCGTGGACGGTGCTCGGGACCTGCGGGGCCTCGGCTCGCGGACGGTCCTCATCGTGGGGACGGGCCACACGGGGCGAGCGCTCGCGCGGCTGTTGGCGGCCTTCGGCTGTCGCGTGGTCGGGTTCCGACGCTCGGCCGAGCCGGCCGAGGGGTTCACCGACGTCCGGTCGATCGAGGGCGGTGACCGCCTGATCGACGTGGTGGCCGACGTCGACGTGGTCGTGCTGGCCGCCTCGTTGAACCGATCGAGCCTCGGGATGCTCGACGCCGAGGTGTTGTCGGCGATGCGCCCCGGTGCGCTCCTCGTCAACGTCGCCCGTGGTGCCCTGGTGGACGAGGACGCCCTGGTCGCCGCGCTGCGATCCGGACGCCTGGGCGGGGCGGCCCTCGACGTGGTGACGGAGGAGCCCCTGCCCGTCCGTCACCCACTGTGGTCGGCTCCCCGGTTGGTGATGACCCCGCACGTCACACCACCGGTCCACGACCGGGCTGCGGCCACGCTCGAGATCCTCGCCGAGAACGTCCGCCGATACCGCTCCGACCAGGAGCTCTTCAACCGCCTGGGCCCGTCCGACGCGCTCGAACCCGTCTCGCGACGGCCGATCCGGCGTCTCGACGGGGTCTGGCGTCGGATGGCTCGCCGGTTCGTCTGAGTCCACGGTCGTCCCGACACCGAGCGTGCTACGACCGGCCTGTTCCTCGGGCGGCGAGCCGACTACGCTCGGTAGTGGTGGGTGAGCGCTGAGTGGCGTTCTGTGCGGGTGCGAGGAGCGGTCATGGACGAAGCCGAGGATGCCCCGGGGTGGCGGCAGGCCGACTCCGTGCTGCGCGTCGCCTTCCGGAACCGTGACCGGCTGACGATGTCGGCCGACGTCATCGCCTGGGTGCTGGCGGTCGTCGTCGCCTCGGGCGCACGGTTCGAGTACGAGGCCTTCCGCGTCGACGCGGTTGGTCTCGCCCGCTACCTGGTGGTCGTCGTCTTCCTCCAACTCGCCATCGGGTACGGCCTCGGTCTCTACCGGGGTCGCTGGCGGGTCGCCGCGTTCGACGAGACGCTCGTGCTCTTCGTCACGGCCGCGATGGTGACGGTGCTCGGCACCATGGCCGACGTCCTGATCGTCGACCGGGCGGTGCCCGTGTCGGTCGCGCTCGCGTCCGGTCCGCTCGCGCTCGTCCTGATGGCCGCGGCCCGGCTCGGATGGCGGCTCTACATCGAGCATCGACGCCGGCCCGACCCGGACAGCGACGAGAACACCCGCGTCGTCGTCTACGGCGCCGGTGACGCCGGCATGCAGGTGATCCGGTCGATGCTCGGCCACTCGAGCAGCAAGTACGTCCCCGTCGCCATCGTCGACGACGACCGCAAGATCGCCGGCCGCCGCATCCGCGGGATCGAGGTCGAGGGCACCTTCGCATCGCTCGCCGACGTCGCCCGACGCCATCGGGCCAGCGGCGTCCTGATCGCCATCCCGTCGGCCAAGCCCGAGACGGTCCGCGTCGCCTCGGCCCGGGCCGCCGACCTCGGCCTCAAGGTCTGGGTCCTGCCCCACGTGTCGCAGGTCCTCGACGGTCGCATCGACGTCACCGACATCCGTGAGGTGAGCTACGCCGATCTCCTGGGTCGCCACGAGGTCCGCTCCGACCTCGAGGCCATCAGCGGGTACCTGACCGGACGCCGCGTGCTCGTCACCGGTGCGGGTGGCTCGATCGGCTCCGAGCTCTCCCGGCAGCTGTACCGCCTCGCTCCCGCCGAGCTCGTGCTCCTCGATCGCGACGAGTCGGCGCTGCACTCGGTCCAGCTCGACCTCGAGGGACGGGCGCTGCTCGACAGCCGCAACCTCGTGGTCGCCGACGTCCGCGACGCCGACCGCATGATCGAGGTCTTCGAGGAGCACCGTCCCGAGGTGGTCTTCCACGCCGCCGCCCTCAAGCACCTGCCGCTCCTCGAGATGCACCCGCACGAGGCGATCAAGACCAATGTGTGGGGAACCCGCAACGTCCTGGCCGCCGCCGAGGCCACCGGAGTGGATCGCTTCGTCAACGTCTCCACCGACAAGGCGGCCGACCCAGTGAGCGTGCTCGGCTTCACCAAGCGGATCGCCGAACGGCTGACGGCCGACGTCGAGCGTCGGGCCGACGGAACCTGGGTCTCGGTCCGGTTCGGCAACGTGCTGGGCAGCCGTGGCTCGGTGCTCACCACCTTCCAGCGCCAGATCGCCGCCGGTGGTCCGGTGACCGTCACCCACCCCGACATGACCCGGTTCTTCATGACGGTGGAGGAGGCGGTCGAGCTGGTCATCCAGGCCGGCGCGGTGGGTCGTGGCGGTGAGGTGCTCGTCCTGGACATGGGCGAACCGGTCCGGATCGACGAGGTCGCCCGTCGCTTGATCGCCGAGAGCGATCGACCGGTCGAGATCACCTACACGGGGCTTCGCTCCGGCGAGAAGGTCGACGAGGTGCTCTTCGGCGCCGGCGAGGACGACGATCGGCCCGCTCATCCGCAGGTCTCGCACGCCGCGGTCCCACCACTGTCGGTCGCTGAGCTCGTCGGGCTCGCCGACGACGCCGATCCGGTCGATGGGCTCATCGCGCTCTGCGCCAACGCCGCGAGGCGATGGTCGGCACCCAGCGACACGATCGACCTCCGCGGCGCGCCCGACACGCTCCCCGAGATCGATGTCCGCCTCGCCCGTCCGGACGTGGGTGACGAGGAGATCGCGCTGATCCGCAACGTGTTCAGCTCGGGTCAGCTCACCAACGGTCCGGCAACCCGCCGATTCGAGGAGGCGTTCGCCGAACGGCACGGCTGCGAGCACGCGGTCGCCGTCGCCAACGGCACGATCGCGCTCGCGGCGATGTACACCGCGCTCGACATCGGACCGGGCGACGAGATCATCGTGCCGTCGATGACCTTCATCTCGTCGGCCACCTCGATCCTGCACGTCGGCGCCACACCCGTGTTCGCCGAGATCCGGCCCGACACCTTCAACCTCGACCCGGTCGACGTCGAACGCCGCATCACACCGCGCACCAAGGCCGTGCTCGCCGTGCACTACGGCGGGCAGCCGGCCGATCTCGACGAGCTCGCCACCATCTGCGACCGGCACGGCATCGCCCTGCTCGAGGACGCGGCCGAGGCCCACGGCGCGACCTACCGGGGTCGCCCGGTCGGCGCCATCGGCCGCGCCGGCATGTTCAGCTTCACGCCGACGAAGAACATCACGACCGGCGAGGGCGGCATCGTCACCACCGACGACCCGGATCTCGCCGAACGGCTCCGGCTCCTTCGCAACCACGGGATGACGGCGCCGTACCGCCACGAGCTGCTCGGCCACAACTGGCGCATGAGCGACGTGACCGCCGCGATGGGTGTCGCCCAACTCGGCAAGCTCGACCAGATCCTCGTGCGCAAGCGCGAGCGTGCGGCGTGGATGAGTGAGCGCCTCGCCAGGATCGACGGCATCACGCCGCCGCTCGCCCAGGACGACCGCCAGCACGTCTACATGCTCTACACGACCCTGGTCGACGGCGATCGTGACGGGCTCGCCTCGGCGCTGCGAGCCGACGGGATCGAGTCGCGGGTGTACTTCCCGCCTGCGCATCTGCAGCCCGTCTTCGCCGGTTCACCGGGTGACCTGCCGGTGACCGAAGCGACCTTCGCCCGGATGCTCTCGCTCCCGATGCACAGTCGCCTCACAGACCCCGAGCTCGCCCGGATCGAGCGCGTCGTCCGCGACGTGTCGCACACGGAGCCGAGCCAGGCCGGTCGTGGCTAGGCCGCTCCCCGCGAGCGAGTTCCAGGTCGCCGAGGCACGAAGCGGCGGTCCGCGCTGGCCCGACTTCATCATCCTCGGGGCGATGAAGGCGGGGACCACCAGCCTCTTCGACTGGCTCGGCGCCTGCCCCGAGGTGGAGCTGCCGGCCGTGAAGGAGCCGGCGACGCTCTGCGCCCACGACCTGGGTCCGGACGACTGGTCGCGGTACCTCTCGCTGTTCGCCACCACCGCGGTCACCGGCGAGGCGTCCGTGCGTTACGGCTGGCCGAGTGAGGCCGCCCGGGTGGCGACGCGGGTGTCTGCAGCACCTCGCCGCCCCGCGTTGATCTTCGTCGCCCGGGAGCCGGTCGATCGACTGCGCTCCGACTATCGCCACAACGTGCTGAAGGGACGCGAGACGAGGCCCTTCGCCCGGGCTGTCGCCGACCCGGCGTCCGCCGCCGTCCAGCGCAGCCAGTACAGCGCCACGCTGTCGACCTACCGCGGCGTGCTGGGCGAGACGCCGCTGTTGCTGCGCTTCGAGGACCTCGTCGGCGACGACGGCTCGGCGTGGAGGTCGGTGCTGTCGCACCTCGGCCTCGACACCCGGCCGCGACCGTCGTCCAACGCCAACCCGACGATCGGACGCCGATCGACGACCGCACTCGGAAGCCGTTCGATCGACGGCGGCGGAGCGATCGCCTCGCTGATCCGGACGGCATCGCGCCGCGCGCCGACGTCGATGCGATCGGCCGCTCGGCGGCTCCACGACCGCCGACGCGGCGACACCATCGCCGAGCTCCTCGAGTCGGGCGCGGCCCCGTTGCCGACCGCCACCGCCGACGCCCTCGACGCCGAGCGTCAGCGCCTCCGGGCGGACTGGGAGCTCGCGTGGTGAACGGCGGACCGACGACCGAGGTGCGCCGTTCCGTCGTGCCCAACCTCCGGTCTCACCCTGCGCTGCGGCGCTGGTGCATGCGTCCCATGCAGGGTGCGGTCCGCATCGACTTCGAGCTGCTCGCTCGGTCGGGTGGGCTGGAGCGCCTCCGGCTCCCCGAGTTCCTCGGGATCGGCATGCCCCAGGGCGGCACCGGATGGCTCCACCGGATCCTCGACGGCCATCCGCAGGTCTTCGTGCCGCGTCGCAAGGAGCTGCACTTCTGGGATCGTCAGCCCCACCGCGGCGTCCGCCACTACAGCCGCTGGTTCGCAGCGGCGGCTCCCGGCGTGAAGGTGGGCGAGGTCACGCCGGCGTACGCCGCGCTCCCCATCGAGCGGGTCCGGCGGATCCACCGAGCGCTCCCCGGTGTCAGGGCGATCTACATCGTGCGCAACCCCATCGAACGGGACTGGTCGGCGGCTCGCCGGCAGCTCGGCCGCCGTCTGGGAACGAACGATCTCTCCGGCATCACCGATTCGGACTGGGACGAGGTGTTCGATCGCCGCTCGATGCCGACCCGCGCCGCGACGGCGAGCGCGAACATCGAGCGGTGGCTCGAGGTCATCGACCGCGACCAGCTCCTGGTCGTGAACTTCGACGATGTCGGCTCCGCTGCGGTCGCCGTCGCCCGGTCCGTCTTCGGCCACATCGGGGTGGACACGGATCACCGTCCCGACCCGGACCTGTTGGGACGCAAGGTCAACTCCAACCCCGAGGCGCCCATGCCCCGCTCGGTCCGCGCGCGTCTGATCGATGCCTATGCCGGCGAGATCGATCGGATGGCGTCGATCCTCGAGCGTGATCTCCGCCACTGGCTCGACCCCGGGTCACCTCCCGATGTCGGCCGCTGACGTCTGGTCCGCGCCCGGCCCCGAGGTCCGGCGCCCGGACTTCGTCGTGATCGGTGCGATGCGGGCGGGGACGACGTCGTTGTGGTTCCGCCTCGACGCCCACGACGGTCTCGACCTGCCCGGTGCGAAGGAGCCGAACCTCTTCCTTCCCGAGAGCAAGCTGCGCTCGCTGAGCTGGGACGGGTTCTTCCCCGAGCACGACGGTCGGGTCACCGGCGAGGCGTCGGTGAGCTACGCAGATCTCCGGCACGCTGCGCTGGTCGCCGAGCGCATCGCCGCGGTCGCCCCGGAGGCCCGGCTCGTCTACGTGGTCCGAGACCCGGTCGAGCGGCTGCGCTCCCACTACCGGCACTCGTACCTGCGCGGGGCCGAGCGTCGGCCGATCGGCGAAGCGGCCGATCTGTCGTCCTGGCTCGTCGGGCGCAGCTGCTACGACTCCGTGCTCGGCGCGTTCCACGAGCACGTACCCACCGAACAGCTCCACGTCGTCGTCCACGAGGAGCTCGTCGGTGACGACGGCGCTGCGTGGACCGGGCTCCTCGACCACCTCGGGTTGGCGCGGATCCCTCGTCCCGAGATCGAGCGGAACACGACGGAGTCCAAGCCGATGGTGAATCCGTGGGCACGCCGATACTTCGACTCGGGCCTCGATCGGCGGCTCCGGGGCGTGCTGCCGGCTCGGGTCCGCCGAGCGGGCGCACGTCGACTGATCCGCTCGGCGGGTGGCGCCGAGGAGGCGAAGGATGCCGGCGCCGGATCGCTCCGGGACGAGGTGCTCGAACGGCTG
>JBCDAU010000036.1:0-55595 GCA_039185015.1 Actinomycetota bacterium
CCTGCGCCGCCATTGGGGGGGGGGGGGGTCGCCCCAGTTGGGGGGCCGCGCCGCGGCCGCCCGGGGGGTGGAGGTCGCCTTTGCGGGGCTCTCCCCCGCGCGCCCACGGCGCCGCCTCCGCCGCTGCGGCCTCGGGGCCGAACACGTCGCCGACCAGCGCGCACAGCTCCTGCCAACCCGGCGTGCGTTCGAGGCTCGACCAGACCGCCACGGCGATCCGGCCCCCAGGCCTCACCACGCGACGCAGCTCTCGGAGCGCGGCAGCCCGATCCTCGAAGAACATCAGACCGAACTGGCTGATCGCGGCATCGACCGAATCGTCGTCGAGGGGCAACCGCTCGGCTGCGGCCTCGCGCCAGTCGACGCCAGGAGCGCGGTCGCGAGCCACACCGAGCATGCCGCGGTTGAGGTCGACGCCGACGACGTGGCCCGTGGGGCCGACACGCTCGGCCGCAACCCGGGACGCGACACCGGTCCCGCAGGCGACATCGACGACGCGTTGGCCCTCGTCGAGCAGCGCGGCGTCGCACACCACCGGTGCCCACTGCGCGAAGAGCGCCGGGACGAAGAACGTCTCGTAGACCTCGGCGCTGTCGAGCGTGAGCTGGCCTCGTTCTGCATCGGACATCGGTGACCCTCCCGGTCGTCGGCGTCTCGGCAGCGTGCGACGGACCGAGTGCAGGTCGAGTGCAGCGGCGGTGCGCGCTCCCTACGCTGCGGCCGTGCACCGGGTCGAGTTGCTTGGTCCCGTGCGGGCCGTCGCCGACGACGAGGTGATCGAGCTCGGGAGCCCGACCCAGGCCCTCCTGCTCGTCGCCCTCGCCTGCGCGCGTCCCCACTCGATCTCGACCGCAGCGCTGATCGATGTCGTGTGGCCCGACGCCGCCCCGCCCTCGGCGCGAAACTCGCTCGCCTCACACCTGTCCCGCCTCCGAGGTCGGCTCGGCGACGGGTCGATCGAGCGCGACGGCGACGGCTACCGGCTGATGCGCACGACCGACGTCGACGATCTCGACGAGCGGCTCGGCGACGACGATCCCGAGTCACTCCGGGCGACCCTGGCCCGGTGGCGGGCCGACCCAGCGGAGGCCTGGGGGGAGCACCCCGCCCTGCGGGCGCGGGCGGATGAGCTCGAGGACCTGCGTACCGCGCTCCGCCGTCGGCGCAGCGAACTGCTCGTCGACGCCGGGCGACTCGACGAGGCGCTCGCGGAGCTCCGATCCCTCACCGTCGATCGGCCGTCCGACGAACGAGCCTGGGCCGACCTGGTGTCGGTCAGCAGCGCAGCGGGACAGCGCACCGAGGCGCTTCGGGCCGCCCAGGCCGCTCGCCTGGCCCTCGCAGCGGTCGGGCTCGACGACGACCCGGCCCTCCTCGCCGCCGAACGGGCTGCGTTGGCTGGGCGATCACGACGGACACCGCGGCCGATCGGTCCGCTGCTCGGCCGCCGCGACGACCTCGCACGCCTGCTCGATCAGACGGCGAGCGCCCGATGGACGACGCTCGTTGGCCCGGGTGGCGTCGGCAAGACCCGCCTCGCCATCGAGGTGGCCGCCGAGGCCGAGCGAGGCGGCGAGGTCGTCGTGTGCGACATCGGAGCCGGGCCGGAGCGCGAGGTGCTCGCCACGATCGCCCGCTCCGTGGGTGGCCCTCTGCTGCCGGACCCGGTCGAGCGGATCCGCCATGGCATCGGTGACCGGGAGCTGCTCCTCGTCCTGGACGGATGCGAGCAGCGAATCGCGGTGCTGGGCCACCTCGCCGACCACCTCGGGGTGCTCCCCCACCTCCGCACCTTGGCCACGAGCCGTCGACCCCTCGGCATCGATGGCGAGGAGATCGCCGAGCTCCATCCGCTCGAACCGGCGGCAGCGCACGAGCTGTTCGTCGGGACCACGCGACGTCTCGGCGAGCACCCACCCGGCGACGAGCTCGTCGAGGTGATCTGCGAGCGGGTCGACCGCCTCCCGCTCGCGATCGAGATGGCTGCCGGGCAGCTCCGGCTGATGGAGGCCGACGAGCTGCATCGTCGCCTCGATCACCCCACGGCGCTGCTCGGCGGTTCCGCCGAGGCCGGCCGACCCTCGCTCACCGCGACGATCGATCGATCGCTCGAGCTGCTGCGCGAGGCGGACGTGCGCGTGCTCGCCCGGCTCTCGGTCTTCGAGGGCCCCTTCACCCTCGACCGCGCCGAGGCGGTCGTGGGCTGGGGAGCGATCGGGCGCTCGGAGGTCGCGACCGCGGTGGGCGCGCTCCGCGACGTGTCGTTGGTCTCGCCGGTGCAGTCGCTGTCGGGGCGCCGACTCCGCCTCCTCGACACGGTCCGCGCCCACGCCGCCGATCTCCTCGCCCTGACCGGCGAGGGCGACGATCAGCTCGCACGCCACGGCCGCGCCCACGCCGAGCTGGCCGAGCAGATCGAGGCCGGGATCGTCGGCGGCGAGGAGGCGTGGTGGGCGACGGTCGCCGAGGCCGAGCTGCCCGACCTCGGCGCCGCGTTCCGTGCTGCGCTCGATCGGCGCGACCTCGAGGTCGCCTCCCGCATCCCGGCGGCGCTGTTCCAGTTCGCCTACGACCGCGCCCGACCCGAGGTCGCCGCGTGGGCCGTGGAGCTCCTCGACGACTCATCGCTCCCCGTCGCTCACCGCGACCGGCTCCTCGCCGTCTCGGCGCTCGGCGCCTTCCAACACGGTGAGTTCGACCGGTCGGAGTCGTTGGCTCAGCAGGTCGCTGACGATCCCCTCGCCCGACGCCGGGCGCTGATCATGCGGGCCAACGTCGCGCTGGTCCGCGGCGAGCCCACCGCGGCCGCCGACCTCGCCGGGCGGGCGCTCGCCGGAGCCGACCCGTACCTGACCGGCCTGAGCTCGCTGCTCGTCGCGGTCTCGGCGAGCTACGCCGGAGACCGAGAGCGGGCCGAGCGAGCCGCCGTCGAGCTCGACCGCCTCGCCACGGCTCCCGACGTCGCCCCGACCGTCGCGGCCTACGCGGCCTACGTCCGCGGCGAGCTGGCCGCCGAGACCGACCCGACCGCGGCCATGGCCCACCTCGAGACCGCGATCGCCCGGGCGGAGGCCGTCGGCTCGGTGGTCAGCGAGGGCGTCGCACGGGTCACGGCGAACACGCTCGCCGCGACCGCTGGCGATCCCCAGGAAGCGGTGGTCTCGTTCCGCCGGACGATCGAGCACTGGGCGGGCCGCACCGACCGATACCGCCTGTGGGTGACCGTTCGAAACCTGGTGGTCGCCTCGACCCGGGCCGGCCACACCGAGCTCGCCGCGCGCCTGCTCGGTGCCGTCGAGACCAACGCACCGGCCGCCTACGGGCCCGAAGCGGAGCGACTCGACGCGACGGCGGCGTCGCTCGCCGACGCGCTCGGGGAGACGCGGCTCGACCACCTGATCACCGAGGGGCGGGCGCTGGGACTCGACGACGTCGTCGCCCTGGTCGTCGGCACCGCCGACTGAGGGTCAGTCGGGCGGGCGGGTGGCGGCGATGATCGCGGCTGCGAGCAGGGTCGCCGAGGCCGACGCCACGAACGGTGCCGTGTAGGAGCCGGTCGTCGACTCCATCCACCCCACGAGGAACGGTCCGGCGCCCGACCCGGTCTGGGTCGCGAGCGAGATGACACCCATCACCGTCGCGAACGACACGAACCCGAAGAGCTCGCTCACCAGCAACGACTGCAGCATGTAGATGTTGCCGATCGTGAAGCCGACGACCAGGACGAAGATCCAGGTCGTCCAGGTGGTGTCGACCAGGGCGACACCGAACACGGCGATCGCCTGCACGACGCAGCAGGCGACGGTGAGCGGCACCTTGGGCACCCGATCGGCGAAGCGGCCCACGACCAGCCGAGCCACGACGCTGCCGAACGCCGTCAGGGTGAGCGTGAAGGACGCCACCTGGCGGGAATCGAAGCGCTCCTCGAGGAACGAGAGCTGGTGGATCAGGAAGCCCGTCTGCGCAGCGAGGACCAGCACGAAACCGATCAGGATCGTCCAGAAGGCCCGAGTCCTCGCCGCCTCCGACCGGGTCCACACCCGGCGCTGGACGTCCTCGCGGAGCGAGGCGTTGTCGGTGACCAGCGGCCGATCGGCATCGGCCCCCACCCCGAGCTCACGGGGGTCCCAGACCAGCACGCCCGTGATGATCGGCACCGCCACGGCCAGGACGAGCGCACCCATGACCGGCGCAGCCAACTCGATGCCGCCCTGGTCGATGAGCGCTGCACCAACGGGCACGAGCACCATGCCGCCCACGGAGACGCCGGTGGCGCTGATGCTGATCGCCTCGGCCCGCCTGGTCACGAACCAGCGGCTCAGGATGCTCTGCACACCGGTGCCGGTCGTCAGCCCGAACGACACCGCCAGGACGGCGTAGACGGCGTAGAGCTGCCAGATCTGGTCGAGGACGCCGACCGCGGAGATCGCGACGGCCATGAGGCCGGCACCGGTCAGCATCAGTCGCAGCGGTCCGCGGCGGTCGACGATCGGTCCGACGACCGCGGCGGTGACCCCGCTGATCGAGAAGTACATGCCCGTCGCGCCCGAGACGACGGCGTTGCTCCAGCCGTGCTCGTCGCGCAGCGGCCGCAGGAAGACGGCGAGGCCGTAGTACCCGACGCCGACACCGACGAACATCAGCACCGCCGTGCCGAACGTGATCCACCAGGCGTAGTGCACGCGGCTCGGCAGCCGCCGCCCGAGGTACGGCGGACGCCTCGTCGCCGTGTCGGCGGAGCCGGTCAGGGTCACCGGAGCGGACGGTAGCGACCGTCCGCTCGCGTGCCGACATCGCGCAACCAACTCGCCCGCTGCGGTTCCGTCCGGCACCATGAGCGCCTGCGCCGACGACGACGACAGGTGATCACGTGACGAACTCCGAGCCCGCCACCGCTCCCCCGAAGTTCGGCACGGTGTTCAGCGAGTCGATGGCGATCGCCCGCTTCGAGGACGGCAGCTGGTCAGCGCTGGAGATGGTCTCCCCCGACTCGATCACCTTCCATCCGGCCACGCATGCGCTCCACTACGGCAGCGCCTGCTTCGAGGGGCTCAAGGCGCACCGCCATCCCGACGGGTCGGTGCACGCGTTCCGAGCCGACGATCACGTCCGACGCCTGGTCCAGAGCGCCACCCGGCTGTGCCTTCCCGCACCGCCGAACGAGCTGATCGCCGCGGCCATCACCGACACGGTCGAGGCCAACGCCGCGGCCACCCCCGAACCACCCGGATCGCTCTACCTCCGCCCCGTGCTCATGGGGACCGATCTCGACATCGGCGCCGCCGCGACGCCGTCGCGGTCGGCCCTGCTGTACGTGCTCGCCAGCCCGGTCGGCGAGTACCTCCCCCCTCGCCCACTGCGGATCGTCGTCGAGACGGAGATCCCCCGGACGACGCCCCAGTTCGGCGTCGTGAAGACGGGCGCCAACTACGCCATGGCCCTCGGCGTCATCGGCGCAGCCCGTGAGCAGCACGGCGCAGATCAGGTCTTGTTCGCCCCCGACGGTGCGGTCGAGGAGACCGGAGCGGCCAACGTCGTGCTGCTCGCTGACGGCCACCTGCTCACGCCCGCGCTGACGGACGGCTTCCTCCACGGGGTCACCCGTGACTCGCTGCTGCGGCTCGTCCGGGACCGGGGCTGGACGGTCGAGGAGCGGGCGATCACCGTCGACGACGTACGGGAGTGGATCGCACGTCCCAGCGCCGAGATGGCGCTCACCGGCACCGCCGCCGTCCTCGCCTCGGTCGGCGAGCTGATCGTCGACGGTGCCCCGATCGCGGTCGGGTCCGGCTCGACCTCCCTCGCCGCCGAGCTCCGCACGGCGCTCACCGACGTCCAGACCGGTCGGGCGCAGGCGACCTGGGTCTGAAGGACCCCGTCGAGGCGGAGGCCTCCTCCGCTAGCGTCCGGCCATGGCGAACGTGAGCTACAAGAAGCCTCCGGCGCTGATGCTGAAGGTGGGGAACCCGATCATCGAGTTCCTGCTCGGACGGGGTTGGGGCCCCACCTCCGAGCTGATGGTGTTGAGGTGGCGGGGCAAGAAGTCCGGCGCCGAGTATTCGACGCCGGTCAGTCGGTTCGAGATCGACGACCGGCTCATGACCTTCACCAACTCTGGCTGGCGGCACAACTTCGTCGGCGGTCACCCGGTCGACGTCACGCTGGACAAGCAGGTCATCGCGATGAAGGGCACCGTCGTCGACGATCCGTCGACCGTGGGCGCGGCGCAGAGTCGCGTGATCGAGGAGTGGGGCGACAAGGCCAAGCGAGCGATGGCGCTGCGGTGGGAGACCACGCCCACGTTGGACGAGATGGTCGAGTTCACCACGGCCAACGGCACCGTGATGGTCGAGTTCGAGCGAACCGGCTGATCCGCGACCGAGCAGCCTCCCATGGCGGGGAACAGCTCGAGCCATCTCGCGTTCCCGTCGCCGCCGCACCGGAGTCGACCATTGGTCCAGCCGCTGTTCGCCCACGGCCCCCGCCGGGTCGTCGTGCCCGATGGGGATGGTGCGACCTCGCTACGCCGGCATCTGGAGGGCGAGCTGGCCGAGTTCGACGTCGAGCTCGGCGCGGGCGTCGAACTGGCCGAGGAGGTCTCCGGCGACGGGCACCACCTCGTCCTGCGGGTCGACGCCGCGGTCGCGGTGCCGAGGCTGGAGCGCGTCGGCGGCGACGTGCACGCCGTCGGGTCCACCCTCGATGACGCCGCGCTGGCGCTGCACCTCGTGCGGACCATGCGTCGAACGGGAGCGACGCGGCTCGAGCAGGTCCCGGCCCACTCGGCCGGCGAGGCGGTCGCACGCGTCGAGGCCGAGGTCGGATCCACCTGGCCGTCGTTCGATCGCACCGGGATCGACTGGTCGGAGCTGAGCAGCAGCCATCGACCCGGCGCCGAGCTCGGCGGCGCGGCGCTGATCCCTGCCCTGCAGAGATGGGTCGCCGAGCTGGGCGACGGCCACACCAACGTCCACCCATCGAGCATGCGAGCCGCGCTGCCGTACGCCGCACGCGCCGAAGGGAGACGGCTCGTCCTGGCTGACGTTCCGCCCGGCACACCGTTGGCCGAGGCCGGCGTCGGTCCCGGCGACGAGATCCACGGGCTCGACGTCGCCCAGCTGGCACCCCTCGTCGGCGCGCCCCCATCGATGCGTCCGTGGGCCATCGGGAGGCGGGCGTTGTCCGGGCCGCCAGGTGTGCCTCTGACGTTCGCGGTGCGGCGACGAGACGGCTCGACGGCCGAGCTGGAGGACGTGCCGGGCGAGACGACCTGGCCCGACCCGATCGAGTGGCGCCGCCTCGACACCGGAACCGGGTACGTCCGCCTCCGCCGATGGCTCGACGACGACGACGCGACGATCGACGTCGCGCTCTCCGAGCTGGCGGCGTGCGAGCGGCTCCTCATCGACCTGCGCGGCAACGCCGGCGGCCAGCTCACCGCGGCGGTGGGGTTTCGGCGTCGCTTCCTCGCCGAACGGGCGCGGATGGGCACCGTGCGCTTCTCCATCGGCGACGGCGGCATCGGCCCGGCCACCGACTACGTCGATGAGCCGTCGGACCGGACCCGGCGCACCGCTCGGACGCGCTTCCTCACCGACACGCTGACCTACTCGGCCAGCGAGGACGCGCTGCTCGGCCTGCGCCAGCTGCCGTGGATCGACGTCGTCGGGCGGCGCTCGGGCGGGGGGAGCGGCCGAGTCCGGGTGGTGCAGCTCCTCGGTGACGCGGTGCTCACCGTCTCGACCGCCCTCACCTACGACCACGACGGCAGCTGCGTGGAGGGTGCCGGCATCGCCGTCGACCGCCTCCTCCCGCTGGACGAGCTGACGCCGGCGGGGCAACTGGCGGCGGCCGATCACGGCTGGTGAGCCACCGGGGCGTCCGCGACCGACGACGCGGTCGGTGCGTCGCCGGTCGCGGGCGGGATCAGCCGGGCGAGGCGAAGGCCGGGGCCAGCATCACCCTCGAGGTCTCGGAGTTGGTGGTCCCGAGACGGCGAGCCTTGAGCGGCTGGTACTCGGGATCCTCGTACCAGGCGCGTTGGGCCGCCGCTGACGGGAACCTCAACACCGCCACGAAGTTCTGGGCGACGACACCCTCGACGATCTCGGCGGGTGGGCCACCGAGCAGGATCTCGACCCCGTGGCGCTCATGGATCGGCGCGAGGTGGGCGGCGTAGTCGGACCAGAACCGTTCGGGTTCGGTGATCTCGAGCTCGACGATCAGGTAGACGGACGTATCGGACATGGCTGCGCTCCCGTGTGAGGTGGAGGTCGGCTCGTCGATCAGCGGGACGCACCGAGCTCGGCGGCCTTGCGGTCCGAGATCGTGTCCCGCTCGGCGTAGGCCCGGAGGTCGTCGCCGATGATGTCGAGGGTCCGGTCGAAGCGCCGACGCATCATGGGCTTCATCACTGCCCCCAGCGGCCCGGTGACCTCAGCGGTCAAGCGGAGCTGGACGACCGACCGACCGTTGGGCGCAGCTTCGATCGTCCACTGGTTCCTCAGGTCCTTGACGAACCCCGGGATCTTCTCGGCCTCGGCGGTGTAGGCGAAGCGGCGCAGAGCGGGCTCGTACTGCACGAGCTGCTCGTCGATGCTGCCGAAGCCGTCCACCTGGCAGATCCGGCCGCCGGCAACGCCGTCGGCGACCGGGCCGTACTTCGGGTTCGGTTCGGAGCGACGGATGCCGCTCGCCCAGCTCGACACCTCCGTGAACTCGGAGGTGAGCTTGGTGAAGAGCTCGTCCGCATCAGCGTCGAGCTCGAATCGCTTGGTGACTTCGAGGGACATGGTGCCTTTCCGTCGAGCCGGCCGATCCGGCTGCGACGGTGCCCACTCTCGATCCGAGGCAGGCCGCTGCCATCGCCCGAAGGCGACGATCACCCCGCAGCGCCCTCCTCGGCGTGCCCGGCTCCCAGCAGCCCGAGCTCTCGGGCCCGCTCGACGATGTCGACGCGACCACGCGCACCGAGCTTGCGACGGATCGACGTCAGGTGGGTCTTGAGCGTGTTCTCCGACACGAACAGCTGCGCCGCGAGCTCCCGTCTCGACATCCCGAATGGCAGCAGACGAACGACGGCGAGCTCCCGCTCGGTGAGCTCGACCGCACCACCGCGAACGCGGTGGAGATCGTCAGGAGCGAAGCGCGTGGCGTTCCGCGCCCGTCGCAGCTCATCCGCGATCCAGTCGGCACCGGTCAGCCGGTCCAGGACGGCCTCGCCGGAACGAAGCGCCGAGCGCCGCTCGACCTCGCGGCCGAGCAGGTGATCGATGCGGGCACGGGTCGCCCACGCGAGGGCGGCCACGGCCGGCTCGTCCCCGGACTCGGCGATCCGAAGCGCCTCGGCGACGGAGACCTCGGCATCACCCACCAGCCCGGCCGCCAGCTCGCCTCTGGCTCGGGCCAACCAGGCGATCGCCGGACGGTGGAAGCGCTCCAGGTCCGGCGTGGTCACCAGCGACAGCGCAGAGTCCGCGGCGGCCACCGCTGCCACCGGATCGTCGAGCTGGAGGCCGAGCGCGGCGTAGGCCATCACCAGCGGCGGCTCGTGAGCCGCCTCAGCGGCGAGGCTGATCGACCGTCGTGCCACCGCGACAGCCTCAGGGTCGCCGGTGAGCGCCATGAGCTGAGCGAGAGTGGCCGACACCGTCGGGACGATCGTCCAGCTGGCTCCGTGGTCGGTTCGGGCCGCCGCGTCGTGGGCATGGACCAACGCGTCGTCGAGCCGGCCGAGGTGCCGATCCCGATTGGCCCGGATCGTCGCCGCCTGGACGGCGAAGTGTCGGAGGTGATCGTCGGACAGGTCGTCCACGAGGACGATCGCATCGAGCCACGGGTCGATCTCGTCGTAGCGCTGTTGGTTGAGGCTGAGCCACGCAGGCATCGCAGCCAGGACCGGATCGGCCAGGATGCGCTCGGAACCGATCTGGTGGATCCACCGCCACATGTCGTCGATCTGCCCGCGGTTCGAGGCGTGAGCGAGGCCATCCTCGAAGGCTCCGAGAGCCACCTGGAACTCCTCGGCGCCGACCGCATGCCGGATGACGGCGTCGAGATCGTCCGACCTCCGGTACCAGCGCATGGCACGCCGGTGGAGCTCGCGGACGCGGTCCGCCGCCTGCGCAGCACGCTCGGACTCGAGGTGGTCGCGGAGGATTCGATGGACTCGGAACGTGCTGGAGGCAGGGTCGATCAGTGAGGTGAAGAGCTGATCAGCCGCCAACGAGCGGAGCACGGTGAGGCTGTCGTCGCGTCCCGTGACCGCATCACAGATCCCGGGCGCGAGGTCGGTGAGGATGCTCGTGTCGACGAGGAAGGACCTCGTGTCGCTGTCGAGCGAACCGAGCACCTCCGCGGTGAGGTACCGGCCGATCTCGGAGGAGGCGCGCAGCGCATCGACCAGGTCGGCGGCGTCGGGAGCGGTGTCGATCGAGCGTAGGGCCAGGCGGGCGAGCCGGATCCCGGCGGGCCAGCCGTCGAGGTCGTCGACGAGCGCTTCGGCGGCGGTGAGATCGAGCACTCCCTGGTCGATCTCCTCGCCGAGGGCGTCTCGACCCTCGGCGTGGGTGAAGGCCAGGTCGGAGGCGACGAGCTCGACGACATCGCCCCGCAGTCGCCGGCGGGCCAGGCCGAGGTCGATGTCGTGTCGGGAGCAGAGGCCGAGGGTCAGGCCTGCGGGCAGGTTCGTCACGAGCCGGGTGATCCCGGCGATGACCCGCGGCGTTCCGACCTCGTGCAGATCGTCGAGGACGAGCCCGCAGCTGCGAGCTCCGTGGTCATCGACCTGCGCCTCGATCGCAGCGATCAACTCGTCGACGCACAGATCGAGGTCGTCGTCGAGCAGGGCTGCGACGGCGAGGTCGGTGGCGACGCCGACCTCGGCCAATGAGGCCGCGACGTGGCTCCAGAAGCGAGCGGGACTGTCGTCGGCCGGATCGACGGTCATCCAGGCGAACGGCACACCGGTCGCGGATGCTGCGGCCGCCGCCAGCGTGGTCTTCCCGAAGCCGGCCGGTGCCGTCAGCGACCAGATGGCGGCGCGTGGATCGGCGAGCGTGCTGACCAATTGGGCTCGCGGGACCAGGTCGGTGCCCGGTGCCGGTGGCCGGGTCTTTGATCGCAGGATCGGCAGGCGCGGCATCACGGGCGAGCGTACGACGAGGCGCCTCACCCGCTGGAGCGGATCACCCGTCCGTCGGCTCGAACAGTCATCGAGCCGGCAAACGGAGCGCCGAAAACGCCAGAGGCCCCGCCGGTGGGGCGGGGCCTGCAGCGCGCTCGGAGGGAATCGAACCCCCAACCTTCTGATCCGTAGTCAGACGCTCTATCCAATTGAGCTACGAGCGCTGGGCGAGAGATGAGCCTACCGGAGTCGGTCCGCCGTCACCCGCCACGTTCCTGTCGGCGTTTCGACGCCGCGATCGAGGCTCCGGCTACCGGAGCCCGAGCTTGCGGGTGCAGGCCGGCCAGGCACCCCACCCCTGCAGGTCGAGGAGGATCTCGGCCCGGTAGATCTGCTCGGCGCGGCTGGCCTCGTGGGCGAAGCCCTCACCACCGACCGCCCGCCACGACCGGGGATGGAACTGGAGGCCGCCGTGGAAGCCGTTGCCGGTGTTGATGTCCCATCGCCCGGTCGATTCGCACCAGGCGAGGCGGTCCCAGATCGCGATGCGCTCGGGGGACAGCGTGGCGAGGAATTGCTCGAACTCGTCGAGGCCGGCGGTGTCGTCGACGGCGACGACGTAGCCGTTGCCGGTCGAGCGGGCGGCGACGCCGACGATGAGGCCCTCGATCGCGAACTCGGGCGGCAGCGTGATGGCGGCGGCGTCACCGAAGGCGTGGACCTGGCCGAGGGAGGTCACGATCCAGTAGCCGGCACCGGTGATCGTCGGAGCGATCCCGACGACGGGATCATCGGCGCTCACGAGACCGGACGCAGAGCCGAGGAAGGCGGCGTCGCCGAAGGTGAAGAGACCTCCGTCGGCGGCGACCATCCAGTACCCCTGGCCCGAGGGAGTGCCGTTCATCGCCACGATCGGCTGGTTCAGCTCCACCGCGCCCATCGAGCCGAAGAAGCCGGCGTCACCGAAGGCGAACACCCCACCGTCGGACGCCGCGAGCCAATAGCCCTGACCCGTCGGCGTCGCCGCCATCGAGACGATCGGCCGGTGGCTGACGCCGAAGATGTCTCCGTGGTCGATGGCCTCACCGAAGGTGACGACCTCGCCGGCTTCGGTCGCGACCCAGACGTCGGCGTCGTCGGCCTGCGGGACCACCGACAGCGCCACCGCACCGGCGACCGGCTCGGCGCCGGTCTCCGCCACCCCCTCGGGCTGGAACACGGCGACGCCGCCGGCGCCGGCTATCGGTCCGTCGTCGTCGACGGGCGCCGTGGGCGTCGTCGAGGTGGTGACCTCGGCACCGGCGGGGGCGACGGCGACGAAGCTGAGGGCGATCGTCACCAGCACGACCGCAGCGCGGACGATCGGGTGAGCGGTGAAGGGCATTGACCTCTCCTGGCCGAGCTCGCGTGAGCGTTCGGGGGTCGGGAACGGGACACGACGCTGTTCACGGCGGAGGGCTCGGCAGGGCGGCGCTCCCGCATCGGGTGCGGTGCGCCGGGCCGTTGCCAGCGCACGCCTCCGCACGTCGCTGGTTCGAGAGTGTTCAGGTTACGCGAATTGCGTCACGAAACGGCAACACGCCCGGCGGTCGGCCGTCACAATGGGATCTGCGCCCCGGTGCCGTCGATCCGCCCGCCGACGACACCGGGGCGCAGTCAATTCCCGAGCGAGGTGCTCCAACGTCGAACCCGGCACATCCGGCAGACGGTGAGTCGTCCGGCGACTGGACTCGCCGCCCGGAAGCGCCCGCCCCGATCGGCGCCACGGGAGCGTCCGTGGCCGCGGCCCCAGCGGAGCGGGAAGACGAGCGAGCCCGAACCCGAGAGCACGCCTGCGAACGCAGGCAGCTCTCGCGAGCGGAGAGGGTGGGATTTGAACCCACGGTGGACGTCAAGCCCACAACTCCTTAGCAGGGAGCCCCATTCGGCCGCTCTGGCACCTCTCCATCGGTCCGGGCACGCCCGAGCCGGACTGACAGGGTGCCATGAGATCGGTCGACCCGCCACCACGGACCGCCCCTCGCGGATCGGTCTGCGGACGTCCAGCGGCCGCCGAACGCCCCGTGTCACCGAAGGAGGCCGCAACATCACTGCTGGTAGCTTCTTGATTGACCGTCCTGCTGACCGACACGGATCATGGGACGTCGAGTCGGTGGCCCACACCCTTCGTGACCTGCGCCGCAGTCGAAGCGGCCCGCCGGATCTCATCCGCCCCTTCATCCCGAGGAGAGTGCTCCAGTGACACCACGCATCGCGGTCTTCGGACTTGGCTACGTGGGAGCCGTCTCCGCAGCGTGCTTCGCCGACCGCGGACACGAGGTCATCGGCGTCGACGTGAACCCGTCGAAGGTCGACATGATCAACGCCGGCCGGACCCCGGTCGTCGAGGAGCGGATCGGTGAGCTGATCGCCGAGACGGTCGCCTCCGGGCGGCTCCGAGCGACAACCGACGCCACCGAGGCGGTCCGCCAGACCGACATCGCGCTCGTGTGCGTCGGCACCCCGTCGACCCACGCCGGCGGGCTGACGACCGCCTACCTGGAGGCGGTGGCCGACGACATCGGCGCCGCCATCGCCGAGGCCGGCACGCGCTACACGGTCGCCTTCCGCTCCACGATGCTGCCCGGCACCTGCGACGAGCGCCTGATCCCCCGGCTCGAGGCCGCCTCCGGCCTGAAGGCGGGTGCCGACTTCGGTGTCTGCGTCAACCCTGAGTTCCTCCGCGAGGGGTCCTCGGTCAAGGACTTCAACGACCCGCCCAAGACCGTCATCGGGCAGATCGACGACAAGAGCGGTGAGGTCATCGCCTCGCTGTACGAGGGCCTCCCCGGCCCCGTGCACCGGGTGCCGATCAAGGTCGCCGAGCTCGCCAAGTACGCCGACAACTGCTTCCACGCCGTGAAGGTCACATTCGCCAACGAGATCGGGGCGGTCTGCGGCGCCCTCGGCCTCGACAGCCACCAGGTGATGGACATCTTCGTGTCCGACACCAAGCTCAACATCTCGCCGGCCTACCTCAAGCCGGGCTTCGCGTTCGGCGGCTCGTGCCTGCCGAAGGACCTCCGGGCGCTGACCCACACCGCCCGGCATCAAGACGTCAGCATCCCGATGCTCGATCACGTGCTCACCTCCAACGAGCACCAGATCGACCGGGTGTTCCAGATGGTCGCCAACACCGGGTTGCGGCGCATCGGGCTGTTCGGCCTGTCGTTCAAGGCCGGCACCGACGACCTGCGCGAGAGCCCGCTCGTCGAGCTCGCCGAGCGGCTCGTCGGCCGGGGATTCGAGCTGCTGATCCACGACTCGCAGGTCTCGCTGTCCGCGCTGCACGGCGCCAACCGGGCCTACGTCGACTCCCGCATCCCCCACCTCTCGAAGCTGATGGTCGGCTCACCCGACCAGGCCGCCGCTCACGCCGAGGTCGCCGTGCTCGGCACCGGCACCGAGGAGGCGGTGGCCGCCGTCGAGCGCTCCGGCGCCTCGGTCATCGTCGACCTGGTCCGCAACGCCGCGACCAGCCGACTCGCCGAGCACCCGGGCTATCGAGGGATCAGCTGGTGAGCGCTCCCCGGGTCCTCATCGTCGTCGAGAACCTCTCGGTGCCCTTCGATCGGCGGGTGTGGCAGGAGAGCCGGGCGCTCACCGACGCCGGCTACGAGGTCCACGTCGTCTGCCCGACGGGCACCAAGCGCGACACCGAGCGCGAGGTCGTGCTCGAAGGCGTCCACATCCACCGCTACCCGTTGCGACCGGCGACGGGTGGGCCGCTCGGGTTCGTCCGGGAGTACGGGCTGGCGCTGTTCCACAGCCTCCGCCTGAGCCTGCGCCACGGTCTGAAGCGACGCTTCGACGTCGTCCACGTCTGCAACCCGCCGGACCTGCTGTTCCTGGTCGCCCTCCCCCACAAGCTGCGCGGAGCCAAGGTGCTCTTCGACCACCACGACCTCGTGCCCGAGCTGTTCCGCTCCCGCTTCGAGGGCGGCGCCACTGCGCTCCTCAAGGGCACCG
Source organism: Actinomycetota bacterium (assembly GCA_039185015.1). Lineage (GTDB taxonomy): Bacteria > Actinomycetota > Acidimicrobiia > Acidimicrobiales > Poriferisodalaceae > JBCBSZ01. The sequence goes on from JBCDAU010000036.1 coordinate 15,134, forward strand.
AGCTGGCCGAGCGGATCACCTTCGCGGTGTCGAACGGCGTGATCTCGACCAACGAGAGCTATCGCCGGGTCGCGCTCGATCGGGGCAAGAAGGCCCCGGAGGACGTGACGGTGGTGCGCAGCGCACCGGATCTCGCCCGGTTCGAGATGGCCGCTCCCGAGCCCGCGCTCAAGCGGGGGAAGCGGTTCCTCGCCTGCTACCTCGGCGTGATGGGTCCCCAGGACGGCATCGACTACGCCCTCCGGTCGCTCGCTCACCTCAAGCACGACGTGGGTCGGACCGATCTGCACACCGTGTTCATGGGTTCGGGCGACGCCTTCGACGACATGGTGGCACTGGCCACCGAGCTCGACCTCGACGACTGCGTCGAGTTCACCGGTCGGGTCTCCGACGCCGACGTGTGCCGGTACCTGTCGACCGCCGACGTCTGCCTCGCCCCCGATCCGAAGAACCCGCTCAACGACGTCTCCACGATGAACAAGATCATGGAGTACATGGCCATGGAACGGCCGCTGGTCTCCTTCGACCTCATCGAGGCCAAGGTCTCCGCCGGTGACGCTGCGCTCTACGCCACGCCCAACGAGGTGTCGGAGTTCGGCGACCTGATCGCCCAACTGCTCGACGACCCCGACCGGCGCGCCGAGATGGGCGCCGTCGGCCGCAAGCGCGTCGAGGGCGAGCTGTCGTGGGACCACTCACGGCGTCACCTGGTCAACGCCTACGAGCACCTGCTGGGGGCGTCGTGACCGCCCCTCGCGTGTCGCTCGGTCTGCCCGTCTTCGACGGAGAGGTGTACCTCGAGGAGACCCTCGCCTCGATCGAGGAGCAGACGTTCGGCGACTTCGAGCTGATCATCTGCGACAACGCCTCGACCGACCGCACCGAGGAGATCTGTCGCAAGCTCGCCGCACGCGACCCGCGGGTGCGCTACCAGCGCAACGACCGCAACCTCGGCGCCGCCCCGAACTACAACCTGGCCTTCGAGCTGGCGACCGGCGAGTACTTCAAGTGGGTCGCCTACGACGACGTGCTCGAGCCGCGGTTCCTCGAGACCTGCGTGACGGCGCTCGACGAGGCCGACGACGACGTCGTGCTCGTGTACCCGCGGACGGTCATCATCGACGGTGAGGGCGCCGAGGTCGGCCTCTACGAGGACCGCCTCGACCTGCGCGAGTCGTCGCTCTCGAAGCGGCTCGTCCACTTCGCCTCGACGTGGCGACTGTGCAACCCGGTGTTCGGTCTGATCCGGGCCGACGTGCTCGCGACGACCTCGCTCATCGGCGCCTACCCGTCGTCCGACGTGACGTTGCTCGGCGAGCTCGCCATCCACGGGCGGTACCTCGAGCTCGACCAGCCGCTGTTCCATCGGCGCATCCACTCGCGCTCGTCGCGCCAGGGGGAGCTGACGATGGAGGAGGTCGAGGCGTGGTTCGACACCTCGGCCGCCACCCGCAAGCGCCGGAGGTGGCTCAAGGTCTCGCCGCGAACCGGCGTGTTCTGGCGGCTCGTCGGCAGCATCGCCACCGCCGATCATCCGGTGCCGTCCCGACTCGTCGCGGCGCCGGCCTTCGCCGGCGCCTGGTGGTTCCGCCGAGCGCGAGTACGAGGCGGCGAGCTCAAGGCGCGTCTGAGGGAACGGGGCGATGCCACCGTCACGGGCTGACCGCTCACCCCACGTGCAGCGTTGGCCCGAGGCGACGGCGACGACGACCGGTGGGAAGCTGACCGGGTGGACCCCGTGAACGACGCGCTCCGTGGCCGTCTGGTCGCGCTGACCTCGCTCATGATCGTGATCGCGCTCGCGGTCGTCGCCGTGGTCCTCATGACCCGCGACGCCGGCGGCGAGACCGATGGCGGGCCCTTGGCCCGCTGGACCTTCGACGAGGGCAGCGGCGCCATCGCCGCTTCCACACCCGAGAGCGCCACCCCCGTCACCCTCCAGATCATCGGCGAGCCCGAGTGGAGAGACGGCGCCATCGCGATCGGCACCAGCTCCTACCTCGTCTCCGAGGGCGCGGTCACGGCGTTGGCCGATGCCGTCGCCACGTCCCGGGAGCTCACCTTCGAGCTCTGGATCGACCCGTACAGCATCCGCCAGGCGCCGCTGTCGACGATCGCCTCGGTCACCGACGGCCGGTCGACCGACCTCCAGCTGCTCGCCAACCCGAGCGAGGACGCCGAGGGCGCCATCGTCGCTCGCATCCGCTCGGCGCTCACCGACACGCTCGGCCGGCCCGGCGCCGGTGGCGAGGACGACACCCTCGATGGTGGGCTCAGCCACATCGTGGTCGTGCACGCCGGGCGCACGATCGAGCTCTTCGTCGACGGGGTCAGCGTCGCCCAGGAGCAGGTCGGGCCCATGGTCGGTCCGTCCGCCGCCGCCCGCATCTCCTTCGGCGCCGCTCTCGACGGCACCGCACCGTTCGCCGGCGACCTCTACGAGGCGGCCATCTACTCCTTCGCCCTCAATCCCGGGCAGATCCAGTCGAACCTCGAGGCCGGCCCGACCGGAGTCACCGACGTGGCGGCCGTCGACGTGGCCATCGAGGCGCCCGAGACCGACGTCGAGATCGATCCCTCCGAGACCGTCGTCGACGTCGACGGCGATGAGGTCTTCAGCGGCATCGTGCTCACCGGAGCCGACGGCGACGGCAGCATCGAGGTCTGGCACGGCACCCAGGGCACCTTCGGTGGGCTCGGTTCGGTGCAGCCCCAGCTCAACGTGATCGGCGTGGCCTCCGACCCCGACGGTGTGCGAGAGGTGCGCTACGCGATCCCCGGCGCCGAGGACGAGATCGTCGCCGGCAACGGCCCGAACGCCCGACGCCTCGTCACGCCGGGCTCGTTCAACCTCGAGATACCGGAGAGCACGGTCGGTTCGGCGTCGGCGATCACCGTCACCGTCGTCGACGACACCGGCGACACGACCTCGATCCGCGTGCCGCTGTCCGACGTCGACGTGAGCGCGGCTGCGCTCCCGCTGAGCGTCGACTGGGCGAGCGTCGACCTGGTCGACGAGGCCGCCGACGTGGTCGATGGGCGTTGGCGCGTTGCCGGCAACGAGGTCGTCAACGACGAGGTCGGCTACGACCGTCTGGTCGGCATCGGCGACACCTCGTGGGACGACTACGAGGTGCTCGTCCCGATCGAGGTCACCGACATCGCCGACGTCGTCGGCCCCAACTCGAACTCACCGGGCGTCGGCGTGATCATGCGCTGGAACGGACACAACCGCCTCAACCCCGGCACCGAGCTCGTCGAGCAGCCGCTCGAGGGCTTCCGTGCGCTGCGCGAGCAGGAGACGCCCTTCGGGGCCATCGCCTGGTTCCGGTTCGCCGGCACCGGCGGTCGCCAGCAGCTCGTCGACCACCAGAACACGGTCCGCGGCGCCGAGGCCGGCACGTTCCCCACCGGCGTCGTGCACTGGCTGCGGGCCTCGGTCATCACCGAGTCGCCCGGCCGTCACACCTACCGGATGAAGCTGTGGCAGGCGGGCACCCGCGAGCCGGAGGACTGGGAGCTGGAGTTCACCACCACGGTCGATGCGCTCGCCCCCGACGCCGGCTCGCTGCTGCTCGTCGCCCACGAGGTCGAGGCGCGCTTCGGGCGGGTGACGGTCACCGAGCCCGGTGAGAGCGGCATCGTCACGGCGGAGCCGACGTCGGATGCGATCGCTGAGTGGAGCTTCGACGAGGGCTTCGGTCCGACGGTCTTCGACCTGACCGGCAACGGTCTCGACCTCGGCGTCCCCGCCGACGCGATCTGGGTCGACGGTGGCCTCCTTTACGAGGGTGACGGCGGTTCGGTCAGCGGCTCGGCGGAGGACGAGGTCGAGGCCATCCTCGCGACGCGTGAGTTCAGCCTCGAGATGTGGGCCGACCCCAACGGGTTGGAGCAGAACACGCTGGCCCGGCTGTTCAGCATCCAGGGCGCATCCGGTGCCTTCGATCTCGGCGCGACGCCGCTGAGCGGCGCGTTCGACTCGATCGAGGCCCGCGTGCGGGCCTCCGAGACGGACTTCCTCGGACGTCCCGGCCTGCGGGTCGGTGGGGCGCTCGACGGCGGCCTGGCCCACATCGTCGTCACCCACGACGCTGCCGGTGTCACCACCGTGTACCTCGACGGCGAGGAGATCTCCGCCGTCCAGCACGGCGACCTCGAGGAGTGGCCGACGAACTCGCGGGTCTCGATCGGCAGCACGCCGACGGGCACCGCGACCTGGCGGGGCACGATGCTGCACGCTGCGCTGTGGGACCGCTCGCTCGACGAGAGCGAGATCCAGGCCCGGCTCGACGCCGGGCCCGGCATCGCCCCCGCCGGTTAGCTGATCAGGAACCCAACCGACGCTTGGCGGCGCGGACGCCGTCGTGCACGATCGGCGGGGTGAGCCGACGAGCGAACGTGCGGGCCTGCTCCTTGCGATCCACGACGATCTTCTCGCCCGGGCGGGCCTTGAACAGCGTCGAGTGGTCGCCGGAGATCTCCTCCGGCGGACGCCCGGGCGAGAAGTAGTACAGGGCGATCGACCGCCGCGAGCGATCCTCCGGGCAGCTGAGGGGATCCGGGTGCCCGTGGAAGCTGAAGTCGGTCGTGCTGAACACCGCGAGGCGGCCGGCGATCGGGAGGACCTTCTCCTCGGCGCCGGTCATCTCGGTGTCCCAGAGCTCGAGGTGGCCGCCGTAGGCCTCCTCCCAGTCCTTGTTGAGGTAGATCAGCGCGTTGACCCGACGGTCGAGATCGAGGAACTTCGACCGATTGAAGTCGGCGTGGACCTTCAGCATCCCGCCTCGGGGGATCTGATGCAGACCACCGCCCTCGAAGTACGGGTCGGGGATCAGCGGCTCGGCGATGCCGGTGAGCTTCTGGAGGAAGCTCACGAACACGGCGGAGTTGAGCTCGCCGAAGAGCTGGCGAGTGAAGGGACCGAGGTGCTCGGCTGCCTGGCTCTCGAGCTTCTCGGCACGCTGGTTCGAGTACCGGCGCCAGACGTCGGTGTCGGGCGACGGGAACTCCTCCAGCACGCGATCGACGACCCACTCGGGGAGGAAGTCGTCGATGACGATGTGCGGGAAGGGGTCGTTGCTCTGGTAGGTCGAGGCGTGCTTGTCGGCGAGCGCATCGAGCTCGGACGAGTCGAAGAAGAACGGCTCGATCATGTTGTTCCTCTCAGGGTCGTGGATCGAAGGTGGAGGTCGTGGTGGGCGGAGCCCAGTCGCTGTCGCCGTAGAAACGCTCGGCGATGTCGGCCGTGCCGGCGCGGACCCGACGGACGTGCTCGGGGTCGAGGCGGTCGAGCCAGGTCCACATGGCAGCTCGGGAGTCGCGGGCGACACCGCCCTTGTCGCCGTCGGCGACGTGCGCACCGAGCTGCGACGAGGTGAGCTCGGCGACGGCGTCGGTCGCGGCGTCGCTCCAACGGAGGCCGACCGCACGGGCCAGCTCGGGCACGGCGATGGTCGGCTCGGCGGCGAGGTCCTCGTAGCGACGGACCGTCCAGCTGGGGTGCGCGACCGCGTACTCGGCGGCGACATGGGCGATCAGTCGCCAGAGGAGGATGGCCTGGTCGATGATGTCGCCGGGTTCGACGGCCGCGGCGGCGAGCTCGTCGGCGAACGGCGCGGCCGGCCCGTCGATCAGGCTCGGCTGGTCGGTGAGGTTGGTGAAGTCGAAGGCCCATCCGAGACGGGCGAGGCTCCCGGCGAACGCCGCCGGGTGCCGGACGAGGACGACGACGTCGGCCTCGAGCTCGGTGTGGATCCACGGGGCGGAGAAGAACGCGATCGGGTCCTTCAACAACGCACGGCGACCGCGCAACCGTCCGGACACGGCGCGGATCGCCTCGCGGCCGACCCGCGCGGCATCGCGGGGACTGCCGGACCGGCGGAGCATCGCGCCGGCCGCCGGCTTCAGCGCTGCGACCCGGGACAGATCGGCGGCGAGCAGGTCGTCGCCCTCGGGACCGACGTGGTGGTACCAGCGAGGCGGCGGCGCTGCGAGCCAGCTCGAGGAGAGCTCGGGGTTGAACGGCTCGTGGATCGGGACCACCTCGCCGGACGCGGCCAGCATCTCGCCGACCCAGGTCGTGCCCGACCGATGCGAGCCGGTCACCAGGATCGGGCGCCGGCTCACGTGGTCCCCAACGTCGGCCAGCCGCCGATCCAGGAGCGGATCGCGACCAGCGTCTCCCACCACGAGCGGTCCTCCCGACCCGGACGGACGACGCCGATCGCGCCGTGCGCCGCAGCGCGGACCGCGTGGCCCAGCACGAGCATGGCGAGGCCGTAGGCCGCGAGCGGACCGCGCCAGTGCTTGCGGACGTAGGTGGCCTTGCCTCGGGCCACCATGATGCGCTTCGCGGACTTCACCTTCGACGCGGCACCCACGTGGTGGGTGATGACGGCGTCGGGGGTGATCATCTGGCGGTAGCCGAGGTCCCAGGCCCGCTTGGCGAGATCGGCGTCCTCGGCGTACATGAAGAACTGCTCGTCGAAGCCACCCAGCTCTTCCCAGACCTCGCGTCGGACGAGCAGCAGGCAGCCGGTGACCAGGCCGACGTCGCGCGGGGTGTCGCGTGGCCAGCGCCCGAGTGACTCCGGGTCGAGGACGGGGTGGCCCTTGAACACGGCGGTGAAGCCGAGACCGAAGCAGGCCAGACTCCACGGCGTCGGCAGGCCCCAGCAGGAACCGGGATCGGGGGTGCCGTCGGTGGCGAGGGTTCGTCCCCCGAGCAGTCCGAGATCGGAGCGTGACTCGGCGAAGCGCACGAGCTCGGCGACGACGTCGTCGTGAACGATCGTGTCGGGGTTGAGGAGGAGGATGTGATCGCCGCGTGCCTGCCGAGCGCCGTGGTTGACGCCCCGAGCGAAGCCGACGTTGATGTCGAGCTCGAAGAGGCGCACCTCGGGTAGCTCGGTGGTGATGGCCGCGGCGGTGCCGTCGGTCGAGGCGTTGTCGACGACGATCACCTCGATGGGGTGCTTGACGGCCTGCTCGAGCAGCGAACGGAGCGCGATGAGGGTGAGGTCCTTGGTCTCGTAGGAGACGAGGACGACCGAGACGAGGGGCGTGGGCGCGTCGCTCATGACGTCAGGGCGTGTAGCCGTGCTTGGCGAGCGTCTCGGCCCGGCTGCGAGCGAACTCGTTGAGCTCGGGGTCGGTCAGGTAGGCCGCTCCACGGTCGCGACGGATGCCGTCGCCGAGCGGACGGCCGTCGGTGGTGGTGGTGCGCAGATCACAGAACTCGGCGAGCGCGGTCAGGGTCTTGGTCGGCTCGTCGAGGAGGTCTTCGAAGCGGAGCTCCATCGCCCGGTCGCCGAGCGCCTCGACGTGACGGTCGGACTCGGACACGTAGGCGTCCCACAGGTCGAGGCCGGCGTCGAGCGACGTCATCTGCACGCCGGGGGCGAAGCCGGAGAGCCGGGGCCGGACGAGATACATGAGCCGGCGCTTGCGGTAGCTCTGGGCTGCCTCTTCGAGGAGGCGACGACGACGGACCACGAGGCTGTTGGCCACGTCCACGCCGTGCCGCTTGACGTGGACGATCTTGGCGTCGGGGAACACGTCGAGCCAGAACGGCAAGGTGAACGTCGTGCGCGGGTCCTTCCAACCCCAGGGCTCGGTGATGCCCTGCACGGAGCGGTAGCGGGCGAACCGCTTCGGGCCGAGGAAGTCGAGCGCTCGCGGCGAGCGCAGGCTGAGGTCGAGGTAGTCGGCGATCAGCTCGCGCGACGTCGGGGTGTCGACCAGCGCCCGCAGGCCCGACGGGTGGTCCCAGTCGGCACCGGCCTGGGCGTAGATCCACCGGTTGAGGTTCTGGAAGAAGAGGGCCTCGTGGTGGTCGTTGCTCTGCAGGCGGGCGCCGGGGAAGTAGCCCTGATCGACCATCAGCCGACCGAGCATGGACGTGCCCGATCGGTGCATTCCGATGACGATGACGGGGGGTCGGCCGTTGGCCACTGCGGTCTCCTTCGAGGTTCAGGTCGGCGTCGGGGCCGACCGGTCGTCGCCCTCCCAGGTGACCTCGCCCTGAGCGAGCATCCGCCGGGCCCGGAGCTTGGCGGCGAGCGAGATCGCGACGAAGGCCGGGGCGTGGGGGGTGAGCGCCGGTCGGCGCCGGATCAGATCGACGATCGAGCGCAGCCCACCGGACTGCGGCGCGCCCGGCAGGGACGCGACCGCGTCGGCGAGCAGCTCGTTCGCGGCGATGATGCGGGACCGGCGCTTGACGAGCTGCCGGCCGGTTGGCGAGGCGACGATGCCGAAGCTGACGTCGCGCACCGAGACGCGCTCGCCCGGGGCGTAGTGCGCGCTGAAGAACAGGTCGTCGGCCCCGTCGTCGGGGAAGCGGTCGAAGCGGGCCCGCCCCGCCTCGCTCACCGCGTAGATCCCGGAGCCGACCATGCCCTCCTGGGCCCAGGGCAGCTCGGTCCAGATGCGGTAGTACGAGCGGACCGGCCACGAGGAGCGTGAGGTGTCGACCCGCAGCGCCGGGGCGGCGGCGAGCGCGCCGGCATCGAGTGCTCGGGCGCAGGCCCGCAGGGCGTCGAGGTCGACATCGACGTCGGCGTCGACGTAGAGGCGGGGGAAGCCGTCGCCGGCAGCCTCGTCGCCGAGGTTCAAGGCGGTGGGCTTGTGCCCGATGGGGGTCTCGATCACCCGGACGGGTGGCCCCACGGCCTTGGCGACCGACGCGGTGTCGTCGGTGCAGCCGTTGCACACGACGATCACGTCCAGCTCACCGTCGGCCGCATCACCGATCAGACGCTCGAGGAAGCCGCCGATGATCGGCTCCTCGTCGTGGGCCGGGACGATGACGGTCATCGGGATCACGGACGGACCGACTCCCACACGTCGAGCGGACGATCGAGCAGCGCCTCGAGGGCGCGGACGTCGTCGCGGTAGAGGTCGGCGAGGAAGGCACGGTCATCGTCGGTCGGAGCGATGCGGGGCCAGTTCACGCGCGTCACCGCCGGCACGAGCTTGGTGACGCGGTCGGCGAGGCCGGGGCGGATCGCCCGCAGGTGCAGCTCGAGATCGCTCGCCCGCTCGTTGGCGGCCTGATGGACGTTGCGAGGCTCGAACGACGGATCGACGCCGAGGTGCTCGAAGGTGGAGCGGATCGTCTTCTCGGGCGACGCCTTCACGCCCTCCTCGAAGATGTGCACCAGGAGTCGCTCGCGGGGATACAGCTCCAACCACCGACGGAGGTGGTGGTGGTAGAAGCCCATCGTGAGGATCCCGTGGCGTCCACAGGCGTCACGGAACGAGGTGCGGGGCGAGATCCGCCCCCGCCGGATGTGGTGCCGCCAGGCCGAGACGGCCCGTGCGACCGGGTCGCGGAACATCACGACGAGATCGAGGTCCGGGTAGCACGCGTGGATCTCCCCGGCGGGGTCGTCGACGACCTCCGGGTGCTCGGCCAGCTGCACGCCACCGGCGGCCAGACGCGCCTCGGCGCCCTCGGGCACGGCGAGGACGCCCAGGTAGTTGGGGGTGGCCTCGCCGACGACGCGCACGCCGGGGGAGGCCCCGATGTCCGCGAGGTAGGCCTCGGTCCCCCGCGCCAGGTTGGCGCGGAGGTCGAAGTGATGGAGCTCTTTGCGGGCCGGGGTGTGGATCTCCGGGTGCTGATCGAGCATCCCGGCGAGCCAGGTCGTCCCGGCCTTCTGCGCTCCGATGAGCAGGAACGACGGCGCGGTCATGACGTGGTCGAGGGTACCGAAGGCCTATGCGGAGCGCAGCCGAAACACCACTACTGGTGATCAAGCCACCGCGGGGTGGCGGCCCCGTGACCGCCACCCGCGTTCAAGGTCAGCCGAGGGGCGTGCCGTCGTCCCAGGTGTTGCCGCTCCAGGTCTGGCTCGGCGACGAGTGGATCTGTCGCCAGCCCCACTTCTGGCTGCCCCGGACGAAGACGTTGTCGACGATCCGCACGTTGGTCGGCGCCGACTGTCCCGGCTTCTTCGTGACGTAGATGATGTAGTTGCCGCCCGAGAGGCGGTTGCCCTCGACGACCACGTCGCTCAGGTGTCGGTTCTCGGAGGTCAGCTTGATCGCCGAGACCAGCGACTGGTGGACCGCCTCGATGACGTTGTTGCGGATGACGATGTTGGAGCCACCCGTCGACTGGATGCCGTCGTTGTGGGTACCGGACCACTTCCGCAGGTCGTGGATGTGGGAGTTCTCGATCACCACGTTGCCGTTGGCCTTCATGCCGTCGGCACAGCCCGACACGTCCACCCGGCGGGCCGTGTAGTTGTTGAAGGCGATGCCGGCCGAGCAGGGCCGCTGACCGATGAGGGTCGAGTCCTCGATCAGGAGGTTGGTGCCGCCGTCGACCCGGATGAGGTGGGAGGCGCTGCCGCGGACCCGCACGTTGCGGATCACTACGTTGTCGGCCTTGACGGTGATCGAGCCGCTCACGTCGAGGTTCTGGATCACGGCACCGTCCTGGGTGACCGTGATCGAGCCCGACGAGCGGAGGGCGCCGGCGTTGGTGATGCCGACGTTGGTCGATCCGGCCGGTGCGCTGCTACCGCCGCCCGAGCTCGAACCGCCGCCCGAGCCGCCGCCGGAACCACCGCCCGAGCCGCCGCCGGAGCTCGAGCCCGAGTCGGAGCTGCCGCTGCCCGGGGTCCGGCTCACGGCCTGTCCGGGCACGAAGCGGGCGGTCCCGCCGTCGGCGGCGGTGAGCAGGTAGCCCTGCGAGGTGCGGTCGATGTCGACGACGACGTCACCCTGGCCCGCCGACGAGCCCAGGAACGGAGCGTCGCCGTACGAGAACACGCCACCATCGGCCGCGGCGAGCCAGTAGCCACCGCCGTTCGGCGTGGCGGCCATGCCGACGACGTTGGCGACGAGCGGGAGCGAGCCGGCCGACCCGTGGAACTCGGCCGAGCCGTACGAGAAGACACCACCGTCGCTGGCGACGAGCCAGTAGCCACCGCCCTCGGGCACGGCGGCCATGCCGACGATCGGCTGGTTGAGATCGATCGATCCGGCGGAGCCGTAGAACTGGGCGTCGCCGTAGGAGAAGACGCCGCCGTCAGAGGCGACCACCCAGTAGCCCCGACCGGTCGGGGTGGAGGCGATGCCGACGATGGGCTCCTGCAGGGGCAGGCTGAAGGGCTGCCCGTAGTCCTCGGCCCGACCGAACTCGGCGACCCGGCCGTCCCGGGTGACGAGCCAGTAGCCGCGGCCGTTGGGCATCGAGGCGGTCCCGACGATGACGCCGGCGGGCACGCGGCCGCTGAAGTCGGCGGCACCCGAGAACGCGAGGTTGCCGTTGGCCGTGACCGACACGACGGAGTCCTCGAGCACGGCGGAGGCGACCGTGGAGCCCGGGTTGGCGTCGACGCCGCTGGAGGCGACGACCAGCAACGAGCCGACCAACCCGGCGAGAGCGACGAGCACCGCGAGGAGGCGGCGGCGGTCGTTGCGCGGCGCTCCTGCCGCCTGGTCCGGCGGCGTGAACAACGGTCCGGACACGCAGACCGGATCCTGGGTGACGAGGGTGGGGGTCGAACTCGGCACGATGGCTCCCTGACTCACTGCCCGCTCGTACAAGGACGTCGGCCGGCGAGCGCCCGGCGAAAGCCGGAGGTCCGGGGGACCTCGAGGTCACAGCGCTCATGACCGAACATGACAACCATTGCGATCACATTACGAGCGAGCGACGGTCACTGCAAGGCGGCTCGATCCGGCCGTCTGCGTGCGGGGCGAGGTCCTTCGTGACACTACAGGTCGTCCCGAACGCGTCACTCCCACCCGCCCCTGGTGAGGGACGGGTGGGAGTGTCAGGGGGCATCGGACCCGGCGGTCCGTCGGGCGGGGGTCAGCCGACGGGGGTCCCGTCGTCCCAGACGTTGCCACTGAAGACCTGGCTCGGCCCGTTGTCGTTGTAGAGCCAACCCCACTTCTCGGTCCCACGGACGAAGGTGTTGTCGACGATGCGGATGTCGGTCGGCGCCTGCATGTCGTCCTTCCTCGTGAGGTAGATCGTGTAGTTGCCGCCCGAGAAGAGGTTGCCCTCGACCACGACGTCGCTCAGGTGGTTGTGCTCACTGGTCAGCTTGATGGCCGACACCGAACCCCGGAACGCACCCTCGATGCGGTTGTCCCGGATCACGATGTTGGAGCCACCGGTCGACTGGATGCCATCGTTGTGCGTGCCGGCCCACTTGCGCAGGTCGTGGATGTAGTTGTCCTCGATCAGCACGTTGCCGTTGGCCTTCATCCCGTCGGCGCACCCCGACACGTCCACCCGACGGGCCGTGTAGTTGCTGAAGGCGATGCCGGCAGAACACGGCTGCTGGCCCACGAGGGTCACGTCCTCGACGAGGAGGTTCCGGCCCCGGTTGCGGATCAGGTGCGCCGAATCGCCGGTCACCCGCACGTTGCGGATGGTCACGTTGTCGGCCCGGACCTCGATCCGGCCGTCGACGTCGAGGTTCTCGATGACCGCGCCGTCCTGGCGGACCGTGATCGAGCCGGAGGGGGTCAGCTGCACGCCGTCCTGCACGCCGGTGTTCGACGCGTCGGGCCAGCTCGCGTCGTCCGACGCGCCGGAGGTCGGGGCCTCCGTGGTGCTCGGCGGCTCGCTGGCGCTCGGCGGCTCCGTCGGCGCCGGGTCCGTGGAGCTGTCGCCGCTCAGCTCGAGGACGAAGCGGGCGTTGACGGTCCGCTCCGAGCCGTCGGCCATGTGCAGGACGGCCGTGGCGAGGTGCCCACCGTCGCCCAGCGAGGCGACGTCGACCGCACCACTGTTCCCCTGGGCGGCCGGAGCCATGTCCCACGGAGCGGCGAGGTCGTCGTCACGGAACAGGACGCCGTCCAGGTACCAGGCCACGTACTCGACACCGGCCAGATCGGTCTCGAGGAAGATGCGGATCTCACCCGGCACCGTGGCGCCCTCGAGCGCCGCCGGGTTCGAGCGGTCGCCGGACGTCGAGAAGAAGAGGTCACCGGCGGCCGGTGCCTCGGTGGTCGGTGGGGCGGTCGTGGTGGTGTCGCCCGAGCCGGCCGTGGTCTCGCCGATCGGTGCGCCGTCGACGAGCGAGTCCGTGATCGAGACGTCGACGCCGTCGCGGAAGCCGAGCGGGCAGGTCACCAGCTCGACCCGGTTGGCCGTGTAGTGGTCGTTGCCGATGCCGTAGAGCCCGGTGTTCGGGTCACAGGTGATCGTGGCGTCCTCGACGAGGAGGCCTCGGGCGTCTCGGCTGACCCGCACGGGGATCGGATCGTCCGAGGTGACCCGCACCTGGCGGATCGTGACGTCGTTGGCGGCGACCTCGATGTCACCGACGACGTGCAGTCCTTCGATGACGGCACCGTCCTGGGTGACGACGAGATCGGCGACGAGCTCGAGGTCCTCGTCGGGGATCGTCACGCCGGCGGCGTCGGCACGGAGCTGCGTGACCGTGAGCATCACCACCAACGCTGCTGCAGTCAGTGCGACTGCGGTCCACCAAGCGGACCGGGGGAGAGTCCGGAGCATGGGTCAGAATCCTTCCGGGTTCCTGTCAGGGCTCCCGTGGGATCGGAGTGCGCTCGCTCGGACTTGAGCGTTACTCGTCGGCCCGTTGCTCTCTTGTTGTGAGGGGTTCCAGCCCGCCGGGCGGGGCCTGTCACCGATGCACCCCTCGTCCTCGCCTTCGGCTGCGGGCGTGGGGACCCCGCCTCGGCGCCACCCACCCGGCTCCAGCGTCTGCCCACCCGGGAGGTTCTTGGTGTTGGGGGTGGGGGTTAGGTGGCTGGGTTGCTCACCATTGGCGTTTGATCCCCACCAGGCGGCGGGCTTTTCGCCAGGCCTTGGTTCTCGTCCGTCGCCAGCCGCGGTACTGGCGGACGTCGAGGGTTGCCGTCTGCGCGTTGATCGCCGAGCGGCGGAGCTGCTCGGTCCAGTCCTCGATGGTGTCGACGCCGTTCATCCGGGCGGTGAGCGGCAGGCGGGCCCGGAGATCGGCGTCGGTCGTGAACCGCGTGTGCGGTGAGCGGGGGTCGTCCATGTGCTCCTCGCGGACGAACGGGTACGGCCACCCGTTGATCCACCCGAGGGCCGAGAGCTCGATGCAGTACTTCGGGAACGACAGCCCCTCACGCATCGGGCCGAGCTGCTCGACGCAGCGCCGCTTCATGAGGTGCCCGCTGCCCTGGACCCAGAGGTTGCGCAGCACGGTGTGACCGGACGGGTAGGTCACCATCTTCGGCGCGGCGAGGCGGGCGTCGAAGTCCTCGTCCGGGAACCGCCACGACCCGAGCACACCGAACCGCTCATCGGTCTCATGGACCTCGAGGAGTCGCTCGATCCAGCCGTGCTCGAGGAGGCAGTCGTCGTCGATCTTGCCGACGTAGTCACCGTCGGCCTCCTCGTAGAGCCAGTTGGTCGGACCCAGGAGCCGGGCGTTCTCGGGGCTGTGGTGGAAGCGGTGCACCCGGGAGTCATCGGAGAGCCGCTTCGAGACCGCGAGGGTCGCCTCGTCGGTCCCGTTGTGCCAGACCCAGATGCGGGTGCGCTCGGTCGCCGTCTCGATCAGCCGTGCGAGCGACTTCTCCACGTACTGGGGCTGATCGAAGGTGATCATCAGGAGGTCGACGACGGGCGCCGCTCCGTTCGATTCGCTCACCGCGGGGCGACCTCCCGTCGTTCGGCCCGCGGATCCCAACGATGCTGCTCGACCCGCCACAACGCTCCGGCCGCACCGATCAGCAGGAACAACACCGAGGCGAAGATGGAGTAGGCGAGCGCCAGCGAGTCGTACGTGACCGACGCGGCCGCCGCCGACGCGTAGGAGGCGAGCAGAGCCAGCGCGAGGTGGCGGGTCTCGGCATCGTCGACCCGCCGCCGGATGAGGATCAGCGACAGCGCGGCGATGCCGACGAACCCGATCAGCCCGAGGAAGCCGACGATGCCGGTCGTCACCAGGGTGATCAGGTACTGGTTGTCGACCACGAAGTAGTTCTCGGGCAGGAAGGTGCCGGGACCTCGACCGAACAGCGGTCGCTCGGAGACGAACTCGAAGATCAGGTCGTAGTCGTTCGTGCGGTACTGGATGCTCGAGTCCGAGCCCCAGGCGGCGAACAACCCGCGGATGGTGCCCAGCAGACCGGGCACCGCCGAGCTGAAGGCGATCAGCGCAGGCACCGAGAGCATCAGCGCTCGGCGCCGGGTGCGCCGATCCCACCCGATGGCCAGCACGAGGATGCCGGCGCCGATGGCCACGATCGACGAGCGGGACACGCTCATCGGGCCAGCGGTGGCGATCAGCGCGGTCGCCGTCCAGTGCACGATCTTCTGGTTCGTGGTGCGGGCGTGCAGCGCGTAGTGGATCGCCACCGGCAACAACATGCCCATCAGCACGCCGAACTCGATCGGGTGCGTCGCGGTGGCGTTGACGCGGGTGAAGGCGTTGCGATCCTCGACCTCGAAGAAGTCACGGTTGAGCGACATGCCCGGGAGCCGGAAGTTCTCGGTGAGGTTGACCCCGACGAAGAACTGGATGTGTCCGAGGAGCGCCATCACCGAGCCACCGATCACGGTCCAGCTCAGGAGCCGATCGAGCCGGGCCCGGTCCTTCACGCCGTCGGTGACGACGAGGGTGACGCCGATGAGCGATGCCGTGATGATGAGCGACCGATCCATCGCCCTCGACTCGACACCGGGTAGCGCACGCGACAGGCCACCGGCGTACGCCATCAGGAACACGACGAAGAAGCCGAGCGCGGCCTGGCGCACCGGGTTGGCCCGCCGGAACGACATGCTCGGTATCGCACGGGTGATGCCCCACCAGAAGAGCAGCGCGATGCCGAGCAGGATGCCGGGACGACCCGCCGCACCGATCCCCGCATACGTGTAGCGAGCCGGGATCAGGAACGCGAAGAAGGCGAAGATCACCGTCAGCGTCACGGCGTCGAATCGCGGGAACCGCAGGCGCCAGGGCTCGGGCTCGGCGGCCTCGTGCTCGGGGAGGTGCGGGTCGGGTGCGGCGACCCGGCCCGGATCGTGGAGCGCCGTCATGGTCGCAGGGTCAGCTCCGACCCTCGACGGCCTCGACGGGCTCGCCTTCGGGCGCATCGCTGTGGCCGTTGCCGTTGGTGGCGTGACCGTTGCCGTTGCCGTTCGTGTGGACGGTCACCTCGACCTCGTCGGCGGCCTCGAAGGCCTCCTCGGCGACCTCATCGACGACCTTGGAGACCTCGTCGGCGGCCTCGAAGGCCTCCTCGGCGACCTCATCGACGACCTCGGAGACCTCCTCGTCGAGCTCGACGACCTCGTCATCGGCCTCGGCGACTTCGGCGACTGCCTCCTCAGCCTCGGCGTCGTCGACGACGGCCTCGACGAGCTCGCGCTGGTCCTCGTCCTCCGCCTCGGTGTCCGGGGCGTCCTCGACCTCGGCGTCGTAGAACTGCGGAGCCTCGTCCTCGGGCTCCGGCTCCGCCGGCGGCTCCTCGGCGGCGACGGCGGGTGCCGGCGTCGGCTGGGGCTCGTCGGGGGCGTCATCGTCCTCGTCGCCGTCCCAGCCCTCGGAGCGGCGCCGGCCGGCCCAGTTGGCCGCGCCCTCGACGAGGAGCGCTGCGGCGATCGAGAAGGCCAGCCCGATGACGAGCACGATCAGGCGGAGCCGGGTGGCGGCCCCGGTGCTGGCCAGCGCCGGGCTGGTCGGCGAGATGAGCTGGATGCCGATGCGCTCGACCTCGGGCGCCTCCACCTCGTCCTGGCGACGGGTGAGGTCGTCCTGGATCTCGTTGACCAGGTAGTCGACCGTGCCGGTCGCCAGGGCCGGGGAGCCGGCGGTCACGCTCACCCGCATGATCGGGTTGCCGCGGTCGACCTCGAGGACGTAATCGGGATCGAGGCCCTCGGCCTCGACGAGCGCACGGGTCTCGGCGGCGCTCAGGCTGAGCTGGATGATCTGCGTCATCGCTGCGACGGCGCCGGACTGGTCGAGGAACGCGTTGGTGCTGGCGATGCCCTCGAAGCCGCTCTCGTCGACCACGACGCGACTGTTGGGCGGCAGGAAGACCAGCGACGCCTCGGACGAGTACTCCTGTCCGACGTCGCTCGGGATCGCGATGACCGCGACCACGGTCAACACGGCGAGCGGGACCGACACCGTCCAGCGACGGAGAACGATCCGCAGCGTCTCCCAGACGTCCATCGACTTGCTCCTCACTGCGGTCGGGTGCTCTTCCGTCGGCGATGGTGTCGCACCGACGGGTTCCGGGCCGCGTTCGGACGGCTCCGGGTCGCCCGAGGACAGGGTATCGGTCGCCTCACGACCCGTCAGCGCAGCCCCTTGACCACTTGGCGTGTTCATGGCTGCCCGTTGGGCGAGGGGTGGTGTCGACGGGGTGAGTGGCGTCGGAACGGTGGTCTCGGCCGGCGCTGCGGCGACCGCGACCGGGGCCGTGGCCGGGGCGGCGACCACAGCCGGGGCCGGGGAGGCGACGGCGGCCGGGACCGTGGCGGGGCGGCTCGGACCGCGACGACCGCGTCGACGGAGCCGCTGGACCTCGGCGGCGAGGCGGGGTTCGAGACGCCAGAGCGCCACGGCGGTGACCAGGCCGAGCAGCCCGGCGAAGACGATGGCGGCGATCGCGTTGTCGTGCAGCACCGGCAGCGTGGCCCACCCGACGAGACCGAGGCCCAGACCGAGGCTGGAAGCGGCCAACGCCGGGACGATCGAGCGACCGAGGGTCAGCGGTGCGACGCCGGCCGCCGTTCGCAGCACGAGCACGTTGACGACGAGCAACGGCCCGGCGAAGACGATCGCCCGGGAGGCGGCGAGGCCGTTGACCTGGGTCGCGAGCTCGGAGTCCGAGAGGACGACGCCGGCCACGATGAACGATGCCGTCGAGAGCGCCGCAGCACCCCAGGTGACGACGGCGAAGAGGTGCGGTCGGCCGGTCGCCTGCAGCACCGCGCCGACGACGAGACCGAAGGAGCGGACCACGCCGCCGACGCAGAGCAGCTGGAGCGGCACCGCTGCCGGCTCCCACTCCTCACCGAGGAGCCCGAGCAGCGCCGGCGCCGCTCCGGCGAGGACCGCGAACGCGGGCAGGGAGAGGAGCGCGGTGGTGCGCAGCACCTCGGTCGTGCGCTCGCGGAAGCGCTCGCGGTCGTCCTGCAGCCGCGCGAGCTCGGGCAGGGTCGCCTGTTGGAGGGCGCGCGCGGACACGTCGACGACGACGTTCACGATGCGGGCGGCCAATCGGTAGAGGCCGACGGCGATGGGTCCGAAGAAGAGGCCGATGATCAGCGCATCGCCCCGGTTGTTCACGAACGTGCCGAGCGAGGCGAGCATCGAGCCCGAGGTGAAGCTGAGGAGATCGCGGGCGGCCTCCCGCCGGAAGAAGCGGCCGGCGTGCCACTCGCTCACCCACCAGAGGGTGAGGACCTCGACGAGCGCGCCGACGATCTGTTGGGCCACCAGCGCCCAGATGCCGGCGCCGGCGAACGCGGCGATCACCCCGACCGCACCACCGATGAGCGCGGCGCCGTTGGTCCGGGCCGCCAACGACTTGAACCTCATGCGACGACGCATGAGGCCCTCCTGCACGACGGTGAGGCCCTTGAGCGGAATCGTGAGCGAGAGCCACCAGATCACGGTGGTCAGCTCGGGCAGGTCGTTGACGCTCGCCCACCACGGGGCCAGCAGGACGCTCAGGGCCATCATGACCGTGGTCATCGCCATGGTCATCCAGAACGCGGTGTCGAGGTGGGCGGTCGTGATGCGCTTGCGCTGCACGATCGCTGGGACCATGCCCTGGCGCACCATCAACTGGGCGAACGCGACGTACACCGCGGCCATCGCGACCGTGCCGAAGGCCTCCGGCCCGAGGACCGCGGCGAGCACGAAGGTGATGACCAGCGTGATGATCTGCTGGCCGCCCGTCATCACGAACGACCATCCGACGGCGCCGCGGAAGGACCCGCCACTGCTCACGGGCTCACCTCCTCGTGCGGCGCCCGGTGGGAAAGGCTATGGCACCTCCATCGGCAGATCCCCTCGGCTTGCCAAGCAGTCACCCTCCGCGTTCCCGCTGCGGTGTCTGCGCACGTCAGGTAGCGCCGACGTCGGGGCGGCGAGCGCCGACCGTGTGGCACCGCCGCCATTGCTCACTACGTTTCGGGGGATGCGGCGTCGACGCCGCGGTCGACCCGAGCAAGGAGCGCCCCCCATGCCGATCACCGAGTCCGAGCTCACCGCCGCACGAGAGGCCTGGGGCGATGGGCTGGTCGCGATCGCCGAGGCGTTCGAGGACGGCGGCATCGATGCGGCTCGACCCGTCGCCGACGGGATCCTCGACGCGGCGTACGGGTACGGGATGGGCCCGGTGCTGTTCAAGCCGACGATGGCGAGCGGTGAGCAGACCTTCCGCCCGACCAAGCAGGGCGCCCTGTCGTACTTCGTCGGCCACGACCCGGCGTTCCCACTCGATGGTGGATTCGGCATCAAGGGTTGGCGCGAGGTGCGCTCGGAGACCGCGGCCAGCTTCATCGACGGCGACGTGGGCATGTGGATGGGCTGGGTGATCATGACCGACAAGGACGGCGGGGTCACGAAGGTCGACAAGAGCTGGGGCTACCAGAAGGACGCCGACGGCGTGCTGCGCATCGTGTTGCACCACTCGTCGCTGCCCTACGTCCCCTGAGCTCAGCGAGCGGCGACCATCGTCCGCTACCGCTGGCCGACGACGTGCTCGAGGGGTGCGCCTCGTTCGAAGTCCGTGATGCTGCCCAGCGTGACGTCCGCGATCGTCGACAGCGCCTCGTGGGTGAAGAACGCCTGGTGGCCCGTGATGAGGACGTTCGGGAAGGTCATCAGCCTGGCGAAGGTGTCGTCCTGGAGCACCTGGTCCGACAGGTCCTCGAAGAAGAGGTCGGCCTCCTCCTCGTACACGTCGAGTCCCAGGTGACCGATCTTGCCGGACTTGAGCGCGTCGATCACGGCGTCGGTGTCGATCAGCGCGCCGCGACTGGTGTTGATGAGCATGACACCGTCGACCATCGCGTCGAGTCGGTTCGCATCGATGAGGTGGTGGGTGTCGGGGGTGAGCGGACAGTGGAGCGAGACGATGTCGCTGCCGGCGAGCACCTCGTCGGTGGAGGCGTACGTGACGCCGAGCCCCCGCAACCGCGGGTCGGGACGAGGGTCGGCAGCGAGGACGGTCATGCCGAACCCGGTCATGATCTCGGCGAATCGGCTGCCGATCTCGCCGGTGCCGATCACGCCGACCGAGCGGCCATGGAGGTCGAACCCGAGCAAGCCGGTCAGTGAGAAGTTGCTGTCCCTCACCCGGTTGTACGCCCGGTGGATGTGCCGGTTGAGCGACAGGACCAGCCCGACGCAGTGCTCGGCGACGGCATGGGGCGAGTACCTCGGGACGCGCACCACCGTGAGCCCGAGCCGGTGCGCCGCCTCCAGGTCGACGTGGTTGAAGCCGGCCGACCGCAGCGCCACGAGACGGACATCGGCGGCGGCGAGGCGCTCGAGCGCGATCGGGCCGAGGTCGTCGTTGACGAACGCGCACACGGCGCGGCACCCGGCCGCCAGGCGAGCGGTGTCGGCCGTCAGCCGTGCCTCGTAGTAGCGGAGCTCGTGGCCGTGCGTGGCGTTCGCTGCGTCGAGGAACTGCTCGTCGTAGGCCTTCGCGCTGAACACCGCGACCCGCACGCCGACGACGGTACCCGGACCGACGCCCACATGGCTGGTGTTAAGGATGCCTGACGAGCCGAACTAGCGTGCGTGGATGCGCATCCAATCCGCTCAGGGGATCGTGCTGGCCGGCTGCGCGGCCTACCGTCCGGCGCCCGGTGCCGCCCAGGCCGAGGGGGCCGACGGATTCGACCAGGGGCATCACTCGCTCGTGTGGTCGAACCGGTCGGGGCTCGAGGTCCGCACGCCGAGGGTCTCGTCGATGGTCGGCCCGAGGTCGGGGTTCTGGGTCCCTGCCGGGCTGCCGTACACGGTGGAGGCGTCGTCGCCGTGGTGGACGGCGTCGTTCGTCGCCCGCTCCTGCCCGGCGGCCTGGCGACGCGTCTCGATCGTCGAGTTCGACGACGTGATCGGGTCGTTGCTCGCCCACGTGGCGGTGCATCCCGATCGACCGTGGTCGGCCGACTTCGTGTCTGCGGTGGTGACCCACCTCTTCGACGCCTTCGCATCACACGCTGCGCCGTTGACGTTTCCGACCGATCCCCGAGCTCGGGAGGTCGCGAACGGCCTCGTCGCTGACCCCGCGTCGGTCTCGGAGCTCTCGGACTGGGCGCCGAGGGTCGGCGCGAGCGAGCGGACGCTGCGTCGACTGTTCCTCGAGCAGACGGGCCTGACGTTCCGGCGCTGGCGGGTCCGCCTCCGGGCTCACGGTGCCATGCGGTTGCTCTCCGATGGCCTGCCGGTCGGCGAGGTCGCGAGGAGGTCCGGGTACACCTCGACGACGGCGTTCGCGAGAGCGTTCGAGAGCGAGACGGGAGTCGGGCCCTCCGACTACGTCGCGGGCGTGACCGCCGCGCTCCACCCGGATCCGCACGTCGACACCGGAAAGTGGCCGATGCGGTCGAGGAGTTGGCCACGACGGCGCGATGCGTCGGAGCAGTCTCTGATCGACCTGGCAGAACGGCTGATCGGAGGCGAGGTGAACGGTGAGGGCAGGCCCGCGACGAACGACGACACCACCACCGTCCCATCCGCAGCCGCGCCATCGCCCGCCGACGAAGCCGTGGACCAGCTCACCGTCGTGGACGGTCTCGGCCGGATGCTGACCTTCGACGAGACGCCCGCGCGCATCGCCTGTCGGAACTCGGGGGCGTCGATGCTGCTCGCCGACCTCGGCCTCGTGCCGGTGTCGACGTTCTTCGAGCCCGAGCGGGCAGCGCTGTACTTCGGCGACGACGCGGTCGACGACATCGCGTTCGCACCCGTCTCCGCGGAGGAGCAAGCGGTGCTCGAGCCGGACCTCGTGGTCACCGGAGAGCTCGACCGAGTGCGGCCCGATCTCGAGACGCTGTTCCCCGTCTACGCGATCGCGACCGGCAGCCTCGTGGAGAACGCCAGGAAGCTCACGACCGACATCGCAGCGCTGACCGGCCGGGTCGCCGAAGGCGAGCAGGTCATCAAGCAGTGGGAGGAGTTCGTCGCGAAGCTCACGGACCTGGAGGTCGAAGGGGCCGAGGACGTCCGACTCCTGCAGCTCTGGGGAGGAGCGCCGGACAGCTACCAGGGGTGGACCAACATCAGTGACTGGAGCGGGTTGCTGACCGACCTGCACCTCGTCGGGGAGTGCCTGTTCGATCCCGAGACCCCGGACCAGCAGTTCGCGGAGTTCTCGGCCGAGGCCGTCGTCGACGCACAACCGACGCACATCTCCTACGTCCTCGAGTGGCAGCTCGCAGGCACCGACGGCTACGTCCTGCCCGACGCACGCCAGGACCACGCCTGGAGCCAGCTCGACGCCGTCGCCGCCGGCAACGTCTACGTCGTTCCCACCACCGGCCACTTCGCCAATGGCTTCTTCGAGATCATGTACGAGCTCGAGAACTACCTCTTCCACGTCTTCGGACCAGAGCAAGGATTCGAGGACCCCGGGCCCTTCGTCGAGTGGAAGGGCCCGAGCTTGTAGGACCGCACGGGCGGCGCCAGGACGGTCAGCCGTTCCCATCCCTCGCTGCGGCGATCTGTCGCACCGACCAGCTGAAGCGAGCACACCGACGATCGGTGAGCGGTCGATCACACCCCGGACTCGCCGCGTCGAGCGCGACGAGTCGATGGGCGCGCGCGTGGAGAGCTGGACCACCCACACCCCCTCCACCGTTAGGAGTGAACGACATGAAAGCCCCCCTCCCTCGCTACCCCCGGATGCTCCGTCTCTCGGCGGTCCTCCTCGCCTCGGTGCTGTTCATGGCGGCGTGCGGGGACGACGACGGCGATGACGCCGACGACGCATCTGCGTCGACGCCGGCGACCACCGAAGCCGAGACGAGCGACACCACCGACGAGGCTCCGACGACCACCGAAGCCGAGACGAGCGACACCACCGACGAGGCTCCGACGACCACCGAAGCCGAGACGAGCGCTCCGGCGTCGGTCGTCGACGGACTCGGCCGGACCGTGACCCTGGACGAGATCCCGGAGCGAATCGCCTGTCGCGACTCGGGGTGCTCCCTGGTGCTCGCCGAGCTCGGGCTGGTGCCGGTCGCGACGTTCTTCGAGCCGGAACGAGCTGCCTTCTACTACGGCGAGGACAACATCGACGGCATCACCTTCGCCCCCGTCAGCGTCGAGGACACCGCGACCGCAGAGCCCGACCTCATCGTGATCAACCTCGCGACGGCCGAGAACGAGCTGGATCAGTTCGAGATCCTCTCCCCCGTCTACGTGATCGACGACTCCGGCAACCTCGCGGAGAACGCCGAGAAGCTCACCACCGATCTGGCCGCGCTCACCGACCGCGTCGCCGAGGGCGAGCAAGCCATCGCCCAGTGGCAGGACTTCGTCGGGCAGCTGGCCGATATCGAGATCGAAGGTGTCGAGGACGTGCGCCTCCTGCAGCTGTGGAGCGGATCGCCGGACACCTACCTGGGGTGGACGAGCATCAGCGACTGGTGCGTCCTGCTCGACGACCTGGACCTCGTCGGGGCGTGCGTCTTCGACCCCGAGACGCCCGATCAGGAGTTCGCGGAGTTCTCGACCGAGGCCGTCCTCGCAGAACAGCCCACCCACATCTCCCTGCTCCTCGAGTGGCAGCTCGAGGGCAGTGACGAGTACTTCGCACCGGATCAACGAACGGACCCGGCCTGGAGCCAGCTCGACGCCGTCGCCGCCGGCAACGTCTACATCGTTCCCTCGACGGGGAACTTCGCCAACGCGTACTACGAGATCATCTACGAGCTCGAGAACTACCTGTTCCACGTCTTCGGACCGGAGCAGGGATTCGACGACCCGGGACCGTTCCTGGAGTGGGACGGCCCGAGCAGCTAGCCCCCATCGGCCTGCACCTCGGCGACGGCAGACCGCAGGCTCTGCCAGGCGGCATCGATCTCCTCGATCGTCCCGGTCGAGGGGGTGCCGTCGCCGAGGAGCAGCGCCTCGATGTCGTCGAGGATCAGCCAGTAGGCGAGCGCGTGGTTGGCGAACCAGTAGTCGCCGATGACCGTCGCGGCGATCTTGCCATCGGTGTCGACCACGGGATTGTCGAAGATCGTCTCGTCGTCGCCGCCGAAGGCCAGGCTTCGCATGCCGAGGACGATGTCGACGTCGGTCTCCTCCGGGAGGGTCTCCTCGGAGAGCGTGATGAAGCCGAAGGCGCCATCGCCGCTCTGCGCCTCGGTGCGCCCGAAGCCGAGACGATCGAGGATCGTTCCCGCCGGCGTGAGGGGGCCGAGGGCGAAGATCGCGCTGCCGAAGACCTGGAGGACGGCGACCTCCTGCCCGGCGAAGCCCTCCTGCTCGAGTCGGGTTCGGAGGTCGGTGATGCGGGAGTCGATCGTCTCGACCACGGCGGCGGCCTCGTCGCCGCGACCGGTGATCGATCCGAGGAGCTCGATCTGGTCGTCCCACGAGGCGGTGTACTCCGTGATCGCCGTCGGTGCGATGTCCTCCAGGTCCGACTCGGCTTGGATCAGAACCGGCTCGCCGATCCCGAGGAGCAGTGAGGGGCGCCGGGCAGCGATGGTCTCGAGGTTCACACCCGGAGGCCCGACGTCGAGGCCCTCGGCGGCGAAGAGCTCCTCCACGACGTTGTCCTCGAAGAACCCGTCGACCGATGGCGTGATGCCGAGCAGCAACAGGCCGACCGCCGTCCACTCGTCCAGCGCGTGGACACCGTCGGAGGTGATCGGGAGCTCGACGGGTCCGCTCACGTCCTCGATCACGATGCTCGACTCGCCGACGGTCGCGATGTCGTCGGCCGAGGTTGCCGTGGTCGCGTCGTTCGCAGCAGAGGTCTCGTCGCTCGGCGCTACCTCGGCGCTGACAGCGGGCCGATCCTGCTCGTCGTCGGTGGTGGCGTCGCTCCCGCAGGCGACGGCGACCAGGGCGACGGCGACCAACGCCGATCGCCGACGGGCGCTCCGGTTCGACCTCGTGTGTGAAGGAGGACTACGTCGCGTCATTTGGACACCGTACAACCCGTTTGTACGCTGTCCAAACACGCACGTCACATCGCCGAGGACCGAAACCAGCGGGTGTAGCCTCGGACGCTCGACGGAGGCGAGGTCGCCATCAACTCCAAGCGCCGATCCACGCCGCTCACCGCCAGGGAGATCCGCGAAGCCGCAGTGCTGATCGTGCGGGAGGAGGGCATCGAGGCGCTGTCGATGCGCCGTCTCGCCACCGAGCTCGATACCTGGCCGACGTCGGTGTACCACCACGTCGGTGACAAGCAGCAGCTCGTGCAGCTCGTACTCGACAGCGTCCACGAGCTGATCGCGCTCCCGTCGGACGACCTCGACTGGCGCGAGTGGATGGAGGCCTTCGCCGACAACCTCGCCGACGTGCTACGGCGGCATCCGGGTGTGGCCGATCACCTCGCGGCGCAGGGCAACCCCAATCCACAGGTCTGGATCACCACCGACCGGACCCTGGCCGTGCTCCGCCGAGCTGGCTTCAGCGACGAGGACGCCGGCGTCGTGTGGCTGGCGCTGATGGAGCTCATCGGGGCCCGGCTACGGAACGAGCGACGACAGCCCGTGCCCGACGATCACCCGAGTGGCGGCGCTGCGCTCGGGGCGATGATGGCCGAGCACGCCCAGGACATGACCAACCTCGCCGCGGTCGTGCCCCGGCTGGTCACCGTCGAGCCGGCGACGTTGACCAGCGAGCTCGTCTCGCTGCTCCTCGACGGCGCCGCCGCCCGTCTCGCAGCAGCAGAGCGGACCCCTCGGCCGGACGGCTGAACCGTCGGCGGCCGCAAGGGAGTAGCAGGCCGACCTGCCCCGGAGTCGTTTCGGGAACGAGCGGGTACATCCGGCGCGCCCAGAACTGCCGGTCATCGGCGCCTTGACGTTGTCGGGTGGGATCGCTCGGGCGCCGGGTCGCGGCGGCGTGCGCTCGGTCTAACCCGGGGCGTCGGCTGCTCGGTGTGTTCGTTGCTCGAGGCGGATGGCGCCGATGCCGCTCACGACGATGACGGTGCAGCCGGCAACAGTGAGCGTGTCGGCGATCTCGTCGAAGAAGGCCCAGCCGAGGACGACGGCGCCGAGCAGGGTGGTGTAGCGGAACGGTGCCGAGACGCTGAGGTCGCCCACTCGGACGGTCTGGATGGTGAAGACGTAGCCGACGATCAGGCAGCAACAGGCCAGGAGCACGACGATGGCGGCCCGGCCGGTCAACGGACTCCAGCCGGTGAAGACGGCGAGGACGCCGGTCATCACGGCGATGGCGGCGGCGGTGACGAGCGCGACGAACGATGCCGGGATCGAGTCGTCGACTCGCTGCGTGGCGAACTCCCGGAAGGTGAGACAGGCAGCCGCCCCGAGGACGGCGATCGACCACGGCGAGAACGCGCTGCCACCGGGCTGCACCACCAAGACGACGCCGAGGAAACCGGCGGCGACGGTTGCGTACTGGGATGCGGACACGGTCTCGTCGCCGATGGTGCCGGCGACGAGGGTGACGGCGAAGGGGACGACCAGCAGGATCGTCTGAGCGTTGGCGAACTCCAGGTGCACGACCGCTGCGAAGAACAGCGCAGTGGCGACGACCTCGGCGCCCACTCGTGCTGCGACGGGTCGCGACACGCGGCGAGACGAGATCGCATGACGGCGGGCCCGGATCATGCCTGCGAACAGCACCGTCATGGCGATGTTCCGCAAGCACAGCGCCTGGTAGACGCCGAGGCCTTCGTCGGCGGCCACCCGGATGAGCGCATCGTTGGTGACGTAGCCGAGCGAACCGATCACCATGTAGACCGCACCGAGCACGTTCGGGGACTGCTCCGACAGGGGTCGCCCGAGTGCCCGTCGGCCTGCCACGCTCGTCGACGGTACCGATGGTCGAGTCCGCGGAATCCGTCAACTCTCTGACTGCACTCTTCGATGGAAGTGCAGAATGTGATGGTGCGGCTCGATCCGGAACTGCTCCGAACCCTGCTCGCGGTCGACGAGGCCGACACGGCCAGCCGCGCCGCCGAGCTCCTCCACGTGTCCGAGTCCGCAGTGAGCGCTCGGCTGCGCAAGCTCGGCGATGTCACCGGGGCTCCGATCGTCCGTCCGAGCGGCCGCAGCATCGCACTGACCCCGCACGGCAAGCGGGTCCTCGATGCCGGCCGAGGCCTCGTCCACGCCCACGACGACGTCGTGCGGCGACTCGGCGCCGTCGATGCCCCCATCACGCTCCGAGTGCTGACGAACGAGGTGTTCTTCCTCGACACGATCGCCGAGCTCACCGATCAGATGCGCGGCCTTCATCCGCACGTCACGATCGAATGGAACGTCGACCCGGCGGTGCTCAGGTACCCCTACATCGACGAGGACTTCGACCTGGTCGCCTGCCAAGTTCTCGAGACGGCTGCCCAACCCGCCGATCGGGTCGCGTGGACCGACGACCTCCACTGGATCACCGGCACCAACCATCCTCACGACGTCGACGACGGCCGATCACTCCCACTCGTGACGTTTCGACCGACGTGCTTCTACCACGACCTCGGACAGCGAGCGCTCGACGACGCCGGCATCGACCATCACCTCGCCGTGTTGTGCCCCACCTTCGCTGCGCTCAACACCGCCGTGGCTGCAGGGGCGGGCGTCGCCGTGCTCAACACCCGCAACCGCCGACCCGGGTCCGCACCATGGATCCACGCCGCTCGGCTGCCCACACTCCCGCGGATCGCTCAGATCTGCCGCGTACGACCCCACGCTCCCCCCGCCACCCACGACCTCGCTGAGCTCCTCACCACGATCGCCGCCGCGCCCCGACCAGAGGACGACGCGGCGACAGCCTGACCGACGGCGAACTGACGCACGACGACCAGCGCGGCCGGACGTCTCATCGCGACGAACTGCCCGCTCGAGAAGGGCATCGAACGAGAGGCCGGGCGAGATCGCACGCCGGACGGGGGACTCGGCGCAAACGACTGTCGTGACACGGCACAGTGGCGGAGGGAGTGGGATTCGAACCCACGGGACCCGGAGGCCCAACGGTTTTCAAGACCGTCGCATTCGTCCGCTCTGCCATCCCTCCCGAGATGCCGAGGCTATCGACGCCTCACGCGAGCGCGGGATCGGTCTCCGGCGACTCCACCTCCGAGCCGGCACGCACGTCGATCGTCACGTCCGCATCGTGACGCGCCCACCACATGAGCATCAGCGCCGTCACCCCGAGGCCGAGCGATCGGTACTCGAACCAGTAGTGCACCTGGCGATGGTTGTTCGCGACCAGAGCGAAGACGATCGGGAGCGCCACTGCAGCGAGGCCGACCGCGAGATCGACTCGCCGGACGACCGCCTGACGTGCGGTGAGCGCCGCAGCGATGACCACCAGGACGATGAGCAGTCGCGCCAGCGGGGGTCCAACCAGGCGTCGACGACGTCGCCCAGGCCGGCACCGGCGCGATCGCTGATCCCCTCGGCCTCGCCGTCGATGCGGAACGCGAACTGCTCACGGATCTCGTCGATCACCGCGCTCGGCGACGTGGCGATCGCCGCGACCACCCAGGCGCCGATCCCCGTCGCCAGATAGCCGATCGCCCAGGCTCCCCGGCGAGCGCGCCGGCCGCTGCCCGTTCGAGGCCGCTGATCGACGGCGTTCAGAGCACAGAGACCATGACCACGAGCGAAAGGAGTCCCGTCACGTGGTTCATGAGGTCGATGACGTCGTCGACCGATCCCGCCAGCAGTGCCGCCATCGCGAGCGCCCGACGATCGCCGCTCGCTGCCGCACGACCGACCAGCCCGACGCCGACGGCGAGCATGAGGGTGTGGTGGAGCACCTCGATCACAGCGACGAGGTCGATCGTCACCAGGCCGACGAGGACGCCACCGCCGCTCGGCGAACCGCGCCGACCTCGACCCGTCGGCCCGGCGCCCACCGCCGTGCCCAGAGGGTTCCAACCATGCCGTGTCGATGCAGCGGCCCACTCAGGGTCCCGCTGTCGGCGGTCAGTCGTCGGCGACGCTGTCCCGGAGGTCTGCCATCCAGCCGGTCGCCTCGCGCCACGCCTCGGTCGCGTCGTCCCGGCTCTCCTCGGCCCGGTCCCCGGCGGCCGGGTAGGAACCGAGGAACTTCACGTCCTGCTGCTTCGCCCGGAGGTTGACGAGGCAGTCCCCGACGACCTCGTCGGCGATGTGGCCCTCGAGGTCGAGCATGAAGCAGTAGTCACCGAGACCCTGGCGGGTCGGCCGTGACTCGAGCTTCACGAGGTTGATCCGCCGGGCAGCGAACTCCTGGAGGATCGCGAGGAGCGACCCAGGGGCGTCGGCCCGCTGGTAGATCACGAGGCTGGTCTTGTCGTGACCGGTCGGCGCCGGGATCCCTGCTCGGGACACGAGCACGAACCGGGTCTGGTTGCCTGGGTGGTCGGCGATGTCGCTGGCGACCGGCTCCAGGCCGTAGAGCTCGGCGGCGAGCGCGTTCGAGACCGCAGCGCGGTGGGGCGCACCGGTCTCGGCGACGTGCCGGGCGGCCTCGGCGGTCGAGGTGTCGGCGTTGACGTCGGCGTCGGGCAGGGTCGAGCGCAACCACCCGCGCACCTGGGCGAGCGCGTGCGGGTAGGACAGCACCTCGGTGATGCCGTCGAGGGTCGCTCCGGGCACGGCCAGCAGATGGAAGTGGATGTCGATCACGACCTCGCGCTGGATCAGTAGATCGGCCTCGAAGGCGAGCGTGTCGTTGGCGACGTTGACCGTGCCCTCGATGGCGTTCTCGATCGGCACGAAGCCGAGGTCGAGCTCACCGGCTCCGACGGCGGCGAGGACGTCGGGAATGGTCTCCATGGCGACGAGGTCGGCCTTGGCGAGGTCGGGCTGGCTGAGGAGGGCCTGCTCGGTGAAGGTGCCGGGCGGGCCGAGGTAGCCGATGCGAGCGGTCACGGCCGACGAGGATACGGCCGGGACCGGGTCGGACCGCGGTGATTCAACTGGATGGCCGGCCCTCGAAGGCGCTGTGCGTCGTCCCCTCGGGCTCGGTCGCCCAGGCCGCAGCAGCCTCCCAGCGATCATCGAACACGATGTCGCCGAGTGGTCGACGCCGGACCGGTCCGTGACCACCGACCGGACGGCCGAGGCCGATGGTGGCCGCGAGCGCGACACCATCGGGCACGCCGAGCACCTCGCACAGCTCGTCGTGGACGAATCCCTGGAACATCGTGATGACGCCGCCGTAGCCGAGGCCGCGGGCGGCGAGGAGCAGGTTCTGGGCCGCCGGGTAGACCGATGCGCCCTCGGTCGGCGTCGGGTCGCGGTAGCGGACCAACGCGGGCAGGAGGATGACCGGGATGCGCTCGAAGCCGTCCACGAACTCGGCCATGGTCCGGGCCATGCGCGCCTTCGGCGAGGACGCCTCGACGCCGCTGCCCTCGTCGTAGCCGTCGTCGGCCCGCTTGCCGCCCCACAGCTGCCGAGCGGCGCCACCGAGGAGGCGGCGGGCCTCGAGCGCGCTCGGCCCGTCGCGGAGCACGAGCCACCGGACCCGCTGGCGGTTCGAGCCCGTCGGCGCCCGCGACGCCGCGAACAGCATCGTGGCGAGGTCCTCCTCGTCGACCGGCTCGTCGCGGAAGCGACGGATCGAGCGGGTCGTGCCGATGGCGTCGAACAGATCGATGCCGGCCCGACGCCCGAGCGGGGGCTCGTCGGGAACTCGCAGGTCGCTCACCGGCCGGTCTCTCCCAGGATCTCGTCGAGGCGGAGGATCGCATCGGCGGTGACCACTCCCAGGAACTCGTCGTCGTCGCCGACGACGGGCAGCACCTCGACGTCCTCGCGCTCCATCACCGCGGTCGCCTGACGCAGCGTCCAGGCGAGCCGTGCCGTGGGGCTGTTGGTGTGCATCATCTCCGCCACGCGCAGATCGCTCCAGTGGTCGCGGTCGAGCTCGTTGACGTCGTGGAGGTGGGCCATGCCGAGATACTTGCCCTCCTCGACGACCGGCACGTGGAGCTCCCGGTAGACGAGCGCGTGGTCCCACACGAACTCGGCGATCGTGCAGTCGGGGGCGACGACGTGCGGGTCCTTCTCGAGGGCCGAGCCGAGCGGGAGCCCGAAGCGGCGCTCGAGGTGCCCCGTGCGGGTGTCGCGCTGGAAGGCCGAGACCGACCAGGACCCCATGACCACCTGGGACACGGCCGTGGCGATCAACGCCGGGACGACGAAGCTCGTCTGGCCCGTCGACTCCGCGACGAACATCACCGACGCGAGTGGGGTTCGATAGCCGGCGCCGAGGAACGCGGCGATGCCGATGCCGGGGAAGAGGATCGTGGCGGTCCCCGCGTCGACGAGGTCGAGCTCGAAGAGCACCTCACCCGCGAGCCCACCGAGGATGGCGCCCTGGATCGTGAGCGGGATGAACACGCCGCCCACACCACCCCCGCCGAGGGTCGCGAGGGTGGCGACCATCCGGACCGCGAAGAGCGCGGCCAACAACAGGACCGTGCTGTCAGGGTTGAAGGCGACCCACTGGAGGAGGTCGTTGGCCTCCCCGGTCGACAGTGGCTCGTCGAAGGCCCCGACCGAGAACGGCACCAGCACGCCGAGGATCACGCTCGCGACAGCCCACCGCTTCCACCAGGCCACCGACTTCTCGACGCCCTTCACCCACAGCATCGCCCGAGCGAAGCCCAGCGCCCCCAGGCCGGCGACGAGCCCGAGCACACCCGCGGCGACCAGCTCGCCGAGGTCGAAGTCGAGCACCCGCTCACGGATGAAGGTACCGGCCGGGTTGTCGAACTCCCGTTGGGTGATCGCGAAGATCGGCTCGGTCCCGATGAGCGTGACGAACGTCAGGTACGACGTCGCGGACGCGATCAGCGCCGGGAGCAGCGCCCGCCGAGCGACATCACCCTTGTAGGGCACCTCGAGGGCGAAGAGGATGCCGGTCGCCGGCGTCTTGAAGACGGCGGCCACGCCGGCGGCGGCGCCGGCGACCATCAGCATCCGGTTGTCCTTGTCGGCGAAGAGCCAACGGAGCCGATGCTGGAACGACGCACCGACGGTGCCACCGGCATAGATCGACGGACCCTCGAGGCCGAGCGCACCGTTCGAGCCGACGGTCGCCACACCGGCCGCGAGGCGGACCGGGAGGTGCTTGAGACGGAGTCGGTCGTGACGGTCGTGGTAGGCGGCGATGAACTCCTCGGAGGTCGCCGTCGGAGCACCGCCGCCGAGGTAGCGGAGGATCCCGGCGGTCAGCGCCAGACCGATGCCGGGGGCGACGGCCAGTTGCCAGGTGTCGAACTGCGAGACCTGGTGGAGCACGACCTCGACGGCGACGTAGTCGAACGCGGCGACCAGCAGGCCGACGGCGACGCCGATGGCGGCGTAGACGACGAAGCGGAGTGCCCGGTTCCTCAACGCGCCGTTCGGTTCGATTCGAGTGGCGCGGGCATCGTCATCATCATGTCCGACAGATCGACGCCCCGGAGCATCGCCCGTCCGAGCGGCCTTCGGCGGCTCGGACGACGCCACCTACGATGACGCCATGTCGGACCGGATCTACTTCCGCCAGCTGCTGTCGGGGCGCGACTTCGCCACCAAGGACCCGCTCGCGCAGCAGATGGTCAACTTCGTCTACCTGATCGGTGACCGGCAGTCGGGCGAGGCCGTCGTGGTCGATCCGGCCTACGCCCCCGACGAGCTGGTCGAGATCGCCGGCGCCGACGGCATGCGGCTCGTCGGAGCACTCGCCACGCACTACCACCCCGACCACATCGGCGGCTCGATGATGGGGCACTCGATCGCCGGCATCGAGGGACTGCTCGAGGCCGAGGGGATGAAGATCCACGTCCAGGAGGACGAGGCCGAGTGGGTTCGCAAGGTCACGAACGTGTCGGCCAACGACCTCGAGCTCCACGGCGCCGGCGACGTCGTCACGGTCGGCGAGGTGGACATCGAGCTCGTCCACACGCCTGGCCACACCCCCGGCAGCCAGTGCTTCCTCGTCGACGGGATGCTCGTCGCCGGCGACACGCTCTTCCTCGATGGGTGCGGCCGCACCGACCTGCCCGGCTCCGACGTCGAGCAGATGTACGACTCGCTCCAGCGGCTCGCGTCGCTCCCCGACGACACCATCCTCTTCCCCGGCCACAAGTACTCGATCGCCTCGTCCGCCACGATCGGTGCCACCAAGGAGCAGAACTACGTGTTCCGGCCGTCGACCAAGGAGCAGTGGCTGATGATGTTCGGTCAGGCCTGACGCCGTGCTCGGGCCGATCATCACCGTCGAGCAGCTCGGTGAGCTCGAAGCGGTCCCGGTCATCGCCGACGTCCGCTGGTACCTCGACGGCAGCGATGGCCGCGCCGCCTACGAGGCCGGCCACCTCCCGGGCGCCGTGTTCGTCGACCTCGACCGTTGGCTGTCGTCCCCCGCGTCGCCGACCGAGGGACGGCACCCGCTTCCCGACCCGGCGACCTTCGCCGAGGGCATGCGCTCGCTCGGCGTGGACTCGGGCCGGCCCGTGATCGCCTACGACGACCGGGCCGGCGGCGTCGCCGGGCGACTCGTCGTGATGCTGCGATGGCTCGGCCATCCGGCGGCGCTGCTCGACGGCGGTCTCGCCGCCTGGCCCACGGAGCTCGAGACCGGGCCGAGCCCGACCCCCGAGCCGGGCGACTTCGAGGAGCGGCCGTGGCCGACCGACCGGTTCGTCACGGCCGACGACGTCGACGCCCACCTCGCGGCCGGCGGCACCGTGATCGACGCCCGCGCCGGAGATCGCTTCCGAGGCGAGACCGAGCCCATGGACTCGCGTGCGGGGCACGTCCCGGGCGCGATCAACCGACCGTTCGCCGACAACCTCGACGCCGAGGGTCGCTTCCTCGGCCTGGACGCGCTCGCCGAGCGGTACGCCGACCTGGGTGACTCCCCGATCGCCTACTGCGGGAGCGGCGTGTCGGCCTGCAACGACCTGCTGGTCATGGAGGCGGTGGGGATCGACGACGCCCGCCTCTACGTCGGTTCGTGGTCGCAGTGGTCGGCCGACCCCGACCGAGCGGTCGCCACCGGCGAGTAGCTCCGCTCAACCGATCGCTTCGCGGAGGCGGTCGGCGACCTCGCGGCGGTGGTCGTCGTCGTCGTAGTCGACCCGGGGCCAGAAGAACCCCCGAAGTCCGTCCTTGAACCGTCGGGGGACGACGTGGACGTGGAGGTGCGGGACGCTCTGGCTGACGATGTTGTTGTTGGCCACGAACGCTCCGGTCGCTCCGAGCACCTCGGGCACGATGCGGCTCAACCGCTGCACCTGGGCGAACAGCGGCTCGACCAGCTCCGCCGGGAGGTCGGCGAGCGTCTCGTGGTGACCCCGGGGGACGACGAGGACGTGCCCGGGAAACAGTGGTCGGTGGTCGAGGAAGCCGACGACCGGGCCCTCGTCCAACACGATCTCGGCCGGCAGGTCACCGTCGAGGATCCGGCAGAACACGCAGCCCTCCATGGCCGCAGGCTGCCATGGCGAACGTGGCCGGTCGCGGTCTCGGAGGCGTCATACTTCAGTCATGGCCGCTCGGTCCGGATTCGACGAAGAGCTCGAGGCGATGACCATCGAGTGCGGGGAGCTGGCCGACGACGTCAGGCGAACGCTGCTCACGGCCGTCAACGCGCTCCTCGAGAACGACCCGCAGCTGGCCGAGGACGCGACCAGCATCGAGGGCCGCATCATCGAGCGCAGTCGCGAGCTCGACCAGCGCTGCGCCACCGCGCTCGTGCTCCAGTCACCGGTCGCCGGTGATCTCCGCCTGATCGTGGCGTTGATCCGACTCGCCGCCGAACTGGACCGCTCGGCACACCTCGCGGGCCACATCGCCCGGCAGGTGCTCCGCGTCGACGCGCAACGGCTCCCCGGGGAGCTGCGCGACCTCATCGCACACATCGCCGCGCTCGTCGACACGGTCTACGGGCTGGCCGTCACGGCCTTCCGTACCCGCGACGAACGCCTGGCCGCCGACATCTCCGCCGCCGACGACCGGGTCGACGAAGCGGTCGAGGAGCTGGCCGAGCTGATCATCGCTGCCGGCGACGCCGACAGCATCACCGCCTCCGAGGTGATGAACCTCGCGCTGTTGACCCGCTACCTCGAGCGCATCGCCGACCATGCGGTCACGATGGCCCGACGCACGCTCTTCGTCGTCGGCGCGAGCACCTGATCACACCTCGATCACACCCGCCTCGGTGACGAGGTGGGTCATCGGCCGGTCGTGGGGCTCGGTCGGCAGTCGCAGCACCAGCGACGCCGCGGTCAGGACCCCGATCCGCAGCACGCGCTCGTCGAGGCGGGCGAGGAACCGGTCGTAGTGGCCGGCACCGCGGCCCAGTCGAGCACCGTCCGGGGCGAAGGCGAGCCCCGGCACGAGCACCGCAGCGACTCGCTGGTCCGGGACGATGACGGCGTCGGCCGCGGGCTGGAGGAAGCCGAACCGATGGCGCTCCTCCCGACCGTCGAGCGGGTGCACGGTGAGCTCCCCGGCGTCCGGGGTCCTCGTCAGCGCGAAGCGCTCGGGCGTCGAGCCGAGCAGGGGGCCGAGGTCGACCTCGTCGTGCAGCGCCCGATACGCGACCACGATGCCGTCGAGCTGATCGAGCATCGGTCGCAGCGCCCGACAGACCGTTGCGGAACGGATCGGTCCCGGCCGGATGCGGCGACGACGCAGCTCGGCACGCCACCAGATCTTCGAGCCGATGTCGGCGCTCACGCCTCCATCGTGGCCGACCCGCTCACCCGACCTGTTCGTAGATCAGCAGGCGACGGTGCAGCCAGCCGATCGACACGACGTCGAGGTCGCCATCGAGGTCGAGATCGACGAGCTGGGTGCCGTCGTGGTGCTCGTCGCCGGCCTCGACGGCCCGAGCAACGAAGGCGTCACCGACGCGCTCGTAGACGATCAGTCGCAGCCCCTCGACGGCGGGGTTGGTGTGCTCGCCGACCACGAGGTCGACGTCGCCGTCGCCGTCGAGATCGCCGGCGTCGAGGCTGAGCGGGCTCGCCGCGCCGAGATCGTCGATCACGTGCTCGGTCCACGGGATCGCCGGATGGTCACCCTGTTCGTACCAGCGGACGCGGCCCTGGTCGTCGTGGCCGAACCCGACGACGGTGTCGAGGTCGCCGTCACCGTCCACGTCGATGGCACGGACCCGGTCGGGCTCACCGGCCCCGATCGAGACGATGGCGAGTCGCGTCAGCGCGCCGCCGTTGTTGCCGAACCACGCCTCGCCGTCGAAGACGTCGATGTCGCCGTCGTCGTCGAAGTCGCCGAGCGCGAGCTCCTCACCGACCACGGTCGGCGAGAGCTGCGAGTGCTGCCACGTCTCGGTGCGGACGGCGTTCGCCGGGGGGATCGTCACCGCCTGAAGACCACCGACGCCGTCGTTGAACGAGAGCAGCAGCTGGCGCACTCCGGGGACGAGCTCGGCGACGATCGCGCCCTGCACGAGCGCACCGTCTGCGCGCTCGATGTTCGAGCGCACGGTGAAGTCGCCGTCGCTGTCGTTCTCGGCCCAGCGCAGGTCGCCGTCCCAACCGGACCCCGTGGCGTCTCCACCGATCACGTCGAGGTCCCCGTCGCCGTCCACGTCGTCGACCACGTAGACCTGGCGGAGGTCACCACCGATCTCGTTGCGCTCCCACGCTCCTCCGGGCACTCCGGGGTTGCGCCACCACCAGGCACCGGTCAACAGGTCGGGCAGCCCGTCGCCATCGACGTCACCGTGACGGACGAAGACGGTCCGGTACGGGATCGCCTCGTCGGGCACGTGTCGGTGCCAATCGACGGACGGACCCGTGTTGAGCCACACGGTCATCGACGGGTCGTCGGGGCGCAGCGGCTTGCCGACGATGTCGAGATCACCATCACCGTCCACGTCTGCGAGCCGTCCCTCGTGGATGCCCACGCCTCCCGCGACCACCTGCGTCTCGAAGCCACCCAGCCCATCGCCGTAGAGGACCCGCACCTGCGGATCGGCGTCCTCGGACAGCCGCATCTCGGCGGCGAGCAGATCGAGGTGGCCGTCGCCGTTCACGTCCCCGGCCTCGAGGGTGTGGCCGTGGTCGCTGTCCTCGTCGGCGAGGTCACGACCGACCCAGGCCGCGCCGTCCCACTCGTAGATCCGGAACGGTCCGACGGCGTCGCCCGACTCGAACACCACCTCGGGTCGTCCGCCGACGGCGAACTGGCCGGCGACGACGCGGGTCGCGCTCATCGCGGCGTCGATCTCGTGGGTCGTATACGTGCCGTCGCCGTCGGAGGAGAACCAGTGGCCGCCGCCGACGAGGTCGACCACACCGTCGCTGTCGATGTCCGCGCTGGCGAGACCCTCGGAGACGGAGGCACCCCGGAAGATCACCGTGCTCGGCCACTCACCGGCCCGCGGGTCGGTGGGGATCTCGGCGACGCGGAGGGCGTTGCCGTCCTTCTGGTTCCAGAAGGCGAGCTCGAGTCGGCCGTCGCCGTCGATGTCGGCGAAGAGCTGGTCGTGGTGCTGGTTGCCGCTGCCGTCCTTGATGACCCGACGGGTCCAGCGGGACACGTCGGTGCGCCCGGGGTTCTCCCACCACCAGAGGCGGTCGTCCGTGGTGTCGCCGCCGGCGACGAGGTCGAGGTCGCCGTCGCCGTCGATGTCTGCCGCCGCGCCGCCGGCCTCGATGCGCAGCGAGTCCGACTCGATGGTGTGACGCGTCCACCCGGTCGAGGTCCGCTCGAACCAGACCATCGAGTTGCGGGCGCCGCGACGACCACCCATCACGATGTCGTCGATGCCGTCGCCGCTGAGGTCGGCGGTGAGGGCGAGGGTCTGGTCGCGGTGCTCGGGCGGCTCGGGGAACGTGCCGCCCTCGGTGGAGAGCCGCTGGAAGCTGACCGGGCCGGCAATGTCGACGTGGTCGAACACGAGGGCGGCACGGCCGTCGTCGTCGCTGACGGTCAGCAGGACGAGGTAGCGACCGGGTGCGGTGTACGTGTGGTCGACGGTCGGACCGGTGCCGACGAAGCCGTCGCCGAAGTCCCAGTGCCAGCTGAGGATCGTCCCATCCGGGTCGAACGAGGCGCGTCCGTCGAAGTTCACCGTCGCAGCCGAGGCGCTCGACGGCGTGATCCTCATCGACGCGACCGGCGGATCGCCGACACCGGGTCCGACGGGGACGGAGTCCCCGGGCTGGGTGCCGGGCGGCAGCGCTGCGCCGTCGCCGGTCGGACCCGACTCCGGCACCCCGGCGACGTCGACCACCGGTGCCGGCACGGCCTGCCCGCCGAGGCTGCCGACGAAGTCACGGTTCGAGAAGTTGAAGATGCCGCCGTCGCTGGCGACCATCAAGTACCCGTCTCCATACGCGATCATCCCGACGACCGGGGCGTTCAGCGGCACCGACCCCATGGAGCCGCGGAAGTCGGCACCGAAGGCGAAGACGCCCCCGTCGGAGGCGACGAGGCGGTAGCCGACGCCGTCCTCGTCGGGCACGAGCCCGTTGACCGGGGCGTTCAGCGAGATGGATCCCATCGAGCCGGCGAAGGCGGCCGTGCCGAAGGCGAACACGCCGCCATCGGTCCCGACGAGGTAGTAGCCGCTGCCGTCGGGCTGGGCGACGGCGTCGACGATCGGCCCGTTGAGCGAGGCGCCGAGGCCGAGCTCGACGAGGTCGCCGTGGTGGACGGCGTCGCCGAAGCCGACGGCGCGTCCGGCGTCCGTGAAGATCCAGTAGCCATTGCCGCTCGGGGTGGCCGACATCGTCGCCGCCCGCTCTCCCGGGAGGAGCCCGACGTCGGCGAGTCCTCCACCGAGGTAGGGGGCCTCACCGAAGGCGTAGACGGCCCCGTCGTCGGCGAGGACCCAGTAGCCACGCCCGCCCGGGTGCTCAACGAGGTCGAGGGCTCGCCGGTCCTCCATCAGCGCGGACGGGTTGCCGAGATCGACCGCCGCGCCGAAGGCGTAGACCCAGCCGTCGGCGTCGAGCATCCAGTAGCCGTCGGTGGCGTTCTCGATCGCCGGAGGGGTCGGTCGGATGACCTGGGCGCCCGCAGGGAGGGGCACGACGGTCGCGACCACGGCGAGCAGCAGCGCGGCGGCGACGTGTCCTCGGCGTCGTCTCACCATCCGTCGAACTCCGCCCTGTCGGTCCGCTGCCACGCTGAACGCTCGGACGAACGCTCCACGTGCCGATCTCAGCACACTCGGCGGCCAGAGCGGTGCCGGGGTCCGGGGCACCCCGCCCACGTGGGGCGGCAGCTCGACGCTGTCAAGGCCACCGGCGTCCGGCGGGCCGCACGCAGCGTGTGGCGGGCAGGGGGTGGGTCACGGCGCGTCGACCCGGCAGGCCCAGCGGGCCGAACTCGCTCACCGATCGTGGAGTCGATGAAATTCGTCGCATCCGGTTCGCGTCACCGAGAGACTGCACCGATGACCGACTCACCCCGCCGCGAGTGGCTCGAACGCCTCCCGAAGGTCGAGCTCCACGTCCACCTCGAGGGGTCGCTCTCCCCCACCACGGTGACGCACCTGAGCGAGCGCCACGAGGTCGACACGACCGAGATCTGGCCCGACGGGATCCCCGAGGCGTTCAGCTTCGTCGACTTCCCCGACTTCGCTCGGCAGTACATCTTCGGACTGGGCCTGATCCGCACCGGCGAGGACCTCGTCGATGTCGTGGTCGGTCTGGGCGAGGACCTGCTCGGCCACGGGGTTCGCTACGCCGAGGCGACGACCACGGCCTACACCCACCTGACCGGGGCGCTGAGTCCAGCCGACTACCGCGCCGCGCTCGACGAGGGCCGGCGACGCGTGTCGGCCATGGGGGTCGAGCTCGGCTGGGTCATCGACATTCCCCGCGACCTCGAGACCCCCGAGTCGACGACCACGACCGATCTGCTCGCCGGGCCCGACGCTCCCGCAGGCACGGTCGCCATCGGGCTCGGCGGGTACGAGGTCCCGTTCCCGGCCGGCTGGTTCGCCGAGCAGTTCGGTCGGGCCAAGGCGCTCGGGCTCGCCTCGGTGCCCCATGCCGGCGAGACGGTCGGGCCCGAGAGCGTCCGGTCCGCGCTCGACGACCTCGGTGCCGACCGACTCGGCCACGGCGTTCGGTCGATCGAGGACGGCGCGCTCGTCGCCGAGCTCGCCGAGCGCCGGGTGATGCTCGAGGTCTGCCCGACGAGCAACCTGCTGCTCGGTGTCGTCGACGATCTCACCGCCCACCCGCTGCGGCCGCTGCTCGACGCCGGGGTCAACGTCTGCGTCAACACCGACGATCCGGGGTGGTTCGCCACCGACCTGACCAACGAGCTGGTGGTCGCGAGCGAGCACCTCGCCGTCACCCCAGCCGAGCACGTGGCGATGCA